>NZ_JBVIVP010000027.1:0-103184 GCF_055595445.1 Streptomyces sp. NPDC040432 | reverse complement strand
ACCCTCCACCACACCCCCATCGGCGTCCTGCGCAGCACCCACCGCCCCGTCTACGACACCCTCATGGCCGACCAACTCGACACCGCCGTCGACCAGTACGGCAAGGGGGACCTGCGCACCCTCCTGGCCGGCCACGACACCTGGACCGCCACCGGCCGGTAGCGCCGGGACCGGACGGGGACCGCGACGGCACCGGCAGGGGGACGGCCGCGGGGCGGGCAGGGGGACGGCCGCGCGGCGGGCAGGGGGACGGGGAGGGGGACGGGCCGCGGGCGGGGAGTGGGCACCGTGGCCGGGCACCGGAACAGCCCGGAACAGGCTCCCGATCGGCACCGCAACAGGCTTCCGATCGGCACCGGAACAGGACCGCAACCACATCCGAACCGAACCCGAAGCGCGCCCCCGCACAGTGCACCCATGACGCCGACGACGACCTCCTCCCCGCCCTCTCCCCGAACCCCCCACCCCCTCCCGGCGAAGGCCGGTACCCGCCAGTGGCTCGGCCTCGCCGTACTCCTCCTTCCCGTCGCCCTGATGACCGCCGATCTGGGCGTCCTGTGGCTGGCCACCCCGTACCTCACCGCCGACCTGCACCCCTCCAGCAGCCAACTGCTCTGGACCACCGACATGTACGGGTTCATGACCGCCGGGTTCCTGGTCATCATGGGCACGCTGGGCGACCGCATCGGACGCCGCAGGCTGCTCCTCGCCGGCTCCGTCGGGGTCATCGCCGCCTCGCTGCTCGCCGCCCACGCTCCCGACCCGCAGACCCTCATCGCGGCGCGGGCCCTCCTGGGTGTGGCCGGAGCCGCGGTGCTCCCGTCCACGCTCGCCCTGATCACCCACATGTTCACCGACGCACGGCAGCGGGCCACCGCCATCGCCATGTGGGTCACCGCCCTCTCCGTCGGCATCGCGATCGGCCCCGTCGTCGGCGGTGTCCTGCTGGACTCCTTCTGGTGGGGCTCGGTGTTCCTCCTCGGAGTCCCGGTCATGGTCCCCGTCGTCCTCCTGGCACCCCTGCTGCTCCCTGAGTACCGCGACCAGTCCGCCGGCCGCATCGACCTGCCCAGCGCCGCACTGTTCCTCCTCGCGATCCTCCCCGTCGTGTACGGCATCAAGAAGTTCGCCGAGTTCGGACCGCAGGCGGCGCACCTGGCGGCCATCGCGGTCGGCGCGGTCTTCGCGCTCCTGTTCGTCCGCCGCCAGAACCGGCTGACCGCCCCGCTCCTCGACCTGCGCCTGTTCACCCACCGCGCTTTCACCGGCGCCCTGTTGACCCTGCTGCTCGGCATGATGGCCCTGAACGGCATCGAGTACCTGGTCCCCCAGCACCTCCTGGCCATCGGTGGTCTGACCCCGCTCGCGGCGGGTCTGTGGCTGCTGCCGGGCGCGGCCGGACTCGTCCTCGGCTCCCAGCTCACCCCGGTGCTCGCCCGCCGCGCCCGCCCCGCGCACGTGATCCTCGGGGGCCTGGCCGCCACGCTGCCCGGGTTCTGGCTGGCCACGCAGCCTGGCGTGGTGGCGGTCTCCCTGGGCCTCGCGCTCGTCATGTTCGGCATCGCCCCGATCAGTGTGCTCGGCACCGCGCTCGCCGTGGGCTCGGCCCCGGCGGAGAAGGCCGGTTCGGCCGCGGCGACCGGCCAGACCGCCTACGACCTCGGGCTGGCCCTCGGCATCGCCGGTACCGGCAGCGTCGCGGTGGCCGTCTACCGCGACGGGGTCACCGCCGCCGCCGCCCCGCCCGGCCTGCCCGCCGACGCCCTCGCCGCGGCCCGCGACACCATCGGCGGCGCGACGGACGCGGCCGGCCAACTCCCCACCGCCCTCGGCTCCGACCTACTGACCGTCGCCCGGGACTCCTTCACCACCGGCTTCCACACGGCGTCCCTGGTCAGCGCCGCCCTGGTCCTCCTGACGGCGGTCGCGGTGACCGCCCTCCTCCGGCACATCCCGCCGCTCGGCGGCAGCACGGAACCCTGACCGGCCCCACGAGGATCCGGGCACCCCCACCCGGCGACACCCCGGCATGACGGCCTCTCACCGAGCGCCGCCGAGCCGGGGCGCCGGCGCGTTCCTCGACCCTCTGCGCGAGCCGGTCCGGGTGCCGGGCTCCGCCCGGGTCCGGCGCCACATGGGGCGGGCGGGGGGAGGCCGCAGCGCGTGACGCACGTCGGGCCGCAGCGCCGACCCGCCGGCAGCCGTCCGGCGGGTCGGTGAACCGTCTCAGGCGGGGAGGTCGGCCCGCCGGGGTTCGCGCCACATCGTCCACAGGGTGGGGCCGCCGCCGGGCAGGTGGACCTCCTCGCGGACCGTGAAGCCGAAGTGTTCGTAGAAGGGGAGGTTCGACGGCTTCGAGGATTCCAGGTAGGCCGGCAGGCCCGACGCGTCGGCCCGGGCGAGGCCCGAGCGCAGGAGGGCGGCTCCGTGGCCCTTGCCCTGGGCGGCCGGGTCGGCGCCGATGAGCGACAGGGACCAGTGCGCCTCCCCGGGGGTGTGCCGGGCGGCCGTTTCGACGGCCGCCCCGAACAGCTCGGCCCGGTCGCCGAGGATGTCCCGGAGCTCCCGGATGGTGTCCGCGTCGGGTACGGCCTTGGCCTGGGCCTCCGGCGCCACCCAGAACGCGGCCGCCGAGTCGGTGCGCTCGCACACGCCGTGATGGACGTACTGCCGGGTGAAGAGGGTGGCGAAGTAGCGGCCCAGCGCGGTCTCCCGCGCGGCGTCGTCGGGGAAGAACCAGCGCATCATCGGGTCGTCGTCGAAGGCCCGGGTCAGGGTGCGGCTGATCAGGGCCGTGTCGTCGAGCGTTGCCGTTTTCGGCACGTTTGGTATCGGCATAAGGGTCATTCTGCACCCGATGATCTTGAAGGGTGGGACGGGGGCCCGATGCGGAACCCCGGCCGCGAACCCCCGCACCGGCCGTCGGACGAGGACAAGGACGAGGGCGAGCGACAGGCCCACGACGAGGCGGGCGGCTCCGGCGACCGTGGCGGCGCCGAGCCGGTTCCACCAGCCGCGCGGGACGGCGTACGTGGCGAGGGGTTCGACGGTGAACTCGGCGCCGAGGAAGATCGACGCGCCGCAGAACCCGGCCATGACGGCGGCGACCGGGGTGACCACGGTGGCGGGGTGGACATCGGGGGATCCTCGGCGGCGGGCTCGTCGTGCTGGACGCCCCCTATGAGCCGCCGCGAGGAACGGATGTGACAGCCGCCCGGAACTACTTCTCCCGCGAGAGTTCCGCGAGCAGCACCGCGGCGAACTCCCCGGGGTGTTCGGTGCAGCCGACGTGGCCGCCCGGGAACTCCGCGAAGGCCGCCCCGGTCAGCTCCACCAGCCGGCGGGCCGGCCCGTACAGGGCCGGCATCGCGCGGGAATCCCGTCCGGCCGCGAGCACCAGCCGGTCCGAGGAGGCGCGTAGCGCCGCCACGTCCGGCACGCTCGATGTGAACGGGCACAGGACGTGCTCCAGGAACACGGGCAGGTTCGCGTACATCCGCGGCGCCATCTCCTGCACCTCGGGCGGCAGTTCGGCGGCCTCCGCCCGGTCCGGGACCTCGCCGAGTCCCGCCCCGAGGTGGGCCATCGCCGCCGCCGCACCCCGGACCCGGAACACTTCGCGCACCTCGTGGAACAGGGCCCGGTGCGGCGCGGGATCCTCCAGTACCTCCACCAGCGGCGGCTCGTGCGCCACCACCCGGCGCACCCGCTCCGGATGACGGGCCAGCAGATCCAGCGCGGCGACGGCTCCCGCACTGCACCCGAGGACGTACGCCGGCTCGTGCGGGGAGTGCAGTTCGAGCAGCCGGTGCGCGTCGTCCGCCCAGTCCGCCACCCGATGGTCGGTGGCGGGCTCGTCGAGCGGGCTGCGGGACTGGCCGCGCGGATCGAATGACACCACCGTGTACCCACCGGCGGCGAGGTCCCCGGCCATCCCCGCGTACAGCCCGGCGTCCGCCCCGCCGCCGGGGATCAGCAGCAGCACCGGCCCGCTGCCCCGGCGTTCGTGGTACAGGGTGGCGCCGGGCACGGCGAGGGTGTCGGTCGTGGGGGGCGTGTTCATCGGTCGGTGCTCCCGTCGGGCCGCGGCGGCCAGTTGTTCAGCAGGACGTGCAGGGCGTCGAGCGAGCGGGCCCAGGAGTCCCGCACCTCGCGGGAGTGCCCGAAGCCACCGCTGAGTTCCAGGTGGACGTAGCCGTGGAAGGTGCTGCGCAGCAGGCGCCCCGCATCGGTCAGGTCCGGTTCGGTCAGTCCGTAGCCGCGCAGCATGCCGTAGGTCAGCTCGACGCTGCGGGCGAAGCCCTTCGAGCCCGCCACCTCGTCGGGGTCGAACCGCAACTGCGTCGCCGCGTAGCGGCCGGGGTGTTCCAGGGCGTACGTGCGGTAGGCGTTGGCGAAGCCGACCAGCGCGTCCTTGCCCGAACGGCCCGCGACGGCGGCGGCGATGAGGTCCGTCATCTCCTCGGAGGCCAGCAGGGCGACCCGGACCCGCAGGTCCCGCAGGCTGCGGACGTGCGCGTACAGGCTGGCGTCCTTGACGCCGAACCGCCGGGCGAGCGCGGACAGGGTGACCTTGTCGAGCCCTTCCTCGTCCGCCATGCCGGCGGCCGCCAGGGTCAGCACACCGGGGCTCAGTCCCGCTCGCACCATACGGCGCCTCCTCAGTTCAAACTTGTGCTCCTAGGGAGAAACCTAGGGGTATTAGGGAGCGTGGGCAACGTCATTTCCCGCCGGACGCCGCCGCCGTTGCCGTGACAGCCGTTGCCGTGACCGATGCCGCCGTGACCGATGCCGCCACCCCGTCGTACGCCGTCTCCCCGTCGTACGCCGTCACCGCCGCGTCGGCGGCGGCGAACACCTCCCGGGCGCGCTCCGGCCGGAGCGCCTGCGGAACCCCCGAGAACTCCGTGCCGTGCAGCAGGCGCACCTGCGCCCCCTCCACCCCGCAGAACTCCGACACCCCCACCCGGAGCTGGACTTCGAGGGCGGCGCCGAGCCCGGAGCTCTCGTACTCGGCGGCCGGGCCCCCGGCCAGCCCGAGCCACAGCATCCGCTTCCCCCGGAGCCTCGGTGTGCTCCGCCCGTACGCGAAGCCGTAGTTCCACACCCGGTCGATCCAGCCCTTCACCACGGCCGGCGGAGCGAACCACCACACCGGGAAGACCACCACCACCTCGTCGGCCTCCTCGACGCGCCGCATGTGGGCGTGCACCTCGGGCGAGTACCGCTTCTCCCGGTCCTGCCAGTCCGGTTCGTCGATCGGCGTCAGGCGCGGGTCGAAGCCCTCCGCGTACAGGTCCAGGAGGTCCACCGTGTTGCCCTCCGCCCGCCGCCGGAGCCGGATGCGCTCCGCCACCTGCGCCGTGAGGGAATCGCTGCGGGGATGGGCGAGGACGAGCAGGGTCCGGGTCACGGCGAACCTCCAGGGAGGGCAGAGGGGAGCGGGCGGGGGGCACGGGAGACGGAGCGGGGGAGGGGTACGGGACGCGGCGTCAGATGCCCAGCCCAGAGCCCCCGCTGACGTCGATGTTCTGGCCGGTCACCCAGCGGGCGTCGTCCGTGGCGAGGAAGGCGACCACATCGGCGACGTCGTCCGGCTGACCGACCCGGTCGAAGACGGAGAAGCCCGCCGCGTGCGCCTTCGCGGCCGGATCGGCCATCCACGGGTGGATGTCGGTCTCGATCGTCCCCGGCGACACCGCGTTGACCGTGATCCCCCGCGGGCCCAGCGTCCGGGCCAGCGTCAGCGTGAGCACCTCCACCGCGCCCTTGCTGGCGGCGTACGAGGTCATTCCGGGGAAGGCCACCTTCGTGACGCCCGACGACACGTTGATGACGCGCCCGCCGTCCCGCAGCCGCTCCAAGCCCTTCTGGATGATGAAGAACGGCGCCTTCGCGTTGACCGCGAAGACCCTGTCGTAGTCGGCCTCCGTCACCTCGTGGATCAGCCCCGGGCCGGCGATGCCCGCGTTGTTCACCAGGATGTCCACCCCGTCCGCGTGCTCGTCGAAGGCCGCCCACAGGGCGTCCGCGTCGCCGGGCAGCCCCAGCTCGGCCCGGATCGCGAACGCCTGCCCGCCCGCCGCCTCGATCGTGCGCACCGTCTCCTTCGCGGCGGCCTCGTTCCCCGCGTAGTGGACGGCGACCCGTGCGCCCCGCGCCGCCAGTGCCAGCGCGATGCTCCGGCCGATGCCCCGGCTCGAACCGGTGACCAGGGCCGTCCTGCCGTCGAGCTTGCCCATGACGCTCTCCTTCTCGTTCGTGTTCTCCTCGCCGGCGCCCTCGTGGCTCCGACAGGAAGAAGACTGCGAGCGGGCGGCTCGGATCCGGTTCGGAACCCGTTACGGCCCTGTTCGGGGCCGGGTTACGGTGATCACATGCGATTCGGGGTACTGGGACAGCTGGGTGTCTGGACGGCCGACGGAACGCCCGTGAGGGTGCCCGAGCTGAAGGTGCGGACCCTGCTCGTCTCCCTCCTCGTCGACGCCGGGCGGCCCGTCGCCGTCCACCGCCTGATCGACGACCTGTGGGGCGAGGAACTCCCCGGCAACCCGACCCGGGCGCTCCAGGCGAAGGTGTCGCAACTGCGCCGGGCCCTCGACGAAGCCGAACCGGGCGCGCGCTCCCTGATCGAGTCCCAGGCGCCCGGCTACGTCCTGCACACCGGGGACACCACCCTCGACACCGCCGCCTTCACCGCCCTCGCCGCCCGCGCCCGCGCCACCGCCGAACCCTCCGTCCGCGCCGCGCTGTTCGCCGACGCCCTCGCCGTCTGGCGCGGTCCCGCGTTCGCCGGTTTCGAGGCGGAGCCCTTCACCCGGGCCGCCGCCGACCGCCTGGAGGAGGAACGGCTCCTCGTGCGCGAGGAACGGGCCGAGACCCGCCTCGCCCTCGGCGAACACGCCGAGATCGTCGGGGAACTCGCCGAGCTCGTCGCCCGTCACCCCCTGCGCGAACGGCTGCGCGCCGCACACCTGCGGGCCCTGTACGGAGCGGGCCGGCAGAGCGAGGCACTCGCCGGGTACGAGGACCTGCGGGCCCGGCTCGCGGACGAACTCGGCCTCGACCCCGGCCCCGCGCTGACCGAGCTCCGCCAAGCCATCCTGACCCGGGACCCCGACCTCATGGCCCGCCCGCCGAGGGCCGCCGCCACGGCGCGAACCCCGGCCGGGCCCTTCGCGGTGCCCGCCCCGCGATCCGACGCCGCGTTTCCCACCCACCCCGGCCCCGATCACACCGCCGGCCACGACCCCGCCCGCACCAACCTGCCCGCCGCGCTCACCCCGCTCCTCGGCCGTGACCGGGCCGTGGCGGCCGTGCGCGAACTCGTCGCCACCCGCCGCCTGGTCACCCTCACCGGCCCCGGCGGAGTGGGCAAGACCCGCCTCGCCGTCGAGTCCGCCACCGGCCTGGAGACGGGCTTCCGCGACGGGGTCTGGCTGGTCGAACTCGCGGCCTCCGCCCGCACGCCCCGTGCCGGGGACCCGCCCACCACCGAGGTCGCCGAGGCCGTCGCCACCGCCCTCGGCATCCGCGACGACGCCGTCTGGGGCATACCCGGCCCCGACCAGCGGCGACTCACCCCCGACCGGCGCCTCGCGGCCACCCTGCGCGACCGCGAACTGCTCCTCGTCCTCGACAACTGCGAACACCTCGCCGACGAGGTCGCCGCCCTCACCGAACTGCTCCTGCGCACCGCCCCCGGCCTGCGCGTCCTGACGACCAGCCAGGAACCCCTCGCCCTCGCCGGCGAAACCCTGTGGACCGTACCCACCCTCGAACTCCCTTCGGCCGTCGAGCTGTTCACGACCCGCGCCACCGCCGGAGCGCCCGGCCTCGTCCTCGACACCGAAGACCGGGAAACCGTCGAAGCCATCTGCCGCCGCCTCGACGGCATCCCGCTCGCCCTGGAACTCGCCGCGACCAGGGTCCGCGCCCTGGGCACCCGGGGCGTCCTCGAACGCCTCGACGACCGGTTCCGTCTGCTCAGCTCCGGCCGGCGCGGCGCACCCGCCCGCCAACAGACCCTGCGCGCCGTCATCGACTGGAGCTGGGACCTGCTCGGCGACCCCGAACGGGCCGTACTGCGCCGCCTGTCCGTGCATGCCGAAGGCTGCACGCTCCGGGCCGCCGAGGAGGTGTGCGCGGGTGACGGGACCGGAGCCGCCGACAGCATCGAAGCCGCGGACGTCCTCGACCTGCTGGCCCGCCTCGTCGACCGCTCCCTGCTCACCCTCGCCCACACCCCGGCCGGCCCCCGCTACCGACTGCTCGAATCGGTCGCCGCCTACTGCGCCGAACGCCTCGACGAGGCCGCCGAGACCCGGGCCGCCCGCGCCCGCCATCTCACCCACCACCTCGCCCTGGCCGAAAGCGCCGCCCCCCGGCTGCGCACCGCCGACCAGCAGGCCTGGCTGGAGCGCCTCGACACCGAGGCCGCCAACCTGCGGGCCGCCCTCGCCCACGCCGTCACCACGGTCCCGTCCGCGACGACGGTCCCGTCCGCGACGACGGTCCCGTCCGCGACGACGACCGC
The DNA here is from genome assembly GCF_055595445.1 of Streptomyces sp. NPDC040432. Taxonomy (NCBI): domain Bacteria; kingdom Bacillati; phylum Actinomycetota; class Actinomycetes; order Kitasatosporales; family Streptomycetaceae; genus Streptomyces; species Streptomyces sp. NPDC040432. The sequence continues at coordinate 94,648 of NZ_JBVIVP010000027.1, read as the reverse complement.
GTCCGCGACCGCAAGCGCCCCCGCCGCCCTCGCCCCCGCCCCCACCGCCCCCACCGGGCCCACCGCACCCGCCGACGCCGCCCTGCGCCTGGTCGTCGCCCTGTCCTGGTACTGGGTCCTGCGCGGCCGACTCGGCGAAGGTCGCCGCGCCCTGGAAGCCGCCCTCGCCGCCACCCCGACCGGAGCCGCCCCCGCGCTGCGCGCCCACGTCGAGGTGCTGCGCACCGGATTCGCCGTCATGGCGGGGGAGGGGGCCGACCGGGCGGACCGCGTCCACGAAGCCCTCCGCGCCCACGAGGACCGTGCCACGGCCCACGACCTCGCCCGGAGCCGCTGGTTCCTCGCCCACGCCCTGTGCGTCACCGGCGACTTCACCCTGGGCCGGGAGCTCACCGCCCTGGCCTTGGAGGGGTTCACCGCCGCCCACGACGACTGGGGCACGGCCGCCGCGCTCGCCGACCGCTCCACCCAACGGCTGATGCGCGGCGACCTCGCCGGCGCCCGCCGCGACGGCACCCGCAGCGCCGCCCTGTTCACCGCGACCGGGGACGCGGCGGCCCTGCTCGGGACGGTCTACCCCCTCGCCACCCTCGCCGAGATCCACGGCGATTACCCCGAGGCAGCCCGCCTGCGCCGGGAGGCCCTGGAAACCGCCGAGCGCCTCGGCCTGACCACCCAGGCCGCCGACCTGCTCTCCGGCCTCGGCCGTGGCGCCCTGCTGACCGGCGACCTCGACGCCGCGCACGACCTGCACGAACGCTCCCGCCGGCTGGCCGCCGAACAGGGCTTCCAGGCCGGGGAGATCAACGCAGTCCTCGGCCTGGGCCTCGGCGCCCGCCGCGCCGGCGACCTCCCGGCCGCCGAGGCCCACATGCGGCGCGTCCTGGACTGGCACCGATCCGTCGGCCTCGACGGGGCCAACGCGCTGGTCCTGGCCGAGCTGGGCCACTGCGCCGCACTCCGCGGCGACACCGCCGGCGCCCTCGCCCTCCAGGAGGAGGGCCTCGCCACGGCCGGTACCACCGGCGACCCCCGCGCCGTGGCCCTGGCCCTCGAAGGCCTCGCCGCGGCCCTGGCCCCGGCGGGCCGGAACGCCGCCGCCGCCGCGCTCCTGGGTTCGGCCGACGCCGCCCGCCGCCGGGCCGGGGCCCCGCTCCCGCCGGCGGAACGCGTCGACGTGGACCGCGTCACGGCCGGGGCCCGCACCGCCCTCGGTCCGACCGCCTTCGACCGCGCGTTCCTCCACGGCGCCGGCCACCCCCCGGAATCGGCCTACGACGACCTCGCCGGGTACGGGGGAGCGGTCGATTCCTGACCGTCGGCCGAATGGGTGAGCGGTGCGTTCCCGCCACGCCGGCGAGCGGTCCCGGCCCGCCGCCAACCTGCCCGTTTTACCGGCCGACGGCTGGGGAGTAATGAGCGCGGGAGCCGGACGCGACGACAGCGCGAGGCCCCGACGAACGGAAGGCACGGCATGGCTCAGGGGACTGTGAAGTGGTTCAACGCGGAGAAGGGGTTCGGGTTCATCGCCCCGGACGACGGCACCGCCGATGTCTTCGTGCACTTCTCCGCGATCGATTCGACGGGCTACCGCTCGCTGGACGAGAACCAGCGGGTCGACTTCACCACCTCGCAGGGCCCCAAGGGTCCGCAGGCCGAACAGGTCCGCCCGATCTGACCGGAGCACGTCGGGTCCGCCGGGCGGCGGACCCGACGGCCGACGGGCGGGCGGGACCGGCGGCCCGAGGTGTCCGGAGCTCCCGGGGCGGACCTGACGGATCGGCCCGGAGGCCGGAATATCCCCGGCGGGCACGGAGGTTGGAGGCGTCGACCACCACCGATCGTCCGTACCGGAGCAGACATGACCACCGACGTCGCCCGCTCGTTCCTGTTCGTCCTGGGCAGTTCCCGCCCCGACGGCAACACCGAGATCCTCGCCCGTACGGCCGCCGCGCAACTCCCGGCCGATGTCCCGCAGCAGTGGGTGGACCTTTCCCGGCTCCCGCTCCCCGACTTCCAGGACGGCCGCCACGAGGGCGACACCTGGACGGTCGGTGAGAACGAGCAGACCCTGCGGCGGGCCACCCTGGAGGCCACGGACATAGTCCTCGCCTCACCCCTGTACTGGTACACCCTCTCCGCCCACACCAAGCGGTACCTCGACTACTGGTCCGGCTGGCTGGCCGTCCCGGAGCTGGACTTCAAGCGGCGCATGGCGGGCCGCACCCTGTGGGGCGTCACGGCCATGGCCGACCACGACGAGGCCGTCACCGACGGCCTGACCGCCACCCTCACCAACACGGCCGCCTACCTGCGGATGCGCTTCGGCGGCGTCCTCCTCGGCAACGGATCGCGGCCCGGTCAGGTCCGGGACGACGAGCGGGCGATGATCCGGGCCAAGACCTTCTTCGAGGGCGAGGCCCCCCTCGCGCACTTCCCCCACGAACAGCCGTAACAGCCGGCCGTGACAGCCGGCCGAGCGCGCCGCCGTCCGCGGGGTCGGGACGCCCCCGCGGCGGCGCACGTGCCGAGCACCGTCGGCGCCGAAGGCGTCGAACGCCCCCACCCGCGGCCGACCGGGCCCTCCCCCTCACGGAGCCGGCGCGGTTGGATGGATGCATGTCGATACCGACCGGCCCCCAGTGGGTGAAACTCGCACTCGACCTGAACACCTTCGACGCCCGCCGCTTCGGCGCCTACGTGGCGCGGGCCCGCACCCAGGGCATCCGGCTGACCACGCTCGACGAACTGGGGGACACCCCCGCCCACCGCAGGACGCTGTACGAACTGAACAGGACCTGCTCCGCCGACATCCCGGAACGGGGCGAGTTCCACACGTTCGACGAGTACCTCGGACGCCGCTTCGACACCCCCTCCTACGACCCGCGCGGCATCGTCATCGCCCTGGACGGAGACACCTGGGCGGGGATGGCCGCCACGTCCCACCACGACGGCCACCTCTTCAACGAGATGACCGGCGTCCTGGCCGCCTACCGGGGCCGCGGCCTGTCCATCGCCATGAAGACGATCGGCACACGGTTCGCCGATCTCCACGGGGTCCGCCGGATCCGCACCGTCCACCACCCGGCCAACACGAACGCCATCGCGATGAACCGGAAGATGGGCTTCGTCGACGCCGACTGGCCCCACCCCTGACCTTCCCCACCCACGCGGGCCCGGCAGGGGCGTCAGTACACCAGCCGGTACGTCGAGTCCTTCGGGACGGGGTGCGGTGCCTCGTCGGTGTAGAGGATGCGGAGCGTCGTGAACCGGTCCAGGTCGGGGTGGTCGGGCCAGCGCTCCGGGTTCGCGAGGGTCACCGTCACCGGGTACGGGCGGAACCGGCCCGCCGCGCAGTAGGGGCGGCAGTCGTTGACCATGTCCGTGCCGGTGGCCGTCGCGGTGTGCGATCCCCAGGTCTTCCAGTGCAGATCGACGAGCCGGTTGTTCCCGTCGCCGCAGGCCAGCAGGTACTCCTCGGGCCGCACCTGTGCCTGGTCGAAGCAGTCGACGACCACGACGGGGTCGGGGGCCGGGGCGATCTGCGCGGAGGCCGGTACGGCTCCCGCGACGAGAGCCGCCGCGGCGCACGCGACCATGGCCGTCCGCAACCCGTACCGTGCCCCGTGGCGCGCCCGGAACCCGACTGTGCGGGCGGGCCTGCGACCGTCCACCGAAGCGTCCACGACACCCTCCTCGCCCTGCGACCGATCACACCCAGCCTCTCCCAGATGTGTCGCACCCGCATCAGCTGACGCCGTCGTCACGTTCCGTCGATCACCCGTCGCTCGGGGGACCGGCGGAACCGCATGCGTGTCGCCCACCGGCCCCCCGCCCGCGCGACCCGGTGCGTACGGGAGCGGCCCCGCCGTCGGCCCGGGGCCGCCGTCAGGTCCGGCGGTAGGTCCGGCGGGCGGACAGGTGCGCGCGGACGGTGTCGCCCCGCCACAGCTTCGTCCCGCCCTCGTCCCACTGGTCGGGAGCGGGCCACCGGCCCCGACTGATGTCGGACCGGACGGTGTCGGGCTGCAGGTTGGCCGCGGCGGCGATCTCGACCACGGTGTAGAGGCGGTCGGGATCGAGCGGGGCGGTCTCCCGGATGTGGTGTTCGCTGAAGAAGGCGGCCACGGCGGCCGGGTCGAACTCCTTGTTCCGACCGCGCTTGCCGGTGCTCTCCGGCCAGCGCGCGTGTCTTCCCCACCGGGGGTTCTCCGAGATGTAGCGGGCGCTCATCCCGTAGTGCGCGGCTATCTCGGTGTAGGTGACGCCGATGCGGCCCCTCGGAGGGACGGGAGCGCTGTTCTCTGCCATGCGGCCGGCTTCCTTTGTTCGACTTCTGCTGGACGGCGGAGGTGGGCCGGCCGCAACGTCGTGGTCCGGTCCGCATGCGGGTCCCGTCACCCGCTTCCTGCCGCGAGGCGGCATTCAATCGTATGCAACCATGGCCGGACAAAAAGGAGTTGGACTCACAACATCCCCTTCGTGGGGAGGTGGGGGGCGTGGTGGGTCTGCTGTTGGAGCTCCTCCTCGGATCGCTGCTGACGCGGGGACACGTGCGCAGGCAGGTCGAGGAACGGAGTCGGCGGTTCGCGCAGGGGTCGGAGGTCGGCTTCGTCGCCTGCGTGCTCGGGGAGCGCCCCTACTGCCGGGACACGGCCTTGGTTTTCCTGTGGGTCGCACCCACCACGCTGCACCTCACACCGACGGAGTTCCCGGAGATCCGTCGCAGCCCCGTCCCGACCGACCGGATGGAACTGGTCGGGATCCGCGCCAGGGAGCGCGGCGACCCCCGGCTGGTGCAGTACGGCTGGAAGGTGGCCGAGGTCCGGGACGCCGGGGCCGCCGTCCTCATCGGATGCGATCTGGCCGCCATGGAACTGTTGGCCGCCGTGATCGGCGGGCCGGGCCCCACCTGAGGAAGGTCCCACCGCCGGCCAACCGGCCCACCCCGCGGCCGGACAACGGGCCACGGGGTTGCCCGTTCAGCTGCCCGGTGCCGGGTCCTGCGCGTTGCGACGGAGCGCGTCGCGCAGCCGGGCGGCCTGCGTCACCAGGCGCGACCTGCCGCCCCGGGCCGCGACCTCGGCCAACCCGGCCGGCTCCGGCGCGACCACACCGGCCTGCTCCGCACATTCGGCGGCCGTCGCCAGCAGGTCACCGGCACCGCGCGGATCGGCCGCCCCCGTGAGCAGCGCGGGCAGGGCGGCCTCCAGTACGGCCCAGGTCGTCGCGTGGGCGCCCGTCGCGGCGGCGATGCCCACCGAGTCGGCGAGCCGGTTCGGCTTGACCGTGCCCAGGCCGATCAGTTCGGCCAGGTCACCGCCGAGGCGGACGGGATCCAGCTCGCCCGAGGCCGCGAGGGTGAGGAGGGCGTCCACGGCCCTCAACCGGTCCTCGGGATGCCGGGCCCCGAGCCCCGTGGCCACCGCCAGGTGCAGGGCCGGTCCCGCCGGCCCACCCGCCCCGGCGAGCAGCGGCAGCGAGGCCCCGCCGTCACGCGCCTCGTGGACGGAACCGGCCGTGACGGCGGGCAGCCACCAGGCGGCCAGGACCTCCCGGTCCTGGGGCAGGACCGCGATCAGGACGGCGTCGTCGCCGCCGTCCCAGCAGCGGTCGTCCGACCGGCGGGCGCCCGCCAGTTCGTGGAACCGGGGCGGGAACTCGCGCAGAACGGTCGTCCGTTCCCCGGTGTCCATGACCAGCCGCTCGGGGGTCCCCCCGCCGTACGCGTACCGCAGGCCCGGCGCGGTGCGACGGGCGACGGCCACCGGCTCCCCGCCGGCGCCCAGCCAGGAGGCCAGCCGGTCCCCCGCGGGCGTGCCCAGGGCGGCGGCCTCGGGGATCACGGCCGCATCCCGACGCACCCGCAGCAGGGCCTGCGCGAAGTCCGCCGGCGCGGGCTCGGCGCCCAGCCGGCCGTACTCGGCCAGCCTCGCGATCAGCACGCGGGCGTCCAGCGAGCCCGTCTCCACGGTGGGCGTGGCCAGCAGGAACGGCAGCGTCGCGGAGGTGATGCCCCGCGCCGCCTCGACCACCCGCGCGTGCACGACGGCGCGCAACGCGGTGTGGTGACAGTCGCTGCGCCACGACGCGAGCACCTCCCCCGGCTTGCCCGTCGGCCGCGCCTCCAGCACGGCGGCGGCGACGTGTTCCAGGCCGGGCAGTTCGTGGGCGTAGTAGCGGGCCTGGTCCGGATCGAGCCACCAGCGGCCCGCCAGGGCCGACCGCAGCGCCCCCGCGAGGGCCGGCCGGTCCCGGTGCGCGTGCCGCACCAGCCCGTCCAGGGCGCGCTCGAACTCCTCCACGCCGGCGGTACGGGAGTTGATGACGGCAGCGACGAGTTCCACGGTCTCGGCAACCGTCTCCGGGGTCGGGGCGAGCGGCGCCGGCGCCGCCGGCGGCGGCAGGACCTCCTCGTACGGGCCGGTTTCCCCGGCGGGAGCGGCGCCGCTCCCGAACACCTCGACCGCCCGGGCCCGGTGGGCCGGACTCAGCGACCGGGCCCGGTCGGCGAGCTCGGAACGCAGGCCGGGATCGTCGGTCAGGTGGGCGGCGACCAGCTTCAACGCCCGCTCCTGGATGTCGGTGTCCGCGTGCCCGAAGGCCTCGGCGAGCTCCGGCAGCACCTCGGGCGCCGCCGCCGCGTCGCGGGCGAGTTCCTTGCCGACCAGCACGAGCTGCGCACGGACCAGCTTCTTCTCGGGGCGGAACAGGACGGCCGCCGACAGCTCGGCGAGCATGCGCGGGGTCAGCCCACCCGCCGCGGCGACCCGGCCGAGGACCTGAAGGGCGTATCCGGCGACGGCGGACGGGGCGTCGGAGGCCAGCGCGATCCAGTCGGCGGCCCGCTCCCGTTCCTCCTCGACGGTCGGGGCGAGGGCCTCCAGGATCGCCTGGTAGGGCCTCAGCTGGGCGGGCTTGCCGCCGCGCAACAGCCGGGCGGCGCAACCGTCCAGCAGGACGCCCCGCTCCAGGCACCCCTCGTCGGCCAGGGTGGCCAGCGCCGTCGGCCACCGGTCGGGGTCGTCCGCGATCCAGCCCGGGGTGAGGGCCCGGATCGGCTCGGCGGTCTCGAACAGCCGCGGAACGAGCACGGTGACGTGCGGGTCCCGGCGCAGGGCGGCCACGAGCGGGGAACGGGACGCCCCCACGGCCGCCGCCCAACCCTCCACGCAGCCGTCGCTGGTGGGCATCGGGCAACCGGAGAGCCGGACCAGCTCACTGATCAGCGGGTAGTCCTGCTCGGCGGTCGCGGCCCGGGCGGCCAGCCGGTGCGCGAGGTCACCGAGCCACTTCGGATCCCGGCCGGACAGTACGTCGAGCAACACGGCGGTCAGCGGCTCCGGCCGCCACCGGCGCAGATCGGCGGCGCCGATCCAGGCGGCCGCGGCCGCGGCCCCCGTCACACAGCCGGCGCCCGCGACGACCAGGGCCGGACTCATCAGGTCCCGGTCCTGCCAACGCTCCCATCGCGAGGCCCGCAGCTCGCGCCGCAATTCCTTCAGCGCGACGAGCAACACCTTGCGCTCCGCGGGTTCCAGCGGCTTGAGGAGTCCCGGCAGGGCGGCGGCACGGCCGGCCCGTACGGCTTCGAGGACGTCGTCGGTGGCGTTCATCGCGCGGCTCCGGAGGTGACGGGGGAGGGGGCGGTCGAGTCGTCGGAGGTGGTGGAGGTGGCGGCCCGCAGGGCCATCCGGGTGGCCAGGGCGTGCTTGCAGGGGCCCCGACGACCCCGGTGGTCCGCCCACCACTGGCAGGTGCAGCTGAGCGCGCCGCCCGACTCGCGCACCTGGTAGAGACGTTCACCCGAGGCCACCACGGCGGTACCGGCACGCTCCAGGGTGACCGCGCCCGCCTCCAGCAGGGCCCGGGCGGCCACCAACCGCGGGTTGTGCCGCTCGGCACGCCGGGCGTCGTAGGGCAGTTCACGGTGGAAGTACGCGGCTTCGGCGATGTCGTAGCCGACCCGGCCTGCCGTCCCCAGACGCGTCAGGGCGGCCCGTACGCGGCCCACGGGCAACCCCGACTGCTCGGCGAGGTCGGCCGGATCGATCCGGGGCTCCCAGGCGAGCAGGACCGAGATCAGCTCCGCGTCCTCGGCCGCCGCGTCGGTGGCGAGCGCCTCCAACACGCCGCCCTCACCGGAGAACCCGCGGTCGGCCCCCGGCGACAGGGTGAGCGTCAGACGCATCCCCGGCAGCCCCACCTCCCAGGCGGAGGCGGTGGGCTCGGCGCCGGCCGGCGCGGGACCGTACACGCGCAGGCCCGTGGCGTGCCGCAGTACGCGCTGGAGGGCGGCGAGACGTTCGGGGCCGGGCAGGCAGACCGCGCCGGGCACCGGCCGGGTCGTGGGGCGCAGCGTACGGCCCGCGGGAACCACCCACAGGGCGCCGCCCGCGGCCCCGCCGCCGACCGAGGTGCGCGGCAGGGACCGGAGGAAGCGCGTCGTCTCGGCGGCGTTCAGTTCGGCGCGGAGGTCGAAGCCGGTGGTGACGGCCTGGGACTCGGCGAAGCCGCGCAGCCAGCGTTCCGGCAGCGGAACCTTCTTCTCGACGACCGGCCCGTCGAGGGTGGTCACCGCCATCTCGTCGGGGCCGACCCGCAGGTGCAGCGGGTCATCACCGCTCAGCCGCGACAGCGCCTCGCGCAGCGGGTTGTTGACGTCGACGTTGGTCGTTCCGTGTCCGGTGTCGGCGCCACGCAGACCGTCCGGCAGCACGTCCAAGCGGGCGTACACGCCGCAGCACCCGGAGAACGACTCGAACCGCAGCCGGTCGCCGTTGCCGGTGACGACCGGGTCGAGCGAGGCGCGCACGGTACGCATGTGGTAGCGGGCCGCCGCCACGTCCGCGACGGCGAGCAACGCCCGGGCGGCCGCCTGGGGCGCACTCAGGAACCCGGCGAAGAACCGGGGGTGGGCATCCGCCCCGGCGGGGGTGAGACCCCCCGCCGTCTCCAGGTTGAGCGCCCGACCCGCCTCGGCGGCGGTCAGCGAGGAGGGACGTGCGTAGGCGAAGGTATGTGCGGTCCGCGTCATGTTCGAGACGCTAGGCGGCCCCACTGACAACGCCCTCCGACGGCGGTGCGGGGGGAACGGCGGCCACGACGCGCACACCGCGCGGGATCGGCACCCCCGCAGCCGGCCGCCCCGCCCCGGCCGGCCGGATCAGCGGCCGGCGCGCAGGGACTCGATGGTGCGGGACAGGCTGGAGGCGGCGTGACCGGAGTCGACCTGGTCGTCGAACAGGCGCTGGAGCGGCGCGAGGAGGTCGGTGGACAGGCCCTGTGCCTCGGTCGTGGCCAGGATGTTGCGCAGACCCACCGCGTTGATCTCCAGGTTGGAGGTCGTCGTGTCGTACTCGCCCCGGTCGATCTCCTCCGCGAAGGCCGGCAGGGCCTCGGCGGCGGCCGTCAACCACCGCACCAGTTGCGAGGTCACCGCGGTCGCCTCGATCCCCTCCGTACCGGCGAGGGCCACGGCCTGGAAGAAGCCCGAGAACATCCCGTACATGCCGCTGAGCAGAGCGGTGTCGTACACGGAGGACAGGTCCGGCGCGGCGCCGACGAAGACGCCCTCGCCGATCAGGTCGAGCGCCGGCCGGTGCTCCCGGTAGGCCGCCTCGTCGCCGCTGTAGAGGACGAAGGACTCGGCGGTCCCGATGGTCTGGGGCACCGCGTACACGGCGCCGTCCACGTACGCGGCCCGCTGGTCCGCGACCCACGCGCCGAGGTCGCGGGCTGCCCCGGGAGTGCCGGTGGTCAGGTTCACCAGGGTACGCCCGGTGAGGGCCCCGGCGGCCGGACGCAGCAGCTCACCGACGGTGTCGTAGTCGAGGACGGTCACCACGACGAGTTCGGACGCCGCGACCGCCTCGGCCACGGTGGCCGCGCGGGTGGCGCCCCGCGAGACCGGGCCGTCGGTCCTGGCCGCCGACCGGTTCCAGACGGTGGTGGGATGCCCCTGGGCGAGGAAGGCGTCGGCCAGGGCCCGGCCGAGGTTGCCCAGGCCGATCACGGTGACGGGGGTCCGGGGGGTGGCGGTCCGCGCGGTCATGACGGTGTCTCCTTCGAAGACGACGGGTGTGCGTGTCCTGCTGAACGGGGCTCAGCCTGCGTCGCCGCGCTGCCGGTTCGCCGTACGTCGGCTGCCGGTCGGCCGGCGGTCCCGGCGGCGGGCAGCGGGGCCTTCGTCGCGAGGCAGACGGGAGTTTGACGACAGGCCCTAGGGTGATCTTCATGCGTGTGGGGGTATTGGGGCCGCTGACGGTCCGGGCTGCGGACGGCGAGCCGGTGAACGTGACCGGAGCGAAGGCACGCACCCTGCTGGTCCGGCTGCTCGTGGCGCCCGGACGGCCCGTCCCCGAGGACCGGCTGGTCGACTCCCTGTGGGGGCTGGGGGACGCCGCGCCGCCGCTCCACCCGTACGGCAGCCTCCAAGGCCAGGTCTCCCGGCTGCGGGCGGCCCTGGACCGGGCCGAACCGGGCGGCGCCGGCAGGGCACGGCTCGTCCACGGAGAGGGCGGCTACCGGCTGCGCCTGGAGCCCGGGGAACTTGACGCGGAACGCTTCACCGGGCTGCTGGCACGCGCCCGGTCCGGGGCGTCGACCGTCGAAGGGAGGGTCGAACTCCTGCGTGAGGCACTGGAGTTGTGGACCGGAGCGGCGTACGCGGGCCACACCGGCGACCCGGCGGTGCGGGCTGCGGCCGGCCGGCTGGAGGAGGAGCGGCTGGCCGCGCTGGAGGAAATGCTGGACCTGCGGGTGCACCTCGGCGAACAGCACGCGGTCCTCGGCGAGCTGAACGAACTGGTCGCCGCGCATCCGCTGCGCGAGCGCCTGCGCGCCGTACAGCTGCGGGCCCTCCACCGGGCCGGCCGGCAGGCCGACGCCCTGGCCGCCTACGAGGAGCTGCGCGGCCGGCTGGCCGGCGACCTGGGCCTGGACCCCGACCCCGCCCTGACCGCCCTGCGCCAGGCGATCCTGCGTCAGGACCCCGACGTGGAGGCCACCTTCGGACCGTCGACGGGCCGTGTGCCGGAGCCGTCCCGGGCGCCCGCACCGCAAGCGGTCGGCACGACGGGCACGCCGGTGGCGGGCGGGCGGCTGCCCGCCGCCGTCACCCGGATCGTGGGACGGGACGCCGATCTCGCCTCCGTGGAGGTGCTGTTGCAGCACTCAAGGGTGGTCACGGTGACCGGTCCCGGTGGCGTCGGAAAGACCCGGCTGGCCTTCGAGTGCGCGGACCGGACGGCCGACCGTTACGCGGACGGGGTCCGGCTCGCCGAACTCGCCCCGCTGCCCACCGGCTCGTCCGCCGAGGCCGTGGCGGGGACCCTCCTCGGGATGCTGGGGGTCCGTCAGCCGGACGTCCAGCCCCCCGTCCGGCCCCACGGACAGCCCCCCGTCCGGCCCCGCGCACAGCCCGGCGGCGCACCGCCCACCGCGCAGGACGGCGCGGTGCCCCGGCCCCGCGCCCACCCGGGCTCCGACCCCGACCCAGACCCCGGGGCCGGGCGGCCCGTGCCGAGCGCAGTGGACCTGCTGGTGGCCGCGCTCCGCGAGCGGCGTGTCCTGATCCTCCTCGACAACTGCGAGCACCTCGCCGGCTCGGTCGCCGACCTGCTGGCCGCGGTGCTGCCCGGGGTCCCGGGACTGTCGGTCCTGGCGACGGGGCAGGAGCCCCTCGGGTTGGCCGGGGAGGCGGTGTACCAGTTGGCCCCGTTGGCGTCGGCCGATGCCGTGGCCCTGTTCACCGCCCGTTCCGGACTCCCGCCCGCCCCGGCACCCGCGGCCGGCGGGAACCACCCGGGCACCGCGGGCACCGCGGGCACCACGGGCACCGCGGACGGCGACGCCGTCGCGGCCCTGTGCGCCCGCCTGGACGGCCTCCCCCTCGCCCTGGAGCTCGCCGCCGCCCGGGTCCGCTCCCTGGGTGTGCACGGCCTGCTCGCCGGGCTCGACGACCGGTTCGCCCTGCTCTCACGGGGCCTGCGCGGGGTCCCCGCACGCCAGCGGACCCTGCGCGCGGTGATCGACTGGAGCTGGGGGCTGCTCGACCCGGCCGAGGAGGCGGTGCTGCGACGGCTCTCCGTGCACGCGGGCGACGCCTCGACGGCCGCCGCCCGCGCCGTGTGCGCAGGTACGGACGTACCGGCCGCCCACGTCCCGGAGGTGCTGGCCCGCCTGGCGGACCGCTCCCTCCTGGTCCTCGTCGACCGCCCCGACGAAACGCGGTACCGGCTGCTGGAATCCGTCAAGTACTACGCCCTGGAACGACTCCGGGAGGCGGGCGAGGAACCGGACACCCTGGCCCGGCACGGCGTCCACCATCGGGAACTGGCCCTGCGCGCCGAGCCGTTGCTGCGCGGGCCGCGGCAACGGCAGTGGCTGACCCGGTTGGACGCGGCCGAGGCCGACTTCCGTCCGGCTGTCGAGGAGGCGCTCGCGCGCGGGGCGGTCGTCGAGGCCCTGGACGCCGCCCGCGCCCTGACCTGGTACTGGCTGCTGCGGGGCCGACCCGCCGTCGCGGGAAGACTCCTCGACGCGTGCCTCACCACCGCGCTGGCCCTCCCGCCCCGCCCCGGAGCGGAGTCGGAACGGGAAGCGGCCGTCGCCTGCGCGGTCGCCTGGCGGACCGGCCTCGCCCTGAGTGAGGGCGCCTCGCCCACCACCGGCCCGGAGGCCGTACGGGAAGCCGTCGGCGCGCTGGACCTGCCGGGGGTGACGGCACGGGACCCGCAGGCACGGGCCACCGCCCTGTGGTTCCTGGCCTCCGCACAGATGGGCGCGGGCGAGGTCACCGCCGGGGAGGAACTCACCGAACGGGCCCTCGCCGCCTCCGAGGAACTCGGCCACACCTGGGTGACGGCGGCCGCCCTGAGCGTCCGCGCCCGCCACGCCCTCGCGCACGGCGACCTCGAAGGGGTGCGCCGCGACGCCGAGCGCAGCGCCCGGCTCTTCTCCGCGCTGGGCGACCGCTGGGGTCAGTCGCAGACGGTGTTCCCGCGGGCGGCCCTCCACGAGATCGCCGGCGACCACCCGAGGGCCGCCCGGCTGCACGAGGAGGGGCTCGCCCTCGCGGAGGATCTCGGGCTGTGGACGGAGGCCGCCAAACGCCTTTGCGCGCTCGGCAGACTGGCCCTGCTGACCGGCGACCTCACCGCGGCCCGGGAGCTGCACGACCGTGCCTGGAAACTGGCCCGGGAGCAGAGCCACGGCGCGGGTGAGGCCGACGCCCGGATCGGACTCGGCATGCTCGCGCGGCGCACCGGGGACCTCCGCGGGGCGGAGGCCCACATGGACGCCGTCCTGGCCTGGTTCCGCGCCACCGGGTACGGGCCCGGCACGGCCCTGGCGCTCGCCGAACTCGGTTTCACGGCCGAGCAGAGGGGCGAACCGTCCCGTGCCCGCGCCCTGCACGCCGAGGGGCTGGCGGTGGCGAGCGAGCTGGGCGACGTACGGGCGCAGGCCCTGGCCCGGGAGGGGCTGGCCGGTGCGGCGGCGGCCGACGGGGCCGTGGAACGTGCCGCGGAGCTGCTCGGCGCCGCACACGCGGCCCGCCTCTCCGCGGGAGCCCCCCTGCCCGAAGCGGAACGCCGCGATGTCGACCGGGTGTGGGCGGCATGCGTGGCCGCGGCCGGCGCGGCGGCCTCCGAGGCGGCCTTCGCCCGCGGCAGGTCCCGGTACCCGGAGGACATCACCCCCTGAGCCGGCCCACCGGCCCGCGGCCCCGCCCCGGTCGGCGCACGGTGGACGGTCCTCCCCTTCCCGTCCTCCCGCCTTGTCCACCGACCGGTGGACAACAGGTTCAGTCCGCAGGAAGTCATGCCGGCACCACCCCGCCGCGCACGCGGCCTCCTCACCCGCCGCTGACCCGCACCGACGCCGCCCCCGCCCGGTGTCCGGCGCCGGGCGACGACACCGGCAGAAGTTTTTTCTCCGGAGCTGTCACACTCCCGGCGGCCCGTCCGTCAATGCGGTGTAGCCGACGCAGCGAGCAACGGCCCCAGCCACCGGAGACCGCCATGACGCGCACCCACACCGACAACGACACCCACACCGACAACGACACCAACGCCGGGACCGACGTCGACGGCAAGGCCACCACCCGCCCCCTCTCGCGGATGGCGAACCCGGCCGAGTTCGTTCCGGAGCTGAACGACATCAGCGCCGCCCTGTTCCGCGCCACGGGCAACCGTTCCGTCCCGCGCGCCACGATGAGCCTGGTCCACCTCCGGGCCGGGCAGATCGTCGGCAACACCTACCTGACCGTCCTGAACACCGGTTTCCTCCGCAAGGCCGGCGAGTCCGAGGAGCGCATCACGGCCGTCTCGTCCTGGCAGGACGCCCCGTACTTCACCCCGGCCGAGCGGGCCGCGCTCGCCCTGGTCGAGGCCGTCCTCCAGCCCGCCCCGCGCGGCCAGGAGCGCGTCGGCGACGAGCTGTACGCCGAGGCCGCGAAGCACTACGACGAGAAGGCCCTCGCCACCCTCACCATCGCGATCGGCCAGATCAACTTCTTCATCGCCCTGGCCCTGATCGGCAAGCCCGCCCCGGTCGCCTCCCTCGCGGACGAGCAGTGGGACTGACCCGATCCGACCGCAGCCTACCCGATCCGACCGGTCCCCGACCGATCTGCCCCTGACCCGGCCCGACCCGCCCGACCGGCCCGCCCGGCGGCGGGCCCGGGCCTGCGGGGCGGGCGGGTCGGGGCCGGTCGGGTCAGGTACTGCCCGCGCACGCCGGTACCCGCTCCGTCACCCCGCCACAGCTCCGGCCCCGCCCGGAACGACCGGGGCGGAGCGGATCGGGTCCGCCGCCCGGTCATCACCCCGCCTACCCCGATCGGTCGACCCGCGGTCCCTCGATCCGGGTCAGGGTGGTGGGCTGTCGATGGAAGGAGACCCGTCATGTTCGCTGCCCGAGCCGTCGCGGCGGTCCTGCTCATGGCAGGAGCGTTCCTGCCCGTGATCGTGGCCCCCACGACGCAGGCGGCCACCGATTCCACCCCGTGGGACCGGGTCGCCGCGTGCGAATCCGGCGGGAACTGGGCGACCGGCACCGGAAACGGCTTCAGCGGCGGACTCCAGTTCACCGCGTCCACCTGGACCGCCTTCGGCGGAACGCACTTCGCCGCCCGCGCGAACGAAGCCGACCGGGCCCAACAGATCGACGTCGCCGAGCGCGTCATGCAGGTCCAGGGCCCCGGTGCCTGGCCCCGATGCGGCAAGGAAGCCGGTCTGTGACCCGGCCGCGGCCCCGCCCCGGCCCGGCTCGACCCGGTTCCACCCGGCCGGCGTGCCGGGACCGGCCCGTGGCCACCCGTCAGGCCGTGATGAGGCCCGCCTCGTAGGCGAGGACGACGGCCTGGGCGCGACTGGTGAGGGCGAGTTTGGTCATGCACCGGTGGACGTGCGTCTTGATGGTCGCGGGGCTGAGCACGAGGCGGCCCGCGATGTCGCTGTTGGACAGGCCGGTGCCGACCAGCGTCAGTATCTCGACCTCGCGCGGCGTCAGCGCACCGAGATCGGGGCGCGGACGACTGCGCTCCGGGCCGGGGCCGCACGCCTTCATGAGCCCGGCCAGGGCCGCGGGGCTCAGCAACGTCTCACCGGCGTGGACGGTGTGGATGGCCGACAGGAGCCGTTGCGGCGGGGTGTTCTTGAGGAGGTAGCCGGCGGCCCCGGCCCGGAGCGCGTCGTACACGTACACGTCCAGGTCGAAGGTCGTCAGCATGATGACCCTCGGATGCGGAGCCGGTGATCGTTCGACGATGGCGCGCGTCGCCGCGATCCCACCGATGCCGGGCATGCGGACGTCCATCAGGACCACGTCGGGCCGCAGTTCGGCGGCCAGCGCCACGGCCTCCTCGCCGCTGTCCGCCTCGGCGACGACCTCGATGTCCGGTGCGGCCCGCAGCAGTGCGGCGAGTCCGGAGCGGACGAGGATCTGGTCGTCGACCACAAGGACCTCGGGCATGTGCTGCGTTCCCCCAGACGACGGCTCTCCTCGTCGCCGACCGGTCGCCGACCCGTCGCCGACCGTGGTCACACGTCCGGTACGGGCATGACGAGATCGACCTCGAATCCCCCTTGGGGGCGGGCACCGGCCGTGACGGTCCCGCCGTAGATGATTGCCCGCTCACGCATGCCGATCAAACCGTGGCCCGTCCCGTCCCGTCCCTCGGTCACCGGACGGGAGGGCCCGTCATCGGTGACGCGGACCCGGACCGTGCCCCGGCCGCGCGAGAAGGTGACGGTGGCGGTGGCCGTCGGCGCGTGTTTGAGCACGTTGGTCAGCGCCTCCTGCACGACCCGGTACACGCACATGTCCAGGCCGGCGGGCAGCGGGTCGGCGAGGGTGTCCCCGGTGATCCGGACCGGCACGCCCGCCGCCCGGACCCGGCCGGCGAGTTCCGCGAGACGGGCCATGCCGGGAGCCGCGCCGTCCGCGTCGGGCAGGGCGTCGGTACGGTCGTGCGCGGTGTGTTGGACGCCGTGCCGCAGCACGGCGAGCATCCGGCGCATCTCGTCACCGGCGTCCCGGGCGCTGTCCGTGATGACGCCGACGGCCTTGTGCGCGGTCGGCGGGTCCGTGGTGAAGACGTAGTCGGCCAGTCCCGCCTGGATCGATATGACGGACACGTGGTGGGCGATCACGTCGTGGAGTTCGCGGGCGATGCGCATGCACTCGTCGGAGACGGCCCTGCGCGTCCGCTCCTCCTGCTCGCGCCGCAACTGCTCGGTCAACGCGGCCAGTCGGCGCCCGCGTTCCCCGAGTCGGCGCGACACGTCCCCGGTGACCCAGGTGACGGCCGCCGTCGCCGTGACGAAGGCGGCGCTGAGCGCGCCGATGCCGGGCTCGGCCAGCCGCGTCCCCCACAGCAGGACCAGCCAGGTGACGACGGTGCACGGCACGGATACCTCGCGCGGACGGTGCGCGGCGACGGTGTAGTTCGCGAGGGCCAGACCGCACACCACCACCGGGTGGTAGTACGCCAGTGTCAGATACGTGAGGACGACCGCGGCGTTCGCGGCGAAGACGAGCAGGGGTGCGAGACGCCGGACGGCCAACGGCAGGTACACGGCCGCGACGAGGACGTAGGCCAGGGCGTCGGAGTCGCGCCAGTGGTTCGTCGGGTCGGGCCAGTTGTGGAGCATGGACGCCGAAATCGCCAGCGACCCGACCGCGTAGACCGCGTCGGCCACTTGGGGGAGCACGGCGCGTACGGCTCCCCACCGCCCTCCCCGAAATGCCATGCCCCGAGCGTAAACGGCCCGGTCCGGACACTCGTACACCCAGGGTGGTACATCCGCTACCCCATGAGGAGCAGTGGACGATCACCTCCTGGTGGGCCGCGCCCGCACCCCCCGCGGACCTATCTTTCAGCCACGTCAACGAAGCACGTGACAGCACAAACCGGGGGTTCGACATGCGTGCAGCCCGCATGGGTTTGAAGTACTACGTTTTCGGGGCCGCGACCGTCGTCGCGCTCCTGTCATCCGTGGCCTGCGAGGCTGAGGGCGGCGCGAACCACGCGGGGGGTGGCGCGTCCCGTACGCCGGGTGCGTCGGGGTCCGCGTCCGCTTCAGGATCCGCGTCCGCTCCCGGCGCCCCGGGCGCGTCCGCCTCCGGTACGAGCGCCTCTTCCGAGGACTCAGCCGGCACCGCCGCACCCGGTGCGTCCGCCGGGTCGAGCACGTCCGCCGCGCCCGGTACGCCGGCGAAGCCGACCGCGCCGGTGAAGCCGACGGCGTCGGTCAAGCCCGGAGCGTCGGGGAGCACGCCCCCACCCTGCACGGCCGCGAACGTCGCGATCACCGGGTCGTTCGAGCGGCAGGACTCCGAGCGGAACCTGTTCATGACGGCCGTCAACACCGGCGACCGGACCTGCACGTTGTACTTCTACCCGATCGTCCGCTTCGCCTCGGACTCCGAGGTGCAGCCGCCCCCGATGGAGTCCCCGGCACGGACGGCCGCCACGATCGGCCCGGGGGAGAAGGCGTACTCGGCCGTGCGCCTCTACCGGGAAGGCGGCTCGCGGACCGAGAACAGGACGGCGGTGAAGGTGTTCTTCCACGACCGCACCCCGAACGACGAGGTGGGCGGGTCGGTTTCCGTCAAGCTGCCCCAGGGCGGCTTCGTGAACATCGACGACAACCCCATGGTCACGTTCTGGAACCTCGACGCCGCCGCGGTCAAGAGCTACATGTTCAAGGTCCACTGACCGGCCCCGCCTCGACGCGAAGTGGGCCACCGCGGACCGGCGCGGCGGTGGACCGGCGCGCCGGGACCGGAGGCCTTGTGGCCCGTGGACCGGGAGCGGGTCTCAGGTGTGGAGGCGGCTGTTGGGACCGTCGTGGTCGCCCGCGGCCTCGTCGTTGAACCAGTAGTCGCCGGCGGCCAGGTAGCGGAACGAGTGGCTGCTCTTGCTGGGCAGGTCCACGGAGACGGCGCGCTTCCCGTCCTTGCGGGGCTGGAGGGTGTGGACGCCGGGCTGCCAGTCGTTGAAGTCGCCGACCACGCTGACCGGGCCGGGCGGGATGTCCGCGGGGAGAACGAAGGTGATCTTGGTGCGGTCCTTGCGCAGGGTGCGTTCCAGCACGACGGGCTCCAGACGGGGGGAGGCGGGGATACGCGCCCATCCTGCGGGGCGGACGCACGAGGTGCCCGCCGACGCCACCGCCCGCGCCCCAGCATCACCCGCCCACCACACCCCGTGCACCCGCCCGGGGTTCCCGACCGGGCCGGTACGCCCGCCGGCGCCCGGCGGTGGGACCGAGCAGCGGCTACGGAGCGGACGGCGCCGTGCTCGGCCAAGTCCTCCGGTAGCCCTCGCGCAGGGGTCCGCCGACCAGGTCGAGGACCACCGACGCCGCGCCGGCCAGGACAGCCGGGTCGCCCGCCCGGCACATGCGCAGGTGCCCCTCCAACAGGGCGGCCCCCCGGGAGGGGTCGGCCTCCAGGAGGCGCCGCGGCAGCCACTTGCCGCCTCCCGTCCACGCCCGATGGTGATCGCAGAGCAGGTCGGCCGCCGTCGTGAGGACGTGCCCGGCCACGGCCAGACCTTCCACGGGGTCGGCCGCGTCGAGGAGGTCGTCGAGCGAGTCCGTCAACCCGTACCGCTTCGACTCGACGGTCGGCGCGTCCAGTACGGGCGGCCCCGCGCGCAGGTCGTCCTCGGCCAGGGCGCGGGCCCGCGGCGCCTCGCCGTCCACGTCGACCAGGACGAGACCGGTGGCGTACATGTGCTGCATGGCGGCCCGCCGGTTGGCGACGTCCGCGGCGAAGAGTTCGCCGAGACCGGCCCGGGTGTGGACGAAGAGCTCCACGAGCCGCCCCTCGAAGCGGACGGTCTCCCGGTGGGTCGCGCCGCCGTCCCCGACGAGCACCGCGATGTCCAGGTCGCTGCTCGCGGTGGCCCGCCCGGCAGCCGTGGACCCGGCGAGGACCACCGAGAGGGCGTCGGGGAACCGGTCATGGACGAGACGACGGGCCTGTCGGACATGAGGGGCGTCAGGGACCTGAGGAGCAACCATGCCGTTCAGCGTGCCAGGAGCCGCACCCGACGGCGAACGACTTCCCGCGCGGCCCGCCGCGTCCCGTCCGGCGGGTGCGCGACCCCGCGGAGGCGCCGCCGAGGCCGAACCGGCGGGGGAGGAGGTGGGATCGACGTGCTCCCGCAGGGCAGACTGCCGGAACCCCGGTGGTCGTTGCCGGTGCGGGGCCCGTACGAAAGGAACACCTGAGATGACCTTGGCAGGCGAAATGATCCTGCTCGCCTTCGACGAGGAGGCGGGCGAGCTTCCGGTCCGGCAGTACCTGGCCCCGGCCGTGCGCGGTGCGATGTTGGCCGAACTGCTCGACGGTGGCGCCCTGACGGACGAGGCGGGCACGGCGAAAGCGGCGGGCGACGCTCCGCAGGACGCCGTGCTGAGGCAGGTGTGGCAGCGGATCGCCGCGGAGCCCGGTCGAAAGTGGCTGTACTGGGTCCGGAGGGACGGTCGAGAATCGATCCACAACGTGCTGAGGGGCTTGGAGAAGGACGGCCTGCTGGAACAACGCATGACGCGGGTCTTCGGCGTCTTCCCCCTGAACCGGGCCGACCTCACCGCGGACGGCCGCACCGCGGCCGGGGAGGTACGGGCGGCGGTGGCCGCAGCCGCTGCCGACCGACCGGCCGCCGCCGCGGGCGAAACCGGTGGCGCCGCCGGGGCCGACGGCCGGGCCGCGCTGCTGGCCGGACTCGCGCACGCGGGCGGCCACCTGTCCACCACCCTGTCGTCCGACCGGCGCCGCGCGCTCGGGGACCGCCTGACGGCCCTGTCCGAGAACGCCGCCCCGGTTTCCGCGGCGGTGTGCCGGGCCGCCCAGGACTTCCGGGCCGCCGCGGCCGCGTAGCCCACCACGGCGTCGCCGGCCACGACACGCACGAACCCCGGCACCCCCGGCCCGCACCGACCACGAGCGGTCCGCGCCGGGTGGTCCGATCGCCCCGGGCGCCGGCGCTTGCGCCGCTCAGGAGAACAGTTCGCCGAGCAACTCGGGGCCGATGGGGATGCGGGCGGGGCGGTACGCGGGAGGCCGCGCGTCCATCAGCGTGCGCACCAGGAAGTCCCAGGCGCGCGTGCGGACGTGGGCCAGGCAGTCGATGAACGTGTGCTCCGCCCCGGGCACCACCACCAGCTCGACGTCCTGGTCGGCGGCCATCAGCCGGTTCGCCAACCGCAGGGAGTGGGCGGGATGGACCTGGTCGTCCAGTTCCCCGTGCACGAGCAACAACCTGCCCGCCGGCCGGTCCGCCGGCCGGTCCGCGAGGCAGACGTTGGAGGCACGGGACCAGGCCTCGGGATCGTCCGCGCCGTCGTAGGTCTCCACGAACCCCGGGTTGAAGACGCGGGCGTCGTGCGAGCCGGAGAGCGCGACCCCCGCCCTGAACACCTCGGGGAATTCCAGTACCGCCCGCGCCGCCGCGAAACCGCCCCCGGAGTGGCCGAACGCGCCGACCCGGTCCAGGTCCATCCACGGCCGGCTCGCGGCCAACTGCCGCAGCGCCGCGACGTGGTCGGCCAGGCTGCCCGCGTCGGCCAGGCGACCGTACGAGGCGTCGTGGAAGGACTTGTCGCGCCCCGGGGTCCCCCGCCCGTCCAGCGCCACCACGACGAAGCCCAGCGCTGCGAGGGGCTCCGCGTCGAGCCCCATCCCGCCGGGGTCGAAGCACGGGGCGACCCGGTTGACCTGCGGACCGGGGTACACGTGGTCCACCACCGGGTGGCGTCGGGACGGGTCGAACCCCCGCGGCCGGTACAGCACCCCGTAGATGTCCGTCACACCGTCGGCCGCCTTGACGCGGAACCGTTCCGGAGGCGTCCAGCCGGTCGCCGTGAGCTTGCCGATGTCGGCGCGCTCCAGCTCGACCAGCACCCGCCCGGTCCAGTCGCGCACGCGGGACACCGGCGGGGTGTCGACCGTCGACGCGGAGTCGATGAAGTACTCCTGGTGGTCGGGCACGGTGACGACGTGGTCGAGGGCGTCGTCGGTGACCGTGGCGAACCCGGATCCGTCGAGGCCGACCCGGCACACCGTCCGCCGGTACGGGTCCTCCTCGACCAACCCGGCGGCGGTGAAGTACACCACCCGTTCCGCCTCGTCGACGCGCAGGATCCGCCGCACCCCCCACGATCCGGAGGTGACCCGCCCGAGCAGTGCGCCGGTGCGCAGGTCGTACCGGTACAGGTGGCCCCAGCCGTCCCGCTGCGAGTACCACAGCACCTCGTCGGCGAGCACCCGCACGATCGGCGGCTCGTACAGCCACTGGTTGGGGTCCACCCGGGTGTCGCCGGTTTCACCGAGCACCGCGGTGACTGCGCCGGTGACCGGGTCCAACCGGTACAGGGTGAGGGTGCGCAGGTCGCGGGGCCGGTCGAGGTAGTACACCGCCGTACCGTCCGGAGCCCACCACGCCCACTCGGTCGCGATCGGTGACACGTTCGGCATCAGCAGCGGTTCGGCCTGCGCGCGGACCACCGTGCCCGAGGCGACGTCCAGCACGACCAGCTCGGCCCGTGGCAGGTTCTCGTCCCCGGGGTGGGCGTACCGCTGCGTGTGCAGGACGGGCGCGCCGCCGTCGGCGGGCGCGGCCTCCACGAGGTGGGTGCGTCGGACGTCGCGCTCGTCGGTGCGGTGCGTCAGCACCTTGGTCGAGTCGGGCGACCAGGCCACCGCGGGCGGCAGGTGCGGCAGGCCGATCTTGCGCAGCAGGGTGCCGTTGCTCGTGGAGTCGGGACCGGCGCCGTACCGGTGGTCGGGCGCGCCGTCGGTGGTCAGCGCCCACTCGCGGCCGTCGGACAGGGAGCGTGCCCACAGGTCGTATCCCCGTCGGGACACCGCGGTCCTGCCGTCGGGTGACAGTACCTCCAGGGGATTGCCCGACGGGGTGAACTCGGCCCGCTCGCAGACCCAGCCGTCCAGGTGGCAGCGCCAGTACTCGCCGAACGCGGCGAACTCCACCGTGTTCGGCGTGAGTTCGATGCTCAGGAACGGCAGGGATCCGGGGTCGACCCGCTGACCGGACGCGGCGGTCAGCGCGGCGGCGAGCAGGGCGTGGTCGAAGGCCGGCTCCCTGGTGCCCGCCGCGGGATCGACCCGTACGAACCGCCGGCCGACGCCGTCGCTCACCGCGTACCAGAATCGGGTGCCGCCGTCGATCCACTGCGGCGTGACCTTGTCACCGACGACGAGCTCGCCGGGGCGGGCGGGCCGGCGAAGGAGCTGTTCGGCGGCCCGGTAGTCCTGAGTGGTGCTCATCTTCTTCGTCGTCCTCGGGAGTCGGTACGGGATACGGGATACGGGGCGCGGGCGCGGGGCTCCGTCAGTGGCTGCGGGCCGTGATGTCGCCGTAGGAGGTGGTGGCGTGGATGGTGAGGCCGGCGGTGGGGCCGTCGACGTTGCGGAGGCTGTTGTGGACGCGGCCGTGGAGGGTGCCGGCGTCGAGGGTGGCGGAAGTGCCGCGGGCGGTCCCGATGGTGATGTCGCCTTGCTCGGTGCGCAGGGTGACGGTGCCGTGGGTGGCCTCGGTGATGTGGAGGTCGCCCTGCCGGGTGTTGATGTCGGCGGGTCCGCCGAGGCGGCCGATGGTGACGTCGCCGGCCTGGAGGGTGAGCCGGGCGGCGTTGGTCTCGTCGAGCTTGACGCCGGCCCGCGCGGCTTCGAGGGTGACGTCGCCGAGGCGTCCGACGCCGCGGAACTCCGCGTCGGCGACGGTGGCCTCGACGCGGGAGCCGGCCGGGAGTTGGACGGTGACCTCGACGGCTCCGGGATTGCCGAGGACGCGGTTCCGGGCGGGGGCGGCGGCGATCCGCAGGACGCCGTCGCGGTAGTCGACGGTGGTCTGCTCGGCGGCCTTCGTGTCGCGTGCCTTGGCGGGGTCGGCGGGCAGCACCTCGACGGTGGTGTCGGGGCGGTCGGCGGCGATGAGTCGGACGCGTCCGGCGGGGATGTCGAGGACGGCTGCGACGGGGGCGGGGGTCTCGAACTTCTGCACGGTGATCTCCTGGGATTCGTTGTTTCCGATGAGGGAAACACTAAGTTGCGTTCATGAAATGAGCAACAAACTCGTTGCATCGACCCACTGTTTTGCCTGTTCAGAAGGGTAATTTCGTTGCAACATCTCACCGACTAACGCAACGAATCGAATCCCGATCGTTGCAATGGATCGGAGGTGAATGCATTTCTGGTGACCTCGTCGTCCCCTCCGGGGCGCAGGCTCCTCCGCCCACCTCGCACCGGGCCCCACCGTCCCGGTCGGACCGCGTGCGACGGTTCCACCGCTTCCGGGCGCCCTGCGCGGGTAGCCGACGGACGACAGCACACGGCAGTCGGAGGAGGAGTAGCAGTGATCACTCAGGACCAGCTCGCGGGCATGGCCGGATGCGCGGCGCACACGGACCAGGGGCAGCGCCTGGGACAGGTGGAACACGTCCTGGTGGACGACACCACCGGCAGGCCCGAATGGGCGAGGGTCGTCGACCGGGCTTCCGGGCTGGGCGGTGTGTTCGTCCCGCTGCGGAAGGCGGAGTGGAAGGACGGGTGCCTGGTGGTGCCCTATCCGGTGACGTTGATCGAGCAGGCTCCCTGCGCGGCACTCGACTGCGGCAGCGTGCTGTCCGTGTCGGAGGAGGAGCGGCTGTACGGACACTACGGGCTGCGCGCCGCACGCGACGAGGTCAACGCCGAGGGCGCAGCCGGGTGGGCGGTGATGGACCGGGCGCAGGTCATGCGCGAGGGCACCACCGGCCAGGAGCACGCCGTGTCCCGCCTGCGGCCGGTACGGCCGGGGCGATGAGTCGGTCGTCCGCCGCCCGGACGGGCGGGGCCGACGGCAGTGCGGCGACGGACCCCGGGGGCGCGGCGGCGTACGACGGGAGGCGCGGGCGGGCTCCCCGCGGGGAGCCCCGTGTCCCGACCCGGCGCCGGGGACTCACGGCGCCGGGTCGCGGCGGCGTCACCCTTCGGTGGCGGCCGGTTGATCCAGGGCGCGCTTGAGGTTGCGCAGGGTGGTGCGGATGTTCCGCCGCTGGAAGTCGGCG
Organism: Streptomyces sp. NPDC040432; assembly: GCF_055595445.1. Classification (NCBI taxonomy): domain Bacteria; kingdom Bacillati; phylum Actinomycetota; class Actinomycetes; order Kitasatosporales; family Streptomycetaceae; genus Streptomyces; species Streptomyces sp. NPDC040432. The sequence continues at coordinate 70,061 of NZ_JBVIVP010000027.1, read as the reverse complement.
AAGGTGTGCCCCCGCGTGGCGATCCGGTCGAAGGCGTGGGCCACGAAGTCGGGCCACGAGCGGCGGTCGTCGGTCCACGTCTCGGTGACCCGGGTACCCTCCGGGACGGGCTCGAACCGGTACTCCCAAGTGGCGATGGGGCCGCGTACCCGCGGCTGCCGGACACCGATCGCGTGCACCCGGAACCGGAACAGACGGCCCTCCTCGACCGCCGTCACGGTGCACCGGGTGGTCCACCGGAAGGCGCCGCGCTTGTTGCGACCGTCGAACACCATGCCCACGCGCGCCTGTGCGGCGCCCCCGTGAACGGTCGCACCGAGGTTCTCGGGGCTCCAGTCGCCCATGCGGGCGGGGTCGGAGACCCTCCGGTAGACATCGGCGGGCTGGGCAAGGACGACGATGCTGTCGGACACCGTGAACGTACGAGGCATGGGACTCCCCTCTCGGCTGCCGACGCTACCCCCGGACGCCCCACCTGGCTACCCCGCGGTAACTTCGCTGGGGCGGGTCGGGCCGGCGCGCACGGGTCAGAGGTCCGCGGCGGCCTTCTCGGACGCGCTGCGCAGCACGCAGAACTCGTTGCCCTCGGGATCCGCGAGGACCGCCCAGCCCGAACCGTCGGGATCGCGGTGATCGCCGACGAGGGTGGCCCCGAGGCCCATCAACCGTTCCACCTCCAGGTCGCGGGAGGTCTCGGGGCGCAGGCACAGGTGGATCCGGTTCTTGACCGTCTTGGCCTCCGGCACCCGGTTGAAGTACAGCACCGGGCCCTGCGCCGGAGTCAGCTGGGTCTCCCGGGCGCCCGGTTCGTCCGTCGGATCCGGCGGACAGCCCGTCACACCGCTCCAGAACCGCGCCAGCCCGTAGGGGTCCGCACAGTCGATCGCCACGTTCTGAATCACTGAAAACATGCGCGCGAGTCTTGCCGATCCGGCACCGGACGCCAACGCCGTCCGTCAGATCCCGGCGGCGCCCTCCACGATGAGGAGCACGCCGATCACGGCCATCACCACCGCCGTCACCGCGGCGTTGTGGGTCTCCAACCACGTCCTCGCCCGCCCCAACGGGGCGAGGACCCGCTCGCCGAGGACGACGTGCGACAGCAGGGGGAGCGCGACGGTCGCGACGGCGATCGCGGTGAACACCGCGACGGCGGTGGCGGCGCGGGCGGTGCCCAGCTCGGCCGCGCCGATGGTCAACCCGGCAGCGACGGCCAGCAGCAGGGACTTGGGGTTGGCGGTCGAGAGCAGCAGGCCCAACCGCAGTCCCTTGGCCGGAGTCGCGGCGGTGAGGGCCCGCATCCACGCCGGGGTGTCCTTGCCCGCGCCGGAGCGCCACTGCCGGACGGCCAACAGGACGAGCGCCGCGCCGAGAACGGCCTTGGTCCAGGACGCCCAGGTGGGCGTCTGCTCCTGGCGTTCCACGACCGAGGCGAGGGCCGTGCTCGCGACCGTCACCGCGAGGATCCCCGCCGTCCAGCCGGTGAGGAAGGCGCCGGCCGCCGCCCGCGGCCGTGGCGCGAAGAGCAGCAGGATCGCGGGCAGGACGGGGAAGGGGGAAAGGGCGATGCCCAGCGCGAGCGGTGTCACCTCGGCGAGTACGACGCCCATGGGGCGACCACCTTCCTACCGGAACCGGCTGCGCAATCTACCGCTCGGGCCCAGCACCCGCGGGCCTCCCGCGCCGATGGGAAGGCGACGGGAAACAGGAAAGGCTCGCATGCATGATCGGGGAGGGCGGGGGCATTCGAAGCCTCGGAGGTAATAACCATGATTCCCCTGCTTCTTGTTCTTCTGCTCGCCCTGATCCTCTTCGGTGCCGGTTTCGCGGTGAAGATCCTCTGGTGGGTCGCCATCGCCGTTCTCGTGCTGTGGCTGGTCGGCTTCGTCGCCCGTCCCAAGGGCGGTAGCGGTCGGTGGTACCGCTGGTAGACACGCCGCTGTTCTGCGGCGATGCGCTGTGGGGCCCGCCCCGGTCGAGGGGGCGGGCCCCACGTGCATGTGCGGCTGCTCCCGCCGGCTCCGGCCGTCTCCGCCGGCGCCCGGTCGGCCTGTGGCCCCGGAAACTTCCATCGGATTCCCGGGTGTGAAGTGAATTCGCCGGGGCAGGCGACTTTTCGTGAGGTTGCCCGCCCCTCCCGAATTTCGGGGGACGGGCGCTGTTTCTCAGCTTATTGGAGGGGATTTCGTATGACCGAGAACGTATGGGGTTACCGCGAAACGTCCGGCCGCCTGAACGATGTCGACCTGACGGGCTACAAGGTGGAGGCCGCCGACGGTTCCATCGGCAAGGTCGACAAGCACTCGGACGAGGTCGGCTCCGCCTACATCGTGGTCGACACCGGCCCGTGGATCTTCGGCAAGGAAGTCCTCCTCCCGGCCGGCACGGTGACCCGCATCGATCCGGGCGAGGAGAAGATCTACGTCGACCGCACGAAGGAGCAGATCAAGAACGCTCCCGAGTTCGAGAAGGACAAGCACCTCGGCGACGCGGACTACCACCGGCAGGTCGGTGGCTACTACGGCGGCCCCCGCGGCATCTGAGCGCGTTCGCGCCGGACGCGGAGGGCGGCAGCAGCAGTCCCCGCAGGGCGGGGCGGCAACCACACGGTTGCCGCCCCGCCCTCCGCGTTTCCCGCCCCGCCGTCCCCGCCGTCCGCGCCGTTCGACGCTTCGACGCTCCCACGTTTCTCGCCCCGTCCACCGCGCTTCCTCCCGGCATCGTCGGGTAGGCGCGCGGCGTGGAAGAAGAAGCGGTGGAACCGGGCGAGAACCTGCTGGCGGGGTTGAGCGTCGACGCGAGCAGGCCGGAGCAACCCGTCCTCCTGGACGCCGGAGGGGCGCCCATCCGGACGTGGCAGGAGAACTACCCGTACGGGCGGAAGGTGCGGCGCGCCGACTACGAGCGGGACAAGCGGATCCTGCAGATCGAACTGCTGAAGCTGCAACGCTGGGTGCGGGAGACGGGCGCCCGCGTGCTGGTGCTCTGCGAGGGAAGGGACGCCGCGGGCAAGGGCGGCACCATCCAACGCTTCACCGAACGCCTCAACCCCCGCGGGGCCCGCATCGTCGCCCTGGACAAGCCGACCGAACGGGAAGCCGGCCAGTGGTACTTCCAACGCTACGTGGCGCACCTGCCGGGCCCGGGGGAGATCGTCTTCTTCGACCGGTCCTGGTACAACCGCGCAGGCGTCGAGAAGGTGATGGGGTTCTGCACACAGGACGAGTACGACCTCTTCCTACGACAGTGCCCGACCTTCGAAACGATGCTGGTCGACGACGGGATCCTGCTCGTCAAGTTCTGGTTCTCGGTCTCCAGGGCCGAACAGCGCACCCGGTTCGCGATCCGGCAGGTGGACCCCGTCCGGCAGTGGAAACTCTCACCCACCGACCTGGCCTCCCTGGACCTGTGGGACGCCTACACGCGGGCCAAGGTCGAGATGTTCCGGGCCACCGACACCGAGGCCGCCCCCTGGGCCGTGGTCAAGAGCAACGACAAACGGCGCGGACGGCTGGAGGCGATGCGCAGCCTGCTGTGGCGCGTCGACTACGACAACAAGGACATGGATGCCATCGGCCGGCCCGACCCGCTGATCGTCGGGGCCGCCGACACGCTCCTCGAACAGGGTGAGGAACCCACCACGCTGTCCCCCACGCCGCTGACCGGCCTGCCCACCGGACCGGGCCAGCACCCGGATCCCGACCGGCCCGAGCGGTCTACGAGGCCTGCGTCGGGGTGAACCTCGTGAGGATCAGCAGGGCGTCCACGAGCTCCTCCGCGGGAGCCCCGGTGGCCAGGCGGCGCAGTTGCTGGCCGAAGACCAGGGCGACGGTCACGCCCGCCAGACGTTCGGGGTCCGGCACACCGAGGTGCGTCAGGATCCGGGTGGCCAACAGGTCGTAGGCGGCGAAGCACTCCGCCGCGGCGGCACGCAACCGCTCGTCGCGACCTGCCTGGACGTACAGCTCGAAGGGCGCGATGTGGCGGCTGTCGAAGACGTTGCCGCCCGCGACCCGGGCCACCACCTCGGCCGCCTGCCCGATGTCGAAACGCTCGTCGGAACACTCGTCGGCGAGCGCCGTGAAGTGCCGGGTCTCCTCGGCCACGAAGTGCAGCAGGCTCTCGCGCAACAGCTCGTGCTGGGTGGCGAAGTGGTAGGTGACCGAACCGAGCGAGACCCCGGCCTCCTTGGCGATCCGCCGGTTGCTGACGGCGGAGACGCCGTCCTGCCCGATGATCCGCAGTACGGCGTCGATGATGCTCTGGCGGGTCTCGGAAGCATGGGGCATGTCGACATACTGCCCCATCGGCCATCGCGATCACCCTTGTGAGGAAGCCGAGTTGGGGTGCCGGGCGGTGTGGACAGCCGGCGGGACGATCCCTACTGTTCGTTCGAACGAACAGTTGAGGGCGGCCGTACGGGAGTCATCATGGACATATCCGGATCGAACGTTCTGCTCACCGGGGCCACCGGTGGCCTCGGCGCCGACATGGCGGTGCGGCTCGCGGCGCGAGGAGCCCGCCTGACGCTCACCGGGCGTCGGGAGGAGGTCCTCAAGACCACCGCCGACGCCTGCGGCGCCCGTACCGTGGTCGCCGACCTGGCCGTCCGGTCCGACGTCGTCCGGCTCGCCGAAACCTGCGCCGCGACCGACGTCCTCGTCGCGAACGCCGCCCTGCCCGCCAGCGGCGACCTCCTCGACTACACCGAGGAACAACTCGACCGCGCCCTCGACGTCAACCTCCGTGCGCCCGTACTGCTCTCGCGACTGCTCGCGGAGCACATGGTGGCCCGCGGGCGGGGCCACATCGTCCTGGTCGGTTCCATCTCCGGCAAGGCGGCGACCCGGTCGACCTCCCTCTACAACGCCACGAAGTTCGGGCTGCGCGGCTTCGCCCTCGCCCTGCGCCAGGAACTCAGGGGCACCGGGGTCGGGGTGTCCATCGTCCAGCCCGGCTTCGTCCGCGAGGCCGGCATGTTCGCGGACACGGGCGCCACCCCGCCGAGCGGGATCAGGACGGTGACGCCCCGACAGGTCACCGACGGCGTCGTACGAGCCGTCCGCCGCGACCGCTGCGAGATCAACGTGGCCCCACTGGAACTGCGCCTGCTCAGCGCCATCGCCGGGCAGTTCCCCGGATTCGCCGAGCGCGTCCAGGCCCGAACGGACATCGACGGCTCCGTGCACCGCATGGTCGAGGCCCAACGCTCGTACCGCTGACCCGTCTCCACCCCGCGCGGGGCGTGCGAGGCCGTCCGGACCCTGCTGACGGCCACCGAGGGGTAGGGCATCCCCTTCCGGTCCCGCCACGAGCGGCGACGAGGAACCCGGGCGGCGTGCCCCTGCCGCCGCCCGGCCACCCACCAGCCGGCCGCCGGCCACGCCGCCGCCTACCGGCGCGTCAGGCCGTGCCGGGTGGCCCAGCCGTCGATCGCCGCGGCCAGCTCCTCCGGGCGGTCCTCCGGCGAGTGGTGGCCGGCCACGCCGTGCCGGGACACCTCCAACCCCGCGATGTTCTCCTCGCACCACGCCACCGTCCCCGCGTCCGTCATGGCGCCCGGACCCGGCTCGAACGCGGCCAGCAGCTTGGGCACGTGGGGGCTGTTCGCCAGCCACGCGTCGTAGCGCTCGACGCGGGCGACGACGTCGGCGGGCTCGCCGTCCAACGGCATCATGCGCGCCCACGCCAGTACCGGACGACGACTGCGCGGGGTCGGGAAGGGACGGCGGTACACATCGAGGTCGACGGGATCGAGCGCGGTGGCGAGCGTGTCCGGGAGCCCCTCGACGAACAGCGAGTTCTCCAGGACCATCTCCTCGCCGACCCCGGGCGTCCGCAACAGGGTGAACAACTCCCGGCCCGCGGGCGGGAACTCGTCACCCACCAACGGTTTGACGATCGTCTCGGTGAAGGCGAGGCCGCGCACCGTGCCCGGCAGTCGGGCGGCCCGGTCGAAGGCGAGCGCACCGCCCCAGTCGTGCCCGACGAGGACGGCCTCGGTGAGGCCGAGGGCGTCGAACCAGGCATCGAGGTGGCGGGCGTGGTCGTCGAACGAGTGGGCGAGGTCGGGCTTGCCCGAGTCACCCATGCCGATGAGGTCGGGAGCCAACAGCCGACGGCCCGGCCGCGCCACTCCCGGCAGGACGTTGCGCCACAGGTGGGAGGAGGTGGGGTTGCCGTGGAGGAAGACGAACGGCAGCCCGTCGGGATCGCCGGACTCGCGGTGGTGGATGGTGGAACCGAGGACGCTGACGGTGGGCATCGCGGTGTCACTTCGCTCTCTGTACGGACGGTCGGGGGGCGGGGTTCAGGACGCGGTCCACGGCGATCTCGATGACGACCAGGTCCGGCGGTTCGGGCGGGGCCGCCCCGTAGCGGGCGGTGTAGCGGCGCACCGCCTCGGCCACGCGCACGGGGTCGTCGGTGACGGTGGCCCGGCCTTCGAGGGTGACCCAACGGAAGCCGTCCTCCCGACACAGCGACGCACGGGCCCCCGGACCACCCGCCGGCCCGCCCGCCGCCACGTTCCGGGCCTTGCGGGCACCCGCCCGGGTGGTCACCCGGACCAGACCTGCGGCCTCGTCGAAGGTGAAACGGACCGGGGTGAGGTGCGGGGTGCCGTCCGGGCGGAGGGTGGCGAGGCCGGCCGTACCGGGGTTGGCGAGGAACGCCCTTGTCGAGAAGGGGAGTTCGACGGTCGTGCGGCTCACTTCTTCCTCAGCCCTTCGTCCCGGACCAGCTTCGCGATGTTCGGCTTCACGGCCGTGGTGACGACACCCATCGCCATGCGGACGTACCGCCGCTCACCCAGCTCGCGCAGCATGGCGGCGGCAAGGTCGGAGCGAGCGGTGAAGACGCCGTCCGCGCTGCCCTCGGCCGTGCGGTAGTCCGTGACCACGGGGTGCTCGAAGAGGCCCGACGGCCGGACGAGGGTCCAGTCGAGTTCCGTCCCCCGGATCACGTCCTCCATGCGGCGCATGTCCGCGTGCAGCGTGCGGCCCAGGCGCCGGTTCACCAGCGGATCGAGCACGTGGTTGAAGAAGTGCGCGCCCGTGGGCCGCCAGTGCGGATCGGCGACGCTGGAACTGACGACGAGGAGCCGTTCGACGCGGTGGCGGACCATGGCCCCGGTGATCGCGGCGGCGCTCGCCGAATACGTGGTGATGGCCTGAGAGCTGAAGCGTGCGCCCAGCGCGGAGAGGACGGCGTCCGTCCCGCCGATCGCGGCGTCGACGGCCACCGGATCGGTGGCGTCGGCGACGGCCACGGAGAGCCCCGGGCGTTCGGTCAGGGAGCCCGGGCGGCGGGTCACGGCGACGACCTCGTGGCCGGCGGCGAGCGCCTGATCGGTGAGCCGGCGGCCGGTGGGCCCGTTGGCTCCGAAAACGGTGATGCGCATGGTGTCGGTTCGTCCTTCGTGAGGTGGTCGGAACGCCCTTGACTGTGCCCCTCACGAAACGCAGGCTCAACGCCGATGAATAATGCCGCGCCCGCCCCCGCCACCCCCGCCCGCCCCCGCACCCGGGGCCGCCCCCGCGGCAATCCGCCGACCCGCGAGTCCATCGTCCCGGTGGCCCGCGCGCTGTTCCTGGAGCACGGCTACCGAAGCACCACCCTGCGCGCCGTGGCCACGGCCGCCGGTGTGGATCCCGCCCTGATCGCCTACCACTTCGGCTCGAAGAAGGGCCTCTTCGCCGACGTGATGCAGTTTCAGTGCGCGACCGCGCTGACGGTGGACGACGTCCTCGACGGTGACCCGGCCACCCTCCCCGACCGACTGATCGACGCGGTCACGGACCTCTGGGAGGACGCCGACTTCCGGCGACTCACCGGGCAGGGGGACGAGGCCGCCGAAGCGATCCGCGAATACCTGGAACGCGAGCTACTGGCCCGCCTCGTTGAATTTCTCGGCGGCCGGGACGCGACCGCCCGCGCCACGGCCGTCGTCACGATCCTCGGCGGCCTCATCTACACCCGCTACGTCAACCCCCTCCCGACCCCCGCCGCCCTCACCCCCGCCGAGGCCCGCCGCGCCCTCACCCCGGCGCTGCGCGCGGCCCTGGCCCCCGGGCGGCGTACGACGGCATCCGGCGGAACGGCCCGGCGGGGCCCGGCGCCCGCCGGCGGGATCGCCGTCCGGCACCGATCCGGCCCCCGACCGGGCCGGCCGACCTAGCGCAAAGAGTCGAACACGGTCCGCAGGTGGTCCACGTACGCGCCGGCGTCGGCGTACGGCCGGTCCTGCGCACCGGACCGGTGTGCTTCCATGCGCCCGTCGGGGTGCAGGCGGATCGTGGTCGTCGCCGCGCGCGGCGGGGCGTCCGCGGCGTCCGGGGTCGCGCCGGGCAGGGCGGCCGCGTCGAGGACGGGAACGTCGCCCGGGAACACGGCCCGGGCCCGGGCCGCGGTGGCCGCCGGGGGGTGGCCCGTCCGGTTGGCGCTGCTGACGTACAGGACGGGGTGCGCGTCCAGAACGGACCGGAGGGGGCCCCAACGCGCCCCGAAGAGCAGCGTCCAGCCCTCGTGGCAGGCCGGGGCCAGCCAGGTCGGCGGCGCGTGGTCCGGGAGCAGCGGGACCAGCAACGTCACGCGTTCGTCGGTCAGTAGCGGACGGGCGGTACCGGCGGCCCGAGGGGACAGGTCCAGTGCGCGCAGGACGAGTTCGGTGGTCCGCGGGTGATGGGTCCACAGTGCGACCGGTTGCCCGTCGGGGCGCCCCTTGGCCCGGTTGACCGCGTACGGGGTGGTGGCGGCGACGACGTACGTCAGGGGCGCGGCGTTGGGCAGCACGACGGCCCCGCCCCGCGCGAGGTGGGCGCGCGCGGTGTCCGCGCCGTCGGCCGGGGGAGCGGTCACCGCGGGCTACGGGCCGGGGGGACGGCCAGAGCGGCGAGGTAGTCGGCGAAGGCGTCGTCGTCGACCACGGCGTGCCCCCTGTCGAAGGCCCGCGACTTCACCCACGTCGCCGCCGTACGCGCCTGGTCGGCGTCGAGGTGGTGTCCGAGCCGCTCCGCGACGGCACGGACCACACGGGCACTGGCCAGGTGCGTGAGGACCACCCGCGGCTCGATGCCGAGCAGTTCGCTCGGATCGTACGGCTCGAACAGGCGGGGATGGACGAACGGGGTGCCCGTGGAAATGGTGCCGACCCCGTCCCCGACGATCGGGGTGGTCACGCCGAGCGGCGCACCGGTCTCCGCGGCCACCATGCGGGCGATGTCCGGCAGCAGCGTCAGGTCGGGGGCGGTCCACCACGCGGCACGGTCGTCGCCGAGGAGGGCGCGGGTGCGGTCGGGCCGGTAGGCGAGCAGGAACAGCAGCTGCTCGGTGGCGACCATGCCGCTGCGTTCGGCGATGCCCAGCCAGGACGACGCGTGCACGCGGATCCCCGCGCGCAGCGCCTGGAGGGTGTTGGCCAGGGCGAGACCGAGGTCGTTGTGGAGGTGCGAGGCCAGGACCACGTCGTCACCCGCGCCGCGGCGCACGGCGGCGAACATGGCCGCTGCGTCCTCGGGCAACTGGTCGCCGACGGTGTCCGCCAGCACCACCACCCCGGCACCGGCCTCCGTCAGCCGCGCCGCGTGCTCGCCGGTCAGCCCGTGGTCGGCGCGGGACGCGTCGGCCAGGCACACGTCGACGGCCACGGTGTCGTCGGCGCCCAGGGCCTGCGCGACCAGCGCGGCGCCGCCGATCAAGGCCTGTTCGGCGCTGCCGTGGGTCATCACCCCCGCCATGGCCTCCGAGGCGGGCACGACCACCATGATCCGGGCGTGGGCGGTGCCCCGGACCGAGGCCAGGGCCTGCCGCACGTCGGCGGCGGTGCCCCGACACACCGCGGACACGCTCACGGCACCCTCGGCCTCCACCGCCACCCGACGGACCGCTTCGTACTCCTGCGGACACACGGCGGGGAAACCGGCGGCGAACACCACGTGCCGGGGTCCGTCCCCGCCGAAGATCCGGCCCTGGGCGCGGGCCAGACGCACCCGGAACTCCGGAGTCATCAGCGTCTTGGCCTGGGCCCCGTCGCGCGGGGATTCCTCCCACAGCACGACCCTCCCCGCCCGCGCGGACGCGCGCACCACATCGACCCCCACCGCCATACCCTCCGCTCACCCGCCCGGGACGGCCGAAGCCGGCCCGCCCCGAGAACGATCAACCGGGACGGGGCCCCTCCGCAGGCGGGGGGTAACGATTCACCCGTACGGGTTGCATCCCGCGACGGGCGCACGCGCGGGCGCGTGGGCGGGGCGTGCTGTGGGGTCGGTGCGGGGCGGCCCCGCATGCGTGGGCGGTGCCGCCGGAGCGAACGGTTCCCGAGGCGCGTCGGTCCCGGCGCGCATCGGTCCCGAGGCGCTACATCGGGTCCATGGTGCCGCTGCCCCTGCCGTTCACCTCTTCGCTCAACTGGCGGATGTGCAGGGCCTTCTCCGTCAGTCGTCGCTTCTCCGCCGGGTCTCCGGCGTGCTGGGCCGCCTGTTCGAGCTCCTCGGCCTTCTCGCGCATCTCCCGCGTCCGCTTGCTCGGCTGACTGTCGTTGTTCATGGCCAGTTCCTTCCCTCGGGGAGTGGGTGCGGACGCTTCCATCCAACCAGCGGAGCGGCATGCCGCCACCGCACGGACGCGGCGACCCACCGCGACTTCACCGTGCCGTACGCTGCCGGCCCGGCCCGGCCCGGACCGATGGGTGCGGTGCGGTGCGTTCCGCTCCGGTCACCGCCGCGCCTACCCCGCCGCGCCTACCCCACGAGGGGACCACCATGTGCGGAGGGCGGCCTGCCCGGGGACGCGGGCGGCCCGGCCCGCGTCGCCGGGCCAAGGGCCCTGACGAGGCGAGCCGTTGACGTCGGAGACCGGCCTCCTCGCCGCTCCGTTCGATGCCATGGGCTGCCCGAACGGCGATGCGATCCGCGCGGTGAGCAGCAGGGCCGATGGCAAGGCCGCCACGAGCTGCGGGGCATCGTCCTCGCCCGGTGCCCGGTGCCCGGTGCCCGGTGGGCCTGGACGGGGGATCGACGCCCTGACCAGGTCATCGGCCGAAAACGGCGCCGCGAACGCCCGCTCCCGGGAGCCCGTCGAACGCTCCCTGGAACTTCCGGTGCGTGTTGCGATGAGTTCGGGATCCGCCGCCGGTCTACCCTTCGGACCCATCGTGTGGGAGGAGCGGCAGATGACGGACATGACGACCCTCGACCTCGGCCCGCAGGCCCGGATCGTGGCGCGGCTCGTGGCGGGCGTACCCGAAGCCCGCCTCACCGCCCCGACGCCCTGTCCCGCGTACGCGGTCGGTGACCTGCTGGGTCATCTCGCGGGGCTCTGCGTCGCCTTCCGCGACGCCGCCCGCAAGGACTTCGGCCCCACCACGGACACCGACCCCGGGTCGGGCGTCCCCTCCCTGCCCGCAGGGTGGCGCGAGGAACTGCCCGAGGTCCTCGACGAGCTCGCCGAGGCCTGGCGGGAACCGGCCGCGCGGACCGGAATGACCCGCGCGGGCGGCGTGGACCTGCCGGGCGACATCGCGGCAGCGGTGGCCGCGGACGAACTCGTCCTGCACGGCTGGGACCTGGCCCGGGCCACCGGCCAGGAGTACGCGCCGGACGGGGCCGCGCTGTACGCCTCGTACGTGTTCCTGTCGGCCGCCGCGGAGGAGGGGGACCGCGGTGACGGGATCTTCGGCCCCGTCGTTCCCGTATCCGACGACGCCCCGCTGCTGGACCGGGCCCTCGGGCTGAGCGGGCGTGATCCGGGCTGGACACCGCCGACGTCCCCGTGACGCGGCCGACCGGCCGAGGACCTCAGAGGTGACGGACGACGAACGGCGGACGGGCCGGCGCCTGGAGCGAGCCATCCTGGAACTGCTGGAGCGCCGTGGCCCGACCTCCAGCATCTGCCCCTCCGACGCCGCGCGGGCGGCGTACGAGGGTGACGACGACGGCTGGCGCGCCCTCATGGAACCGGCCCGCCGCGCGGCCCGGCGCCTGGTCACCGCCGGCGAGGTGGAAATCACCCAGGGCGGCCACCCGGTCGACCCGGCGAAGGCCCGCGGCCCGATCCGCATCCGCATCCGCCGTCCCCACTGACCGTTGGGCGCCGGACCGATCGGTGACGCCACGGGTCGGGGCCGTCCCCTTCCCGGTCCCCTTCCGTTCGGCCTCAGGCCCCGCCGAGCCAGCTGGTGGCGTCGAGGCGGAACGCGGTTTCGGCCGGGACGACGGTCCGCAGGGCGGCCTCGATGTCCCGCACGCGCTCCGCGCCCAGCGCCCCGGCCCACTCGGCGCGGAGTTCGTCGAACACGGCGGCCGAGCGGCCGAGGGCGGCGCGACCGTGGGGGGTGAGGCGGACGAGTTTGCGGCGTGCGTCCCCGGGGTCGTCGGTGCGTTCCGCGTAGCCGAGGGCGAGCAACCGGTCGACGGTCTTCCCGGCGGCCTGTTTGGACACCCCGAGGCGCCGCCCGATGTCGCTCGCGGTCGCGCCGCGGTCGCCGATCGCCTGTAGGGCGAAACCGTACGCGGGGCGCAGACCGGGGTGCCCCTCCTCGGCGAGGCGGGCGTGCAGGCGGTCTATGAGGGTGCGGAAGCCACCGAGGAGGAGCAGGGGCAGCTCGAAGCCGGGGGTGTCGTCGAACTCCTCGAACGACGTGACCCCCTTGCCCGAATCGACAACCTGGTTTACGTTTCCTTCATCGACATCGTCAACCATGTTGTCGATCCTACCCGTCCGCACCCCTGCCCCGGAGCCGTCATGACCGCCGACCTGTCCACCCGTACCGACCCGTCCGCCCCTGCCGACCTGTCCACCCGTACCGCCGCCGCCGTCGCCCTGCTCCGCGAGTCCCCGCAGACCCTGGACGGATTCCTCAAGCTCAACGAGATCTTCGGGTCCACGACCCTCGACGCCCACTCACGCGAGACCGTGATCCTCACCGTCGCCTCGCGCAACCAGTGCCACATGTGCGTCGACATGCACGAGGCCCAACTCGCCGCCCTGGGCCCTGCTCCCGACCCCGAACGTCTCGAAGCGCTGCGCCGGTTCACCCTCCAGGTCCTCGCCTCCTCCGGCGCGGTGAGCGAGGAGGAGATGGCGGCCTTCCGGGCCCACGGCTACGACCGCCGCAACGCGCTGGAGGTCGTCCTCGGCATCGGGACGTACACCGTCTCGACCCTCGCCAACCGGCTCACCGGCGCCGCGTAGGAGGATCCGCGCCGGGCGTCACCGCGATGCCGCGGTCCTCCTGCTCCTGAGCCGGTGACCGCCGACGTCGACCGCCGCACCCGCCTCCGCGTCCCGCGCCGCGGCGGCCGGCGATCGGGTCGATGCCCGTCGCCCGTGAGAACCTGCCGTGCGCGGGAGCCGGTGGCCGGTGCCGCCTCAGGGGCAGGACTCGTCGGCCTTGACCACGGTGAAGGCGACCGGTTGTCCGGTCAGCGCGGTACCCGCGGCCGGGTTCTGGGTGCACACCTCCCAGTTGGACTCCTGGAGGACCATGCGGCCCTGGGACGAAGCGTCCTTGACGGTGATCGACGCGTTCGTCGGCAGCGCGGTGCGGGCGGCCTTCATGCCCTTGCCGACGAAGTCGGGCATGGTGTCGCCGGCCGGTTTCGGGGCGGGTGCGTCGGCGGCCGGACAGGTCTCCTCAAGCTTGACCGTGCCGAAGTCGATGGTGGTCGACGTGTCGACGTTCGCACCGGCGGCCGGGGTCTGGCTGCACACCTTCCAGTTGCGGTCGAGGGCCTGGAGCCGCTGTCGGCCGAGGCTGTCATGGGACTTCAGGAGGACGAAGCCGGCGGCCTGGGCCTCGTCCTGGGCCGTTTGGAGGCCCTTGCCGACGAAGTCGGGGAGCGTGGCGGTCCTGGCACCGCCGGTCGATGCCTCGGAAGGTGAGGTCCCGGCCGGTGAGGAGGCGGCGGGTGAGGAGGCGGGTGTGCCGGGCTTGCCGTCAGCGACCTGCGGGTTGCAGGCGGTGAGCGCGAGGAGACCGGTGGCCGCGAGCAGGGTGACGTGGTGTGTGCGCATCGCGCCATGATTGCGGCGGATGCCACGGTTCGTGGGGCGTGTCACCGTTCTGTGACGCAGGGACACAGCCGCGCGGTGAGCCGTCCGACGCGCCGGCCCACCGCCCCCACACCCTCGCCCCCCGCGCCCTCTACCCCCGCCCCGTACCCCCGCCCCCGCACTCGTGCCCCGGTGCGGCGCGCCCGTGCGCTCAGGTGTCGGCGCGCAGGGCGGCCAGCACGCGGTCCGGGGTCAGGGGCAGTTCGCGCAGCCGGCGCCCCGTCGCGTGGGCGAAGGCGTTGCCGATGGCGGCGGCCGTTCCGACGATGCCGATCTCGCCGATCCCCTTGCTGCCCATCGGGTTGAGGTGCTTGTCGTGTTCGTCGATCCAGTGCGCCTCGATGTCCGGCACGTCGGCGTGGGCGGGCACGTGGTAGGCGGCCAGGTCGCTCTCGACGAAGTCGCCGAACGCCGCGTCCACGGTGCTGTGTTCCGTGAGCGCCATCCCGATCCCCATGACCATCGCCCCCTTGAACTGTGAGCGCGCGGTCCGCGGGTTGAGGATGTGTCCGGCGGCGTAGACACCGAGCAGCCGTCGGACGCGTACCTCCCCGGTCACCGTGTCCACCCGCACCTCGGCGAAGTGCGCGCCGAAGGCGTGTCGGGCGTACGGGGACTTCTGCTTGGCCGATTGAGTGGTGTCGGCCGACGCGCACAGGCCCCCGGCCGGCAGCGGCCCCCGGTGGCGCTCCAGGCGTGCGGCCAGTGCGGTGCAGGCGTCGTGGACGGCCCATCCCCAGGAGCCCGTACCGGAGGAGCCGCCGGCGAGCGACGCGGCGGGCAGGCCCGTGTGTCCGATGGCGACGGAGACGCTGTCGACGGGAACCCGCAGGGCGTCGGCCGCCACCTGCGCGAGGACGGTACGGGCCCCGGTACCGATGTCCGTCGCGTTGATCTCGACGAGGTGGCCGCCGTCGGGCAGGGCGTGCGCGCGGGCGGTCGAAGGGGCGATCAGCACGGGGTAGGTGGCGGCGGCCACCCCGGTGCCGACGCGGTACGGTCCCTCGCGGAGCGGGGTGCGGCGGCCCGCCCAGCCGAACCGGTCGGCACCCTCGCGCAGGCACTCCACCAGGTGGCGGCTGCTGAACGGACGGCCGCTGTCGGGCTCGGTCCCGGGTTCGTTGCGCACCCGCAGCGCGATGGGGTCCATGCCGAGGGCGTCCGCCAGTTCGTCCATCGCCGATTCCAACGCGTACATGCCGGGGGCCTCCCCGGGCGCCCGCATCCACGACGGTGTCGGCACGTCCAGCGCGACGGCGCGGTGCGTGGTCCGCACGTCCGGCACGGCGTACATGACGCGGGCGGGCACGGCGGCCTGCTCGACGAACTCCCGGACGCGGGAGGTGTGCGTGGTGATCTCGTGGGTGAGGGCCGTGAGGGTCCCGTCGGCGTCGGCGCCCAACCGGATCCGGTGCAGCGTGGGCGCGCGGTGTCCCACCGTCGCGGGCAGGTGGGCGCGGGGGAGGGACAGTTTGACGGGCCGCTCGTAGTGGCGTGCGGCCATCGCGGCCAGGACCACGTGGGGGCGCGGGGTCCCCTTGGAGCCGAAGCCTCCGCCCACGTGCTCGGAGACGACGGTGACATCGTCCTCGGCGAGCCCGAACAGGGAGACCAGCGCGGCGCGGACGGCGCCCGCGCCCTGGCTGGAGTCGTGCACGGTCAGGTGGTGGCCTTCCGCGTCCCACACGGCGGTGGCGGCGTGCGGCTCCATGGGGTGGTTGTGCAGCGGCGCCACCGCGTAGGCGCAGTCGACCCGTACGGCCGCGGTGGACAGCGCCGAGTCCGGGTCGCCCTGTTCCCGGTGGGCGGGATGGCCGCCGTTGGCCTCCTGCGGGGTGTAGGCGTCGGGGTGGTCGGCGCTGAGGACGACGTCGTGCGGCTCGCTCGCGTAGTCGACCCGTACCTGCGAGGCGGCGGCCCGCGCGGCCTCGGGGCCGTCCGCGACGACGAGGGCCACGTACCAGCCGCGATGGGGGACCCGGGTGTCCTGCAGCAGTTGCAGCGTGGGGTCGTCGGAGGGGCCCAGGCGCGGTGCGTCGAACGGCGTCAGCACACCGATGACGCCGGGCAGCGCGGCGGCGGCCGCGGCGTCGACGGCGGTGACGCGCCCGCGGGCGACCGTCGCCGCGACCGGCCAGGCGTAGGCGCAGTCGGGCGGGGTGTGCTCGGCGGCGTAGCGGGCGGCGCCGGTGACCTTCTCCCGTCCCTCCCGCCGGGGCGTAGGGCTGCCGAGGGCGTTGGTGGAGCGCATGACGGCTCCCTCTCTGATCGGTGCGGACCCGGCCGCCGCGTCGGCCGGGCGGGGACGCGGCGGGCGATCGGTGGGTTGCACGGTTCCGTACGGTGGGCTGCGGCCGGTGTGTTCTGCGACGAGGTCCACCCCGCGCCGCACGTGGTTCTCGCCGTACTCGCGTACCGGCCGTGGCTACGCGGCGGGCCGGTCCGGGGGCGGCGGTCCGCCGGCCGCGCCGGCCAGGCGGGCGAGCACGTCGTGGGCGAGGCCGCGCGCCAACTCGACCTTGAACGCGTTGTCGCGCAGCGGCCGGGCCTGCGACAACTCCGCGTCCACGGCCCGGCGTACGCCCTCCTCGGTGGGCCGGGATCCCGTCAGCAGCTCCTCGGCGCGAGCGGCGCGCCAGGGCCGGTGGGCGAGCCCGCCGAACGCGAGGGCGAGGCGCCGCACGCTGCCGTCGTCGGCGAGTTCCAGCACGGCGGCGACCGAGGCGAGGGCGAAGGCGTACGAGGCCCTGTCGCGGGCCTTGCGGTAGAGCGATACCGCGCCGGGGCCCGCCGGGGGCAGCACCACGGCGGTGACGATCTCCCCGGGGCGGATGACGGTGTCCTGCTCGGGGCGGTCCCCGGGCAGCCGGTGGAACGCGGTCGCGGCGACGCTCCGGGCCCCCGCCTCGCCCCCGTACAACTCGACGGCCGCGTCCAGCGCGGCGAGGGCCACGGCCATGTCGGAGGGGTGCGTGGCGACGCAGTGCTCGGAGTGGCCGAGTACGGCGAGGTCGCGGTGGACGCCGTCGCGGGCGCCGCAACCGGTGCCGGGCTCGCGCTTGTTGCACGGCTTGGACACGTCCTGGAAGTACGGGCAGCGGGTGCGCTGGAGCAGGTTCCCGCCGGTGGTGGCCACGTTGCGCAGCTGGCCCGACGCACCCGCGAGCAGGGCCTGGGACAGTACCGGGTACCGGGACCGTACGAGGGGGTGCGCGGCCAGGTCGCTGTTGGGCACGCCCGCTCCGACGCGCAGGCCGCCCTCGGGTGTCTCCTCGATCCCGCGCAGGGGCAGCCGGGTGATGTCGATGAGCGCGGTCGGTGTTTCGACACCGTGTTTCATGAGGTCGACGAGATTGGTGCCGCCCCCGAGGTAGCGGGCGCCCGGATGCGCGGCGTGCGCGTCGACGGCTTCCCGCAGACCGGTGGCCCGTACGTAGGTGAACGGCTTCACGCGATCACGTCCGGGCCGTCGGTGGCCGCCGGAGCGGGCCGGACGCCGGCGCCGGCGACCGCGGCCACCGCCTCGACGATCCCGTTGTAGGCGCCGCAGCGGCAGAGGTTCCCGCTGAGCCGCTCGCGGATCTCCGCGGCGGACAGCGTGACGGGGCCCGGCGGCGGGGCCGCGCCCGTGACGTGCGAGGGGTGTCCGGCGGCGGCCTCCGCGAGGACGCCGACCGCGGAGCACAGCTGGCCGGGGGTGCAGTAGCCGCACTGGTAGGCGTCGTGCGCGAGGAACGCCTCCTGGAGCGGGTGCAGCGTCCCGTCGGCGTCGGCGAGCCCTTCGACGGTGGTTACCTCGGCCCCGTCCTGCGCGACGGCCAACAGCAGGCAGCTGTTCGCGCGCCGGCCGTCGACGAGGACGGTGCAGGCGCCGCACTGGCCGTGGTCGCAGCCCTTCTTGGTGCCGGTCAGATCAAGCGATTCGCGCAGGGCGTCGAGGAGGGTGACGCGGTGGTCCAGGTCGAGCGCGTGCCGCGTGCCGTTGACCCGCAGCGCGACGCGCGAGCGGTGACCGCCGCCCTCCTGCGGGGAGCCGGACGGGCGGGCACCCGGATCGGCGCCGGTGCCCGGTCCGGTTCCGCTTTCGGCGTCGGACCGGTGATGCCGGGGTGGTGTTCCGCTCGCAGCCACGACTGTCCCTCATGTCCGGTATGTATGGATATGACCTTGGACTGTCCAGCCTCGGGCATCCCACGCGCTCCGGCGTCCTGGGCGCGCCGTCACGAGTCCGTCGGCTCGGTCCCACGGGCGGCCCGAGCCGCGGTCACTGCCGCCGGAGCGCCACGAGCCGCCTTGCGCAGGCGGTACAGGGAGACGACGGTCACCGCCAGCAAGCCGCCGAACAGGGCGAGGAGCAGCAGGAGCATCCACATGTGGCGACCGCCGGGACGTTGCCATCCCTCCCAGGCGGCGCCACCCGCCCACAGGACGAACCCGCAGGCGTAGGCGGCACGGATGCGGCGCAACTGTCGGACGGCGCGCGGGGCGAAGACGGCGGGCGTCAGCAGGTCCATGGCGACCGGCTACCCAGGCCCGGCCGATGGAACCGGTCGGACACCCCGTCACCGCGACTTTCCCCGCACGCGCCGCCCGTTCCCCCGAGGGCCGGGGCCGTCCGCGCCGGATCGTGACGCACCGGAAGGGGCCTACGATCCGTGGTGCCGCCGGTCCGGCAGGTGCCAGCGGTACGGCGCGACGAGCGCGTCGATGTCGGCGGGACCCCAGCTCCCGGGCGCGTACGGCTCCACCGGCGGCGGTGCGTCGAGCAGCGGGGTCGCCACCTCCCAGAGCCGTTCGACGCCGTCGGAGCGGGTGAAGAGGGCCTGGTTGCCGCGCATCGCCTCCAGGAGGAGGTGCTCGTACCCCTCCAGGGAGTTCTCGGTGGCGAAGGAGGTGCGGTACGCGAACACCATGTCGGCCTCGGCCAGCTGCATCGACGGACCCGGCTCCTTGACCAGGATCCGGGCGGTGAGGGAGCCGGGGTCGGCGAAGTCGATGACGATCTCGTCGGCCCGGCCGTCCGCCGCCTCGCGCGCGTCCATCGGGAACATCCGCAGCACCGGCTCGCGCAGCCCGAGGGTCACCACGTGCCGCCCCTCCGCCAGGGCCTTCCCCGAACGCAGGTGGAACGGCACCCCGGCCCACCGCCAGTTGTCGATCTCTACCCGCAGCGCCACGAACGTCTCGGTGTCCGATTCCGGGGCGACCCCGGGCTCGTCGCGGTAGCCGGTGTACTGGCCGCGGACGACGTGGGCGGGGTCCACCGCCCGCATGCTCTGGAAGACCTTGACCTGCTCGTCCCGCAGCGCGTCCGCCTCCAGGGTCACCGGAGGCTCCATGGCGACGAACCCCAGCAGCTGGAACAGGTGCGTGACGACCATGTCGCGGAAGGTTCCGGTGCCCTCGAAGAAGTGGGCCCGCCCCTGGATGTCGATGTGCTCGGGCACGTCGATCTGTACGTGACTGATGTGCTCGCGGTTCCACAGCGGCTCGAAGAGGCCGTTCGCGAACCGCAGCGCCAGGATGTTGTCGACGGCCTCCTTCCCGAGGAAGTGGTCGATGCGGAAGACACGGGACTCGTCGAAGACGGCGTGGATGGTCGCGTTGAGCGCGCGGGCGGACGCCAGGTCCGTACCGAACGGCTTCTCGACGATGACCCGGGCGTCCCGGGCGAGACCCGTTGCCCCGATCAGGTCGATGACCGAGGCGAAGGCGACGGGCGGCACGGCCAGGTGGAAGAGCCGGTGGGGACTGCCCCCGACGGCGGCCTCGGCCTCGCGCACCGCCGCGACCAGCGGCTCCGCGGCTCCCGTGTCCGCCGCGCCGAACGACAGGCAGCCCTCGAACGTCTCCCAGGCCGGGCCCTCGGGCCGCGAGCGGCCGAATTCCGCCACGGCCTGCCGGGCGTGCTCCCGGAACTCCTGGTCGCTGAGGGCCTCGGCCGCCGGCGCGCTGCCGACGATCCGGTAGCGGCCCGGCATCAGCCCCGCCCGGGCCAGGTGGAACAGCCCGGGCAGCAGCTTGCGCCGGGCCAGGTCGCCCGTCGCGCCGAACAGGACGATGACGTGGTCCGCCGGAATCGGCTCGGGCCCCGCGGCGGCGCCGGCGGGGGAGGGGGCGGGCGGGGCGGGCTGGACCATGGGGCATCCTCACTCGTCCGACGGCACGGGCCGACGCCGTGCCTGTGCACCGCTCCGGCGCGGCCGTACGTCCTCAAGGCCCCACTCTGCGCGCCCCCGGCCGATCCGGCACCCCGGGGCCGTCGACTCGGGTGGTGCCCGCCGGTGATCACGGGAACGCCGACGGTCCGAGCAGGGGACGGGCCGGGGAACCGGGGATTACGGGACAGCCCTCAGCAGGAGCGATCAGCCGGGTGGGCGGCTCACCGGCCGTCCGGCCGGCGCCGCAGGTCCAGCATGGCGAGCAGCGAGGCCAGGTCGTCGGGGCTCGTGGTGCGCGCCTCGACCGCCTGGTGGGCCCGCTCGCGACGATCGCCGGACGCGGGGGATTCGTGGCACCGTGCCCGGCCGCCGGCATCCGGTCCCGGAGCCTCGTCCCCGTCGGGGCCGCGGCGGTGCTCGGCCGCCGTCGCGCAGACGGCGGCCGTCCCCGAGGCGCGGCGCCGCCGGGCGTTGCGGGCGGCGGCGGTCAGCGTCTCCGTCAGCCGTCCCGGTCCGAGCGGGGCCGGTCGCAGCAGCGCGGCGACGGACATGCTGCGGGCGGGGTGACGTGCGTCAGCCATGGAGTGCTCCTCCTCGGTCCGGCCGGTTCCCTACCGGCGGCGGGCTCGGGACCCGGATGTGGTGCGGTGTACACGGTCGACGGCCGGAAGCCGGCCGGCCCGTCCCGGCTCAGCGGCCGGGCAGGGCGGCCACGACCGCCTTGGCACGGTTGACCGTACTCGCCGCGGCGGCCTCGGCGGGACGCCGTACCGCCCTCACCGGGTGCCGGCGGTCGAGCGCGTGCAGCGAGCGGTAGGCGAGCGAGGGCTTGCCGTGGGTGTCCGCGGCGGCGATCAGGAGCCCACCCATGGTCGCGAGGTCGGTCAGGAAGTGGGCGCGCCGGCGCGCCCGCTCGTGCGGGTCCCGCTCCTTCCAGAACGCGTGCGTGGCGAGGGAGGTCGGCACCAGCGAGGCGGCGAGCGTGAGCGCTGCCACACGCGGGGCGCGCCCCGTCGCGAACAGCAGACCCGCTGCCGTCTGGACCGCACTGGTCACACGCACGAATCGGACGGGATCCCCGGCGAAGGACGGGAGGTGCTTCCCGACCTCCCGGGCGACGGGTTGGGCGACTTCCGCGACGGCCTCGGGATGGCGCAGGGTGCGCAGTCCACCGGCGATGAAGGGAGCGGCGAGCAGCGGGCGGGCGAGCTTTCGAAGGACGGCCATGTCCCGCTGCTGCCCAGCCGCGGCCCGTCCATCCGACCCGACCCGGCCCCACCCGGGCGGCGGGCCGGGGCCGGGGGCACGACGGCCCCGGCCCGCGCGCGGTGTCAGCCGGTCGGAAGACCCAGGCCGTAGTACGTGACGTGGTAGCCGTCGACGTACTCGGCCTCCCCGCCGACGATCAGATCGGTCGGCTCCTCCACCCCCACCGCCCTGGCCGTCGCCACCATCATCTCCGCGAGCGCATGCCCCTTCGGCTCGCCGGGGCCGCCCGCGTCCACGCGCCACACCTCGGCGTCGTCGCCCCAGATCGCAGCCGTGTTCGGGTACTGGGCCGCGGTGCCCCAGCCGAGCGCGGCCGGATCGATGCCGTCCGGGGCGAAGCAGCCGATGGCCAGCCGGTCCCCGTCGCACGCCACGTCGAACAGCAGGGGCGAACCGGCGCCGGTGCGCCCGTAGAACGGCATCCCGACGCTTATCCCGAGGGCGTCGACCTCGGCGGGCAGCGCCCCCAGGAAGTCGCCCAGCGAGGTGCTGACGGTCTTCCAACTCCGGGCCGTCCAACCGCCCGGAAGGCCGAGTCCGGCATTGGCGGGGTCACGATTGCTGCCGAAGAAGCCGCTGATGGAGTGCTCCTCGCCGACGCCCTGGCGCCAGAACCAGTTCTCCGCCGGGCCGGTGGGCAGCAGGACGAGCTCCGGGCCCGACTTCCCGGCGCGCAGCTCCAGGGTGTTCGGCCTGCCGCGCCAGCGCGTGAAGGGGGCGCCCCAGAGCGGCCCGCTGTCGTAGAAGGGGCCCATCCCGCCGTGCGAACCCAGGACGGACGGCCTGCCCAGCGCCGCCACCAGTTCCTCCCTGGCGACGCGGAACGCGGCGGCCTGCGCCGCCGCGTCGTCCGCGACGGTCGCGAGCGGGACCGCGAGCTCCACGTACGACTCGCCGTCGACGTACCGTTCCTCGTACGTGCCGACCGGCCGCGGACGGGCATCGCCGGACGCCAGTCCGGTGACCAGGACGGGCCGGTCCGACGTACCGCCCCAGGCCCATCCGAGCTGCTCCGCCAGGGACTTCACCCCCTCCGGCGTCCAGCCGCCGGCGTCCGCCGCGACCAGTGCCCGGGCGAGATCCGCGATCGATCGTTCTACTGTGCTTCCCCGTTGTGCGTTCACCCGATCATCCTGCCGCATCCCCGGACCGATCGATTCCGTGGGCAGCGGGCTCCCGGCCCGACCTACCATCGTCCGCGTGACCTCCGCACTGCTCCTCATCGATCTGATGCCCCGCATCATCGCGTTGCCCCTCGCCCCGCACTCCGGTGACGAGGTGTTGGCACGCTGCCGCCGGTTGGCGGAGGCGTTCAGGGCCGACGGCCGCCCGGTCGTGCTGGTCCGGGTGGAGAGGCCGAACGTGAGCGAGCAACCGCCGGGCAGCGGCTTCGCCGACGACCTGGTCCGGCCCGGCGACGCCCTGGTCGTCAAGCGAACCGTCGGGGCGTTCCACGGCACCGACCTGCACGCACGGCTGCGCGACCTGGGCGTGGACACCCTGGTGCTCGCCGGACTGGTCACCACGATGGGGGTCGAGTCCACCGCGCGCGCCGCGAGCGACCACGGCTACGAGCTGGAGTTCGTCGCCGACGCGATGTCCGGCTTCGCCGCGGACGAACACCACCTCACGGTGGAACGGACCTTCCCCCGGTTCGGCGCGGTCCGCGACACGGCCGCCTACACCTGAGCCGGTCCGCGCGCCGCCTTCCCCGGCCCGCGTGCGGGAGCCGCCGCGCGGCGGGGGAGGAGCAGCGGCGTCGCCAGCACGAGTACGCCGGCCAGGGCGATGGCCGTGCGCGGGCCGAGCAGCACACCCAGCAGGCCCCAGACGGCCGTCAGGAGCGCGGTCGAGGCCTTGGTCGTCACCGCCCAGGCGGTCAGCGTCCGGGCCACCCGGTCGCTCGCGGTGCGCTCCAGGCGGTAGGTCGCCTGGACGGGGTTGAAGACCCCGCAGCACAGGATCAGCCCGAACTCGATGCCCATCACCAGCAGCAACCCCGCCGTCCCCGGCCCCAGGAAGGCCAGGCCGACGGGCCAGAGCGCGCGCAGCGTCCCGGCCACGAGCAGGACCCGGTGCTGCCCGAACCGGCCGACGAGCGTCGGGGCCAGCCGTGAACCCAGCAACCCGCCGATCGAGGGCACGGCGAAGGCGAGGCCGTACTGCCACGCCGTGAACCCGAGCGGGCCGAGCATCAGGAGGGCCAGCAGCGGCGAGGCGGCCATCACCAGGCCGTTGAACAGGACGGTGTTGAAGAACAGGGGGCGCAGCGACGGGTCGGCGAGGACGTGCCGCCAGCCGTCGAGCAGACCACCGGCCCGCCCGCCCGCCGCCCGCCCGTCCGCGGCGTCACGGCGTGCGGCGCGGCCGGTACCTCCGGGGCGGCCGGTGTGCTCGCGCCGCTCGCGATGCGGCTCGCGCCCGCCCATCGCGCGCAGACCCGCGGCCGACAGCAGGTGGCTGACCGCGTCGGCCACCACCGTCACCACCGGACCGAGGAGCCCGATCGCCGCGCCGCCCAGCGGCGGTCCGACGATCGTGATCGCCCAGGCGGTCGACTCCAGGCGGGCGTTGGCGACGAGCAGGTCCTCGGCCGGCAGGAGCGTCTTCAGATAGGCGCCCGAGGCGGCGCGGAAGGTGATCTCGGCCGCCGCGACGACGATCGAGACCAGCAACAGCTGAACGAAGCCGAGCCCACCGAACGCGAACGCGACGGGGACCGTCAGCAGCGCCGCACACCGCACCAGGTCCGTCACGATCATCACGGGCCGCTTGCGACGGAACTCGACCCACGGGCCGAGCGGAACCGCCACCGCCGCGCCCACCGCGGCCCCCGCGGACGCGAGCAGCGCGACCTCGGCCGGCCCGGCGCGCAGCACCTCGATGGCGATCAGCGGGAACGCGCCGAAGGCGAGCCACGTGCCGAGCGCACTCGACCCGTACGCCGCCCACAGCCACCCGAACCGCCGCCCGAGCCGGTGCCCGCTCTTCACGTACGAAGCTCCTCGCCCACAACCGATCCGCGATCGGAACCATCAAACCGAGCGCGACGACCAGGGATCAAACAACCGGGACGGCTTCTCCCACAACCTGTGGTTGTGGGCCTAGGGCCGACAGGTCCTAGGGTGGCCGGATGGACCTCGACACCGTCCGCACCTTCGTCACCGCCGCCGACGCCGGGCAGTTCCAGGAGGCCGCCGCCGAGCTCGGCGTGACCCAGCAGGCCGTCTCCAAACGCATCGCCGCCCTGGAGCGCGACCTCGGTGTGCGACTGTTCACCCGCACACCGCGCGGCGCCGACCTCACCATCGACGGCCAGGCCTTCCTCCCCCACGCGCGCGAGCTGCTGCGCGCGGCCGACCGCGCCGCCGCGTCCGTGCGCACCGGCCGCAGGCCGCTGCGCGTCGACGTCATCGCCTCACGGGTCGCGGCGTCGGGCCTGATGCGCGGATTCCACCGGGCGCACCCCGGGATCGACCTCGACGTGGTGATGCTCTTCGACATCGGGACGGCCGTCGCCGCCCTCCGCTCCGGCACCATCGACGCCTCCTTCCGAGCCGTCGCCGCGCCCGGCCGGCCCCTGCCCGAGGACATCGGGTCCGTCCGGGTGCTCGACGAGCCGCTGCAACTCCTCACCGGCCCCGGCCACGCACTGGCCGCGGCCCGGTCGGTGACCATGGCGCGGCTCGTCGGACACCGGATCTGGATGCCGGGCATCGTCCCCGGCACCGAGTGGGCCGCCTACTACGACGACCTCGTCGCCGGGTTCGGCCTGACCATCGAGGCGACCGGCCCCAACTTCGGCTCCGACGCCCTCCTCGACACCGTCGCCGACACCCCGGCCCTGGCCACCTTCATGGGCGAGCACACCCGCCTCGTCTGGCCCACCGGCCACGGGCTGCGCCGCATCCCGGTGACCGATCCGACGCCCGTCTACCCGCACTCCCTCCTGTGGCACAAGGACAACCCCCACCCGGCGCTCACCACCCTCAGGGCGCACCTCGCCGCCACCCCGACCGGCCACGACGCCCCGGGAACCTGGTCACCGAACTGGGTGCTCCCCGACTGAACGGGGAAGGGCGCACAGGCCATCCCGGACTCCGGTGTTGCCATCCCGGCAACTACGCTCGCCACACCCGCACCACGGGCTGCATGATCGGGTACCGGTAGCGGTACCCGGCAGGTCGAACATCCTGGAGGATCCATGTCGCAGCAGGCCACGGAAGTCACCCATCGGCTCGTCGCGTCGCCCGCGGGACGGATCCACGTGGTGGAGCAGGGCGTCGGGCCGCTGGTGCTGCTCGTGCACGGTTTCCCCGAATCCTGGTACTCCTGGCGCCACCAGATGCCGGTCCTGGCCGCGGCCGGCTACCGCGTGGCCGCGATCGACGTCCGCGGATACGGACGTTCCTCCAAGCCCGGCGACATCGAGGCGTACCGGATGCTGGAACTGGTCGAGGACAACGTCGCGGTGGTGCACGCCCTGGGCGAACGGTCCGCCGTGGTCATCGGCCACGACTGGGGGTCGGCCATCGCCGCCAACTCCGCCCTGACCAGGCCGGACGTCTTCCGCGCGGTGGGGATGCTCAGCGTCCCCTACGCCCCGCGCAGCGGACCGCTGCCCAGCGAGGTCTTCGCGCTCATGGGCGGTGACGAGGAGTTCTACATCTCCTACTTCCAGGAGCCGGGCCGGGCCGAGGCGGAGATCGAGCCCGACGTGCGCGGCTGGATCACGGGCTTCTACGCCGCCATGTCCGCCGACACCCAGCCCGCGCCCGACGCCCCCGCCCCGCACTTCGTCAGCCGGGCGCAGGGCGCGAAGCTCAGCGACCGCTTCCCCTCCGGCCGGGTACCCGCCTGGCTCGGCGAGGACGAACTGGACTTCTACAGCGGGGAGTTCGAACGAACCGGCCTGAGCGGGCCGCTCAACCGCTACCGGAACATGGACCGGGACTGGAAGGACCTCGCCGACTTCGAGGGTGCCCCCATCACCCAGCCGTCCCTGTTCATCGGCGGCGACCTGGACGCCTCCACCACGTGGTTGACAGAGGCGATCCGCGCGTTCCCCACGACCCTGCCGGGCCTGCACACCGCCCGGATCCTCGACGACTGCGGCCACTGGATCCAGCAGGAGCACCCCACCGAGGTCAACCGGCTCCTGACCGACTGGCTCGACTCGCTGCCCTCCTCCTGAGGCATCGCGCTCCCGACGCCCGCGCTCGTGGGGAGGCGCGACCGGTCGTACGGTGGACGTACGACGAGGGCGCGCCTCCGCGGCACCCCGCGGCGGCCGAGGACCGCGTGGACGGGCCGCGCGGCGGCCCGCCGCGGCCCGGAAAGCAGGTGCGTCCCATGCGTACGACGACCCGCATCGCCGCCGGTGTCCTCACCGGCCTCACCCTCACCCTCGGTGGCGCGGTCCTCGCCGCCCCCACCGCCGTGGCGGACGTACCCGCCTGCACCCGTACGGCCGCCCGGACGGGAGTCGCCGTCACCGACGCCGTCACCACGGCGTGCCAACGGGGCGTCAGCAGCGACCTTTCGGGTTGCGTGAACGGTCTGACCGAAGCCGGTGTACCGGGCGGCGCCGCGAACGCCGCCTGCCGCGAGGCGGCCCACGAACCCCGCTAGAACCCTTCCGGTTGGCGGGTGTTCACCGTGCCCGCGCATCCGCCGTACCGTCAGCACCCGTGCCGCTCGTACGATCTGCGCACCAAACACCCTCGCCACATTCATGTGATCCGCCAGTACGACGTCCCGGCCGACGAGGGCAAGACTTCCGGTCATGGACACCGGTCCGAAAGCGGGCCGGAGCCAGGACAACGGGGGGACCACCATCATGAGCGGTCAGCTGTACGACGGGATCGGCGAGGCGTTCGAGGGGTTCAAGACGCTGCCTCTCGCACGCTACGGGGAGGTCCCCGG
Organism: Streptomyces sp. NPDC040432; assembly: GCF_055595445.1. Lineage (NCBI taxonomy): Bacteria > Bacillati > Actinomycetota > Actinomycetes > Kitasatosporales > Streptomycetaceae > Streptomyces > Streptomyces sp. NPDC040432. Next base: position 42,651 of record NZ_JBVIVP010000027.1, on the reverse strand, counting down.
CTTCCTCGCCCTCGTCGGGGACGTGACCGGCAGGTCGATCCTCGACCTCGCCTCGGGAACCGGCTTCTACAGCCGGGAGTTCAAGCGCCGCGGCGCCTCCCACGTCCTGGGCGTGGACATCTCCTCCGCGATGATCGACGCGGCCCGCGCACTGGAGGACCGCGACCCGCTCGGCGTGGACTACGAGGTCGGCGACGTCGCCGAACTCCGATCCTTCGAGAAGCCCTTCGACATCGCCGTCGCGGTCCAGCTGTTCAACTACACCGAGGACGTCGCCACCATCGAGCGGATGTGTCGCACCATCCACCGCAGCGTCGCGGAGGGCGCCGAGTTCTTCGTCTTCGGGCAGAACCCGGACTACCGGTTCGACGGTCCGTCCCTGGCCAAGTACGGATTCCTGTGCGAGTCCCTCGGTGAGGAGACCGAGATCGGGCCGCGCGTGAGGATCACCGCCCTCCTCGACCCGCCGATCTCGTTCGTCGCGAACCCGCCCAGCCGCGAGGTCTACGAGAAGAGCCTGGAGGCGGCCGGCTTCAAGGACATCACCTGGGTGCCCCTGGAGATCTCCGCCGCCGGCGTGCGGGAGTACGGCGAGGAGTTCTGGGCCGACCTCGACGGCAACCTCCCGCTGACCATGCTGCGCTGCCGCGCCTGACCTGACCCGCCCCCGACCGGCCCGGGCCGGTCGGGGGCGACGGGACCCTACGGGAGCGAGGCGGCCGGGGGATTCCAACGGTGTGACCGGGGCACCGCGCCGGAGACCCCGTAGTCCTTCTTGAGCTGCTCCGGGATGGCGTAGTGCATGACGCGCCCACGGGTGAGCGAGGACAGCTCCAGGACCGTCGTGAGATGGCCCAGCCGGTCCAGGGCCCAGGCACCGAGCGGTGAACGGTCCTCGATGGTCTCCAGGATGCCGAGCAGATGGGGCGCGGCCTTCACGACGCCGTCCCACGGGGTGCGCGACACCTGGAGCCAATCGGCGCAGGTGTCGCCGATGAGGTGGCGGATGAGTGCCGAGACGATCGGGTCGAAGAAGGTCCCGGGCACGATCTCCTCGTACAGGTCGATGAGCTGCCGGGTCAGCAGCGAGCCCTCCTCGGACGGCCCCATGTGCCGAATCATGTACAGGTCGAGGAAACGGCGTGCGTCCTCGACGGACCGGGGGACGGCGTCCTGGTCGACGCCGAGCATGGCCCCGACCACGCGCCAGGCGTAGTAGTAGGCCTCCGCGCCCTCCGTGGACATGTGGATGTTCAGCCGGTGCAGGCTGTCCAGCACGAGCAGCGAGAAGAACATCTGCCCGCCGATCATGTCCTCCTGACAGATCGGCGTCCCGAGCGCGGCCGTGTCCCACCGGTCCTCGCGCACGAGGTGGTGGCGGATGGCCGCGTGCAGGAGCCGGACCTTCTGCACGGCGGGCACGAACCGGCTGCCGGCCTCGAAGGCGTCGGGCTGCATCAGGAGGACGGTGAACTGGCCCGTCTCCGCCATCCGCTTCGAGGGGTACTTCAACCCGTGGGTGGCCGACAGCAGCTTCGCCACGTGCGGAACGAGGTAGCAGGCCGGCATGGAGGCGAAGGAGAGGGCCGTGGAGATGTGCACGTTGTTGTCGATGAAGAAGAGCCGCGCCTTCTCCATCTCGCCCCAGTCCACCCAGGCCGGCGGGAAGCTCGTGGCTTCGAGGTACTCGCGGGCCACGTCGGGCAGACCGTCCGGCAGCGGAGCCCCGGCGGTGGAGACGTAGCGCATCAGGGTGTTGAACTTCCCCACCTCCCCGCGTTCGAAGAGCGTGGCGACGGTCGCGTCGGCGAGTCGGTCACCGGTCTGCCGCAGGGCGTCCATCGACGCCTCGGTCCAGGTCATGGCGGTGCTCCTTGAAGGCGGGGAAGGTGCTCGGGTCACGGGCCGTGCCCGGCCGCGTCGGTCAGGACAGCCGGACCGACGCCGAATGGGCCAGGGCCGTCAGGGCGGTGGCCGCCTCCTGCGGCACGGCCAGCTCGTGGAGGGCCCCGAGGGCTTCCTCGACCCGCGCGGCGATCATCTCCTCGACCCGGTCGGGAGCCTTGAGCCGGCGCATCGTCCCGCGGACCGCGTCCAGACCCTCCCCGTTCAGGTCGGCCCGGCCAAGCAGGGCCCGCAGAGATTCCCGCGCCTCCTCGTCGGCCAGGCGCCAGGTCTCGGCCAGCAGGGTCGTGGGCCGGTTTCCGTGGACGTCGTCGGCGTTGGCCTTGCCGGTGTGCTCCGGGTCCCCGAACAGGCCGAGCAGGTCGTCCCGCAGCTGGAACGCCTCGCCCAACGGAAGCCCGTACGCGGAGTAGCCCTCGCGCAACCGCGCCCCGGCACCCGCCAGCGCACCGCCGATGAGCAGGGGATGTTCGACGGTGTACTTGGCGGTCTTGTAGCGGACCACCTTCAACGCGGTCGCCGTGTCCGGACCGGTTCCGGTACGCAGGATCTCCAGGCACTCGCCGGCGATCAGCTCCCGCGCCATCACCGACCACAGCGGGCGCGCCCGGGCCAGGTACGCGGCCGGCAGGCCGCAGGTGGCGAACAGCTGACCGGCCAGCGACATCAGCAGATCCCCGACCAGCATCGCCAGCGACCTGGCGGCGCCGGAGGCGGTCGCGGAGTTCCGGGCGCCCGGAGCCTCCGAACGACCGCTCACCGCGCGACGCAGGGCGATGTGCGCGGTGGGCCGCCCGTGCCGCAGCGGGCTGTCGTCGATGAGGTCGTCGTGCACGACGGCCGCGGCGTGCACCAACTCCATGGAGGCCGCCGCCCGCACCAGGGCGTCGCTGTCCGGCTGTCCCACCGACCGCCAGCCCCAGTAACAGAACGCCGCCCGCAACCGCTTGCCGTCCGCGACGGAAGCCTCCAACTGCTCGGCCACCGCGCCCAGGCTCGCGTCGATCGCCGCGAACCGATCGGCCTCCTCGGAGACGACCCGGTGCAGCACCTCGTCGACACGGGTCTTGAAGGCGGCCTGCGCCCACCGGTCGTCCGCCACCGGTCACCCGCCGTCGTTCGCGCGGGCCACCACGTGTCGGGCGAGGAGCTCCAGGTGGGCCGGCGGCACGGCCGCGTACCGGTCCACGACCAGGCGTCCGCGCGCCACCAGGTCGTGCTCGGCCTCCGCCGCCAACTCCGCGGCGTCCGAACGGCGCAGCAGCCCGCCGACCGTGTCCATCACCGTGCCCAACGCCGAACCCACCGTCGTCACCGCCAGATCGGCCAGCCCCGCCACCAGCAGCACCGCCCGGGCCTCCGGCCCCGCGTCCTGCGCCATCGCGTTCCCCCCGCTCGCCCCGCGCCACGGCGACGCCGGTCACGCGCCACCCTCGCCAGCATCTCGTCACGGCCGCCCGGGCGCCGAAGAACTCGCGATCGAGTGACCGGATCGCTCGACCGTACGGATCCCGGCGGACGGCGCCTCCGGAGCGGCCGGGGCGGCCGGGGCGGCCCGCCCCACCGGCCCGGGGGGTCGACCCGTTCCGCCACCCGGCTCCGCGGGCGGTTGCCGTCCGCCGGATCCGGACCGGACATCACCGCGGACCGGCCATCACCGCGGACCGGCCATCACCCGTGCGGGGGAAGAATCCGGCTGCCACCAAGCCGGGCACGTGAGGACCACGAATCGCAGCTGCCGGCCCCGACGGGACCGGTGCGGCGCGTGCCCCCCCCGGGGTGCGCCTCGCTCCCCGTTCGTGAAGGAGAACCCCCCATGTCGCGTGTTCTGAAGAGCGCCGGTCTCGTCCTCGCCGCCGGAGCGGTCCTGTTCGGCGGTGCCTCCATGGCCTCCGCGGACGCCGGTGCCCAGGGTGCCGCCATCGGTTCGCCCGGCGTGCTGTCCGGGAACCTGATCCAGGTCCCCATCCACATCCCGATCAACGCCTGCGGCAACTCGGTCAGCGTCATCGGCCTGCTGAACCCGGCCTTCGGCAACACCTGCGTCAACGCCTGATCACCCTCGCCCGATCACGCACGCCGGTACCCCTTTCCGGCCCCCCTACGGATGGCGGGCCGGAAGGCCGGACCCGGGCGTGCCGACCGGGGCGGGCGTGGCGGCTCCCCGCGCCCGCCCGGACGGCCGGAGCAGCCGGCCCCCGGGGCGCGTACGGCCCCACCCGCCACGACCGCCCCACGGGAGACGGCCCCACCCGCCACGCCCGCCGTATCCGTTCCACCGGGGACGGCCCCGTTCGGCGGGCCTTCCGGGGCGGGACGTCACGTCCGCGGTGCCGGGGGCGGGTGGGACACGCGATACTGGCCCCATGGCGCAGCAGCTCTCCTCTCCCGTCCCCCCGACCAAGGCCGGCGAGGTCCTGCGCACCCGGTACGCCGACCGGCTGCCCGCCTCCCTCGGCGAGCTGACCGGCCCCACCTGCGGACCGGTCGCGTTGCCCCCGCACATCGCCTGGTCGGGGCTGCGCACGTACGACCTGGACCGGCCGCGCCAGCGCATGAGCCTCTACCGCACCGTCCTCGCGGAAGGCCTGCGCGAGGACCTGACCGGCCTCCTCGACCAGCACCTGCTGATCGAGCAGTGGCCCGTCCTGCGCACCCTCATCAGCCGCCACGTCCGGCAGGTCTGGGAGGACGCCTTCCCGCGGCTCGCCCCCCGGGCGGCCTTCCCGGCCGCGTGAGCCCCGCCGGGTGAACCTCAGCGCGCTCCACCGCCGGCTCCTCGCCGACGTCATCGCCATCGGCAGCCCGTACCCCCTGGTGATCACCGGCGGCTATGCCGTCCAGGCCCACGGCCTCGTCGACCGCCTCAGCCAGGACCTCGACGTCGCCACCGAAAACCCGGCCCCGATGGACGACATCGCCGCCGACCTGGTCCACGAGCTCACCAAGCGCGGCTGGGGCGTGGACGTCATCGGCGTGGACCCGCTGTCCGCCCGCATGATGGTCACCGACCTCCGCGGCGGCGGGCGCTGCGAGGTCGACGTCCTGAAGGAGAACCTCTGGTCCGCGCCGCAGGACACCGAGTACGGGCCGGTCCTCGCGCTCGACGACGTCATCGGTACCAAGGTCCGGGCCCTGGCCGACCGCGGAGCGGTGCGCGACCTCATCGACGTCCACGCCGCCCACCGGCACCACCCCTTCTCGGGCTTGGAACGGCTCGGCGCCCGGCACGGCCGCGACGAGTTCCGGCTCGACGACCTCCACGCCCGCCTCACGGGCGCCGACTGGTACGACGACGAGGAATTCGCCGCCTACGGCCTCGACGACGACGCCATCACCACCCTCCGCGCATGGGCCCGTTGCTGGGCCGCGGACATCGAGCCCCGCCTGTCCACCGCCCAGGACGAATCGCCCCACACGTAGCCGGGCGGCCGCGTACGGGGCCTTTCTGCTTCCCGCCTGCACCGATAAGAAACAAGTAAATTTCCCGCGCATGCTCGGACGGTCGGCGGACAGAAGGAGCCTCGGAGGTAATAACCATGATTCCCCTGCTTCTTGTTCTTCTGCTCGCCCTGATCCTCTTCGGCGCCGGATTCGCGGTGAAGATCCTCTGGTGGGTCGCCATCGCCGTACTGGTGCTGTGGCTGGTCGGGTTCGTCGCCCGCCCGAAGGGCGGCAGCGGCCGCTGGTACCGCTGGTAGCGCGGATCGGTAATACGGCCGAGGTTCTTGGGTAGCCGCTCCCGTGAGGGACGGTTGCCGTGACGCATTCGGGAACCGGTTGCCTCCAAAGGATCGGCAACCGTCCCCGCCGCACATTCGGAAAACGCCGTCCCGGAGGGTGTCGGACGACATTTCCGGGGCAGGCGAATTCCTGACGGTACTGCGCCCCCGCCTTCGAAAGGGCCGGGAAAGCAGCCGTCGAAATCAAATGAAGGGGTTGTTCGTATGACTGAGAACGTATGGGGTTACCGCGACACGTCCGGTCACCTGGCCGGTACGGACCTGACCGGCTACAAGGTCGAGGCCACGGACGGCTCCATCGGCAAGGTCGACAAGCACTCCGACGACGTCGGGTCGGCGTACCTCGTCGTCGACACCGGGCCGTGGATCTTCGGCAAGGAAGTCCTGCTTCCCGCCGGCACGGTCAGCCGTGTCGACCCGGACGAGCAGAAGATCTACGTCGACCGGACCAAGGAGCAGATCAAGGACGCTCCCGAGTTCGACAAGGACAAGCACCTCGGCAACGACGACTACCACCGCCAGGTGGGCGGCTACTACGGCGGCCCCCACCGCATCTGACGGAGCACCACCCGCGCGTCGAAGGGCCGGGCCGGCAACCACACGGTTGCCGGCCCGGCCCTTCGCCGTTCCCCGACCCGTCGCCGTCCCCCGCCCCGGCGCTTCGCCGTCGTCCGGACCCGGCCCCTCGCCACTCCCCGCCCCCCCCCGGAGCCGGTCCCCGCGCCCTACCGGGCCCACCGCACGCCGAGTTCGGCGAGCGCCGCGAGCCGGCCCGCGTCCAGCCGGTCCCGCCGCGCCTTCTGGTTCATGAGCCACACCCCGGTGCGGTGTTCGCCGCCGTCGGGGAGGCGCTCGACGTGCGCGCGCCCGGGCACGCCGCCCCCTTCCCTGCGCACGTACTGCGCGAGGGCTTCGAGCCCCCTCCCGAAGGCCGCCCCGCCGGCGACGGCCACCGGCTCCGCGGGGTTCCGACGGGCCCGTACGGTCGCCTTCACCCCCAGCTCCCCGAGCCGGCGCCGCTGCTCCCCGGTCAGCCGGTTCCAGTCACGGCGCTGCGTGGCGAGCCACCGTCCGATGTCGTCACCGTGCCGGGTGACCCCCGGCACGATGTCGTCGAGCCGCGCTCCCGCCGTCAGGGCCTGCCGCAGGTAGGCGTGGTGGCGTTGCCAGTCGACGGTCCATCCCAGCCCGCCGGGGTTCCAGTCCGGATCGACGGCGACCAGCTCGGCCTCCCGCCGACGGGCCCGCTCCGGATCCTTGCCGAGCCCGCCGGGCCGACGGACGTTGGTGAGCCACTGCCCGACCTGCCTGTCGAGGGAGGTGGCGTGCCGCGGGGCGGCCAGGGTGCCGTGGACCTCGTAGTAGGCGCGGGCGGCGGCGAGGTTCTCCGCGAAGCCCGCGTCCGCGGTGTCCCAGACGATGCCCAGGTCCTCCAACTCGGCCGCCCGCCCACCGCTCATCGCCCCGGCCCGGTACGCCCGCCGCTGATCGGAAACCCACCTCCCGAGCGGGTAGGCGCCCTCCACGTGCTCGTACGGAACCTCCAGGTGCCGCTCCCGCTCGCGGTACCGGTGCGCGGCCTCGGCACCCCGCCGCCAGTCGACGCGCTCGGTGTTGATGACCTGATAGGTGATCCACTTCGCGATCAGCGCCGGATCCCTGGGGACGGCGAAACGCAGCAGGAGCCGGTCCTCGTCCTCGCCCTCGGCGGGGGCCGACCCGATCGGCAGCGACGGCTGTACGACGCGCCTGCGGGGTTCCTGCGGAACCGCGAGCATCTCCACGGCGCGTTCGTCGTGGGCCCGAAGGCCTTGCAGAACCCGGATCAGCGGGCGGTAGGACCGGGAGGACAGCATGTCCTCCGGCCGTTCCCCCGCGGCCAGGAAGACCGGCACGATCAACGTTGCGGTCTTCCCCTCACCGGGCTGCTGCCGCAACGCCCGACCGATCGCCTGCACGATCTCGACGGCGGACCCCTTGGGGTCGATCAGCGCGACGGAGTCGGTCGCCCGGATGTCGACACCTTCCCCGAGGACCCGACAGTTCGCCAGCACGGCCCGACCGGCCCGCCGACCGAAGTCACCGAGAACGGCCTGCCGGTGCTCGCTCCCGTGCTCCCCGCACAGCCACCCCGACCACACCCGCTCCCCGTGCCGGACGGGGTCCACCTCGTGCAGCCGGGCCGCGACCCGACCCAAACCCTCCGCGAAGGCCTGTGCCTCGACCGTCCGGTGATGGAAGGAGATCGTCGTCCTCAGCCCGTGCGTCGCCATCGTCTCCAGCAGCGCGGTCTGCAGGGCGGCGATCCGCGCACCCCGCAGCCGCTCCTCGTGGCGACCCTCACCCACCAACCGGTCAGGCGTGACCTCGGGATCGGTCAGCTCGACCACGACGACCTGGTACTTCGCCAGCAGCTTCCGCGAGATCGCCGATGCCAGCGACAGCTCGTGGACGACCGGCCCGAACACGCTCTCGTCGTCCATCGAGCACGCCAACTCCCTCGGCAGCCGGTCCCACACCCTGCGGGTCCGCCCGGCCGTCTCCCCGTCCACCACCTCCTGCTGCGCCTCGTACCACTCCCGCTCCGGCCCGCTCCGGGGCGGGCGCTCGGCCCAGACCCGAGGCGTCGCGGTCATGTACAGCCGTCGCATGGCCGGGACGACCTCCTGCCGGTGCACGTCCGCCCACGCCTTCCCCGCCGACCCCGACGTGCGGTGCGCCTCGTCCACCACCACCAGGTCGAACACGTCCATCGGCAACCCGTAGCCGCCCCGGTGCGCCTCGGCGACGACGCCGAGGGACGCGTACGTCGCGTAGACGGTGACCTGCCCCCGCCCGTGCCACAGCCCGAGTTGCGGAGCCGACGTCGTCGAGCGGACCCGGAGGGCGGACAGGGCCGGGTCGTTCTCCAGGGAGCACACCGCGACGGCGGGTCCGTCGTGTCCGGCGAGCCGCCACTCCCGCACCGTCTGGGTCAGCAGGTCCAAGGTCGGCAGCAACACCAGCACCCGCCCGTGCCGTGCCAGCCGCATCGCGGCGGCCGCGGCGATGAACGTCTTCCCCGTCCCGCACGCGGCCACCACCGTCGCCCGCAGCCCCGCCTCCGGAATCCGCTTCCCCGGCGGAATGTCCAGACCCCGGACGATCGCCTCGACGGCTTCTTCCTGGTGGGGACGCAAGGTGATCGTGCGGGTCTGCGGCATGGAGGCTCCGTCGCTACGGTGCGGCCCGAAGCCGTGTCGGACGGCTGCGGGCTTCGTGGTCGAGGTCGACTGTCCCATCCGTGGCCGGTGCCTGGCCACGAGCCCCTCCGCGGCCAGGGTCCCGGGCGGGCGTGGGCGCGTGGTCGCGGCAGCCTGGGTGCGCCGTACCCGGGCGGACGGCGGCCTGGTTGTCGCCCCGGGACGGGCCGAGGCTGGGGGCTTCCCCCACCCTGCAGGAACACGTCGGCGCGCAGGCCGGCTGCCCCGGCACGAACGACAGGACATCCCCTTGACCGCCCCCGACACCACCAGCCCCGCCGTACTCGAACAGCTCCGCCGCCGGTCCGCCGACCGCGAGCGGCGCCTCCTCCTCACCGGCGCGACCATCGTCACCATGGACCCCGACCTCGGTGTCCTGCACGACGCGGACCTGCTCGTCGAGGGCGAGACCATCACCGCGATCGGCCCGGACCTGAGCCCGGACGGCGCCGTGGTCGTCGACGCCACCGGCACCGTCCTCGCCCCCGGCTTCGTCGACACGCACCGGCACGCCTGGCAGACCCAGCTGCGCCGGATCATGCCGGACGTCGACGACCTCGGTGCCTACGTCATGTCCACCCTCGCCGGATACGCCACCGTCTACCGGCCCCACGACATGTACGTCGGCACCAGGCTGGCCGCACTGACGGCCATCGACAGCGGCATCACCTGCATGCTCGACTTCTCCCACAACGCGCGCACCCCCGAGCACTCCGACGCCGCCGTCCAGGCCCTCGCCGACACCGGTATCCGAGGCGTGCACGCCTCCATGGGACCGCACTTCGGGGACTGGGACGAGCAGTGGCCCGGCGACCTGGCCCGCCTCAAGGAACGGTACTTCGCCTGCGACGACCAACTCCTGACCCTGCGCCTGGCAGCCCTGGCCACCGACGCGATAGCCGGTCCCACCCTCGCCTACGGGCCCGAACTCGCCCGCAAGGCAAAGGAATTGGGGATCGGAGTGAGCGTGGACGCCGTCTTCGGGACCGCCTCCTCCGAGGCCGTCCTGAAGTGGGCGAAGGCCGGCCTCCTCGGCCCGGACCTCACCCTCATCCACGCCACCGGCCTGACCCCGTCCGCGTGGCGGGCCATCGGGGACAGCGGCACGACCATCGCGCTGGCCCCGACCTCCGACGCCCAGATCGGTCTGGAGACCGCGATCCCCGCGATCGACGAGGCCCTGTCGGTCGGGGTCCGCCCGGGGCTGAGCATCGACGTCGAGGTGGCGTTGGCCGGCGACATGTTCACGCAGATGCGCGCGCTGCACACCATCCAGCGGATGCGCGCGGTCAACGCCGTCCACGGCACCGACCGCCGGCCGACCCGCATCACCACCCACGACGTCCTGGACTTCGCCACTCTCCAGGGCGCCCGTACCAACGGCCTGGCGGACGTCACCGGCTCCCTCACGCCGGGCAAGAAGGCCGACCTGCTGGTCATCCGGGTCGAGGACCTCAACAACATGCCGCTCAACGACCCGATCGGCACGGTCGTCCTGGGCTCCGACGCCCGCAACATCAGCGCCGTCCTCATCAACGGTGTCGTACGCAAGTGGAACGGCCAGGTCCTCGACGTCGACCTGCCGGCCCTGCGCGACGAGGTCCGGGCCTCGCGGGAGTACGTGCTCCGCACCCCCGCAGCCTGACCGGACACCGTCCCCCTCCGTTACGGCGCGCTCCGGGACACCGCCCCGCAGCCCGCCGAATCCCGGGGGTGCGTGGCGTGCCGGCTCCCGAGCAGAGCGAGCGCCCGGGCGTCGGGGCTGCCCGGTGCGGCCTGGTATACCACCAGTTGCTGACCCGGCGCCCCGCGCACGTCGAAGGCCTGGAAGGTGAGCGACAGCGGCCCGACGTCGGGATGCAGGAGCTCCTTGCGGTCACGGGTCTTGCTGTACACGGTGTGCGAGGACCACAGCGCGGCGAACTCCCCGCTCTCCTCGATCAGGGAGCCCACGAGGTCGCGGAGGCGCCGGTAGCGCGGGTCGAGGCCCGTGGCGTGGCGCAACGAGGCGACGACCGACTCGGCAGCCCGTTCCCACCGGGTGAAGAAGGTCCGGGCGGCCGGGTCGAGGAACGTCATCCGTGCGAGGTTGTCGACGCTTGCGAACGGCGAGAACAGCGCGTCGGCCACCGCGTTCGACGCCAGGAAGTCGGTGGCCGGGTTCAGGACGAACGCCGGGGCGTTCGCGTGCCCGTCCAGCAACTGCCGCAGCGCGGAGCCGACCGCCTCCCGGGGTCGCGGCCGTGCGCCGTCCGGTACGGTGCCCGCCAGCCGGAACAGGTGCTCCCGCGCCTCGTCGTCCATCCGCAGGGCGCTGCCGATGGAGTCGAGGATCTGCGGGGAGGGGCTGCGTTCGCGGCCCTGTTCGAGACGGGCGTAGTAGTCGCTGTTCATCCCGGCGAGGACGGCGACCTCCTCCCTCCGCAGTCCCGCCACCCGGCGGGCACCGTGGGAGGCCAGCCCGACCTCACCGGGCCGCAGTCGGGCGCGCCGGGCGCGCAGGAAGTCTCCGAGATCGTTGCTGGTCACCCCCCGAGGCTAAGGGCTGTCCCGCAACCCCCGGCGGGCGCACGACGCCGGCCACGGCACCTCGCCGCGTTGCCGGAACACTTCCGCCCGGCACGCCGGGAGCACGCACCGGACACCGCGAGGCCGCCCTCCGGGCGACGACGGGACTTTGACGACAGGTCCTAGTCGCCGGTCGTACCGTCCAGCAGCTCGCGCAGGATGTCCAGGTGGCCGTTGTGGCGGGCCGTCTCCTCGGTGAGGTGCAGCAGGATCCAGCGCAGATCGACGTGGAGGCCGCTGCGGACGGGCCGCCGGGCCTTGTCGTCCAGGCCGCTGCCGGCGACCAACTCGCGGTACCGGGCGCTCTGCGCGGCGTACTCGTCGAGCAGTTGCGGGAGCGGGAAGTCGACGGCGATGCGCATCTCGCGGTCGGGATCCTCCTCCGTCCAGGGGCCCTCGTCCTCCTCGCCGAGGAACACCACCTGGAACCAGTAGTACTCGACCCAGCGGAGGTGGTTGATCAAACCGCTCATGGTCATCAGCGGTGAGCCCGGCAGGAGCGCCTTGCGCGCGTTCTCCGCGGACAGGCCGGCGCACTTGGCGCGGGCGGTGTCACGTGCGTAGTCGAGGAACGTGGTGAGCTGTGTGCGCTCGTCCCACGCGGACGGTGTGTCGTGGATTCTGGTCATCGCCCGAAGCGTCGCCGATCGGTGCGGACGAGTCGAGGGATTTATCGCGCGCGGGCCCCGCGCCTCGACGGGGTCCCCAGGGGGTATTCCCTCGGGGATCGCGGGACGCCGTCCGATCGGCGGCCCGACGTACGGACCAGGTGGTGCCGGTAGCGGCCACACGAGGAGGACCCTGTGCCATCGCCCTGCGACCCCGAGCACGCTCCCCCCGGCGATGTGGGTGCGGCGCTCATGATGATCGACTCGCGGCTCAGAGCCGTCCACGACGGCAGGACCGCGACCGACCCCGAACAGCGCGCGCTGATCGACCAACTCGCCGCATCCATGGACGCCGAGGGGGTCCGCGACCTCCTGGACGGCGCGTGCACGCTCATCCACATGTTCATGACGTGGCTGCGCCGGGCCCACGAGGCCCAGGACAAGGACGTCATCGCGTACGTGGTGCCGAACCTGGTCGCCTCGCTGCGCGCGATGCCCAGGAGCGTCCGCCCGGAGACCATTCCGACCATGGCCGGCCTGGTCATCGCCGCGGGTACCGACCTGAGCCCCAACCTGTGGCGCCGGCAGCACGGGGAGTGGACCCAGGACGAGATGAACCCGCTGGAGGCCACTGCCTTCCTCCTCGCGGAGCACATCAACCGGATCACCGACGACCCGGACTTCGCCACTCGCATGATCGCCGGGGCGCTGTCCACCACGGACCGGGACTGACGTCCCGCCGCGCCGAAAGGGGACGGGGCACAACAAAGGCAGGAAGATCCAGCTCTCCCCGCCCCTCCAACATATAGCGCACCGGGGGGCTTGCGGCAAGGCCCCGGTGGTGGCGGAGAATCGTCGGCCGAAGCCACCACCTGCGGAAATGAGGGTACGAGTGCGTGTGTTGCTGTCGACGTACGAGGGATGCGGCGCGGTTGTCGCCCCGGAGGGACCGCGATGAGCGAGCAGTACGTGTGGGACCTCCACGAAGTCGACGAGTCGTGGGTCGCGGTCGTCGGCGGCAAGGGCGCGCACCTGGGCGCCCTGTCGCGGATCGAAGGCATCCGCGTGCCGGACGGCTTCTGCGTGTCGACGCACGCCTTCCGGCGGATCATGGCGCAGGCGCCGTCGATCGACGACCGGTTCGATCGGCTGTCCCGCCTGGACCCGGACGACCGGGAGGGGATCCGCACGCTCGCTGCGGAGATCCGCCGCACCATCGAGGACGTCGCCGTTCCTTCCGACCTCGCGGCGCGGATCACCGGTGCGCTCGCCCGGTTCGGCGAGGACGCCGCCTACGCCGTCCGGTCCAGCGCGACGGCCGAGGACCTGCCGACGGCCTCGTTCGCGGGCCAGCAGGACACCTACCTCAACGTCGTGGGGCCGGCCGAGATCCTGCGGCACGTCAGCCGGTGCTGGGCCTCGCTCTTCACCGAGCGGGCCGTCACCTACCGCCGCCGCAACGGCATCGACGACCGTACGGTCGACATGGCCGTGGTCGTGCAGCGGATGGTCCTCCCGCACGCGGCCGGCGTCCTGTTCACGGCCGACCCCGTCACGGGCGACCGGAAGTCCGCCACCGTGGACGCCGGCCCGGGTCTGGGCGAGACCCTGGTCTCGGGCCTGGTGAACCCGGACGTCTTCACGGTCCGGGACGGCGAGGTCGTCGCCAGGGCGATCGCCGCCAAACGGCGTGCCGTCCACGCCCTGCCGGGCGGCGGCACGAGGGAAGTGACGATCGACCCGCGGCGGCAGGAGGAGCCGGCGCTGACGGACGAACAGGTCGTACGGCTCGTGCGGCTCGGGCGCCGGATCGAAGCCCACTTCGGCCGCCCGCAGGACATCGAATGGTGCCTGGTCGACGCCCCCGGCGACGACGCCTTCCGGATCGTTCAGAGCCGCCCGATCACGACGCTGTTCCCCGTCCCCGGGACCACCGCCGACGGCCCCCGCCACGACGACGACAACCGCGTCTACGTCTCCGTCGGCCACGGGCAGATGATGACCGACCCCATGAAGCCCCTGGGCCTGTCCATGTGGCAGCTCACGGCCATGGTTCCGATGCACGCGGCCGGCGGCCGGCTGTTCGTCGACGTCACCCGGGGCCTGTCCTCGCCCACGAGCCGCGCCGGCCTCCTGGACCTCATGGGCAAGGGCGATCCGCTCATCAGGGACGCCCTGGAAACCGTGCTCGACCGCGACGACTTCGTCCCGTCGCTCCCGGACGCGAGTCCCGGCGGGCCACCGGCCGGCCGGGCGCCCGCCCCGATCGAGACCGATCCGGCCATCGTCACCGGGCTGATCGAACGCAGCCGGGTGTCCATCGCCGCCCTGGAACGCGACATCCGGACGCAGACCGGACCGGCGCTGTTCGACTTCCTGATCGAGGCGTTCGAGGAGCACAAACGCGTCCTCGGCGATCCGCTGAACCTCCAGGCGGTCATGGCCGGGATGGACGCCACGTGGTGGCTCAACGACAAGCTGCGGGAGTGGCTGGGCGAGAAGAACGCGGCGGACACCCTCACCCTGTCCGCCCCCGACAACATCACGTCGGAGATGGGACTGGCGCTGCTCGACGTCGCCGACGCGATCCGCCCGCACCCGGCCGTCGTGACGTTCCTGGAAGGCGTCGAGGACGACGAGTTCCTGGACGGGCTCGCGAAACTCGCGGGCGGAGCCGAGGCGCGCGACGCCATCGAGGCGTACCTCGACCGGTACGGCATGCGCTGCGTCGGAGAGATCGACATCACCCGGCCGCGATGGCGCGAGCGGCCCTCCACGATCGTCCCCGCGATCCTCGACAACGTCAGGAACTTCGAGCCGGGCGCCGCCGGACGTCGCTTCGAGGAAGGACGACACAAGGCGCGGCAGAAGGCACAGGACGTGCTGGAACGCCTGCGAGCCCTCCCCGACGGGGACCGCAAGGCCGACGAGACCGAGCGGATGATCGACCGGGTCAGAACCTTCATCGGATACCGGGAGTACCCGAAGTACGGGATCGTCAGCCGCTACTTCCTCTACAAGCAGGCCCTGCTGGGGGAGGCCGAGCGCCTCGTACGGGCCGGCGTGCTCCAGGAGCCGGAGGACGCCTTCTACCTCACCTTCCAGGAACTCCACGACGTCGCGCGCTCGCACCGGGTCGACGACCTGCTGATCCGGGAGCGCAAGGAGGCGTTCCGGTCGTACCACGCGCTCACACCGCCCCGGGTGCTCACCTCGGACGGCGAGGCCCTCTCCGGTGCCTACCGGCGCGACGACGCACCGGCCGGCGCCCTGATCGGCGTACCGGTGTCCGCCGGGACCGTCGAGGGACGGGCCCGCGTCATCCTCGACATGGCGGAGGCCGATCTCGAAGCGGGCGACATCCTGGTGACCACGTTCACGGACCCGAGTTGGTCGCCGCTGTTCGTCGGGATCGCCGGCCTGGTGACGGAGGTGGGCGGCCTGATGACCCACGGCGCGGTGATCGCCCGGGAGTACGGCCTGCCGGCGGTCGTGGGGGTGGCAGGAGCCACGCGCCTGATCCGGGACGGGCAGCGGATCCGGGTGCACGGAACGGACGGGTACGTCGAAATCCTGACGTGACCACCCAGGCCCCCGGCCCGACCGGCCGGGCCGTCGTCTTCGCCCCGCTGTTCGCCATCCCGCCCCTGATGACGGCGGTGACCTGGTCGTACACGAAGCGGCATCGACAGCGAGGGTGACCGCGCCCCGTCCTCACCGACCGCGCAGGACGTTGAGCCGGGCGGCCCGGCGCGTCAGGTGGTCGCGCTCCGCGAGGTCGGCTGCCTTGTGGGCCGCCTCGGCGTACAGCCGGGCCGCCGTCGCGAGGTCGCCGTCGCGCTCGTGGAGGTACGCCGCCACCGCCACGTACCGGGGCAGCGAGGAGTCGAGCGCCGCGAGCGCGGCCAGGCCCGCGCGCGGTCCGTCGGCCTCCCCGACGGCGACCGCGCGGTTCAGCCGTACGACCGGGCTGTCGGTGAGACGCGCGAGCTCGTCGTACCACTCGACGATCTGCACCCAGTCGGTCTCCTCGGCGGTGGGCGCGTCCGCGTGGAGCGCCGCGATGGCGGCCTGCGCCTGGAACTCGCCCAGCCGGTCGCGGGCGAGGGCCGCCCGGAGGATCCCGATGCCCTCCGTGATCAACACGGTGTCCCACCGGCCGCGATCCTGCTCGGCGAGCGGCACGAGGCTGCCGTCGGGCGCGGTCCGGGCGGCCCGCCGGGCGTGGTGGAGCAGCATGAGGGCGAGCAGCCCCGACGCCTCGGGGTGGTCGACGGCCGCCGCGAGCTGTCGGGTCAGCCGGATGGCCTCGGCGGCGAGGTCGACGTCGCCCGAATAACCCTCGTTGAACACCAGGTAGAGGACGCGCAGCACGGTGGCGACATCGCCGGGCCGGTCCAGCCGCACGCCGGAGACGGTCCGCTTCGCCCGACTGATGCGCTGCGCCATCGTCGCCTCGGGCACCAGGTAGGCCCGGGCGATCTGACGGGTGGTGAGCCCGCCGACGGCGCGCAGGGTGAGCGCGACCGCGGACGCCGGCGTCAGCGACGGGTGCGCGCACAGGAAGTAGAGCCGGAGCGTGTCGTCCGCCGCGGTCGCCGGCCCCGGCGTGGGCTCCTCCTCGACGCGATCCTCGCGCCTGCGACGGGAGACGTCGGCGCGCGTCGCGTCGAGGAACTTGCGCCAGGCGACGGTGACCAGCCAGCCCTTCGCGTCCCGCGGCGGGTCGACCGGCCACACCCGGACCGCCTCGACCAACGCGTCCTGCACGGCGTCCTCGGCCGCCGCGAAGTCGGCCCCGCGGCCGACGAGGACGGTGAGCACGCTCGGTGTGAGGCGCCTGAGCAGGACCTCGTCCATCGGCCGCGTCACTCCGTGATGGTGGGCGGCGCGGTGAGGAACGGGCGCACCTCCAGCCACTCGTGGATCGGCTTGCCGCCGGCTCCCGGCGCGGCCGACAGCTCCCCGGCCAGCTCGACGGCCCGCTCGTAGCTGTCGACGTCGATGATCATCCAGCCGGCGATGAGGTCCTTGGTCTCGGCGAACGGTCCGTCGGTGACGGGCGGGCGCCCCTCGCCGTCGTAGCGGACCCACGCCCCCTCGGGGGCGAGCGCCTGGCCGTCGACGAACTCGCCGGTCTTCTCCAGGCGGCCCGCGAAGTCGTTCATGTACTGCACGTGGGCGGAGATCTCCTCCGGCGTCCACCGGTCCATCGGGACGTCGTTGGCCGGAGCCGGTGCGCCGCGGTAGTGCTTGAGCAGCAAGTACTTGGCCATCGTATTTCTCCTCACTGGTGCGACCCATTGTGGTCGCGTTCACCACGGGGACGGAGCGGGCCACGGGTTCTCGACATCACCGCCGCATCTTTTTTTCGGCGGTTTTCGGCGGTCGTCCCCGTCAGCTGTCGAAGCGGTGGCGGGAGGCGTCGATGTGGCCCAGGTACCGGTGGGTCCAGTCGCACAAACCGTCGATCGTCACGCGCAGGGCCTGTCCCGGCTCGGTGAGGGTGTATTCGACCCGCGGCGGCACGACGGGGTGCACGGTCCGTTCGACCAGGCCGTACCGCTCCAGCATGCGCAGGTTCTGGGTGAGCATCTTGTGGCTGATGCCCTCGACCCCGTCCCGCAGTTCACCGAAGCGCAGGGTTCCCCCGCCCAGGGCCTCGATGATCAGGAGGGCCCACTTGTTGGCCACGTCCGAGAAGATCTCGCGCGCCAGGGAGTCCGCGCGCCGCAGATCCGCTTCGTCGGGCGAGCCCGTGTACTGCTTGGTCACCATGAGGTACCCCAGTCACTGAAAAGTGCGTTCTTCCACGTCAGCCGTCACTCTCCTACGGTTCCCCAGTAACCGCAAGAGACCGCTGGACGCCCCGTCCGGCGGCTGCGGGGAGCCCGTGGGCTCACGTGAGAAGGAGGCGGGCCGGATGGCCGTCACACTGCTGAACCCCGAGGGACTGCCGGAGATCGACGTCTACCGGCAGGTGTCGATCGCGACGGGAACGCAGCTGGTCTTCATCGCCGGACCGACGTGGCGAAACTGAACGTCCACGTCGTCGACTGGACCCCCGACAAAATGCCCCAACTCCTGGAGGGGATCGCGCGGGCGTCCGCGAAGTCGGGTGTCACCCCGGCCGCGCCGGCCACCCTGCTGGGCGTCGCGGCCCTGGACGTACCCGAGCACCTGGTGGAGGTCGAAGCCGTCGCGGTGCTCGGCTGACCCGTGGAGCCGCGGCCGGCCACCGACCCGACGGGTGAGGGCCGGCCGCGGCCCGGCCACCGGCCCGCCGGAGCCGAGCCGAGCCGAGCTGAACTGAGCCGAGCTGAGCCTTCACTCCATATCAATGCAACGAACGCCATCGCCTTGTTGCGTTGCTTCGATCGACCATTGCAACAATTAACTATCTTTGAGCTGCATGAATGGCAATCACGTGCAACGAACTAGTTGCTGAGTTCATAAAGGCAACGTAGCTTTTCGTTCATCGGAAACAACAAGGCGAAGGAAGCCATCATGCAGAAGTTCCCCACCCCCACCACCGTCTCCGCCGTCCTCGACATCCCCGCCGGACGCATCCGGCTCGTCGCCGCCGACCGCGCCGACACCACGGTCGAGGTCCTGCCCGCGGACGACTCCAGGAGCCGCGACGTCGACGCCGCGAAGCAGATCACCGTCGAGTACGGGGACGGCGTCCTGCGGATCGCGGCCCCGGCCCCGAAGAGCCGGATCCGGGGCAACTCCGGCTCCGTCGACGTGGTCGTCCACCTGCCGGCCGGCTCCCGCGTCGAGGCCAGGACGGCCGCCGCCGAGTTCCGGGGCATCGGGCGGCTCGGCGACGTCACCTTCGAGGGCGCCCAGGGCTCCATCCAGCTCGACGAGACCGCGAGCGCCCGCCTCACCCTGCTCGCCGGGGACATCACGGTCGGCCGACTGGGCGGCCCCGCCGACATCCGCACGCAGAAGGGCGACGTCCGGGTCGCCGAAGCAGCGAGCGGCACGGTCGCGCTGCGCACCGAGGCCGGAGACCTGTCGATCGCCGCCGCCCCCGGAGTCTCCGCCTCCATGGACGCCGGCACCGCCCACGGCCGGGTCCGCAACACCCTGAGGAACACGGACGGCACCGCCGAGCTGACCATCCACGCGACGACCTCGTACGGCGACATCACCGCCCGCAGCCTCTGACGAGCCTCCCGCGACTCCCGACCCTCCGCAGCCCCGATCCTCCGAACCCATCCAAGGAGCAGCACCCTCATGACGAACCTGGCCATCGCTGCGCGCGGGTTGCGCAAGTCCTACGGCGACAGGACGGTGCTCGACGGCATCGACCTGGCGGTCCCCGCCGGCACGGTCTTCTCCCTCCTCGGTCCGAACGGCGCCGGCAAGACCACCGTCGTCAAGATCCTCTCCACCCTCATCACCGCCGACGCCGGCGTCCTGCACGTCGCCGGCCACGACTTGGCCACCGACCCCCGGGCGGTACGCGCCGCGATCGGCGTCACCGGCCAGTTCTCAGCCGTCGACGGCCTGATCACCGGAGAGGAGAACATGCTCCTCATGGCCGACCTGCACCACCTCCCCAAGAAGGAGGGGCGCGGCACCGTCACCGAACTGCTGGAACGCTTCGACCTCACCGACGCCGCCGGGAAACCCGCCTCCACCTACTCCGGCGGCATGAAGCGCCGCCTCGACATCGCCATGACCCTGGTCGGCAGCCCGCGGATCATCTTCCTCGACGAGCCCACCACCGGACTCGACCCCCGCTCCCGCCACACCATGTGGCAGATCATCCGCGAACTGGTCACGGGCGGCGTCACCGTCTTCCTCACCACCCAGTACCTGGAGGAGGCCGACCAACTCGCCGACCGCATCGCGGTCCTGAACGACGGCCGGATCGTCGCCGAGGGCACCGCCGCCGAACTCAAGCGCCTCGTCCCCGGCGGACACGTCCGCCTCCGCTTCACCGACCCGGCCGCCCACCGGTCCGCCGCCGCCACCCTTCACACCAGCGCCCGCGACGACGAGTCCCTCTCCCTCCAGGTCCCCAGCGACGGCAGCCAGCGCGACCTGCGCACCATCCTCGCCCGGCTCGACGACGCCGGCATCGAGGCCGACGAACTCACCGTCCACACCCCCGACCTCGACGACGTCTTCTTCGCCCTCACCGGCAACACCACCGTCCCCGCCCAGACCGCCCAGACCGCCCAGACCTGCCGGCCGGCCCAGCCGGCCGAGTCCGAGGAGAACGTCCGATGAGCACCCTCTCCCTCGCCGTGCGCGACTCCACCACCATGCTGCGCCGCAACCTCCTGCACGCGCGCCGCTACCCGTCCCTCACCCTGAACCTGCTGCTCACCCCGGTGATGCTGCTCCTGCTGTTCGTCTACGTCTTCGGCGGCGTGATGAGCGCCGGCCTCGGCGGCGGCGCCGACCGCTCCGCCTACATCGCCTACGTCGTCCCGGGCATCCTGCTCATGACCATCGGATCCACCGTCATCGGCGCCGCGGTGTCCGTCTCCACCGACATGTCCGAGGGGATCGTCGCCCGGTTCCGGACCATGAACATCCACCGGGGCTCCGTCCTCATCGGACACGTCATCGGAAGCGTCCTGCAATCGGTCGCCAGTGTCGTCCTCGTCGGCATCGTCGCCGTGGCCATCGGATTCCGCTCCACGGACGCCACGGTCCTGGAATGGTTCGCCGCCCTCGGACTGATCGTGCTGTTCGCCCTGGCCCTGACCTGGATCGCCGTCGGCATGGGCACGGTCAGCCCGAACGCCGAGGCGGCGAGCAACAGCGCGATGCCCCTGATCCTCCTGCCGCTCATCTCCAGCGCCTTCACCCCGATCGACGCGATGCCGGGCTGGTTCCAACCGATCGCCCAGTACCAGCCGTTCACCCCCGCCATCGAAACCCTGCGCGGCCTCCTCCTCGGCACCGGGATCGGCCACAACGGATGGCTCGCCCTCGCCTGGTCCGTCGCCCTGGTCGCCCTCGGTCACCGCTGGTCCACCTCCTCCTTCAAGCGCGACCCAAAGTAACCGCAGTGACAGCACGGGCCACCGGCCCCCGCCCACTCCGCCCCCGGGGCGGCGTACCCCGACCAAGTCGGAGTACGCCGCCCCTCTCGCGTTCGGCCCGGCCGGCGCCCGCAACCCCACGGGGCCCCGCTCCCGAAGGCGCGGAGGCAGCCGCTCCGCACCTGCCGTCCCGTTCCCACCCCGGGGGCGGATGGGACGGGTCCGGGTGATTGGGTGGGGTCTCCAAGCCAGTCGGAAGCGAATGGAGTTCAAAGTGAAGAGCCTTGTGCGGGGCACCGTGTGTGCGGTGGCGTTGACGACGCTGCTGACCGCCTGTGGTGGTGACACGGAGGACGCGGCCAAGGTCGGACTCGACGGCGTGGGCAAGACGGAAGAGGCCGCGAAGGGCGAGGGCAAGAAGGACGAGTCGACCGGCGCCCAGAAGCTGCGGTCGGTGATGCCGACCAACAAGAGCGTCAGCAGCGGCTTCGTCACCTTCGGTGGCGAGGACGCGGTGGTGCTGGAGGGTGATCAGGCACTCCGACCGTGCGAGGAGGGAACGAACTCCCCGTGCAGCGGGCTGGTGGGTGCCGGCCGCAAGCTGGTCGTGGCCAAGGACGCGACGGACCGGCAGATCGAGTTCACCGTCTACTCGTTCGAGGCCCAGGAGGCCGCGAAGGCGGCGTCGACCGGCATGGTGAACCGGACCTTCGCGCGCAAGGACTCCGTCGGGGACCTGCCGCTGGAGGTCGGCGCGGACGAGACGGAGGTGTTCAACATCCAAGGAGGCCGGGCCGACGTCATCCTGCGTGTCGGCAACGTCGTCGCCTACGTGAGCGCGGCCAGGAAGGAGGACCTGTCGAATGCGGCCAAGGTCCAGGTCGACCTGATCAAGAAGGCCGCCTGACGATCTCTGAGAAGCCGTCCCCGCTCCGTCGAGCGCCGGAGCGGGGACGACCCGATGCGCACCGGGTCGGCGAACGGGTGAGCGTGGTGCGTCAGTCCAACGACTCGGTGCTGCCGTCCGGGTTGATCAGCAGCCGGATCGAACCGCCGTAGCGGTCGTCGGCGATGGTGGCCGTCGCCGGACCGCCCATGTCCTGGGCGCGCTGCTGGAGGATCGATATGACGACGTCCTCGATGTCCACGAACGGCGGAGCCGTCACGGGTACGCCGTCGATCAGGCCCGCGTTCTGCGAGAAGACGCGGACCTCGGTGGCCGGGTGGGTCGGTTGCATGGCACGGCCCTCAGGAGCTTGCGGCGATGGCGCCGGTGGACGGGGAGACGACGGCGTACGTGCCGCGGGACAAACGGAGCAGACGGCCGGACTTGGCCAGTGCGGACAGGGCGTTGCTGACGGACTTCGCCGGATCCTGGTAGGTCCCCTGGGGCAGCGCCGCGAGGACGTCCCGACCGGAGAACGGCCCCGGGAAGGAGGCGACCGCCTGTTCCACGGCCTGCCGCAGACTCGGTGCGCTCCACGAGGTGGGCGCGAGCGCGCCGGCCGGCGGGGCCTCGGGCACGGACCGCAGCGCGGAACCACGCCGAACGGCGTCACCCGACGCGGCGGGAGGTTGCGCCCTCGGCGGCGCGACGGCGGTGTATTCCTCTATGCGGACATCGAGTTCGCACACCGCAACATGCAGGGCGGCCAGTTCCGGGCCGTTCGGGAGCGAACCATCCGAAACGCCGCCCTCCGTGGCGTCGCTCAACATCGCGGTGAGCACCTTGATGCGGCGAATCGATTCTGCGAGCCGGTGCAGCAGTGGCTCGAATATGTCCTGCCGCAGCGCGGCGAGAGGATCGCTGGTCGCGAGCTCCACCCCGACCGATCCGGTGAGTCCACGAACCGGCGGGCGGTCCCGGAACGTGTCTCCCGCAGCCGTTCGCCAGGCCTCAAGGCACCCGTGCGTCAGCCTCAGGCCGTCGACGAGCCGCGGAGTGATCCCGCCTCCGGGTGCCCGGAACAGCATCGCTGCTATCTGCCCGGTGGTGGCGAGCGTGGGAAGCGTCGCATGGACCAGCGGGCCGAGCACGGCCTCCTGGATCGCGCGGACCGGATCGTCGAGCGAGAAGGTGATCCGTTGGTTCGTCGGGGACACCATCGATACCTCGCGTGGGTCGACTTCGTGGGGACCGGCCTGCGCCCGGGCACCCGACGCGACACGGTGCTCCCCTTGCGCGCCAGGGCCTTGCGCCGTACCCGCTCCGGTGCCGGCGGCAGTCGGAGCCACGGTCCGGCCGGCCCGGCTCGCCCGGTGTTCCTGGAGCGCGTCGAACGCGTCGAGCACGACGGGAACGTCCGACGCGGGGTCCTCGTTCTCCTGAGCACCCGTCAATCGCCCCTGTGCGTCACCCACTCCGATGCGACGACGGATCCACCGCCGGTCCTGTCGGGTGGTGGCCGCCGCGTAGCCGCCGGGATCGGACTGGGTGACGGAGTCCCAGAGGCACTGCGCCCAGAGGGGGCAGGACGAGCAGAGCTGCCGGGCGGCGTGCGTGAGGGCCTGGCGCCGGCGTGTCTGGAGCGGAATTCCCGTCTTGTCCGCAGGTGGGTCCGTCAGTAGGGGCTGGCCGAAAATGTCCGGTCGCCGCTGGCAGGGTAGAGGTGTGGAGGCAGTGGCTGCCTGAACGGATGCCGACGGCATTCCGCGTATGGTCATGACCATGAAAATATCCCCCGAAGCGATCAAGCACACGGGGACTCTAGAACAGGCGTGTTGGCAACGGCAAAGTTGTCTCAGTCGCAGGTGGGTGCCGGTTGCCCGCCGAACATGACGGTTCATCAGTCAACTAACGCCGTGTGTCGACGGTCGACACAGCGCGTCGCGAGAAACGTCTCCTCAACCCCGCGCCGTGACGTCGCAGCGAGGCCGCGCCGCCCCCACGGAACGCCAGGACCAGAACCACGCCGATGAACCCGATCGGCACTGCGATCGCCGGAAGCACGGTCCCCACACCGGACGTCACGAGGAGGACCGCATCGGCGATCACCACGGTGACACCGCGACGACCCGGGTGCTCCTTCACCATCCAGGCACCGAGCAGGGCCATGGCCGCGAGCGACCAGTACCCGAACACCGCCTGCCCACCGAGCATTCCGCTGCTCGATCGGGTGGCGATCTCGACGGTGGCCGCGAAGAACCCTGCCACCGCGGCGGTCACGACCGTCGAGGCGAGCGCCAGCAGCAACTGGCCCCGGCGGCGCAACAACCACAACAGCCCGGCGAGGACCAGCAGGGCGCAGACCACGATGAAAGAGGCCATGCTGGTCGAGGCGATCGTCACGACGGTGTAGACGGCCGCCACCGCGAAGACGATCCGGCGCAGGAGCCGCACGGCCCACGCGTCGTCCCGCTCCTGTCGGACGAGGCGACGGACGGCGCCGCGTGCGGTCGCGGCCATGGTGGCGAAGTCGGTGCGCGAGGGGCGGGGGGTCATGACGGACCGTCCATTCCGGTTCCAATGGGGCGCGGTACGAGCACGGGTTCGACGGCGGGACCGGTCCCTACGGCCGGACCGGGTGCCGAGGGCTGGGCAGCTGTCGGCGTGTGATCGAACCCCACCTGCCAGAGCGGCTTGCGGACGCTCCTCCGCGGGGCGTCGACCACGGGCTCCTTGACGGCCACGGCCGCTTCGACCGGGGGCGCTTCCACCGTCGGGGCTTCGGCCGCAGGGGATTCGACGACAGGCGCGTCGACCTCGGGCGTCTCGACCCGGGGTGCTTCGACCGAGGGTGCTTCGACTATTGGCCCCGTGACCGCAGATGCTTCCACCCCGGACGCCGCTACGGACGCGACCTCCTGGGCCGGCGCCGCGAGAGCCAGCAGGCCGTCGATCTTCGCCTTGCGGACCGCCGGCTCATCGGCCGGGTAGGAGTACGGGTCGAGGTACCGGGGCAGGGCCGGATTGTCGAACTGGGCAACGGTCCGGACCGCGTTCGTACCGGCCTCACTCCGTGTGATCTCCGGCCACGTCACGGGCGCCTCGTACACGAAGTGGATGTTGTCCAGACCGACCTTGTCGTTCGCGCAGAGGGCGCTCAGTTCCCTCTGCTGGAGGACCGACCGGGTGTTCGCGGTATCCGCGAAGACGAAGACCTCGCCTTCGGCGACCTCGGCGTAGGTGGCGGAGATGGTCTGCCAACAGGTCGTGGCGAATTCAGGTCCGAACCCGGCCTGCTGACCACCGAGTGCTTTGATGACGTTCGGTTCCCAGAGGAACATCGCGTCGAGTTCAAGGCCCCCCGGGGTCGTTTCCAGGGTCCGTGCGGAACCGGGCTCCTTACGGTTCTGCTGGTGCGCCCACTCCTCCGCGATGAAGCGCTGGTCCAGGAAGGGAACGTTGTCCCTGTTCGGGGGTGCCGCAGGATGTTCCAGTCCGTACGACCAGAAGGCGCTGACGGGGTGTGTACCCGGGGGCGGCTTCAGCTTCGATCGGTCCTCGATCAGCTGGTCGATGTAGAGCCGTTCCTTGGACTTCTCGCGTCCGTCCTCCAGTCCGGCTGCCGCAGCGGCCTCACTGATCCGCCGGACGACGGACTTCGGGTCCCTGCTCGCCTGCTTCGCCGCCTCGTGCCGGGCATTCGCCCGGCGCAGGGCGCCCTGCACGATGTCCTGAGGTATGGGTTCCGGGCTCACGGGCGCCCGGCTTCCATGGGACGGGGACAGACGCTCAGGTCCATGTTGACCACCCCACGGCGGGATCCGTCAGCAGTGCCCATGGCCGGGGTGATGCAAAGGCGGGCGAGCGGACCCCCCGGAGCGGCGAGCTCCCAGTAGGCGATGCGGTAGGGGTTCTTGTCCTCGATCCGATCCTGCGGCAGGGGAATCTCGTCAGGGCCGAGTTCCGTGGGAAAGTCGGTGGAGTCCCACGCGCCTTCCCAGGCCGGTTCGCCGAGTGCCGAGCACACGGCGGTGACGTAGAGCGGCCAGGCCCGTGCGGCTTCGGCCAGCACCTGGGGGTTGCCCTCAGGAGTCTCCGCCGAAGCACCCCACACCCAGTGCGAGAGGCTCTGCACCGGCGCCCAGCTGCCGCCCAGAGCGTTAAGCGTCAGCACACCGCCCGTATCCGTGACGACGTTCAGGACGTACTCGAACTGCGTCGGCGTCCAGCCGAACTGCGCGCACCACATGTCCAGGCCCTGGCCCGGGAGGGGCGGGCCGTTCCACACGGTCTCCCAGTCCACGTCGGCCAGACCGCGCAGCTCGGTGATGAGCTCCTGCGGGGTGCGGTCCACCGGCGGTTCGAACGCAGTCGTGCCCATGTCGCTGTCTCTTCCTCGCGTCTCGTACGTCACAGCAGCCAACCCGGCCCGGCAGTCGCTTCGGGGTCGGCCGGGCCGTGGCAGGTCAGGGAGATCGTCCCACTTCCCGCCCCCCAACCCCGCGCGGTGCCCGGCCCGCAATGCAGGTCAAGCACGAACACGGGCGCGAGCGGGTTGGCGTAGCTCCACCGGGCGAGCCGGTACGGAGCCTGCTGCTCCCGGCGCTCCTCGGCGTCGCCCCACCGCCCGGGAGCGGGCGGCGCCGGGAAGTCGGGGCTGTCCCAGGCCCCCCGCCAGCCGGGCGGCCCCAACAGGGAACCCATGTGGGCGAGGTACGCCTCCCAGCGGTCCAGGGCGGCGGCCGTGACCCCCGCCTGGTCGGACGGTTCGTCCGACCTGACACGCCAGACCGTGTACGAGGCACGGGTCACCGGCCGGCCCGGCGCGGGGGAGGAGGCCAGGTGCAGCCGGCCGCCCCCGGGCGTACGGACCCACAGGCCGGCCTCCGCCCAGAGCGGCTGCCACCCGAAGGCCGCGCACCACTCGGCACGCCCGGTGTCGTCCCCCGGGTACCCGGGCCATACCGCCCGCCAGTCCACGCGCAGCAGCGCGGCCAGTTCGACGCCGAGCTCCTGCGGGGAGCGGTCCGTGATGACGCTTGCCATGATCAGGGCTTCCTAGCGGGGCATCCGGTCGCCGTTGCGCGGCGGCGGAGGCTGGTGGGGCGGGGTGGGCGGCTGCGGAGTGCGCGGCTCGGGGCTTCGCGGCGGGGCCCCGTCGTCCCCGCTGACGCGCCCGGTCGTACGGGGTGCCGGCTGGGGTGCGGGCGCCGCGGGCGCCGGAGCCGGCGCCGGGTGCGGCGCGGGCGAGGGCGCTGCCTGCGGTGCGGGCCGGGGCGTCTGCGTTGCCGGTGCGGGAGGTGTGCCCTGCTGAGGCACCGGGGCGCCGCCGGCGCTGACCCGGCCGCTTCGGCGCGGGGACGTCGTGGCCGCGGGAGCCTCCTGCGGTGGGGTCTGACCCTCCTGCCCTTCCTGCCCGGCCGGCTGCTGCGCCGGCGTCGCCGCTCCGCTGCGCCCCTCCTTCATGTCCTTGTACTGCTGCTGCTGGAGCTCGCCGCTCATCCGTTCGCTCTGACGCCGCTTCCGCTTCGTATTGCTCGGGGCGATCCAGCCGCCCTCCTGCAACTTGCCTCCGGTGAAGACCTTGTCGGCGCCGCGGCCGACGTTCCCCCCGATGCGACCGGCGGCGCGGCCCGCGACCCGGACCGTGCCGGCGGCGGCATTGCCCGCGAGGCGCTGGCTCTGCGCCCCCAACTTGCCGCTGACCGTGTTCGCCATGTCGCCCACGCCGAGACCGTCCTCCGCACCCGCGATCTTCGGGCTGTAGGCCCCCGACAGGAGCTTCTTCAGCATCATCACGACGGCGATCGTGACCAGCAGGAGCATCAACAACTGCATGCCGAGCGAGACCTTGGAAGGCAGGATCATCTGGTACAGCACGAGCAGCACCGTGAGGATGACACCGAAGCCGGCGCGCAGTACGAAACTGTGGATGAACGTCTCCAGCCAGCCCTTGAGCAATTTCTGCTGGGACGGATGGATTCCCAGCGTCGCGATCAGCGGCAGCATGATGATCATGATCAGCGTTACGGCGTGCCACAACAACGTCAGGGCGCTGAGGGCGATCACCATGACGGCGACGATCAACGCGGCGATCAGCGAGTAGAAGGCGATTCCGATGCGGTCACCGGCGTTCCTGCCGGCCCACTCGTCGAAAGCGACCGGGTAGATCGCCTGGTCCGGCTTTCCGTTGTTGGTGTCGAAGCCGCCGGCGACGTCATATCGGATGGGAATCCAGTTGTTCTTGTACTTGTCCAGGTCCTTGCCGAGTTCCATGTTGGTTCGGGCCTGGGAAACCAGCTGGCGTATTCGGAGATCCTCGCAGCGCGCGCTGCCCTGCTTACCCCAGTCACATTTTTCGTCCTTGCCGGTCGGCTTGCATCGGCCGTCCTCCAGGATGCTGCCCTGGCCCTTTCGGAAGATGCAATTCGTGCCGACACTGCCGAACTGTCCCAAGGCCCACGGTCGGAACACCAGCGTGTCGTAAATGGCGCAGCTGTTGACCCGAACACCAAAGTTTTCTGCGCTCGCGGGCAGGTCGCAGGGGGGTGTCATCTCGCCGGCAACCTGTGTGAGGACCGCGCCGCTGAGTGCGCTGTTCGCCTGGGCGATACCAGAATCCGCCGTGTCGATGAAGTTGTTGTAGTTCTTGCCGGTCAGCATGACGATAACGGCAACGGTGGAGAGTGCGGCCCAGCCGACGCCCGCCCACGCCTCGCGCATCTCGTTTTTTCGCCACTTGCCGAACACCCATATGCCCGTCAATGTGATCATGAGGGGGACCGCCGGCTTGAACAGCTCGTCCCTGAGTTTGTCCACGGCGGTGTCGCGTCCCGTGTACAGACCTGAGAACGGGCTCGGATTGGAGGCGTACTCCTTGATGGAGATGGCCACGCGCGTCAGCATCTTGGTGCCGTCGAGCACCAAATCCGCGATTCCGTTGTTGACGAAGTCAATGATGGAGCATTGGTCGGCGCCGGTACCGTTGCTGATTCCCCAGCTGTTCTTGTCGGGCTGGGAGGCGTCCCCCCGGCCGCGCATGGTGATGGACCAGTTCATGCCGCGCATGCCGGTGAGTTCGTACATCGTGTACGCCTCGGGGGCGCCGCCCAGTTTGGTGGGGTGGTCGACGAAGCCCGTCGTGTCGTTGACCTTCCCGCGGTCGGACTTCTCCCACTGTTTGACAGCGGGCCAGACCGACTCGATGAAGCCCGGGTTGTCCATCTGGTAGTCGTCATCGCCGGTGAAGCCGCAAGCGAAGTCGATCGCGTTGGCCGACTTGGGTACGGCCATCGTCAGGGAAACGAGTGCGAACAGCACGAACGCGCAGACCCGCACCGCACGCCCGACCGCCTTCACCCGTTGACGGGGTGAGGGACGGGCGGAGAGATCTCCAGGTGACGTGGCACCACGGCGCACGGACATCAGGTTCCTTCCGGAGTACCGCAACGGACGAATGGTGGGACAGGACGGGTCACGCGGGGAGGGAGTCCGTCAGGGGACAGCCCTCGCCGACGCCTCTGCGCTGTCTGCATCCACTCGGGATCTTGCTGTCGAACTCGGGCTCGCCGGATGCGAGGAGCACCCCCGCCGTGGTCAGTGCGCGCACGGCACGGCGTTGCGATGGGTTCGGGTTTCGCGCGCTCACACCGCTTCCCTCTCCCCGGTCTCCGCCGCTGCGTCCGCCACCCGGCCTGCCTCCTGCATGAAGGTCCAGTCCCACACGCTGAGCGGCGGGTCGATGCCCTGACGGGCCGGACGCGTCGTGCCGTTGGTGTCGGTGGCCGCGAGGATCTCCTTGAAGACCAGGTCCACCGCGACCGTGCCCACCCGCTTGTCGACGTCGCGCTGCAGGCAGACACCGGTACGGAGTTCCTGCAGGGCCCCGATCACCTTCGCGTCGTTCTCGGGCCGGCCGAGCAGCGGCGCGACCAGCGCGGCCTCCTGCGCCGACTTCTGCTTGAACGCGAAGACCGTGTGGATCTGGTTGGCACCACCGCTGCGCGCCTCCGAGTCCTCGATCTGCACGAGGTCGATGGCCTGCTGGGTGATCAGAACCGTGACGGCCAGGTACGAACGGCCCTGCTTGAGGGCACGCCGCATCAGGTCGCGACCGCTCTCGGTCGCGGTGACCACGTACGCCTCGTCGACGAACAGCGCCTTCGGACGCAGACCGATCTCGCCCGTCACCGGGTTCTTCTCGTAGCCGACGTCCAGCATCTGGCTGCCGAGTTCCACGACGGCCATCAGCGCGGTCGCGGCGAGCCGCTCCGCCGGGTTCCAGTTCCGCGGGTCCGAGGAGGACGGTGACTGGAAGCCGCGCAGGGTGATGACGGTGCGGCGCTTGCGCATCGCGGACAGGGGCTGCGGACGCTCGGCGAAGGCGAGGCGCGCGTACGGCAGGGTGCGCAGCTCGGTCAGCAGCATCTGGGCGAGCTTGAGTTCCTTGACGGCCTCGCGGTCCCCCGTCGCCACCGCGTCGTCGTACGCCTTGACGACCTCGTCGACGACCTGCCACAGCGTCGGCCGCGGCACCTTCTCCTCGGCCTCCCGCGCGGTCAGACCCTGTTCGGTGGCCTGCCGGATCGCCGAGTTGTACCAACCGACGACCGTGGCCATGCCCTCGATCACGGGCAGTCGGACCCGCTGGTAGTCCTCGTCGCCGAGGAACCCGCGGAGCATCGACTCGGCGAGCAGCCGGCCCGAGGGCACGTCCCGCGCCACCACCCACGGGTCCAGCACACCGGCCTGGCCCTTCAACAGGTCGACGACCTCGGTCTCCGCCCAGAACTCCGGGTTGACCGGCCGGAATCGGCTCTGCCCCGTACCGAGGAGACCGGAGTCCGCGTCGTGCGCGAAGTCCGGGTCGTTCACCTGTGACCCGAACGCCAGGTAGTAGCAGAGCTGGGCGAAGTCCGTCTTCGGGTCGATGACCAGGCAGCGCACGCCCGACTCGGACTCCTCGTAGAACTTCTGCAGCGCGAGCGAGGACTTGCCACCGCCGGACGCGCCGACGATGGCCAGGCCACCGCCGTCGTTGCGGGCCGGCCCGACGTGCAGGGAGTAGTGGACCGGCATCTTCCCCGCCCAGCCCACCAGGTTGCCCACCCAACCGAGCTGCTTGCCCGACCGGTGCTCGGGGTTGTCACCGAGCTCCGTCCCGGCCGTGGGCAGTCCGGCACCGAGCTGCTCGACCTCCTGGAGGCGCAGGTACGGCGCCACGGGCAGCTTGGGCGCGTCGCCCGGCAGCTGCGACTGCAGGAGCCTCCACTGCTGACGGGTCGGCCGCAGCAGCGTGACCTTCAGGTCCTGCTTGAACTGCATCTCCAGGATGCGGCGGCGCCGCTCCAGCTCGGACAGGTCGGACGCGGAGATGGTGAAGCGGATCTGCGCCTCCATGCCCGGCATCTTGTGCTCGTCGATGTCGTCGAGGAGGTGCTGGGCACGGGTGACCTGGTTGGCGAGCTGGGTGCCCGGCGACCTGCCCGAGTTGGCCATGTCGTTCATCTCGTCGACGAGGTTGCCGCT
This sequence comes from Streptomyces sp. NPDC040432, assembly GCF_055595445.1. Lineage (NCBI taxonomy): Bacteria > Bacillati > Actinomycetota > Actinomycetes > Kitasatosporales > Streptomycetaceae > Streptomyces > Streptomyces sp. NPDC040432. Next base: position 11,160 of record NZ_JBVIVP010000027.1, on the reverse strand, counting down.
GATCTTCTTCGCCCGGTCCTTGAACTTCAGGTACGGGATCAGGGTGAACCGCATGTCGATCTCCACCGGGAAGTCGACGTGCTGCGACGCGTAGCGCGCCCAGGCGGTGGACTGACGGAAACGGGTTTCCGTCGGCCAGCTGGCCGCCACCAGGGTCGTCGTGTAGCTGGTGTGCTGCTCGCCGGTGACCTCGTCGTACTGGTGCAGCACGATGTGCGTCTTGTGGTTCTCGCCGGAGAAGTCGACGACCAGGTCGAACTGGTCCGGCCCCCACGAACGGGAACCGAGCACCGGCTCCGGCGGTACCGCGAGGTCGCCGTGGAGCGGCTTGCGGATCAGCCAGACCAGTTCCTCACGGCTCAGCGGTACACCGCTCAGACCCTCCAGGCTCTCGTGGACCTCCCGCGCGACCTGCGACCACTGGGCCAGCAGCGCGGGCGACAGGTATTCGTCGTGGACACCGGTCGCGACCGCGGCCGCCTTGTCGGCGGTCCCGCGCATGGCCGCCGTCAGGCTCGGGTCCTCGACCGGGTCGTCCCCGCCGGGCAGTACCCCGGTGCCGTTCGAACCGCGCTTCAGCGAACCCAGTTTCACCAGCAGGATGTTGCGCTCGCGGGTGGCGCCGATGCGCTCCTGGTAGTCCGCCTTGCGGAGGTTGTACGCCTTGTAGTTCTCGGTGGGGTCCCACGCCAGGGTGTTGAGCTGGTCCGCCCATTCGACGGCGGTGATCGGCCGGTACACCTTGCGGTAGTGGCATTCGACGTTGCGGTCACCACGGGCCAGGTTGAGCAGCCCACGGGCGGGGCCCTCGGCCATCGCCTGCAGCTCGGTGGCGTTGAGGTACTCGTCGATGGCGGTGGGCAGCACGAGACCGGTCCACACCGATTCACCGTGCACGAAGATCATGTCGTCGGCGTAGCGGTAGGGCAGCCGCATGTCCTCGCGGCGCGGGGAGCGGCCCGCCGGATCGCGGGAGGAACCGCCCTGTTGCTGTCGCTGAGTACCGCCGGAACCCTGTCCGGCCTTGGCCTTCTTGGAGCCGGCGGAGGCGATGATCATGGCGATCACGAAGAAGGCGACCGCCCCGCCCAGAAGGATCATCAAGATCATGAAGGAGTCATCCTGCGGTCTCGGAGTGTGCGTGCGCGGAGTGCGTGGTCTGAGGATGGAGGGCGGCCCGGCCCGCCCGAAGGGCGTTCTCGTCCGTCGTTGCCGCGAAGGAGGAGCCGTGCCCGGCGGCCGTCGCGAGGGCCTCCGCGTACTGCCGTTGCCAGCGCTGCGAACCCGGCTGCCACAGGACGACCTGCCAGTGCAGTACCTCCGGCTCCCGGTCGGCGGACAGCCCCTGCAGACGCTTCGGCTGGAACCAGTAGTCGGCCCAGACCACCAACTGCTGGCTGAGGGTCAGGGCGGACGGCAATGGCCGGCCCCAGATGAAGTAGATGCCGACCGGAGGCCCGATGTAGAGCACCGACGTCACGATCGAGAGGCCGAGGAACGGCAGGAAAGCGGACAGCGAGAGCAGTGCCACCAGCCAGATGACACCGAACCCGAGAGCCGCGCCCAGCGCCGGCAGCAGTAGGCCGGGCAGCGGAATGTTGCCCCAGTTCCAGATGCGCTTGGGCCTGTTGAGCAGGTCCGTGTGGTCGTAGGCGACCATCGGCTCGGGTGCGCTCGGTGTGTCCTGTGCCATCAGCCAGTCCCCCTTCGTGACGTGATCGCGGGCCGCGAGGTGCGGGTGCGGACCGGACGGAAGATCCGACCGGTCCCCGGATCAGCCCTTGCCGCCGGCGTTGCCGATCTGGCCGCCGAGCTGGATCAGCAGACCGGCGATACCGGTCGCACCACCGATGATCAGCGCGGCCAGCGCGATCATGCCGAAGCCCTGGAAGGCCTCGCGCATGCCGTCACCACGCTTCATCGAGAGCAGCATCCGAATGCCGAGGATGAGCAGGGCGCAGATCGCCACGGTGGTGCCGATGCCCACCAGGATCGACTGGACCTCTTTGAACATGCCGTCGAGGGTTGCAGCCAGGATCATGACCTGGTCCTTCCGTTGTGGTGTGAGAAATGCATGGGTGATCGAGGTCAGGGAGTCCTGGGGGCACCGGAGGCGCCACCAGGGGCCGGGCTGCTCTGCCCGGAAGCGGGCGTGCTCTGCCCGGGGGCCGGAGCGTTCGGCGCGGGAGCGGGACCGCTCTCCTCGGGCGCCGGGCTCGCGGACGGGGTCGCCCCGGCGTCCGCGGCGCCGCCCGTCGGGTCGAGCGCCCCGCCCCGGATGTCCTTGATGAACCAACCCTGGGCGGTGTTCACCACCGTCACCCGGTAGGACCGCTTCACCGTGGGAGCGGGGGTCCCCTTGGCAGCGGCGGCACCGGCGCCCCAGGTGACGGTCACCCGAGCCGACACCGTCTGTCCCGTCCCGTAGGTGATGGTCGCGCCGGGCTCGCTGTCGGCCGGAGCGAGTGCCACGACCTCCGCGATCTCCGGCGTCGCCAACGCGCCTGCCAGGCCCGTCGTCGCAGCCGGCGTCGCGTCCGTGGTGGTGAAGCGGGTCAGGCCGGTCGCGTCCGAAGAGGCCCACGCCTTGAAGTATCCGGGCAGGACCTGCGTCTTCAGCTGGTTCGAGAGCGCCTGGTCGACGACCTCTTCGTCCCTCTTGACCGGCGGTACCTCGCCGCGCGTGGGCAGCGGCATCTCTCCGATGTCGCCCGCGATGCGCAGCCCCGACGCGGTGGCCAGGTCCTTCACGTACACCGGCACCGACACGGTGGTGGTGCGGCCGGTCGACAGCTTCACCTGAACACCCAGGTAGCGGCCGTTCTGTCCGTACTCGGGAAGCTCCTCCAGGGTTCCGTCCCACTGGGCTTCCCGCACCTCCTGGCTGCCCGCGCCGCTGAGGCCGCAGTCCCGGTCCACACCCGCGGAGGCGTAGCGGGTCAGAGCGACGCGGCGCTTGTCGGAGTCCTGCGGGGAGTACGTCATGCAGAGCGTCACGTACTCCTCCGCGAACGTCGCCGCGGCCTGGGCCGGGAACTCGGTCAGTCGGTACTTCCGCAGGTCGCTGTCGTCCAGCGAACCGTTCTGCACCGCGACGGACGACTTGCCGATGACCAGCCCCGCGACCCCGCACGAACCGAGGGCGAAGAGACACGTGGTGATCAGGAGCGTCGCGCGGACCGCCACGTGGGTACGCCGACCCTGCGTGGGCAACCGCCCGCCAGGACGCGGCACGTCGAACGAGGCGCCGGCGACAGCCACCGCCTTGGGCTGTACGGCCGCGGTGGGCGCGGCGACGACGGGCGCATCCGGTGAGGGGACGGCGGCCGGTGGTGCGGTCGCGCCGGCCACCGGCGCGGAAGCCTTGCCGGTCCTACCCTGCTTGCGCGCCTCGCGTTCGGCCTTCTTGTTCTCGTACGCCGCCTTGCGTTCGGCCCGCTTCGCTTCCTGGGCGGCCTTCGCCTTCTCCCGCTTGTCCTTCTTCGGATCACCGGACGACTGCGTCGCGCGCGGCGGCAGGATGGGCACGGAGGCCTCGCCCGGCGGCACGTTGGCCGGCCGTGCGGTGCGTACCCACGCTGCGGCCACCTGGGCGCGCGCCGCGTCCGAGAACGGTTGCGACGCAACGGCTGTTGCGTCGGGCTCGCCGTGGGGCCCGGTCGCCGGCTGCCGGGGCGGCGCTGACGGCGTCTGCCGGGCGTCGGCGTGACCTGCCTGACCGAACTGCGGCTGCTGCCCGGAAGTCTGGCCTCCGTCGACCCCGCCAGCAGAGCTGTTGTGGTCCGTCATCGAGTCCGTTTCTCCCACACGTGTGATCCCCCTCCACCGGCGACTGCCCGGCGGCCCCCTGGTGAGGCCAGGTGCGGAACGGCAGTGTGGCAAATGAACACGACAACGCAGCCCCCCTTTTCCCCGGTCGGGAAACCATGGGGAAAGAAGGGGAAAGCCGAGGAATCCTCAGTCGGGTGTCCCGCGTCCCCAGGACGGACCGGTCCGTTCCGCGCTCCGACACAATGAGCGGCCGTGCCCGGCGGCGGACGCCGAGGCGTCCCCACTACCCGCGAAGGACGAGAGTTGAGCGACGAGTACGCCCTCCCCCAGGCCCCCGCCGACGCGGGGACCGGCCCCGTGACGGAGGCTCAACACGCCTGGATCGAGGGCTATGAGCCGGGAAACCCCTGGGTGTCGAAGCTCTGCCTGCGCACCCCGCAGGGCACCGTCTCGTACCCCCTCACCCCGCACACGTTGCCGGACCTGCTGGAGGGGCTGGTCGTCGTGGCCCAGGCCCAGCAGGGAGTGACAGGACCACCGGCGGAGGAGCATGACGAGGCCGAGGAGCAGCACCTCCACCAGGACACCGGCCGGGGGCGCAGCATCCACGACGGGGGCGCGGCCCGCGTGACGGGTTGGGCCCTGGTCCACGACCTGTGGGAGAAGGGGGACACGAAGGTCCGCTTCATCATGGGCGCGATCGTGGTGGCACTGCTGGTCCTCGGAGTCTTCCTGTCCTGACCGCGGGGCGTCGTGCCCACACGGAGCCCGAGCGTGAGGAGTTGCAAGGAATGCTGACGGAGACTTCGGGGCGCAACGCCCAGGACCTGGCCGCCGACCTGGAGGGCCTTCGCGGGGTCGACTGGGCGTCGGTATGGGAGGGACCACCGCAGGGCGGTTCGCCCGCGTGCCGCCAATGGTGCGAACGCCACGGCTGGGAACCGCAGACGGCGGACCGCAACCTCGTCGTGTCGAGCAAGGCCGGGGGCAGGTGGACCTTCGAGGCGAACGGCAACCGGGACCCGGTCTTCCGCCTGACCCACTGGGCATGGCGGGTCAAGGCTGCCGATGAGGCCGAGAATCCTGCCCTGTTGACCCGCGCGGCCGAGGAATGGCCGGGCTTCCTGAAGTCTGCCGAGAGCGTGATGGGGCCGGCGGCCTGGAAGGGCAGCTGGGACGCACAGGACTTCCCGGAGCCGCCGGAGCAGGATTTCTGGCCGCACCGGGCCTACCGCACGGAGACCCGTACGCCCTTCCGGATGGCCCACTGGAAGCCGGTGGGAGAACACCCCGGGCAGGCATTCGTCATCCTGAGGCAGTCCGTTTCCTTCACGGCCCGGGCCGCCGACGCACCGGGCGTCTCGCAGATCCGGTTGACCGTGCACGCCCCTGAGGGCTCGCGGAGGCACCCGTGAGACCTGCCGCTCCGGCCCCCCTCACCCTGTTGCGGGGCCGTACCCCCGCCGTCCGTCGATCGACGGGTCACCCGAGGAAGGCTCCCGCATGAGCACGAACGCCGAGAAGCAGCAGACGTCCGACGAGAAGGTGGAGTTCTACTTCGCCGATGTGTTCGTCTTCGTCTCCACGTACCTGTCGCAGATGGTGCGGCGTCGCGTGAACGGCTCCACCGCCACCTGGTGTCCCCGCTGGTGGGAGCACCCCGAGGCGGGCGCCAGGCTGTCCGCGCTCTGGCTGGCGTGGGAGCACCTGCGACACGATCCCGCCCTCGGCATGTCCACCTGGTGGCTCCACCACGCCGATCCCCACCTGAGGGTGCTGATGGACGCGGACATGGGCCCGTTCGCGGCTTGTTCGCCCAAGGACGGCCACACCGCGTACCCCTTCGATCCGCTGCCCGTCGACCCCTACGACCCCGACGACGAATCGGGCACGTCCGCCAGGTGAGCGGGTTCGGTGCGGCTTGCGGGAAGAATCGTCACCGCACCTCCGCACTGAATCCCCATCCGTGAACCGGACCGCACCTCCTGAACTTTCCTCACCCCTTCCCCGACTTTCCTCGCGGGGAAAGGCCCTGCGTCATCCGCCTTCCCTCCCCCTACCGTGTCCGGGCGACCTGACTGATGGAGGCCCGGGACGGTGGAATCACCTGCCGAGAACAAGCGAAGCGCGGCACTTGCCCTGGCGGTACTGGGCGTATTGCTGGTCGGCTCCCTGCTGACGTTCACCTTCCTCAGTGGTGACGACGACCCCGGCGGCTCATCCGACGCCAAAGCCCCCGCGACACCTTCCCAGGGCAAGGACGCCGGTACCGCCACCGCCGGAGGCGGCTCCGGCAGCGCGGGGCAACAGGCCGGCTCGGGCGGCTCGGCCGACGGCGTACCCCCCATGGTTCCCCCGGCCGAACTGGCCGAGGCCCACCGGGCCATGGCCGCGTACATGGCCGGCCTGAGCACCTACACGTACGCCGATCAGACCGCGGCCTGGGCCAAGCCCCTTCTGGAGCTGACGGTCGGCGACAACCAGATGAAGTCGCACACGGTCCTTCCCACCGGGAAGGACTGGGCGACCTGCCAGGCCAACCGCTGTTCGTCCGTGGGGAAGGCGACCGTCCTCCGCGACGGGATGATCGCCGAGGACCTCGTCAACGGCAGCGGCACCCTCGTGTCCAGTGTGGTCTCGCTGACCACGGCCCGCTCCGAGAACGGCAAGCAGACACAGACGGAGACCAACGCCTGGCTCGTCAGTTCCCGCAAGGAAGCCGGTGCCTGGAAGGTGTCGGCGTTCAACCTCCAGGGCCTGGGGAACGTGGGCGCGTCCGAGCAAGCGGGGGAGTGAGACTCGATGGTGGCTCCTGCCGTACTGGCAGCCGCGTCGAAGGCCGTCAAAGTGGCCAAGACGGCAAAAATGGCAGCCCAGTTGGCCGGCGGACAGGGCGGTGGCGGCGCCGGAGGCCCCGGTGGTGAGAAGAAGGGCAAGGGGAAGCTCTTCCTGCTCGCCGGCGCGGGCGGCCTCCTGCCGATCGGCGGCGTCGGTTTCATCGTCATCATGCTGGCCATGGCCATGGTCGGAGGTCTCGGCGGCGGTTCCGCCAAAGCGGCCTGCGCCAACTACAACGAGAACGCGCGCAACGGCAACACCAGCGACCAGGCGGCCACCAACCCGATCATGCCCGCGGGCAAGATCTACCTGCCCAGCGACACCGCCCGCAACGAGATACCCCCGCGCATGATGCTCGCGGCCATGCGCGCCGCCGCACGCTACGAGGGCCTCGACTGGACGATCATCGCCGGGCAGATGTACCAGGAGACCAAGTACGGCCAGGATCCCTCCGCCGCGCCCGGCGGCAAGAACAGCGCCGGCTACATGGGCCTCCTCCAGTTCGGCGATCCCGCGTGGAAGGACTACGGGGACGACGGCAACGGCGACGGCAAGAAGGACCTGTACAACATCGACGACGCGGCCTTCGCCGCCGCCAACTTCATCCACGCCCTGAAGGCCGAGACGAAGCCGTGGAACGCCCTGCTGCGCTACTCCGGCTCCTCGGACAACAACACCGTCTACCCCCGCGTGGTCCTGACCCAGGCGGCCCGCTACCGCGGCAACCTCACCGGCGAGAAGAGCCTGATCGAGGGCTGGTACGCGCACCTGAAATCGACCGTCGAGAAGAACCCGGGCTTCCCGACCCTCGGTCAGCAGACGGACATTCCCGCCCCGGTCGGCAACGACGCCCAGCCCAACGAGGCACTGAGCATCAGGTCGGCCTCGCCGCGCTCCTGGTCAACCCCGCCCTACGGCGGCGACACCGGCGGCAGCACCGACCAGGCCGCTGCACCGCGGAGCACCGGAAACGGCGTGGGCAACCTTGCGAGCGCGGACCTCGGCGACCGGATGCAGCCAGTGGCCCTCTCCCGCCCCCTGATCAAGCCCGCCGCCCCGCCCGCCGGGGACGGCAAGGACTGGCAGTGGCCCCTGAAGGAGGGCACCTACACCGTCGGCACCCCGTACCACCAGAACGGTTCCAGCTGGAGCCTCGGCTACCACACCGGCCTGGACCTGCGGGCATCCGCCGGTACGCCGATCTACGCGCCCGCGGACGGCAAGGTCATCAAGGTGGGCAGCGGCGGCTCCTACGGCAACGAGACGCACATCGAGCACGCGAACGGCGTTGTTACCCTGTACGCCCACCAGACCGCCGTCATGGTGTCCCAGGGTGCCACCGTCAAGCGGGGCGACCAGATCGGCACGGTCGGCAACACGGGCAACTCCTTCGGCGCGCACCTGCACTGGGAGGTCCGCCTCCCCGGCGTCGACAACCCCTTCGTCCAGGGCCAGGACAAGGGCCCGGGCATGGTCGACCCGAAGGGCTGGATGGAGGGCAAGGTCTCGGCCAACCCCGACTACGGCACCGTGCCCGGCGGTGACGCCGGCCAGGGCAAGGACGCCGAGTACGCCGGCTGTGCCAAGGGCGGCAAGGGCACCGCGGTCCCCCCGGACGGCGCGGGCTCCACCGGGGTCCTGCCGGGCGCCGACGACCCCGTGGTGCGTTCCGCGCTCCGCTGGGCGCAGCGTGGCATCGGCAAACCGTACGTTTGGGGCGCCGCACGCCTCCAGGGCGACAACCCCGTCTCCTTCGACTGCTCCAGCTACACGCAGTGGATCTACTACCAGGCCAGCGGCGGCAAGATCGACATCGGTACGGTCACCTACACGCAGGAGAAGAACCTCAGCGCGTCCAAGGTCGACCTGAGCAAGGCCCAGCCCGGTGACCTCATCTTCTTCCGACCCGGGCCGAACGGCTCCGAGCACGTCGCCGTCGTATGGGACCCCGCCGGCAAGAAGATCCTGCACGCCCCCCGCAAGGACAAGAACGTCGAGTTCAGCACCTGGGACGTACAGGGCCAGATCACCGGCGTCTACCGCGTACCGATCCCGGCGGGCACCCACGCCGACGGCGGCGGCGCCGGCGAACACGCGTAGAAGAAGGAACGGAACATGACGAAGGACAAGCACACCGGGCCGTCCGCCTGCGGCACGCTCCGACATCGGACGCAACGGTCATGACCACCGTTGACCTGGCCACCGGACGACGAGTGGCCGACGGGCCTTCGGCCGACCTCGGCCCCACGCCCACGTTCACGAGGACGGATGACAGGACCGTCGTGTCACCGGACGGACGGACCGCGGTCGGCCGGTTCAGCGGGAAGGTCGTCCCCCGGGAGACGGAGACCCGCCGTGAACCGTGGCGCCCGAAAGGGGGCCGGGACCTGCGGCCGATGGCGCAGTCGCCCGGCGGAGTGCTCCACGCGGAGCTGAGCCCTGACAACAAGTGGGTCGACGCCCTGACCGGCACTCCCCTCTCCCCGTACGAGCAGATCCCGGAGTTCACCGGCACCGGCTACGGCACGCTCACGAACGGCGGCGCCCTGTTCGTCCTCCGCACCGCTCCCGCCCCGCCTGAAGGAAAGTCCTGACCATGGCCTCACCCCAACAGAAGAAGCCCCGATCCGACGGCGACTGGACGATCGAGATCGCCTGCCTCGTCGGGGCGATCCTGGTGCTCCTCGGCGGCGCCTGGCTCGCCGCCCGCCTCAGCGCGTCCTTCTCGGACGCACCCGCACCCCCGTCCAACCCGCTCTCCTTCGCCGTGTCCCTGGCTACGGGCGACTACGCGTGGCCGCACGGCGCGGCGAACGCCGTCGCCGCCGCCGAGGTGGTGCTGCTCGTCGGAGCCGCCACCGCCGTGTACCGGATCCGCCAGCGGATGCGCAACAAGCCGGACGTCGACGGCGCCGCCCGCCACCTCGCCCAGGGCGAGAAGCTCGGCAAGCTCACGATGAAGGGCGCCTCCGCCACCGCCGAGCGCCTGGGCGTGGACAGCACCTCACCCGGCGTCTTCATCGGCCGTTCGCTGCGCGGCCGCCAGCCCCTCTTCGGGTCCTTCGAGGACATGCACGTCGACATCTGGGGCCCCCGCACCGGCAAGACGACCCGCCGCGCGATCCCCGCGATCCTCGACGCCCCGGGCGCCGTCCTCGTCACCTCCAACAAGCGCGACATCGTCGACGCCACCCGCGGCCCGCGCCAAGCCCGCGGCCAGGTCTGGGTGTTCGACCCGCAGCAGGTGGCCCAGGAACCGCCCGCCTGGTGGTGGAACCCCCTGTCGTACGTCACCGATGTCGCCAAGGCCCGCAAGATGGCCGACCACTTCGCGTCGGGCTCCCGGGACGCCGACTCCTCCACGGACGCCTTCTTCGACCCCGCCGGACAGGACCTGCTCGCCAACCTCCTGCTCGCGGCGGCGACCTCCAAGGCCTCGATCACCCAGATCTACACCTGGCTGGCCAACCCCAAGGACGACACCCCGGAACGCATCCTGCGCGGCGCCGGACACCTCATGGCGGCCGACTCCCTGTCCGGCGTGCTCACCGCACCCGAGAAGCAGCGCAGCGGCATCTACGGCGTCGCCCAGCAGATGGCGTCCTGCCTGATCAACCCCGCGGTCAACCGGTGGGTGACACCCGCCTCCGCCACCGACGACCGCCCCGAGTTCGACCCCCACGAGTTCGTCCGCAGCGACTCCACCCTCTTCTCGCTCTCCCGCGAAGGCAGCGACTCGGCGGGCCCGCTGGTCACCGCCCTGACCGTGGCCGTCGTCGAGGCCGCAGAAGAGTACGCCACCACCCAGCGCGGCGGCCGACTGTCCCGCCCGCTCGTCGGCGTCCTGGACGAGGCGGCGAACGTCTGCCGCTGGCGCGCCCTGCCCGACCTGTACTCGCACTACGGCTCGCGCGGCATCATCCTGATGACCATCCTCCAGTCCTGGGCCCAGGGCATCGAGGTATGGGGCGAGCGCGGCATGGAGAAGCTCTGGTCCGCCGCCAACGTCCGGGTCTACGGCGGCGGTGTCTCCGACACCCGCTTCCTCGGCGACCTGTCCGAGCTGGCCGGCGAGTACGAGACGCGCGAGTACAGCACGACCCGTGAGACGGAGACCGGTGGCTGGACCGGCAACCGCACCATGAACGAGTCCGTCCGCCGCGACCGCGTCCTGAAGGTCTCCGACCTCGGCGCGATGCCCCCCGGCCGGGCCCTCGTCCTGGCCTCCGGCATCCCGCCGGTCCTGGTCGAGACGATCCCGTGGTGGGAGGGCCCCTACGCCCGCGAGGTCAAGGCCTCCCTGTCCCAGCACGACCCGGGCGCCCGAGCCTGATCCCCGGCTTCGACGCACGGGCGGCGCGATGAGGCCCGGCCCTGAGGGGACACGGCCCGGGTGTTCGGCCCGATGCTCGGGCCAACGCGAGAACGCCCGGCAGGGTATCCCTGCCGGGCGTTCTCGTGTGTGTCTGTTGGGTTCCGCTGGTGGGTCAGTACCAGTGGTGGGTCTGCCAGAAGTTCCAGGCGCCGACGGGGCTGCCGTAGCGGGAGTTC
>NZ_JBVIVP010000026.1:0-108796 GCF_055595445.1 Streptomyces sp. NPDC040432 | reverse complement strand
GAGCGCCCTTGAGGGACCGGCCCGACACGGGGAGACGATGAGACCGGCGGGAACCCCCCAAACCAGCCCTGACACGGACCGGCCGCACCCCGCCCCCCTCACCCCCGCCCCAGGATCACCGTTCCCGAGGAGCAGAACCAGCCTCCCGTGCCCGAGGCGAGGGCAACTTCCGGGAGGTGGCCGTCCCTTCTGCGGACCTGCCCGGGGCCGGATTCGCCCCGTAGTTGGCGTACGGCTTCGACCAGGAGGAACAGGCCGCGCATGCCCGGGTGGCAGGCCGACAGGCCGCCGCCGTCCGTGTTGACCGGGAGGTCCCCCTCCCGCAGCAGGCGGCCCTTCTCGACGAACGAGCCGCCTTCGCCCTTGGCGCAGAAGCCGAGGTCCTCCAGGGTCACCAGGGTCATGTACGTGAAGGCGTCGTAGATCTCGGCGAGGTCCACGTCGGCCGGTGTGAGGCCGGCGCGTTCGAAGGCGAGGCGGCCCGAGACGGCGGCGGGGGAGACGGTGAAGTCCTCCCACTCCGACATGGTCGTGTGCGAGACGGAGGTGCCGGCGCCCAGCACCCAGACCGGGGTCTTCGCCGTGTCCGGTACGTAGTCCTCCGCGGCCAGGAGCACCGCGCAGCCGCCGTCCGAGCGGATGCAGCAGTTCAGCTTCGTGAAGGGGTCGGCGATCATGTCGGACGACAGGACCTCGTCCACCGTCAGCGGCGTGCGGAACATCGCGTCGGGGTTGGTCGCGGCGTTCGCGCGGGCCTGGACCGCGACGGAGGCGAGCTGCTCCAGGGTGGTCCCGTACTCGTGCATGTGCCGGCGGGCGGCCATCGCGTACTTGGAGATGAGGGTGTGCCCGTACGGCACCTCGAACTGGAGGGGGCCGCGGGCCCCGAAGGACAGGTTCGAGGTGCGGCGGCGGGCCTTGATGTCGGCGCGGGCGGTGGATCCGTACACGAGGAGCACGGCGTTGGCGTGCCCGGCGGCGATGGCGTCGGCCGCGTGCGCGGCCATGACCTCCCAGGTCGAGCCGCCGACCGAGGTGGAGTCGACCCAGGTGGGGCGCAGGCCGAGGTATTCGGCGACCTCGACCGGCGCGAGGGTGCCCAGGCCGGCGGAGGCGAAGCCGTCGATGACGGAGCGGTCCAGGCCCGAGTCGGCCAGGGCCCTGCGGGCGGCCTGTGCGTGGAGGGCGTAGGGCGTGGGGCCGTCGACCCGGCCGCAGTCGGAGAGGGCGACGCCGACGACCGCGACCCGGCGTCGGGGCGTGGAGGAGGAGGGGGGTCGGGGTTGTCCAGTCGGTCCAGGCATGGGGCGACGGTATATCTGACGGTACGTCAGACGCTAGGGGGGGGTGCGCGTGCGCGCCCGCACCCCCATCGGGGGCGTTCCGTGCGGCGCGCCCCTGCTTCTCTTTCGTGCGCCCCTGTTCTCCGTCGTCCCTGTTCTCTTTCGTCGCGGGGGGCCGCGACGTACGGCTGACGCGGCGGCCGTCCCGGGCCGGCTACGGTCGGCGCATGACTTCCTCACCTTCCTCGCGCTCCTCGTCCTCGGCGGGCGGCTGGTCCGGGGTGCTGGGCGTTCCCGGCGGCGTCCTCGTCGTGGCGGGCGTCTCGGGGCTGCTGCACGAGTGGTTCGGCTTCATCCGCTTCCTGGGCTTCACGCGGCACCTCATTCCCGCCGGGCACGAGGTCCTCGGGTACGCGCTGATGACCTTCGCCGGATGCCTGCTCCTCGCCGGGGCGGAGGCGGTGCGGCGGCGCGAGCGCGGCTGAGCCGCCCGGCCGGCCGGGCGCTCCCCGGTGAACACCCGTCGCCCGCCCCTGTGCATCTCGACGCCGCCGCCCTAACATGACGGCCCGTCAGATACGGGGAGGAGCCCGACGATGGACGCCGCCTTCACCGCGGAGCAGGACGAGATGCGCCGCACCCTGCGCGAGATCCTGGGCAAACGCTGCGGCCCGGACGAGGTCAAGGCCGCCGCCCGCACCGCCACCGGGCACGACCGCGAGTTGTGGCAGCGGCTCGCCCGGCAGCTCGGCCTGCCGGGCATCGCCGTCGCCGAGGAGTACGGGGGCGTCGGCTGCACCCCCGCCGACCTGGCGCTCGCCTGCGAGGAGACCGGCCGGGCCCTGCTGCCCTCGCCGTTGCTGGCGACCGCCGTCCTGGTCGCGCCCCTGATCACCACCCTCGGCACCGCCGCCCAGCGCGCCGCCCTGCTGCCCGCTCTCGCCTCCGGTGAGCTGAGCGCCGCACTCGCCGTCCCGGGCCCCGCACTGGCCACCGCCCTGGAGCTGACCGGCGACAACACCCCCGGAGAGTGGGCCGGCGGGGGCCGGGCGGGCGGCGTCCAGGCCCGCGCGGTCACCCCCACCACCGGGACCCCCGGCACCCCCACGCAGGGGTGGCGGCTCTACGGGGAGGTCACCCAGGTCCTGGACGGCCACAGCGCGGGCCTGCTCCTGGTCGCGGCGCACACCGGCGGGTTCGCCCGCAGCCGGACCCTGCTGTTCCTCGTACGGGAGGACGCGCCCGGCCTCGTACGCTCCCGGCAGACCACCCTCGACGAGACCCGGCCGCAGGGTCGCGTCCAGTTGCGCGACGTACCGGCCGAACTGCTCGGGGACGGAGACGGATCCGGGGTCGGGGCCCGGCGCGGAGCCGCCGATGCCGACACCGATGCCGGCGGCGACGTGCTGTTCGCACTCGCCGCGACCGGGCGCACCGCCGCCACCGTCCTGGCCGCCGAGGCGGTCGGGGCCGCGGACCAGGCTTTGGCCCGCACCGTGGACTACGTCCGCCGGCGCGAGCAGTTCGGCCGGGCCGTGGGATCCTTCCAGGCCGTCAGGCACCGGCTCGCCGACCTGTACGTACGGGTCCAGGCGGCCCGGTCCGCCGCCTACTACGCGGCCTGGGACCCGGAGCAGGGACCCCTGGCCCTCGCGCAGGCCCTGGAGGCGCTGCGGGTGACGGCGGGCGAGGGCATCCAGTTGCACGGCGGGATCGGCTTCACCTGGGAGCACGACGCCCACCTGTACTTCAAGCGGGCCGCCGCCGACGAACTGCTCTTCGGCCCGGTCCACCGCCTGCGGGCGCACGCCGCACACACCTCGGGACTGTTCGCACCGCCCGACCGGGCCACCGGGAGCACCGTGGGCGACCGGAACACCCCGAGCGGCCGAACCACCCCCACCACCCCCACCGAACCGGAGAAGGCGGCCGTCTGATGGCAGTGGCCCAGAGCAGGGGCGTCGGCGTGAAGCTGATGCAGAAGGTCTCCTCGACCATGTTGTTCGCCAGGATCGCACCGCACTTCATTCCCGCGATGGACAAGGCGGTGCACCGGCTGACCCGGGGCAAGGTGCTGCTCAGCGCGCGGATGCTGCCGGGGGTGATCCTGACCGCGAAGGGCGCGAAGAGCGGCGAACCGCGCACCACGCCGCTCGCGTGCATGCCGGAGGACGGTGGGACGAGCTGGTTGTTGATCGGTTCCAACTTCGGTCGCCCCGGCCACCCGGCCTGGACCGGGAACCTGCTCAAGCATCCGGACGCGGACGTGAACTGGCAGGGGCGGGACGTCGCCGTACGGGCCCGGCTGCTGGAAGGGGCGGAGCGCGCGGCGGCGTGGCAGGCGGTCCTGAAGTTCTGGCCGCCGTACGCGACGTACCAGGCGCGCATCGACCGCGAGATCAGGTTGTTCCGTCTGGAGCGGCGCTGAACCTGCGCGCCGCGGGGGTGGGCCCGGGAAGGCGGCCCCGGTGAAGACCTGTTGAAGAGGGTTTCGGGACGGTGGATCGGTCGGATTCGGCAGGTCGTGCAGGGCGGACCCCCGGGCGGACCCCGGGAGGGTCCGCCGCTACTTGGTGGGCTTCTTGCCGGTGATGCCGAGGTGGACGAGCAGGGCCAGGTTCGGCTTGAGCTCGGCCTGCTTGACGCCCCAGGTCTGGAAGCCCTTCTGGTGCGAGGCGACCGCGGCGAGCATCGCGACCAGCGAGCCGGCCATCGCCGCCGGGCTGAGGTCCTTGTCGACCTTGCCCTTGGCCTGGAGCTCCTTCATCGACTCCGTGAGGGAGTTGGTGACGGAGTTCAGGATCTTCATGCGGATCTTGTAGAACCGCTTGTCGCCCTCGGCCGCACCGAGGTCGACGACCCGAAGGATCGCGTCGTTGCGCCGCCAGAAGTCCAGGAACCCTTCGACGAGTTCCTCGGCGGCGGCCCAGCCGGCCTTGCCGACCCAGTTGCGGCCCTCGACGAGCGCCGTCAACTGGGCGCCCTCCGTGGCCATTTCCTCGGCGATCTCCAGGACGGCGCCCTCGACGTCCGGGAAGTACTGGTAGAAGGTCGCGGGGGAGGTGCCGGCCTTGCGCGCGACGTCGATCACCTTGACGTCGCGGTACGGCGAGGAGCTGAGCATCTCGCTGAGGCAGTCGAGCAGCTTCTGCCGCGTCGCCTGGCCGCGCCGGCCGGCGACACGCCCGTCGACGGTGCGTACTTGTCCTGTCATGCCGTCAGCTTACCGAGGGGGGATCGGCGCGCTATTCGGCCGCCTGCAAATGGGGTGAGGGGGCTCCCGGCCTGCGCGGGAGCGGTCCCGCGAGGTCCCCGGGGGCGGAATCCGGCCGGGGCCGGGCGGCCCTTGCCCGGGCGGTCGTCCGACCCGGTGCGGGGACGACCCGGCCCGTACCGTGGGATATCCCCCGAATAGTCTTATGAACAGGCTGTGGACAACCTTTCGGGCGGATCATTGCGGGGAGGCGCGAATCACCCCGATCTCCACGGAGGCCGGAAACCGTAGCAAATCCCCGCATGACCCCGCACGACGGAAGGACCCGGCTCATGGCCGCATTCGCGGAAGGCTCGCCCTGCTGGGTCGACGCCTCGCTCCCCGACGTGGAAGCGGGCAAGCGCTTCTACGGCGAGCTCTTCGGGTGGGCCTTCGGGGACAGCGCGGGCGCCGCCTACGGCCACTACACGCAGGCCTACAGCCGCGGCCGCAACGTCGCCGCCCTCGCCCCCAAGCCCGACGGCCGCATGCCCACCGTGTGGGGCGTGTACCTGTACACCTCCGACGCCTACGCCTGCGCCGCCCGCATCCGCGCCGCCGGCGGCCAGATGGTCATGGACCCGCAGCCCGTCGGCCCGTACGGGACCGCCGCCATGGCCGCCGACCCCGGCGGCGCCGTCTTCGGCCTCTGGCAGCCCGGCACCCACCACGGCTTCGACGCCCAGCAGGAGCCCTACACGTACTGCTGGTCGGAGGTCTACACCCGGGCCCGGGACGCCGTGGACGACTTCTACACCCGCGTCTTCGGCTACGTCGCGCAGGACCAGGACGATCCCGACACCGGCGACGAATACCGCGTCTGGTCGCCGCCCGGGAGCGCCCCCGGCACCGACACGGCCGTCCTGGGGCGCAGCCCGATCACCGACGCCTTCCCGGAGATCATGCCCGCGCACTTCCTCGTCTACTTCGCCGTCCCGGACTGCGACCAGAGCGTCGCCACCGTGCAGCGGCTCGGCGGCCGGGTCACCGCCGATCCCTTCGACACGCCGTACGGCCGGATCGCCGTCGTCGCCGACAATCAGGGGGCCGTCTTCGCCCTCCTTTCGGAGCCACGTGTGAAAGCCCACCCGGAGCCGGGGCCGGACCAGGCGCGGGCCTGACAGAATCGAGGTTGCGCGACGTCCGGCACAGCCCGGGATGAGACGCTGCACGGAGTGGGACGCCGCCCCGGCGGGCCGGTTGCCCGCGGGCGGGGCGCGGTCCCGTGAGGGACGCCGCACGGGCAGACCACCGTGCCGGTGCGCGTGCCGATGCGTGTTCCTGCGCGGCGGCGTGCGCGGGTAGGGAAGAACGGGTCCGGCGGGGACCCGTACGGGGAGGTGTGGAGGCGAGTGGTGGAGCAGCTGACGCAGCACGACCCGAGACGGATCGGCCCCTTCGAGGTGCTGGGACGGCTCGGCGCCGGCGGCATGGGGCTGGTCTATCTCGCGCGGTCGGCGTCCGGGCGGCGTGTCGCGATCAAGACGGTGCGCACCGAGCTCGCCGAGGACCAGTTGTTCCGGGTGCGCTTCACGCGTGAGGTGGAGGCCGCCCGCGCGGTGTCCGGCTTCTACACCGCGGCCGTCGTCGACGCCGATCCGCGGGCGGCGGTGCCGTGGCTGGCGACCGCGTACGTGCCGGCGCCCTCCCTGGAGGAGATCGTCAACGAGTGCGGGCCGATGCCCGCGCAGGGCGTGCGCTGGCTCGCGGCGGGCATCGCCGAGGCGCTCCAGTCGATCCACGGTGCCGGCCTGGTCCACCGCGACTTGAAGCCGTCCAACGTCCTCGTCGTCGAGGACGGACCGCGGGTGATCGACTTCGGTATCGCGAGCGGGGTCTCCAACACCCGCCTGACCATGACGAACGTCGCCGTCGGCACGCCCGCCTACATGTCTCCCGAGCAGGCGAAGGACTCGCGGAGCGTCAAGGGCGCCAGCGACGTCTTCTCGCTCGGTTCGACCCTCGTCTTCGCCGCGACCGGCCACCCGCCCTACCACGGCGCGAACCCGGTCGAGACGGTGTTCATGCTGCTGCGCGAGGGCCCCAACCTGGAGGGGCTGCCCGAGGAACTGCGGCCACTGATCGAGTCGTGCATGCAGATGGACGCCACCCGGCGCCCGACCCCCGCCGACCTCCAGGCGCAGCTCGCCCCGCACCTCTTCGAGGGCGGCGACGAGAGCGGTACGGCCTCGGCGTGGCTGCCCGAGCGGGCCGTCGCCATGATCGAGGCCCGACGCGCGGGGCACCGTACGCCTCCGGCGCCCGTCGTCCCGGCGCGCGGCCCGGTCCGCGGCCCGGCCGCCGGTCCCGCCTCCGGGGCCGTCACGCACCGCCGTCCGCGCGGCGCCGCCGACCCGTGGGTGGATCCGCGGACCGGTCAGGCCGCGCCGCCGCGCCCGGACCGGCCGCCGGTGCCCGCGGTGCCCGGCGACCCCGTCCACCTCGGTGCCTCCCCGGTGCCGATCGGGCCCGGCCCGCGGGCGACCGCGGCGGCTCCGGCCGGTCACGCGGGCGCGCAGTCGGCGACCGGCTGGGTCCGCCCGCCGCACGGCTCCCCGGCCCCCTCGGGGGTCATCCCGGGGCCGTCGGGATCCTCCTCCGTCGGGACCGTCCCGGCTCCCGGCCCGTCCCCGGACAGCGGCCGTTGGCGGCCGTGGCGCTTCCGCATGTCCAACGAGGTCTGGGGCACCCCCACCGTCGCCGGTGACCTGCTGTACGTCACGTCCTTCGAGGTGCACGCCCTGGACGTCGGCAGTGGCCGCCGCCAGTTCAAGACGCGGGACGTCGCCTGGTCCATGGCGGTCTCCGAGGGACGCATCCACGCCTCCGACGGGCCGTCCCTGTACGCGCTCGACGCCTCCGACGGCTCCGAGCGGTGGCGGCTGTCCACCGAGGCCTGGGTGTACGCGCTGCGCGCCGACCGGGGCACCGTGATCACCGCCACGCGCGGCGGCGGCGTCCAGGGGTGGGAGGCGTCCAACGGGCAGAAGCTGTGGGAACTCACCGGCGCGCAGAGCGACTTCGAGACCCCGGAGGCCGCGCCCGTCCTGCACGACGGCACCGTCTACGTGTGGCAGGACGCCCGGCTGCGGGCGCTCGACGCCCGCTCCGGCCAGGAGGCCTGGTCGTACCCGGTCGGCGACGCGGCGTCCTGCGGAAACGTACCGGTCCGCGTCACCCCGGCGCCCGACGGCAACGTGTACGTCGCCGCGGGCACCCGCGTCCTGTCCGTGGACCGGGCCTCGGGCCGGGTCCGCTGGCACTTCGAGGCCCCGGCCGTCTTCCTGGCACCTCCGGCGTTCGCGCCGGGCGCGGCGGTCACCGGGGGCGGCGTCTATCTCGCCGACTACCTGGGCACCGTGTACGCCCTGGACGCGGCCACCGGCAAGGACCGCTGGCGCATCGCCACCGAGCCGCGCCCCTCGGGGGACGCGGTCATCGTGGCCAACGGCAACGTGCACCTGGGCGCCGGCAGTGCCCTGTACACGCTCGACGCGGTCACCGGCACCCCGAAGTGGCGGTTCGCGGCGGGCGGCGAGATCACCGGTGCCCCGGCGGTCGCGGACGGGCGGGTCCACTTCGGTTCGGCCGACCACTGCCTGTACACGCTGGACGCGGCGGGCGGCCAGCTCCGCTGGAAGCTCGCCACCGGCGGGGAGATCACGGGCGCCCCGGTCGCGGAGGCGGGCGTGGTGTACGCGTGCAGCAAGGACCGGTGCGTCTACGCGCTGGACGCGGCCAAGGGCACGGGCACCCGTACGGGCGGATGACCTGCACGGAAGGCGGGGCTCCGGCCCCTCCAGCTGCTTCACGGCACCGGGAGTGACAGGATGGACCCCATGAGCAACGTTTACTTCGACATCAACATCAACGACAAGCCCGCGGGCCGCATCGTCTTCGAGCTCTTCGACAAGGTCGTCCCGCAGACCGCGAGGAACTTCCGCGAGCTGGCCACCGGCGAGAACGGCTACGGCTACGCGGGCTCCGGCTTCCACCGCATCATCCCGCAGTTCATGCTGCAGGGCGGTGACTTCACCAACCACAACGGCACCGGCGGCAAGAGCATCTTCGGCGAGAAGTTCGCGGACGAGAACTTCGACCTGAAGCACGACCGCCCGTACCTGCTGTCGATGGCGAACGCCGGCCGCAACACCAACGGCTCGCAGTTCTTCGTCACCACCGTCGTCACCTCGTGGCTCGACGGCAAGCACGTCGTCTTCGGCGAGGTCGTCGAGGGCAAGGAGCTCGTCGACCAGATCGAGGCCCTGGGCTCCCAGTCCGGCGCCCCCAAGGCCAAGGTCGAGATCGCGGCCTCCGGCGTCGTCGCCTCCGCCTGATCCCACACCGTGCCGGTCGGCCCCGCCCCCTTCGTGGGGGTTCGGGGCCGCCGCCGTTTCCGGGGCCGGTGGGGCGGGGAGCCGTCCTACGCGCGGGGGTCGCGCGGGTCCGGGTCCTGCGGGCCGGCACCGTACGGGCCGGACGCCTGCCCGGGGTACTGCGGGCCGGGGTCGTGCGGGCCGGGCGCCTGCCCCGGGTACTGGGGGCGCGGGTCCTGCGGGCCGGTGTCCCGCGGGCGGTCGTCCGGGTGCCAGGGTTCGGTCCGGGGAGTGACGGGCCGGTCCTCCCAGCCCGTGACGGCGCCGGGCGTACCGGCGTCGCGGGGCAGCGGGCGCCGATCGCGGCGGGGTCGGCCGCGCATGACGAACGCCCCGAGCAGGATGAGCGCCCCGCCGGCGAAGGCGGTGGCGACGCCGGGCCCGAGGCCCTGACCGTCGCCGCCGACCGACAGGCTGCCGGCCGCCTGGCCCTGGCGGACCATCCACAGCACCGCGAAGCCGAGGACGACGATCCCGGCGAGCGCCATCAGGAGCCGCGAACGCAGCACGGCCGCGCCGAGCGCGAGGAGGGCGGCGCACAGGAACGGCAGCATGAGGGAGCCCAGCAGCGCGGCCCCGTCGGGGGTGACGCCCGAGCCGGCGAACAGCTCCTCGACGCGGTAGTCGCGGCCGCGTCGGCCTTCGTACCAGGCGCGGTACGGGCTCCACAGGGCGGCCGCCGCGCCGACCAGACCCATCAGCGAACCGAGGACGTTGCGGATCATGCCCGGCCTTCCGGGTAGGGGTCGTGATCGGCAACGCTACTGCTGGGTCCCGGCCCCCGCACGCCGGACGGGGCAGGCGGGGGCCGGAGGTCTCGGGGGCCCGCGTGCGCGGGCCCGGCGGGCGTCAGGACCTCGTACGGGCCGATTCGACGCGGATGCGCAGGGCTTCGTTCATCGCGGTGAAGTTGCGGGCGGTGCCGGCCAGCAGCTTGCCGAGGAAGGGGACGAGCAGGCCGCCGAAGCGCTCGCCGTGCTCCAGGCGCGTGGTGCGGCCCGGGCCCTCGGAGAGCCGGAAGTAGTGCTCGCCGTCGAACAGACCGCGGACGAGGAACCGGCCCTTCCAACGGAACTCGACGGACGGGTTGACCACGAGGACGGTCGGGTGGAAGACCGTCGGCTTCCCCGACTGCGAGTACATCGTCAGGTCCAGCCGCGCGCCCGGGACGGTTTCGCCCAACGCCTGGCGGATGAACGGGTTCCAGGTGCAGTAGCGGGGCAGGTCGGTCAGGGTCGCCCAGACTTCTTCGGGCGTCGCGTCGATGACGATCTCGGTGGCGATGGTGCGCACTGGTGCCGTGCTCCTTGTGGTGGGTCGGTGCTCACCGAAGGGACGCGGGGGTAATGCGGCCGGCCGCCGGGTTCGGTCCCGGGATGCAACCACGGTTTCGTCGACCGTGGACCGGCTCCCGGGGAGTCTTCGCTGGTGGCGGAGAGAACGGAGGGGGGCGTTCCGGCCGCGGGGTGGCGAATGCCGATACGTCGGGCGGCCCGTCGGCAGGCGGCTGGTAGCGTCACGCCGTCCTACGGGGAGGGGTTCGCACGATGGTGAACGGAAGGCGCGGCCGCATCAGGCTCGCCGCGGTGCTCGCGGCGGTGGTCCTGGCGCTCACGGGATTCTCGTCGAGCGGTGGCAGCGGCAGCGGGAGCAGCGGAAAGAGCAAGAGCAGCGGCGGCGGGGGCGGCTGCTCCAGTTCCAAGAGCACGACCAAGAGCAGGACCGGGAGCAAGAAGAGCCACAGCGGTGTCGGCGGTGGCGGCGGGAGCAGCCCGACGGCGTCGTCGTCCCCGGTGGGGGCTCCGGCGACGGCCGTGGTGAAGACCTGCGTCGGCGCGGGCGAGCCGGCCACGACCGTCGAGGTCACCTCCCGGCTGGACCGTACGGCCACGTTCGAGGTGACCCTGAACCGTGAGGGCGCCGCGGGCGCGCTCGTCGAGACGGCCCGCGCCACCGTGACCCTGGAGGCCCGCCGCACCGGCACCCTGGTGATCGCCCTGACCGCCGCGCGGCGGGCCGCCGAGGTGAAGGACTGCCGGATCACCTCGGTGGTCGAGGCCGCCCGGTCCGCATCCCCGTCGCCCACGGCCACGCCCACGGACGACACGGACGGCAGCAAGCAGCGCACCAAGCCGCCCACCAAGCCCACCAAGCCCACCAAGCCGCGCAGCCGCAGCTGATCAGCGCAGGCGGAACTCCGCTCCCGGCCGCCGGGCTCCGAAGAGTTCCGCCTGCCGCTCCGGTGGCAGGTTGCCCAGGCCGATCAGGGCCGGGGCCTGGTCCAGGGCCTGCTGGAGCGCGGCCCGCTTCGCCGACCACAGGGCCCGTACGGTGCCCTGGACGGCCTCCGTCGGGAATCCGGCCAGGGTCCGTGCCGACCGCAGGGCCGCCCCGAGCAGTTCGTCCGGCTCCGCCAGTTCCGAGACCAGGCCGATCTCGTAGGCCCGTCGCGCGGAGAGCCGTTCCGCCGTCCCCATCAGGGACATCCGGGCGACCTCCCCGAAGGGCATCCGCTGGGCCATGTAGACGGCCTCGTAGGCGCTGACCATCCCGTACGAGGTGTGCGGGTCGAAGTAGGTGGCGGTGGTGGCGGAGACGACGAACTCGCATTCGCCGAGCAGGTAGAAGGCGCCGCCGCAGGCCATGCCGTTGACGGCGGCCACGACCGGTTTCCACAGGTCGCAGGTCTTGGGGCCGATCGCGAGCAGCGGATCGTCGACCGAGTACGGGGACGCGGGCTGCGGCACCGCGGCGGAGCGGTCGATGCCCGTGCAGAACGCGGCGCTGCCCGCGCCGGTCAGCACCACCGCCCGGACCTTCTCGTCGTGGCGGAACTCCCGCCACAGCGCCGTCAGCGCCGCGGCGGTCTCCAGGTCGACCGCGTTGTGCCGGTGCTCCCGGTCGAGGGTGACGACGGCGACCCCGGTGTCCCCGTCCCGCTCCACCCGGGGCGTCACGGCTTCTCCAGGATCCAGCGCGGCACGCTCATCCCGCCCGTCTCCGTGAACACCACCTGGACGCGGGCCCCGATGCGCAGCCGCGCGGGGTCCACGGAGTCGAGGGGGGCGTCGGCGGCGGTGACCAGGTTCCCGGCCAGCCGGATCCGGGGGTCCTCGACGAGCTCGACGAGGATGACGTTGTACGGGGCCTGGGCGGCGTACGCGGGCAGCAGTGGCGGGTGGGGCCGTACCCAGGACCAGATCCGGCCCCGCCCGCTCAGCCGGCGCCACTCGCTGTCGAAGGACTGGCAGTGCGGGCAGCAGGGGCGCGGCGGGAACCGCAGCCGGCCGCAGGCGGCGCAGGCCTGGACGCGGAGTTCGCCGCGGGCGGCGTACTCCCAGAAGGGGGCGCCGTCCTCGTCGGGGACGGGCAGGAGGAGGTCTTCGGCAGGGCTGGCGGAGGTCATCGTCGGCTCCTCAGGCTCGCAGCAGGACCGCGGACGTGGGGACGCCCTCGCCGGCGGTCACCAGGCAGGTCGCGGCGTCCGGCACCTGTGCGGTCGAGATCCCGCGCAGTTGCTTGACGCCCTCGTTGATCAGGTTGAAGCCGTGCACGTAGGCCTCCGAGAGGCCACCGCCGCCGGTGTTGATCGGTAGCCGGCCGCCCATCTCCAGGGCGCCGCCCTCGGTGAAGGCGGCGCCCTCGCCGCGCCCGCAGAAGCCGTAGCCCTCCAGGGAGAGCGGGATCAGGGGGGTGAAGGCGTCGTAGATCTGCGCGACGTCCACGTCCTGCGGGCCGAAGTCGGCCTGCTTCCACAGGTGTCGGGCGGCGGTCCAGGCGGGGCCGGTCAGCGGGTCGTCGTTCCAGTAGTTGACCATTCCGTGGTGCTGGGCGGGCAGGCCCTGGGCGACGGAGTGCACGTAGACGGGCTTCTGGCGGCAGTCGCGGGCACGTTCGGCGGAGACGATCACGCAGGCCAGGGCCCCGTCGGTCTCCAGGCAGTTGTCGAAGAGGCAGAGCGGGTCGCTGATCATGCGGGACGTCATGTACATCTCGCGGGTCAGGGGGCGCTCGTACATCATGGCGGCCGGGTTCTCGTTGGCCCGGTTGCGGCAGGCCATCGCGACGTTGAAGAGGTGTTCGCGGGTGGCGCCGTACTCGTGCATGTAGCGGCGGGCCAGCATGCCGATCTCGTCGGCCGGCCGGAGCAGTCCGAAGGGGCGGGTCCACTGGCCGGGGGTGGGCAGTTGGACGGCGGTGTTCTTCCAGGGGCGGGGGCCGGAGCCGCGTTTGCGGGAGCGCCAGGCGACTCCGACGGAGGCCTGGCCGGTGGCGACCGCGGCGGCGAGGTGCCCGACGGTGGCGCAGGAGCCGCCGCCGCCGTAGCCGACCTTGGAGAAGAAGGTGACGTCGCCCGCGCCGATGGCCTTGGCGACCTCGACCTCGTCGGTCTCCTCCATCGTGTAGGAGGCGAACGCGTCGACCTCGCCGGGGGCTATGCCGGCGTCGGCGAGTGCCGCCAGGATGGCCCGGCAGGCCAGTTCCTTTTCGGTGCTCGGCAGTCGTTTGGCAAAGGCGGTCTGGCCGATGCCGACGATTGCCGTAGCGTCCTTGAGCGTTGCCGCCATCGCCACCTCCGGGGGGTGCACCAGTACTGACAGCCGCGAAGGCTACAGCTAATCTGACGGATAGTCAGCTATGGGGTCGCGAGGAGGGGCGGGCGATGGTCGAGGGCGGACACGAGGTCATGGGCGCGAACGGTTCCGGGAGCGGGGTCGGGGCCGGTGCGGAGGGCTCGGCCACGAGCCCGACGAGGTCCTCCGCGAGCACCCCCGGGAGCGGTCCCACCGGCGGTTCCGGCACCGGTCCCACCGGCGGTCCCCACGCACCCGAGGACGCCCTCCACGGCCGCGGCGACCTGCGCTGGGGCAGCGTCGCCGGGCTCGTGCGCGACGCCGCCACCCGGTACGCCGACCACGAGGCCGTCGTCGACGGCCGCGTCCGCATCACCTACGCCCAGCTCGGCGAACGCGTCGAACGCGCCGCCGCCGCCTGCCTGGCCGCCGGGATCGAGCCCGGCGACCGGGTCGCCGTCTGGGCACCCAACACCCTGGAGTGGATCGTCTCCGCCCTCGGGGCGGTCTCCGCCGGCGCGGTCCTCGTCCCGCTCAACACCCGCTTCAAGGGCGCCGAGGCCGCCTACGTCCTGCGGCGCAGCCGCGCCCGCCTGCTGTTCGTCACCGGCACCTTCCTCGGCACCTCCTACGTGGCCTCCCTGCGCCGCGCCGCCGCCGAAGGCCCGGGCAGCGGACCGCTGCCCGGGCTGCCCCACCTGGAACAGGTCGTCGTCCTCGCCGAGGACGCCCCCGAGTCCTTCCGCACCTGGAAGGACTTCCTGACCGCCGGCGACGCCGTACCCGGCGACCGGGTGCGCGAGCGCGCCGCCTCCCTGCGCCCCGACACCCCCTCCGACATCATCTTCACCTCCGGCACCACCGGCAGCCCCAAGGGCGCCGTCATCACCCACGCCCAGACCCTGCGCTGCTACGACGTGTGGAGCGAACTCGCCGGACTGCGCGAGGGCGACCGCTACCTCATCGTGAACCCCTTCTTCCACACCTTCGGCTACAAGGCCGGGATCATCGCCTGCCTGATGCGCGGCGCCACGATGGTCCCGCAGCCCGTCTTCAGCGTGGACACCGTCCTCGCCAACGTCGCCGCCGAACGGATCTCCGTCCTCCCCGGCCCGCCCACCCTCCACCAGTCGCTGCTCGACCACCCGCAGCGCGAGAAGCACGACCTGTCCGCCCTGCGACTGGTCGTCACCGGCGCGGCCGTCGTCCCGCTGCAACTCGTCGAGCGGCTCCGCGCCGAACTGCGCATCGCCACCGTCCTGACCGCCTACGGACTCTCCGAGGCGAGCGGCATCGTCACCATGTGCCGCCGCGGCGACCGCCCCGACATCGTCTCCGCGACCTCGGGCCGGGCCATCCCCGGCACCGAACTGCGGGTCGTCGGACCGACGGGGGACCCCGAACCGGCGGGCACGGCCGGCGAGGTGTGGGTGCGCGGCCACCACGTCATGCGCGGCTACTTCGAGGACCCCGAGGGCACCGCCCGCGCCATCACCCCCGAAGGCTGGCTGCGCACCGGTGACGTGGGGGTACTGGACGCCGAGGGCAACCTGCGCATCACCGACCGGATCAAGGACATGTTCATCGTCGGCGGGTTCAACGCCTACCCCGCCGAGATCGAACAACTCCTCGGCCTGCACCCCGACATCGCCGACATCGCCGTGATCGGCGTACCCGACGCCCGGCTCGGCGAGGTCGGCAAGGCGTACGCCGTCAGGCGCCCCGGCTCCACCCTCACCGCCGAGGACCTCATCGCCTGGTCCCGCCGGGAGATGGCGAACTACAAGGTCCCCCGGGCGGTGGAGTTCGTCACCGAACTCCCGCGCAACGCCGGTGGCAAGGTACTGAAGGCCCAGCTCCGAGCCCGCGCGCAGCACGTCTGACCGACCCCGCCCGCCACCCGCGTTAGCCTGCACGGGTGAGCTCGCACCAAACAGCCGTACGGTTCCTCCTCGCGTCCCGCGTCCGGATCGCGATCGGTGCCGCGGCGGCCACGGCGCTGGCCGTCGCGGCCGCCGCCCTGCTGCCCGCATCGCCCCCCGACGGCGCGGCGGACGACGGGCCCGGCGGACGGCGGGGCGCCGGCCTGACCGCCGCCCTCTCCGCGCCCTTCAGCGCCTTCACCGAGGGCTACGACTGCTACCGCATCCCCACCCTCACCACCACCCGGGCCGGCGCGCTGCTCGCCATCGCCGAGGCCCGCACCGCCGGCTGCGACGACGTCGGCGACATCGACCTCGTCATGAAGCGCTCCACGGACCACGGCCGCACCTGGGGCCCCATGGAGGTCATCCGAGGCGCGGGGGACCCCGGCGCCCACGGGAACCCCGTCCCCGTCGTGGACTCCGCCTCCGGCCGGATCTCCCTGCTGCACGCCTACAGCACCTGGGCGTACGACGACACGGGCAACCGCGTCCGGGGCCCGCGCGAACTGCGGCTGACCCACAGCGAGGACGACGGCGCGCACTGGAGCGCCGACCCGAACCCGCAGCCCCACCTCAAGGCCCCCGACTGGGCGTGGATCTCCGTCGGCCCGGGCCACGGCATCCAACTCACCCCCACCGCCCCCGACCGGCCCGGCCGCATGGTCGTCACCGCCGACTACCGCACCGAGTCCCACGAATCCGGCGCCCAGCTCCTCTACAGCGACGACGGCGGCCTCAGCTGGCTGCCCGGCGCCCGCTGGGGCGCCCCCGAGGGCACCCCCGCACCCAACGAACCCGCCCTCACCCAGCTCCCCGACGGCCGGATCTACGTCAACGCCCGCTCCACCGCCACCTGCGGCACCCCGGACCACCGCGTGTCCGCGCTCGTCGACGACGCCTCCGCGGCCGAGTTCCCCGCCCCCGGCTTCACCCCCGTCGCCGGCCTCACCGCCCCGCCCGCCTCCGGCTCCCTCCTCCAACTCCCCGGTGGTCCCCTGCTGCTGTCGGCGCCCAGCCGCCCCGGCGCCGAGTTCTCCGACCGCTGGACCCTCGCCGTCCGCACCTCGACCGACCAGGGCCGCACCTGGTCCACCGGCGGCGCCGTCGTCCTGCGCGAACGGGCCGGCTACTCCGACATGGCCGTGCTGCCCACCGGCGAGATCGGCATGCTCTACGAGACCGCGAACGGCACCCCCCACGGCTACGTCAAGTTCACCGCCTTCACCCCGCACGCGCTGGCCGCCGCCACCGAGGACCTGACCCCGCGCCTCACCCCCGACGCCACCCCGTACCGCAACCACGCCGTCGTGCACGGCGGCCCGCGCCCCGGCAACCGGCCCGACGGCGGGAGGACCATGCGTTTCGACGGCAAGGACGACTTCCTCCGCCTGATCGACTGCCCCGACGAACTACGCCTGGGAGAAGGGGACTTCGCCGTCGCCACCTGGGTGAAGTACAAGACCCGGGGTCAGGACCGGGAGAGCGGCGCCCGCCTGCCCCTCATGTGGGGATACGGCCAGGGCCCCGCCGCCAAACAGTTCCGCATCGAGGCCGACCCCGGGACCGGCCGCCTCGAAGGCACCGTCAACGGCGGGCTCGGACCCGTCACCGTGACCTCCCGCGAAGCCGTCGACGACGACACCTGGCACCACGTCGTCTTCCAGCGGGAAGGCGGCCGGCTCCGGCTGTCCGTCGACGACGAGACCCCCGCCGTCACCGAACAACCCGCCGGCCGGCTCGACTTCCGGCCCGCCGGCGCCTTCACCATCCACCTCGGCACGCAGCCCGACCAGAAGGCCTTCTACGCGGGCGCCCTGGACGACGTACGGATCTACGGGCGGGCCCTGTCCGACAACGACCGGGCCCGGCTGCGCACCGGCAGCGACGTCAGCGACCAGGAGCGGGTGCGGCTCACCTTCGACCCGATCGGCTGATCAGGCGGCCGGGCCGACGGCCCGCCGGGCCAGCACCAGGCGCCAGCGCGGGCTGCCGTCGGGCCGCCGCCCGAAGTGCTCCAGCGGGACCGTGTCCACGGTGAAGCCGGCCGCCGTCAGGTCCGCGCGGACCGGCCCGAACGGGAACGTGCGGTAGTACATGACGAACGCCGGCCGCCACACGGCGTTGCGCACCCGCATCACCGCGTCGAAGCCGGTGACCGCCCACCACGCCGGGGAGCCCGGCGGGATCGGCGCGCCGATCGGGAAGGCGAAGAGGCCGCCGGGACGCAGGGCGCGGTGCACGCCGGCGAACAGGGCGGGCCGCTCGGCCGGCAGGAAGTGGCCGAAGGCGCCGAAGCTCACCGCGAGGTCGTAGGAGTCGTCGAGCGTGTGGGGCAGCGCCAGCGCGTCCGCCCTTACGAGGTCCACCCCCTCGGGGTGGGCCCGCGCGGCCGCGGCCAGCATGCCCGCGCTGAGGTCGACACCCGTGACCCGGTCCCGGCACAGCCGGCGCAGCATCGGCAGGCCGGCGCCGGTGCCGCAGCACACGTCCAGCCCGGAGCCGAAGGCGGCCTCGTGCTGTGTGAGGGCCTCCTCGACGGCGTCGAGCATCCGGTCGGGGGTGCGGAAGGGGGTCCCGTCGAACTTGGGCGCGAGGAGGTCGTAGCCGCGCTCGACGGAGGAGAGGGCCTGCACGGCCAGTTCGCCCAGGCTCGGGCCCTGTGAGGTGAACACGCCCCCACCCTAGTCACCGTGTCCGTGTCCGGGCGTGGACGTGCGACGGCCGCGGTGGTCCCCCTCCTGGCCACCGCGGCCGCCGTTCCCCCGTATCGCGCCCCCGTACGTTTTCCCCCGTACGCCCCCCACGTCCCCCGTGGGATCGGGCCCGCACGCCCCCCGTACGTTTCCCCCGTACGTCGTGCGGTCGTGCCCCGTAGCGGTACCGCTACGGGCGTGTGCCGGACGCGTGGTTGTCCAGCGTCACGATCTCCTCGCCGGCCGCCTCGCCCCGGGCTTCGAGCGGCGGTTCCGCCGGCGGTTCCACCGGCGGGGCCGGCGGCTTGCTGCCGATGCCCGAGGCGTGGTTGTCGAGCGGTCTGATGTCATCGTCGAGCGGCGAAGCGTTCTCGTTCGTCGTCATCGGGTCTCCTGATGGTGGGTCGGGCCCGTTCGGCGATTCCCCCGTGGCCGCCGAACGGGTGGTCCTCCAACGTCGACCCGGGTGCCCCCCCCGGCGCTCCGGGTCGATGAACCCCATCGTGCCGGACGGCGATAAACGAACGATGAACGCCGCGTCCATCCGGCGAAGACCCCTGGTCGGCGCCGTTCAGGCGGCGAACTCGGTCGCCAACAACGCGCGGACTTCGGCCAGTTCGGCGGAGCCGAGCTGGGCGAAGACGGTCTCCGCGTCCCGCCAGCACGCGCGTGCCCGGTCGGCCTGACCGAGGGACCGCAGCGCCTTCCCCAGGACGGTCAGCACCGTCGCCCGGCGCCATTCGCCACCGATCCCGCGCAGGGCGATGGCCTGCTCCGCGTGCTTGGCCGCCAGGGTGGGCCGCTGCGCGGCCAGGTGGGCCTCGGCGAGCCGGAAGTGGGTCACGCCCTCCCACAACGGCTGCCGGTTCTCGTGGAACAACGACAGGGCCTCACCGAGCTGCGACAGGGCCTCGGTCAGCCGGCCCGCCTGGGTGAGCGCGATGCCCAGCGCGTAGCGGCCGTTGGCCAGGCGCAGGGTCAGGCCCATCCGGTCGTAGACGGCGATGCCCTGCTGGGCCAGGTCGATGGCGCTGGACAGCCGTCCCAGCCCGACGTGGATGCGGGAGAGGTTGCACAGGGCGCTGGCCTCGCCCACGCGGTTCCCGTCGGCCCGGAAGTTCTGGATGGCCTCCAACAGGTAGCGCTCGCCGTCGGCGTACCGCCCCTGGTAGAGCGCGATGATCCCGCGGTCGTTGGGCGCCCAGCAGTTCGGCAGCGGGTCCTCGGCCTCGCGGGCCAGGTCCATGGCCTGCCGGGCCTCGTCGTCGGCCTCCGCGAACCGGCCCGCGAACAGGTGGACCATGGTGAGGGTGGTGCGCGCGCGCCCCTCGGCCCGCGGGTCCTTCGTCGTCCGGGCGGCCTCGCGCAGGGTCAGTGCCGCCGACTCGTACTGCTTGGTGTTCGCACCCGCCTCGGCGAGGTCCTTGGCCGCCCACAGCAGGTCCACGGCGCGGCGCAGGGCGTCGGCCCGCCCGTCGTCGAGGCTCCCCTCGCCGTCGGCGCCGTCCGCCCGCGCGCCGTCGTTCCCCGCGCCGGCCCGTACGGCGGCTTGGCGCACGCAGGCCAGCAGCGGGCCCGCCTCGGCGAACAGCCAGTCCAGGGCGGCGGCCGGTTCCGTCAGGACGAGGCCGGGATGGCGGGTCGCGGACAGGTGGGCCGGCAGCCGGTCGCCGGGGCGTTCCAGCGCGTACACCCGGGAGGCGGTGGCCAGGTAGAAGTCGAGGAGCCGGTCGAGGGCGGCGTCGCGGCCGCCCGGCGGCTGCTCGTCGCGGTCGGCGCAGGCGCGTGCGTAGAGGCGTACGAGGTCGTGGAAGCGGTAGCGGCCCGGCGCGGCGGACTCCAGCAGGGAGCAGTCGACCAGGGCCTCCAGGAGGTCCTCGGTGTCGTGCTCGGGCAGGTCGAGCACGGCGGCAGCGGCGCGCAGGGAGATGTCGGGGCCGTCGGCGAGGCCGAGCAGGCGGAAGGCGCGCTGCTGGGCGGGTTCGAGTTGGCCGTAGCCGAGCTCGAAGGTGGCTTTGACGGCGAGGTCCCCGGCCTGGAGTTCGTCGAGGCGGCGGCGTTCGTCGGCGAGTTTGGCGGCGAGGACGGAAACGGTCCAGGTGCGGCGGGCCGCGAGCCGCGAGGCGGCGATGCGGATGGCGAGCGGCAGGAACCCGCAGGCGCAGACGACGTCGAGGGCGGCCTGGCGTTCGGCTCCGACCCGTTCGCCGCCCACGATCCGGGTGAACAGTTGTAACGCCTCCTCGGGGTTCATCACGTCGAGGTCGACGAGGTGCGCCCCGGCGAGGCCCGACATCCGGACCCGGCTGGTGACGAGGGCGGCGCAACCGGCGGTGCCCGGCAGCAGCGGGCGGACCTGGGCGGCGTCGCGGGCGTTGTCGAGCAGCACCAGGACGCGGCGCCCGTCGAGGAGGGAGCGGTAGAGCGCGGCCCGTTCGGCGGGGGAGTCGGGGATGGAACTGTCGGGGGCGCCGAGCGAGCGCAGGAAGCAGCCGAGGACGGCTTCCGGTTCGACGGGCCGGGGATCGGTGCCCTGGAGGTCGATGTAGAGCTGGCCGTCGGGGAAGTACGGCCGGGCGGCGTGTGCGACGTGCACGGCGAGCGTGGTCTTGCCGACGCCTCCTATCCCGGCCAGCGCGGACACGGCCATGACCTGGCCCCCGGCGCCGGCGAGGATGTGTCCGAGCTCGCTGACGAAGGATGCCCGACCCGTGAAGTCGGGCACGGTGGCGGGCAGTTGTGCCGGACGTACGGCGACGGGGGCGGCGGCCGGGGCCGGGTCCTCGGCGCGTGCCAGCTCGGTGTCCGCGCGCAGGATCCGCTGCTGGAGGGCGGCGAGCTCGGGGCGGGGATCGACGCCGAGTTCGTCGGACAGGAGCCGGCGCGTGTCGGCGTAGACGGCCAGGGCCTCGGCCTGTCGCCCGCTGCGGTAGAGGGCGAGCATCAGCAGCTCGCGCAGCCGCTCCCGCAGGGGGTGCGCCGCGGTGAGGGCGGTGAGCTCGGAGACGGCCTCGGCGTGGTGGCCGACCTCCAGGTCGAGGTCGAGGCGGGCCTCCAGCAGTTGGAGGCGCCACTCGGCGAGCCGGGTCCGTTCGGTCTCGGCGTGCGGGCCGGGGACCCCGGCGAGGGGTTCTCCGTCCCACAGGTCCAGGGCGCGGCCGAGCAGGGTCAGGGCGAGGGCGCGGTTCCCGGCGCAGCGGGCCCGGTCGGCCTCGGCGGCGAGGTCGCGGGCGATGCCGAGGTCGAGGGCCTCGGGGTGGCGGAGCCGGATCGCGTAGCCGCCGGCGTCGGTGACGAGCAGCCCGGGGTCGAGGACCTTGCGCAGGCGGGAGGCGTAGGTGCGGATGGTGGCGAGGGCCTGCTGCGGCGGGTCCTCGCCCCAGATGGCGTCGATCAGCTCGGGCGCGGTGGCGGTGCGGCCGTCGCGGAGCAGCAGCGCGGCGAGCAGGGCCCGCTGCTGCGGGCTGCCGGAGGGCAGCGCCTCGCCGCCGCGCCAGGCCCGGACGGGGCCGAGGACGGCGAAGCGGTCGTCCCCGGGAGCGGGGGCGTCGTCGTGGGTGCGGTCTGTGGAAGGGGCCGGGGCGGCGGATCGGGCGGAGCCTGCGGACCGGGCGGCGCTCGCGGCCCGAGGGATGCCG
Organism: Streptomyces sp. NPDC040432; assembly: GCF_055595445.1. Classification (NCBI taxonomy): domain Bacteria; kingdom Bacillati; phylum Actinomycetota; class Actinomycetes; order Kitasatosporales; family Streptomycetaceae; genus Streptomyces; species Streptomyces sp. NPDC040432. The sequence continues at coordinate 87,054 of NZ_JBVIVP010000026.1, read as the reverse complement.
GTGGCCCGGGTGGCGCCGGCCGGGGCGGAGTCGGATCCGGTGGCGGACGGGCCGGTGTCGGACGGTGTGGTGCCGGCCGGGCCGGAGGCCGTCCGGGCTGCCTCGGGGTGGTTCCGCTGGTTCGGGATGGCCGGTATGCCCTCCATCGGTCGTCCCCCCTGCCTTCCGTCGTTTGAGGGCCAGTCTGCCCTGTCTTGCGCGTACACGTCAGTCCGCCGAGGACCGATCCGCCACCAACTAGCTGACGGTTCGTCAGATCGGCGCTACGGTGTGGGGTATGGAGACCTTCCCGAAGATCATCTCGGTGGACGACCACACGGTGGAGCCCCCGCACGTCTGGCGGGACAGGCTCCCGTCCAAGTACCGGGACATCGGCCCCCGGATCGTCCGCGCCCCCCTCAAGGAAATGACCTTCCTCGGCGGCAAGTTCGCGCCCGTCATGGGAGCCCCCGGCGACGACGGCCCCGTCGGCGACTGGTGGGTGTACGAGGATCTGCACCGGCCGCTCACCCGCCTCGACACCGCCGTCGGGTACGACCGTGACGAGATCAAACTGGAAGTCATCACCTACGACCAGATGCGCCCGGGCTCCTTCTCGGTTCCCGAACGCCTCGCGGACATGGACGTCAACCACGTCCAGTCCGCCCTCTGCTTCCCCACCTTCCCCCGCTTCTGCGGCCAGACCTTCACCGAGGCCAAGGACCGTGAGCTGGGCCTCCTCGGCGTACGGGCCTACAACGACTGGATGGTGGAGGAGTGGTGCGGCCCCGAGGCCCGGGGCCGGCTGATCCCCCTGACCCTCGTCCCGCTGTGGGACGCCCGCCTCGCCGCCGCCGAGGTCCGCCGCAACGCGGCCCGCGGCGTGCGCGCCGTCGCCTTCTCCGAGATACCCCCGCACCTGGGCCTCCCGTCCGTCCACACCGACGACTGGGACCCGTTCCTCGAAGCGTGCAACGAGACCGGCACGGTCATCGCCATGCACATCGGCTCCTCCTCGCGGATGCCGTCCACCTCGGCGGACGCGCCACCCGCCGTCGGCTCCACCATCACCTTCGCCAACTGCTGCTTCTCGATGGTCGACTGGCTGATGAGCGGCAAGTTCGAACGCTTCCCCAACCTCAGGATCATGTACGCCGAGGGTCAGATCGGCTGGATCCCCTACATCCTGGAACGCGCGAACGTCGTGTGGGAGGAGAACCGCGGCTGGGGCGGAGTCGCCGACAAGGTGCTGCGCCCGCCGTCCGAACTCTTCGCCGAGCACGTCCACGGCTGCTTCTTCGACGACGCGTTCGGCCTGAAGAACCTCGACTCCATCGGCGTCGGCAACGTCCTCTACGAGACCGACTACCCGCACTCGGACTCCACCTGGCCCAAGTCCCGCGAGGTCGGCGAAGCACAGATGGGTCACCTCGCGCCGGACGTCGTGGACCGCATCGTCCGGGGCAACGCCATCGACCTCCTGGGCCTGACCCCGGAAGGGCTGTGGGCGGGCCCGGGGGCGTAGGGGGCGAACCGGCCGGAAGGGGCGTTCGTCGGAGCCGGGCACGTGCGGAGCGGCCGGCCCCGGCGGGGAGCGGCAAGGTCGTGGCGCTCCCCGCCCGGCCGGTGCGCGGATGGTCCCCGCCGACGCGGCGGGCCGGCCGTCCCGAGGTGCCGTTCCGGCCCCGACGTCGGGAACGCGCCGCCCGCGGACCTCCGATCTTGCACCCCGGGCCGCCCGCGGGGCATGCTTCGCCGGGGCGGAGCGGGAGGGGCTGGGATCGTGGCGGTGGACAAGCGGACCTTGGTGACGGCGGTGCTGTGCGCCTTGGCGGCGCTGGGCGCCTCCGCGGCGGTGGCCGAGCTGGCACCCCCGCCCGAGGCGACCGCGACCGCGCGGGCCGGGACGACGGCCGCACCTTCGGGTGCGCCCTCCGGCACACCGACCGCCCCGGCGCGATCGCAGGCGTCGAAGCCGTTGCTGTCGGAGCAGCTTCCGCCGGCGGTGACCCCGCAGCCCGGCGGACCCGCCGCCTACACCGGCGCCCTGTTCACCGGCGGCCTGGACGGCCAACACTTCTGCACCGCGACGGTGGTCCGGAGCCCCGGCAGGAACCTGATCGTCACCGCCGGACACTGCCTCCTCGCGGGCAAGCAACGCGACAGCGCGGGAGGCGCCGTCTTCGCACCCGCGTACGCGAACGGCGTCGCCCCGTACGGCACCTGGAAGATCGAGGAGGTCTTCGAGGACGACCGCTGGGCGGAGGAGACGGACGACGACTACGACCTCGCCTTCGCCCGCCTCGCCCCCGACGACAAGGGACGTGCCATCGAGGACGTCACCGGCGCCGCGGCCCTGGACACCTCGGGCCGTGCCGGCGAGGAGGTCACGGTGACGGGCTACCCGTCCGACCGCAAGGTGCCCCGCACCTGCACGTCGACCTCCGTCCGACTGAGCCCGACCGAACAGCGCTTCGACTGCGCCGACTTCCCGGGCGGCACGAGCGGCAGCGCCTGGATCAGCCGCGACAGCAAGATCATCGGCATCCTGACGGGCGGCGACACCGACGACGTCTCGACCAGCACGGTCCTCGGCGACTACGCCGCCCGGCTGTACGAGAAGGCCACCGCGAGCCGCTGACCCGCCCCGGCGCGCCGACCCGCCCCGAGCCGCAGGCCCTCCCGTCCCGCCGTACCGATCGGCCCCCGGAACCGGTCCGGCCACCCCGGCCGACCCCCGACGCGACCCCGTACCGGTACGGCCGGGCGTCTGTGGGCGCCGCCGCTCAGGCCAGCAGCCCCAGGTGGACGGGCTCCACGACCCGGCCCGACAACAGGTCCGGCAGGCGCGGCGGCCAGAGCGGCTCGCCGAGGACGGCGAGCCGCTCCCGGGGGACCCACTGCCAGTGGATGTCGGGGGCTTCGAGGACGGGTTCGCGGGCCGGGCCGGTGGTGACGTAGATGTACTCGTGCTGGCGGACCGGAATGCCCTGGTGGGTGAAGTCGTGCTCCCACGTGCACAGCAGCCGCTCCGGCTCCAGATCCGTCCACCCGGTCTCCTCGCGCAACTCGCGCCGCACGCAGTCCTCGGGCGTCTCGCCGGGATCGATCCCCCCGCCCGGCGGCAACCAGTGGATGCCGACCTCGACGTTGTTCTCCCGGAACAGGAACACCGACCCGCTGGGGGAGAGGACGACAATGCGGGCTGCCCGACGTGGAGTTCTCATCGCTTCAGCGTACGTCCGGGGGGTCGGGAGGAGGGAGGGGCGTGCGAGGTGGGGTGGGCGGGGTCCGGGGTGGGCGGGCAGCCCCCGATCCGGCCCCGACCCGGATCGAGGGCGTCCCCCACCCCCTACCCGGCCTGCAACGCCAGGGTCGGTGAGAGGCGGGCCGCGCGGACCGCCGGGTACAGGCCGGCCAGGGTGCCGATGGCCAGGGTGGCGGCGAAGCCGCCCGTCACGGCCCAGAGGGGCACCACCCAGGGGAGGTCGCCCACGCGGGCGTAGACCGCCGTGGCGGCTCCGCCCAGGGCGATGCCGGCCAGGCCCCCGAGGCCGGACAGGAGCAGCGACTCGGTGACGAACTGGATCCGGATCTGCCCCTTCGTGGCGCCGAGCGAGCGGCGCAGGCCGATCTCGTGGCGGCGCTCCAACACCGAGATGATCATGGTGTTGGCCACGCCGACCCCGCCCACCAGGAGGGCGATCCCGCCCAGGCCGAGGAGGAGGGTGCTGAAGGCGCCCTCGGTGGCGGCCTTCGCCTGGAGCGCGGCCGACGGGTCGGTCACCGACACCGCGCTCGGGGTCTTCGGGTTCGCCGTCCGGGCGATGAGCTCGCGGACCTGCGCCACCCGGTCGTCCGCCGAGCGTTCGTAGACCGCCGTCGGGTTGCCGTCGAAGCCGAGGAACTCCTCGGCCGCCGTCCAGCCGACCAGGGCCGAGCGTTCGATCTCCGGGGCGAGCGGCACCGGTGCCAGGATGCCGGTCACCGTGAAGTGGCGCCCGCCGATGAAGACCTGCTGCCCCGGCTCGGTGATGCCCAGCCGCCGGGCCGCGATGTGCCCGAGGACCACCGCCGGGTAGCGCCCGGTCGCGCCGTTCAGCCAGGCACCGCGCGCCGTGCGGGCCCGCAGGGTGCCGAGCAGGTCGTCCTTGGCGGCCTTGACCGCGATGCCGCCCGTCTCCGTGGCCGGGATGTTCTCCGACCGGCGGACGGACTGCGCCACGTCACCGGTCGTCCCGACCGACAGGACTCCCTCGATGCGGCCGATCATGGCGGGGGCGTCCTGGGGGAGCGTGGTGTCCTGCCCCGTGAACATGCCCTGTCCCGGGGTCGCGACGAGCATGTTCGTGCCCAGCTTGTCGAGTTCGCGGAGCAGCTTGGCCTGGCTGGACGAGGAGATCCCGACCACGGCGATCATCGTCGCGATGCCGATCGCGATGCCGAGCGCCGACAGGAACACCCGCACGGGCCGGGAGCGCAGCCCCGCGGAGCCCGCGTGCAGGACGTCGCGCGGGGTGAGTCGGGGCGGGGTGAGCCGTGCGCGCCGGGATGCGCGGGTCCTCGTACGGGAACCCATCAGGCGGCCCCCGTCCCGGACGGGTTCCGCAGGTCGGCGACGACCTCGCCGTCCCGGATGCGGACCTGGCGGGGCAGGCTCGCCGCGATCTCGTTGTCGTGGGTGATCACGGCGATGGTGGCCCCGTCCTCGTTCAGTTCGCGCAGCAGCTCCATCACCGACCGGCCGGACGCCGTGTCCAGGGCGCCGGTCGGTTCGTCGGCGAGCAGCAGGTCCGGTCGGCCCGCCACCGCCCGGGCGATGGCGACGCGCTGTTTCTGTCCGCCCGACAGTTCGTGCGGGCGGTGGTCCGTACGGTCACCGAGGCCGACCCGCTCCAGGGCGGCCGCGGCGCGCCGGCCGCGTTCGGCGCGGGAGAGCCCGGAGTAGAGCAGCCCCTCGGCGACGTTCGCGAGGGCGCTGAGGCCCGGTACGAGGTGGAAGGACTGGAAGACGAACCCGACGTGGCGCGAGCGCAGCGCCGACAGGGCCCGGTCGGACAGGGCCGCGACGTCGTGGCCGGCGATGGCGACGCGGCCGGCGGTGGGCCGGTCCAGGGTGCCGACGATGTGCAGCAGGGTGGACTTGCCGGAGCCGGACGGGCCGACGAGGGCCAGGAGTTCACCGTTCAGGACCGTCAGGTCGATGCCGCGCAGGGCGGTGACCCCGCCGGGGTACTCCTTGGTCACCCCGGCCAGTTCGACGACGGGGTGGGAGCGGAGTTCCGCGGTCCGCGCGGTCGGGTGTTCCCCCGGCTGCTCCGCCATGTGCTCCGTCAGGGGCTCGGGTACGTGCCGGCTCACAGCTTCGGCACCCCCACCTGCATGCCCTCCTTGAGGGCGTCGCCGGTCACCTCGACGCGGCCGTTGCCGAACATGCCGAGCTCGACCTTGACGTCGCGGGTCCGGCCGTCCTCGACGACCTGGACGCCGAAACCACCGCCCGGCAGGGCCAGCAGGGCGTTGACCGGTACGGACAGCACGCCCTTGCGGGTCTCGCCGGTGAGCCGCACCGAGACGGGGGACTGGTCGGGGCCCTTGACGTCGCCGGGGTTGTCGAAGACGACGGTCACCTCGACCTTGGGCTTCTTGTCGCCGCCGCCGCCACCGCCGCCGGAGCCCGCGCCGCCGGTCGGGTCGTCCGCGCCGGCGGTACCGCCGACGGAGTCGATCTTCCCGGTGGCGGTGGCCCCTCCGGGCAGCCGCACGGTCACCTTGTCGCCGGTCCGCGCCGCTTCCGCCTTCGCCGCCTCCAGCTGGAGGCGGGCGATCCGCTCGGTCCCGGTCACGGTGAGCACCGGCTTGCCCGGTCCGGGTTCGTCGCCGACCGCCGAGTCGTTCCGCTTGATGCGCTGGGGGCCGGTCGCGAAAGCGATGTCCTCCTTCGCGACCTCCCCGGTCTCCGACACCTTGTGGGCCTTCTGCCAGCGTTTCACCGCGGCCGTCGTCCCCGTGGTGAAGGTGGCGTCCGAGGCGTCGAGACCCGTTCCCCAGCCGAGGGCGATCAGGTTCCGCTTGAGTTGTTTGACGTCATCGCCCCGGTCACCCGCCTTCAAGGGCCGGTACATGGGCGTGGACCCGTACATCAGCCGCACCGGTTTCCCGTTGATCTCGAACAGCTTCGCGTCGCGCTCGACCGCCGAGCCCTCGGGGGCGGTCCAGGTGAGGACGCCGGGGGCGGGCGCGCCCAGCTTGCGTTCCTGCGCGTAGCCGAGGGTGCCCTCCACCTGGAGGCCCGCGCCGAGGTCGCCGCGCTGCACCGGTGCGGTGGCCGGGGGGAGACCGTCGGCGTGTTCCTGCCGTTGGCCGTCCCGCGGGGGCTGGGCCAGAACGACGTACCCGCCGCCCGAGACGGCGAGGACCACCGCCAGGGTCCCCATCAGCCATGTGCCGCGCCGGGCCATCAGGCCGCTTCGCACTTCTTCTGGGCCTCCTCGAAGGCCTTCTCCTGTCCCTTGGGGATCTCGATGCCCGACTTCATGCCGCCGGGGAGGTATTCGGGATCCTTGAGGTCCACGCCGTTCTTGCGCATGCACTGGACCCAGCGCAGTTCCTTGTCCTTCTCCTCCTGCGTCGGCTCCTTGCCGGCGCCTGGGGCGCTCATCCCGCAGGCCTTCATGGCCTCTTCCATCTTCTGCGGGTCGGCGCCGCCGCCGACGGTCATGCCGTTCGGATTCTGGCCGGGCTCGGGGTCGGGTGCGTCCATCCCGTGCTCGCGCAGGCACTGGCGCATCTTCACGGCCGCGTCCGCGTCGGCTCCGCCGTTGCCGCCGCCGCTCGCGGAGCTGCCCTTGCCGTCGCCGTCCTTGCCGTCGCTCCCGCCGGACGCCGCACCGTTCGTGCAGGCGGTGACGAGGAGGGTCAGGCCGGTCAGCGCGGCGGCCGTGGTCATGGTCAGGGATCGCTTCATGGGCCCGAGCGTGCGGGAAAGAGAGGTTTCGCTTCCCTCTCGCAGTCCGCTTACAACGGCGAAATGTTCTCCTCCTGTAGAGAGGACGGCATGCGAGTTCTGGTGGTGGAGGACGAGGCGTTCCTGCGGGAGATGATCGCCGAGGGGTTGCGCCGTGACGCGCTGGCCGTCGACGAGGCGGCCGACGGACTGGAGGCGTTGAGCCGCCTGCGGCTGGGGGACTACGACGTCCTCGTCCTGGACCGTGACCTGCCCGGTCTGCACGGCGACGAGGTCTGCCGTCAGGTGGTGCGCGAGCGGCTGCTGACGCGGGTCCTGATGCTGACGGCCTCGGGTACCGTCCGCGACCGCGTGGATGGCCTGGGCCTCGGCGCCGACGACTACCTCACCAAGCCGTTCGCCTACGACGAGCTCCTCGCCCGGGTCCTGGCCCTCGGCCGGCGCGCACGGCCGGCGCTGCCGCCGGTCCTGGAACGGGCCGGACTCGCCCTGGACACGGCCCGCCGCTCCGCCGGCCGCGACGGGCACCGGCTGCCGCTCTCGCGCAAGGAGTTCGCGGTGCTGGAGGCGCTGCTGCGCGCCGAGGGCGCGGTGCTGAGCAGCGACGACCTGATCGAGCGGGTGTGGGAGGAGGGCACGGGCTACAGCACGAACGCGGTTCGGGTCACGCTCAGCAAGTTGCGCGCCAAACTGGGCGAGCCGCCGCTGATCGAGACGGTCCCGGGCGCGGGCTACCGGATCACCGGTCCGCGATGAGAGCGGTGCTCCATTCCGAGCGCGCCCGTCTCACCGCGCTGTACGGCACGCTGCTGGTCCTCGCGGGCGGCGGCCTGGTCGCGCTCGTCAACGTCCTGCTGCGCAAGGGGCTCGGGTCGCGGGTCAGCGGGGCCGTCACCACGGTGATGCCCGGCCTCCCCGTCGACGGCCGCGACCCCGTCCCGGGCGAGAAGGTCTTCGTACCGGCGCAGAAGCTGCCGCCCGGTGTCGCCCCGTCCGAGGCGCAGCTCGCGCAGTGGGCGGCGACGAAGAACGTGTCCCGCGCCGCCGAACAGGCCGCGCTGCACGAGCTGACGGTGGTGTCCCTCGTCGCGTTGGCCCTGTTCGCGGTGCTGTCGGTGTGGCTGGCCTGGTGGATGGCGGGCCGGGTGCTGCGCCCGGTCGGCGTGATCACGGAGAAGGCGCGCCGGTTGTCGGGGGCGAACCTGCACGAGCGGATCGCCCTGCAGGGTCCGCCGGGCGAGTTGAAGCGGCTGGCGGACACGTTCGACGGGATGCTCGACCGGATGGAGGGCCTGGTCACCGCCCAGCGCCGGTTCGCCGCGAACGCCGCGCACGAGCTGCGCACCCCCGTCGCGGTGCAACGGGCCGCCGCCGAGATCGGGCTGGCGGGGGACCCGGACCCGCAGAAGGTGGCCCGGATCCGGGAGCGGCTCATCGCGGTGGCCGACTCCAGCGAGCACCTGATCGAGTCGCTGCTGCTGTTGGCGGTCTCCGAGGAGGGCCTGGAGACGGTGGAGCCGGTGGACCTGGCGGCGCTGGCGGAAACGGAACTCGCCGCGGTGTTCCCGTCCGACGGGCCGACCACCGCGCCGGGGGAGGCCCCGACTGTCGTGCGGGACCTCGCGGCGCTCACCGTCAGTGGCGACGGGACGCTGCTCGGGCACCTGGTGCGGAACCTCCTCGCGAATGCAGTACGTCACAACCGGGCGGGCGGCCGGGTGCGCGTGGCGACCTCCTCCGACGGGGTGTTGACGGTGTCCAACACCGGTCCGCAGATCGCGCCGGCGGACGTCCCGCGGCTGCTGGAGCCGTTCCGTCGGAGGGCCGAACGGCGTCACACCGCTGGTGAGGGCGCCGGCCTGGGCCTGTCGATCGTCGCCTCGATCGCGCGGGCGCACGGTGCGCAACTGCTCGCGGAGGCCAATCCGGAGCCGGACGGCGGGCTGACGGTACGGGTCCGCTTTCCGGCGGCACCAGGGCCGGGGAGGGCGGGCGTTCGGCGGGACCGAAGATCACCTGATGTACGGTCGGTTGAATGAGCAAGCACGCCCGAGCCCGCTCCCGCACCCGTTCGCGTTCGTCCTCCGCCGGTCGACCGCAGCGGGCCGTCACCGTTGCCGCGTTCCTGGGACTGTTGGTCTTCGGGGCCGGCTGGCTGTACGCACTGCACGAGCCGCCCGGCGCGCCGGTGCCGCAGACCCGCTCGGACGCGCGCCCGCAGACCGCGGACCGGGCGGCGCGCACCGTGCAGCGCACGGACCCCTACCAGGGGCTGCCGGGCATCAGCGCGGAGACGCGAGCCCGTATCCCGGCGGACTCCCGGCAACTGGTGCTGGTGACGGGTAGGGCCAAGGACTCCTCGGAGTCCGACGTCGCCCTGTACACGCGGCCCGCGGCGGGCGAGGACTGGAAGCGGTCCGCGCAGTGGGCGGGCCGCAACGGCGCCAAGGGCTGGTCCACCGAGCGGACGTACGGGGACCTGACGTCCCCGCAGGGCGTGTTCTCCCTCACCGACGCGGGCGGCCTGCTGCCCGCCCCGCCCGGCACGCGGCTGCCGTACGACCGGGACCCCGCGTTCGTCGCCACGGGCCGGGGCGTGAACGGCGAGTCCCTGGCGGGTTCCTTCGACTACGTCGTGGCGATCGACTTCAACCGCAAGCAGGGCGTGTCCCCGCTGGACCCGGCGAAGCCGGACGGCGAGGGCAAGGGCGGCAACATCTGGCTGCACGTGGACCACGACGGCCCGTCGCAGGGCTGCGTCGGCATCCCGAAGGACGCGATGCAGACCCTCCTCACGACCCTCGACCCGTCGGCAAAACCGGTCATCGTGATGGGCCCCACCGGCTTCTGACCCGGGCCCCTACCCACCCCCCTCCGCATGAGCGCGCCCGGGCGAGATGTCGTCAGGCACCAAAACGTCATGCGTCGGCGCGCCCCCACCGACGCAGCCCCGGCCAGTGCCCCACTCAGGCCCCCGCACCCGCCCCGGGAACCCGCCCAAGGGGCCGGGGACGGGGCGAGGTGTCGTCAGGCACCACAACGTGATGTGTCGGCGCGCGCCAAGGCCCCCCACGAACGCAGCCCCGGCCAGTGCCCCACTCAGGCCCCCGCACCCGCCCCGGGAACGCGCCCAAGGGGCCGGGGACGGGGTGGGGTGTCGGCCGGGACCAAAACGTGATTTGTTGGCGCACGCCACCGCCCCGCCCACGCAGCCCCGGCCAGGGCGCCATAAATCATGCCCGTCCCGGACGACACCCCACCCCGGCACCGGCCCCGACCCCCCGCACCCCGGCGTCCCCGCCCCGGCGCCCCCGACGTTCCCGCACCCCCGCCCCCGGCACCCCCGCCCCCGGCACCCCCGCCCCCGGCACCCCCGCACCCCGTGCCCCCCCCCGTCGGCACCGCCCGACTCCACTCCCGACGCCCCTCTTGCCTGACGTACCGTCAGATACGACGATGGCCCCGCATCCCCCGCGCGCATCGACAGGACGCGCCGGGGCGGACGACCGGCAGACGAAGGCGAGGCGGGTCCGGCATGACACGCGTGTTTCCGGAAGGCCGACTGGTGTACGGGATGCAGCTCCCGATCCAGTCGCAGAGCACCATCTACGCCGAACCCTGGGAGGCCACCGCCACCGCGACCGACCTCGCCGAGGTGGCCCGCGCCGCGGACCGGTCCGGCTTCGGGTACGTGGCCACCTGCGACCACGTGGCCATCCCGCGGCGCCTCGCCGGCCCCATGAGCACGATCTGGTACGACCCGGTGGCCACCCTGGCCTTCCTCGCCGGGATCACCGAGCGGGTCCGCCTGCTGAGCCACGTCGCGATCGTCGGCCTGCGCCACCCGCTGGTCACCGCCAAGCAGTACGCGACGCTCGACCACCTCTCCGGGGGCCGCCTGATCCTCGGGGTCGGGGCCGGGCACGTCCAGGAGGAGTTCGAGGTGCTCGGCGTCGACTTCGAGCGCCGCGGTGCGCTCCTCGACGAGACCCTGGACGCCTTGCGGGCCGCCCTGGGCCCCGAGGAGTACCCGGAGTTCGAGGGCGAGCGGTTCTCCTTCCGCGACCTCGGCCAGCTGCCCCGGCCCGCCCAGGCGCGGATCCCCGTGTGGATCGGCGGCTCCTCGCCGGCCGCGGTGCGCCGGGCCGCCGTGCGCGGCGACGGCTGGCTCCCGCAGGGCGACCCGCGGGACAGGATCCCGGCGCAGGTCGCCCGGATCCGCGAGCTGAGGGAGGCGGCCGGGGTCACCGGCCCACTGGAGGTCGGCGCGATCACCGAGGCGCTGTACGTCGGGGAGCCCGGCTGGGACACCGGCCGGCGGGCCCTGACCGGCAAGGCGGAGGTACTCGCGGAGTCCCTCCGCGAGTACGCGGCGCTCGGCGTGGACCAGATCCAGGTCCGCTTCCGCAGCCGTGACCGGGACGAACTCGTGGACCAGATAACCGCTTTCGGGGCCGAGGTGGCCCCGCTCCTCAACGACTAGGGGCACGGGCATGGGAAAGCTGGACGGGCGCGTCGTCATCATCACGGGTGCGGCGCGCGGGCAGGGCGAGCAGGAGGCGCGGCTCTTCGCCGCCGAGGGCGCCAAGGTGCTGCTGGGTGACGTGCTCGACGAGCAGGGGGCCGCCGTCGCCAAGGAGATCGGGGAGGACCGGGCGCGTTACGTCCGGTTGGACGTGAGTCGCGAGGAGGACTGGGCGGCCGCGGTGGCCGCCGCGAAGGAGGCCTTCGGTTCGGTGAGCGGCCTCGTCAACAACGCGGGCATCCTGCGGTTCAACGAGCTGACGGCGACCCCGCTGGAGGAGTTCCAACAGGTCGTCCAGGTCAATCAGGTGGGGGCCTTCCTCGGCATCAAGTCGGTCGCCCCGGAGATCGGGGCGGCGGGTGGCGGCACCATCGTCAACACCTCCTCGTACACGGGGCTGACGGGCATGGCGTACGTCGGAACGTACGCGGCGACGAAGGCGGCGATCCTCGGGCTGACCCGGGTGGCGGCGCTGGAGCTGGCGGCCAAGGGGATCCGGGTGAACGCCATGTGCCCGGGCGCGGTGGACACCCCGATGGCCAATCCGGGGCTGCTCGACCCGGCCGGGATCACGGACGAGGCCCGGGACGCCATGGCCGACCTGTACAAGCGGGTCGTGCCGCTGGGGCGGGTGGGGCGCCCGGAGGAGGTCGCCCGGCTGGCGCTGTTCCTGACCGGCGAGGACTCCTCGTACATCACCGGCCAGCCCTTCGTCATCGACGGCGGCTGGATGGCGGGCGTGAGCATCCTCTAGCGGGTCGCCGCGCCGGGAGGGGGCCGCCGGTCGGCTCCCGGCGCACCCGACCTCCCTCCCCACACATCTGATGGAGCGTCAGGTATTGACGCTCGCGCCCCGGCGGTGGAACAGTCGGGGCATCGAATCTGACGCAGCGTCAGAAATCAAAGGACGGTGAACCCCCTTGGAATTCGGGCTCTTCGTGCAGGGATACGTGGCCGAGTCACGGTCCAGGGTCGACCCCGAGGCAGAGCACAAGGCGCTGATCGAGGAGACCGAGTACGTCATCCAGGCGGACAAGTCGGGCTTCAAGTACGCCTGGGCCTCCGAACACCACTTCCTGGAGGAGTACTCCCACCTCTCCGCGAACGAGGTGTTCCTCGGCTACCTCGCGCACGCCACCGAGCGCATCCACCTGGGCTCCGGCATCTTCAACCCCCTCGCGCCGGTGAACCACCCGGTGAAGGTCGCCGAGAAGGTCGCCATGCTCGACCACCTCTCCAAGGGCCGCTTCGAGTTCGGCACCGGCCGCGGCGCGGGCAGCCACGAGATCCTCGGCTTCCTGCCCGGCATCGAGGACATGAACGGCACCAAGGAGATCTGGGAGGAGACCATCGCGGAGTTCCCCAAGATGTTCCTCCAGGAGGAGTACGAGGGGTTCCAGGGCAAGCACTGGTCGCTGCCCCCGCGCAAGATCTTCCCCAAGCCGTACGGCAAGGCCCACCCGGCGATGTGGTACGCCGCCGGCTCCCCCTCCTCGTACGCCATGGCGGCGAAGAAGGGCCTCGGCGTCCTCGGCTTCAGCGTCCAGAAGGTCTCCGACATGGAGTGGGTGCTGGAGCAGTACAAGACGGCCATCCAGGAGGCGAAGGCCATCGGCGCCTTCGTCAACGACAACGTCATGGTCACCTCCACCGCGATCTGCGCGGAGACCCACGACAAGGCCGTCGAGATCGCCGTCAACGCGAACATGAACCGCTTCCAGTCGCTGGTGTTCCGCTACCACGACACCTTCCCGCGGCCCGAGGCGATACCGCAGTGGCCCGAGCTGCTGCCCGAGTACAACGCCGAGATCATCGAGCTGCTCATCGCCGAGGAACTCATGATCTGCGGGGACCCCTCCGAGGTCCTCCAGCAGTGCAAGCGCTGGGAACAGGCCGGCGCCGACCAACTGTCCTTCGGCCTGCCGACCGGGGTGTCGTACGAGGACACGATGAACACCATCAAGCTCCTCGGCGAACACGTCATCCCCGAGATCGACACCGACCCGGTCCACCGCACCACCCGCTTCCGCGAGGCCGCCGGTTCCTGACGGCACCCACCGCACGGGGGCGGCGTCTTCCCGGACCGCCGCCCCGCACCGGCCCCGGCCGGAGCTCGCCACGGGCCGCGGCCGGCCCGGCGAGCTCCGGCCGGGGCAGCGGCGCGCACGCCGCACGCACACCCGCCGCCCCCTCCGGCGGCGGAGCGCGCCGCGACCACACCGCAACCCGCTGAAGGGACGCCATGCTCGACCACCTGATCAAGGGCGCCACCGTCGTGGACGGCACCGGCGCCCCCGCGCGCACAGCCGACGTCGGCATCCGGGACGGCCGGATCGCCGCCATCGGAGCCCCGGGCACCCTCACCGAGGAGGCCCGCACCACCGAGGACGCCACCGGCCTCGTCCTGACCCCCGGGTTCATCGACCCCCACACCCACTACGACGCCCAGCTGTTCTGGGACCCGTACGCCACACCCTCCATGAACCACGGCGTCACCACCGTCGCCGGCGGCAACTGCGGCTTCACCCTGGCCCCCCTCAACCCGGACCGACCCGAGGACGCCGACTACACCCGCCGCATGATGAGCAAGGTCGAGGGCATGGCCCTCAAGGCCCTCGAAGAAGGCGTCGACTGGACCTGGTCCACCTTCGGCGAGTACCTCGACGCCCTCGAAGGCCGCATCGCCGTCAACGCCGGCTTCATGGTCGGCCACTGCGCCCTGCGCCGCCACGTCATGGGCGCCGACGCCGTCGGCGGACAGCCCACCCCCGAGCAACTCCAGGAGATGCTCGACCTGTTCCACGACGCCATGAACGCCGGCGCCTGGGGCCTGTCCACCACCCAGTCCTCCACGCACTCCGACGGCGCCGGCGCCCCCGTCGCCTCCCGGCACGCCGGACCCGCCGAACTCCTCGCGCTCTCCCGCGCCGTCGCCGAACACGAGGGCACCCAGCTCGAAGCCATCGTCGCGGGCTGCCTCGACCAGTTCTCCGACGAGGAGATCGACCTCTTCGTCGACATGAGCGCGGCGGCCGGCAGGCCCCTCAACTGGAACGTCCTCACCATCGACGCCTCCGTCCCCGAACGCGTCCCCCGCCAGCTCATCCCCAGCGCCCGCGCACGCGAGGCGGGCGGTCGCATCGTCGCGCTCACCATGCCGATCCTCACCCCGATGAACATGTCGCTCGGCACCTTCTGCGCCCTCAACCTCATCCCCGGCTGGGGCGACGTCCTCGGCCTGCCCGTACCCGAACGGATCGCGAAGCTCCGCGACGCCGACGTACGCGCCGAGATGCTGCGCCGCGCCGACAGCAAGGAGGCCGGTGTCTTCCGCCGCCTCGCCCACTTCGGCCGCTACGTCATCGGCGACACGTACAGCAAGGAGAACGAGGGTCTCTCCGGCCGCGTCGTCGACGACATCGCCGCCGAACGCGGCCAGGACGCCTTCCACTGCCTGGTCGAGATCTGCGCCAACGACGACCTGCGCACCGTCCTGTGGCCGATGCCCACCGACAACGACCCGGCGAGCTGGACCCTGCGCGCCGAGACCTGGCAGCACGAGGACGTCATGCTCGGCGGGTCGGACGCCGGCGCCCACCTCGACCGGATGTGCGGAGCCCCGTACACGACCCGATTCCTCGGCGACTGCCTGCGCGGCCGCAAGCTCGTCCCCCTGGAACAGGCCGTGAAGATGCTCACCGACGACCCCGCCCAGCTCTTCGGGCTGCGCGAACGCGGTCGCGTCGTCGAGGGCTGGCACGCCGACCTCGTGCTGTTCGACCCCGAACGCATCGAGGCCGGCCCGGCGACGCTCGTGCACGACCTCCCCGGGGACAGCCCGCGCCTGGACGCCCGGGCCATCGGCATCGTCTCCGTGCGCGTCAACGGCGTGGAGACCATCCGCGACGACCGGGTGACGGGCGCCGTCCCCGGCACCGTGCTCCGTTCCGGCCGCGACACGAGGACGGTGAGCACCCGATGAACGACCCCGCACCGCAGCGGCTCTACATCGGCGGCGACTGGGTCGAGCCCGTCGGCGGGTACTACGAGGTCATCAACCCGGCGGACGAATCCGTCGTCGGACTCGCCCCCGAAGCCGGCCGTTCCCAGGTGGCGGACGCCACCCGCGCCGCAGCGGAGGCGTTCGACGCGTGGTCCCGCACGACGCCCGGGGAACGGGCGGCGATCCTCGACCGCGCCGCCGACATCATGCAACGGGAGTACGAACCCTGGGCGGCCCTCGCGCAGGCCGAGACCGGGGCGCCCACGGGCATCGCCCGCGGCATGCAGGTCGGCGTCGGCGTGTCCCGGTTCCGCCGCTACGCCCGGGGTGCCCTCGAACCCGTCGAGAAGGGCCTGCCGCCGCAGGTCACCGAGGCCGGACCGATGGGGAGTGCGGCCATCCTGGGCGCCCTGGAGGTCCGCCGGCCCGTCGGGGTCGTCACCTGCATCACCTCCTACAACAACCCGTGGGCGAACCCGGCGGGCAAGGTCGCCCCGGCCCTGGCCATGGGCAACACGGTCGTCGTGAAGCCGGCGCCGCAGGACCCGCTGTCCGTGTTCAGGATGGCCGAGGCCCTCCACGAGGCCGGGGTACCCGCCGGCGTCGTCAACGTGGTCTCCGGTACGTCGGTGGAGGTCGGCGAGGCCGCGGTGGACTCCCCGCACGTGGACATGGTGTCCTTCACCGGCTCCACGGCCGTCGGACAGCGCATCGCCGAGGTGTGCGGCCGGACCATGAAACGGCAGCTGATGGAGCTCGGCGGCAAGGGCGCGGCGATCGTCCTCGACGACGCCGACCTGGACTCCGCCGTCATGGGCATCGGCACCACCTTCTCCTTCTACAGCGGACAGATCTGCACCGCGCCGACCCGCGTGATCGTGCACCGGTCGGTGTACGCGCAGCTCGTGGAGAAGCTGACCGGCTACCTGGCCTTCATGAAGGTCGGGGATCCGGCCGAGCGCGGCACGGTCGTCGGCCCCGTGATCTCGGCGGCGCACCGCGACCGCGTCGAGTCGTACGTGGAGCTCGGCCGCAAGGAAGGCGCCCGGATCGTCCACGGCGGGGAACGTCCCGTGGTGGGGGCGGGCCGCGGCTTCTGGGTGGCGCCGACCCTGCTGGTGGACTGCACGAACGACATGCGCGTGGTGCGGGAGGAGATCTTCGGCCCGGTCGTCGTGGTCGTCCCCTTCGACGGCGGCGAGGACGAGGCCGTCGCACTGGCCAACGACAGCGACTTCGGGCTGCTCTCGTACGTCTGGTCCGGGGACTCGGCCCGCGCCTTCCGGGTGGCGGGGCGGCTCCGGGCGGGCGGCGTCGGCATCAACACGATCGGCCGGAACATGGAGGCGCCGTTCGGCGGCTTCAAGCAGTCCGGTGTGGGCCGGGACGTGGGCTCCTACGCCCTGCACGCCTACAGCGAGGTCCAGTCGATCGTCTGGCCCGGCTGACGGGGGGCGGGGAACGGGGGGATGCCCGGCCGGTGCTCCCGGCCGGGCATCCGCACGCCGGGTCCCCGTGCGCCGGGCCCCCGCCCGTGTCGCCCCGTCGCTCCCGGTCGACACTCCGGGGAGGGAGGGGGAGCATGGAAGACACAGGGCGTCATCCGGCCTCCAGGTTGCCGCCGGAACGCAACGACGGCCGGGATGCAGGGGAAACGCGTACCCGTCCCGTCCCCGGCCGCAGCCCTGTGCACCTTCGGCGACGAGCATCGGCGGCTTCCGGCGGCCCGCCTCTCCGCCAGTCCCTGATGGGAGCACCATCATGCATCTGTCCAGCAGACGCGTCGCGGTTTCCTTGCTCGCGTCGTCCTTCGCACTGTCGGGCGCGTTCGCCTTCGCGGGCACCGCGCAGGCGGTGCCCGCAGCGAGCTGCACGGTAACGCCGTCGGCCAACGGAACGTCCGTCACCATCACCGGCGAGGGCTTCACGGCTCCCCGGGACCTCCAGGACGGGCAGGCGAAGGAACGCCTGAACATCTCGGGCGGCGCCTTCAAGGTGACGCGGTTCCAGAAGAACGTCGACTACACCGTGGTCGCCGTGAACGAGGGCCAGAGCCCGACCTTCGTGAACTGCAAGCGGGTTGCCGCCCCGGGCAAGGAACCCGGCAAGACGCAGGGCGGCGGAACGCAGGGCAACGTCCAGGGGAACACCCAGGGCAACACGCAGGGCAACACGCAGGGGAACACGCAGGGGAACACCCAGGGCAACGTCCAGGGGAACACGCAGGGCAACGTCCAGGGCAATGCGCAGGGCAACGTCCAGGGCAATGTCCAGGGGAACGCCCAGGGCAACGCGCAGGGCAACGTCCAGGGCAACGTGCAGGGCAAGGAGCAGGCCGGCGGAGCCCAGGGCAACGTCCAGGGCAATGTCCAGGGCAAGGAGCAGGCCGGCGGAGCCCAGGGGAACGTCCAGGGCAACGTGCAGGGCAATGCCGCCGGTGGCGGAGCCCAGGGCAACGTCCAGGGCAACGTGCAGGGCAAGGAGCAGGCCGGCGGGGCCCAGGGGAACGTCCAGGGCAACGTGCAGGGCAATGCCGCCGGTGGCGGAGCCCAGGGGAACGTCCAGGGCAACGTGCAGGGCAAGGGCGCGGGCGGCGGAGCCCAGGGCAACGTCCAGGGCAATGTCCAGGGCAACGGCGCGGGTGGCGGGGCCCAGGGCAACGTCCAGGGCAACGTGGGGTAGCGCATGCGGACGGGGAGCGGCGGGCCCTCGCCGACCGGAGACCCACCGGAAGGCGCGGGCCTGCCCACCGGATCGTCGGAGCGCGATGAAGTCGGCAGGCCGGACGGACCGTTCGGCCTGTCGAGGACGTCGCTGGGGATCGTCGTCCTCGCCGTGGTGGCCGTCGTGGTCGCGGCGGGACTGCACCTGGCGATGCTCTTCCTCAACAACGCCCCGGCGAACGCCGTCTCCCGGCAGCACGCCGCCCTCATCAACCGTTGGGTGGCACCCGAGTTCACGCAGGAGTGGCAGCTCTTCGCCCCCAACCCGCAATCGTCGAACGTGCACGTCCAGGCCCGCGCGCAGGTCCTCGTACCCGGTGCCGACGGCCGTCCCGGCCGCTTCACCGAGACCGACTGGGTGGACCTGACCGCCATCGACGAACGCGGGATCCTGCACAACCCGTTCCCCAGCGAGGCGCACCAGAACGAACTCCGCCTCGCCTGGACCAACTACATCTACTCCCTCGACGACAAGGGCCTGCCGGCCGGCACGCTCGGGAACCTGACGCAGCGGCTCCTGGTGCGCCTCGCCGTCGACCGGCTCGAACCCCGGGTCGAGGGGAACCTCCGGGCCGTCCAACTGCGCTCCGCCGTCACACCGGTGGGCGCGCCCGCGTGGAGCGACCAGCGGATCGACACCGCGACCCAGTACCTGGTCCAGCCGTGGTGGGCCGTCACGGGGGAGGACCTCAAGTGACCACGTACTCGCCCGTCACGGCCGGTCCGACCGCCGAACCGCCGCCCCCACCTCCGACCCCGCCCGCGTCGGCACCGCGCGCCGCCGGGGCGACCGTCCGACGGGGCCTGGTGCGGATCACCTCCGAGGCCGTCGCCCCGTACCAGGCGGCCGTCGTCCGGATCGGCTTCTCCCTCACCTGGATCGTCCTGCTGCTGCGCGAGTGGGTGTACCGCAACCGGCTGTTCGGCACGGACAGCGCCTGGAGCTGGGGGATGGCCCAGGAGTGGAACGCCACGACGCGCGCCTTCTCCGTCCTCATGTGGAACGACGGCCGGCTGTGGTTCGAGATCGTCTACGTGGCGGCCATCGCCTCGGCCGTGATGCTGCTCCTGGGCTGGCGGACCCGCACGGCCTCGCTGCTGTTCATGATCGGTGTGCTGGCACTCCAGAACCGCAGCCCCTTCGTGGGCAACGGCGGCGACAACGTCGTCCACGTCATGGCGATCTACCTGGTGCTGACGCGCTGCGGCCGGGTCTGGTCGCTGGACGCGCGGCGCGCCGCGCGCCACCGCGACGCCGGCCCCGGCGCGGGTCGGGGCACGACCGACACGACCGGGATCGTGCTGTGGACGCTCGGCACCGCCGTGCTCGCGACGATCACCGCACTGGGCCCGCTGAGCACGGGGTGGGCGCTGCTGCTGTGGGGTTTCGTCCTCGCCCAGCTCGCCTGGTGGCTGGTGCGCCGGTACGCGCCCGGCGAGCCCCGCGCCGTGATGGGCATGGTCGGGAACGTGGTGCACGCCGGTGCGATGTTCGTGATCGCCGCCCAGGTGTGCCTGATCTACGCGGCCTCCGGCTGGTACAAGATCCAGGGCTCGCTCTGGCAGGACGGCACGGCGCTCCACTACGTACTGCACCTCGGCAACGTCACCCCGTGGCCCGCCCTGTCCCATGCCGTCGCGAGCAGCGGGGTGATCGTCCTGCTGCTGACGTACGGCACGGTGATCGTCGAGGTCGCCTTTCCCTTCACCCTCTTCAGCACCAGGCTGAGGACGATCATGGTCCTGATCATGATGTCCATGCACGCCGGCATCGGGATCCTGCTGGGCCTTCCCTACTTCGCCCTGGCGATGATCGCGGCGGACATGCTCTTCCTGCCGACGGCCCTGCTGAGACGGATCGGCGACCGCGTGGCGCGCACTGCCCGGTGGGGGCGGAGCGCGGCGCCCGTCCCGTAGACCTCAGGACGCGTCGAGGGAGAACCCGGCCTCGCCCCGGACCCGACCGTTGACCTGGAGCTGCACCAGGTGCTCCCCGGAGTGGTAGCGGCGGGTGGTGATCGGCTTGAAGGAATGACGCCGTGAGCCGGTGAGCGTTTCCCCGGGCGCCAGGGCGCGGGTGGTGAGCTTGAAGACCTTCGGGGTGCGGGTCCCGTTGGCCTTGACGTGGTGGATCACGTAGTCGATGACCAGCTCGGCGGGGCGCGGGCCGGTGTGCGTGACCTCGTACGTGAAGACGAGGTGCCCGCCGACGGCGACGCTCGGGGTGGCCACGACCGGTCCGCGCACCGTGACGGGGACATCGGGTGAGTGCCCCAGCAGCGTCAGCGCGCCGGGATGGCCGGCCTTGATCAGGGTGCGCAGCCCGTGCCGGACGACGCGGTCCGTGGCACCGGCGGTGCCGTCCCGCCACGCGGCGGCGGTCTCGACCGCGAGGTCGGGGTGGTCGCGGCTGATGTCGTTGAGGTGGTTGGAGACGGACCGGCGCACGTACTCGGACGCGTCTGCGTGGAGGGCGTCCAGTACGGGGACGGCCGGCCGCGGGTCGGCGATGAACGCCGGTAGCTGCGGGGCCCAGGGGAGCCGGGGCCGCGTCCCCTCACTGGCGAGCCGGCGAACGTGCGGGTCGGGGTCGTCCGTCCACGTCCGTACGACGGCCAGCGCGCGCCCGGGGTCGGCGCGCAGGAACGGACGGACGGCGGATTCGGCGGTGAGGCGGGGGGTGAGGTCGCGGAGCAGGGCGAGTCCGGGTTCGAAGGCGGCCAGTCCGCGCACGGCGACGGCCTCGTTGACCGGGAAGGTCATCCAGCCGGCGAAGTCGGGGTCCTCCAGGGCCGTGCGGACGACGGCCTCGAAGGCGGGCCAGTCGTCGGGCAGGTCGGTCAGGACGGCATCGCGGACGGCAGTGACGCGAGCCCCGTAGCCGAGGCCGTCGAGGGCTCCGGCGCAGGTGAGCAGGGCGGGGGAGCGGGGCGCGCGGGCCGCGCGGGCGAGCACCCGGGCCAGGTTACTGACGGTATCCGCGCTGAGGAGCTCGTCGGCTGTGGGCATGTGGCCATTGTGGCGGTAGGGGCCTTGGTGGCGGCGGCCCGAAAATTTGCACGGGAAAGTTTTGAAAGGTGCAAAACGGGCACCGCTGCGGTTTCCGCATTCCGGAAGGTTTGGCCTCGGGCCTTCCGAAGCGCGATTGGATGCCTGAGTGAACCTTGTATTGCAGGAGTGTGAACAGTCCAGACCTCGGGATTCCAAGGGATTTAGGCCTGTGGAGTACTGGACTTAAGTCTTCCGAATGAGGAAACCGCAGCATCTAACGTCCTTACCCATGACACAGCTGGACGTTCGGCCTCGGGTCGGAGACACGGTAAGCGGCGTCGCCGAGGGCGACGTTCGCGGCAAGGGCCTCGGCAAGGGGTCCGTCGGACTGGTGGGAAGCGCCGTCATCGGCATCTCCACCGTCGCCCCCGTCTACTGCCTGACCTCGACCCTCGGCTCCACCGCCGGTGAGGTCGGCATGCAGATGCCGGCGATCTTCCTCGCCGGTTTCCTGCCGATGCTGCTGGTCGCCTTCGCCTACCGCGAGCTCAACAAGGCCATGCCGGACTGCGGCACCTCCTTCACCTGGACGGTGAAGGCCTTCGGCCCCCGCATCGGCTGGATGTGCGGCTGGGGCCTGGTGATCGCCACGATCATCGTGCTCTCCAACCTCGCCGGCGTCGCGACCTCCTACTTCTGGCTCCTGGCCGGCGAGATCACGGGCAACGCGTCGATCGCGGCCCTCGACGACAACAAGCTCGTCCACATCGTCACCTGCCTCACCCTGATCGCCGCCGCGACCGCCATCAGCTACCGCGGGATGACCGCCACCAAGGGTGTCCAGTACACCCTGGTCGGCCTCCAGCTCGTCGTCCTGGCCCTCTTCGTCGCGATGGCCTTCCAGAAGGCCTCGGCCGGCTCCTTCGACACCGGGATCGACTTCTCCTGGTCCTGGATGAACCCCTTCGCGGTCGAGTCCATGGCGGCCTTCACCGCCGGACTCTCGCTCTCGATCTTCATGTACTGGGGTTGGGACGCCTGCCTGGCGACCAACGAGGAGACCACCGGCTCCGCCAAGACCCCGGGCCGCGCCTCGCTCATCGCGATGATCGTCCTCGTCGGCTCCTACCTGGCCACCGGCGTCGCCGCCCAGATGGCCGTCGGATCCGGCGCCACGGGCCTCGGCCTCGGCAACCCGGAGACCTCCGACAACGTCTTCGCCGCCCTCGCCGGGCCCGTCATGGGCCCCGTGCTCGGCATCCTGCTCTTCGTCGCGGTCCTCGCCTCGGCGACCGCCTCGCTCCAGACCACCTTCATCCCCGTGGCCCGCACGGTCCTCGCCATGTCCACGTACGAGGCCCTGCCGCCCTCCTACGCCAAGGTCCACGAGCGCTTCAAGACCCCGGGCCGCGCCACCGTCATGGCGGGCGTCGCCACCGGCCTCTTCTACACCGTGATGACCCTGGTCAGCGAGAACGTCCTCACCGACACGATCTTCGCGCTCGGCCTGATGATCTGCTTCTACTACTCGCTGACGGCCTTCGCCTGCGCCTGGTACTTCCGCGGCGAGCTGCGCCGCTCCGCCCGCGACCTCTTCTTCAAGGGCGTCTTCCCGGTCCTCGGCGGCCTGCTCCTCGCCACGGTCTTCTTCAAGACCCTGATCGACATGTGGAACCCGTCCTACGGATCCGGCTCCACCGTCCTCGGCGTCGGCAGCGTCTTCGTCATCGGTGTCGGCCTGCTCGCCCTGGGCCTGGTCATCATGATCGTCACCGAGCGCCGCAGCCCCGCCTTCTTCCGCGGCGAGGTCCTCACCAAGTCCACGCCGGCGCTGGTGGTCGAGGACTGACGAAACCCCGCCCCACCCCGTCGTTCGTTCCGTGTCATCCCTGCGGCCCCCACCGGTACCGGTGGGGGCCGCAGGCGTTCGGCCGGGTGCCGGGTGCCGGGTGCCGGGTGCCGGGTGCCGGGTGCCGGGTGCCGGTCGGTGGGCGCACCGGTCCCGTTGCGGCCGGCGCGGTGCGAACGGCCGTGTCGACGCCGTGGCGGGTTCCCACCGACCCCGCAGTGACCCGGGGCGCGGCGGGGTCGTTGGGTGGGGCATGAATGCCATGAAGCGCACCCTTTCCGCCCTGGTCCTCTCCGGCGGCGCCGCCCTCGCACTCACCCCCGTCGCCGCCCACGCCGACGAGGCCCCGGTCCAGGCGCCCCCCATCACGCAGCGCGTCACCGACATCGTCGACCACCCGGGACAGGCCGTCCAGGACACCAGGACGGCCGTGGCCGTGACCTCCCAGGCCGCCGGCACCGCCTCCGAGGCCACCGGGGCCTCCCTCGCCGGCGCGGGCGGCGCCCTGTCCGCCGGCCTCCCCAAGGCCCCGGGCGTGAGCTGACCCCACCCGTCGGTCCGCCCGCCGTGCCGAGCACCGGCCGCCACCCCGCAGGGTGACGGCCGGGCCGGCGGCGGCTCAGCCCCAGGTGCGGGAGCAGAGCACCAGCCGGTAGCCGTCGGGGTCCACGACGGTGACCCCGTGCTCGTCCCAGTACGGGTTGTGGGAAGCCACCCGGGTCCCGCCGCAGTCGAGCAGGCGCTGCACGAGGGCCTCGTCGGGGGTCCGCCCGAGGTAGACGACGAACAGGTCGTCCACGGTGGGCGCGGGCACGATCGGGTTCTGGGGATCGAGGGTGAGCTCGAAGTGCCAGCCACCCCCGGAAGGCCCGACCATCAGCAGATCGTGCTCCCCCCGGACCTGCCCCGAGGTTCGCCAGAGGACGTCGAGCCCGAGTCCGTCCACGTAGAAGCGCTCGGCGGCCTCCAGGTCGAGGGACGGCCGCGCGACGCGGATGTGGGTCCGTGAATCGATCATGCCGGGAGGCTACGGGCCCGACGCCGGAGGCGGTGGAACGGGAGCCGGATGTGTCAGGTGGCGGAGCCGTCACCGGCGTGAACGCCCGCACCTACAGGCCCGGGCCCGTGGGTCAGCTGTCCTGACCCCGCTCGGCCGCGCTGCGCTCGACGCAGAACTCGTTGCCCTCGGGATCGGCCATGGTCACCCAGCCCGTCCCGTCCGCGTTCCGCCGGTCGCCGACGACCGTGGCACCCAGGGCGAGGATGCGCTCCACCTCCTCGTCACGGGTCCGGTCCTGCGGCTGGAGGTCGAGGTGCACGCGGTTCTTCACCGTCTTGGCGTCGGGCACCGTCACGAACAGGACCGCCGCCCCGGAAGCGGTGACCAACGCCTCGGGGTCGCCGGGAAAGTCGTCGTCGGAGACCGAACCGTCAAGGGCCGCGGCCCAGAACTGCGCCAGGCTGTAGGCGTCGGAACAGTCGATGGTGATGTGTCGCACGAGTGAGGCCATGGCCCGCACTATCGATCACCCGCCCGACCGGTGTCCATCGACTTCGGCGGTCGCCGGGAGGCGTGGGTGGGGTCGGTGGAGTACCGCCCCGCCCTGGTCCGGAGCGAGGGCACGCCCGGAAAAGCAGGTGCGGGGCGGCTTCGGGGACGCCTAGCTTGAGGCGGTGAGCAGCGACTATCCCTTCGCCGACGGCTACAACCTTGCCTGGGATCTGACCGGCTTCGGTGGCGCGGACGAGGAGCTGGTCGAGTCCGTCTGCCTCTCGCGGGAACAGTTCCTGGCGATCAGGCACCTCTTCGCCCTGGGTGACGATCACTGGATGGTGGCGGGCGAATACCGCGTGGCTCCCGCGATATGGGCGCATGTGCGGGCCGCCGTGCCGGGTGTCCGGTTCGAGCGTGACACCGACTACTTCCTGGGCGCCCGTCAGGCCTTGCCCGACGGGCGTTTTTGGCGTCCGGCCGCCGGTGCGACCTCGCCGGGCCCGGTGCCGCCGCCTTGAGCGGCCCGTCGCCACTGTCGCGGCCGTCGCAACAGCTGCCCCCCATCACGGAATTGACGGCCGCGGCACGTCGCCGGAAACCACCTGCGGCTACCCCTCGTGTTTAAGGTGTCCCGTTCTGGTAACACTTGGTAGTGATCTGCAATCAGTACCCGGCGAAAGAGAAGGAGATGACCATGGCTACCGCGCTCATCCTCCTCGCGGTCGTTGCTCTCATCGCGCTCCTGGCCGCGGCCCCTGCCGCGCCCGTGAAGCGCAACCAGTTCCCCCGGACCGCTGGTACGCGCCGGCTTCGTACCGTGCCCGCGCCGCGTCGCGGGTACCGCCGCAGCGGCGGCTGACGCCCGGCGGCACGCGCCTGGTTCGGACGCGGGGGCCCATCCCCTGGTGGGGGTGGGCCCCCGGCCTGTCCGCACGGTGGGGCGCACCGGGCGGCTACGTGTCCGTCGTCCGGATGCTGACCTCGTAGCGCGTGGTGTGCGTCAGGCGGTCGCACAGGACGTCCAGGCGGGTGTCCTCGGCGCGGATGGTGCCCGACCGGGTGAGTTCGTCGATGTAGGCGCGGAGTTCCCTCCGGTCCTCCGTCGAGAAGACGTGTTCCCACCGCGCCGACGCGTGCGCGGCGCTCTGCGCCTCGGCCTGCCGGCGCGCCCTCTCCCTACGTCTGTGCTGTCCCGGCACGCTCACCCCCGGTCGGTGTCGTCGTGGGTCCGGTGGGTCCTGCCCGCCCCCCGGTGCGGCTGTTCCTGTCGGGCGCGGCGGCTACTTCGGGAGGGCGGGGAGGGAGGGGAGCTTGCCCGGCTCGCTCTTCTGGAAGGTGTCGGTGCCGGCGGCGCCCTCCCAGGTGACCTTCAGGGTGGTGGCGTCGACGGAGTCGACCTTGCCCTTCGCGCGCTGGGCGCCGGCGGGGCACTTCAGGTCGATGGTCTTGCCGTTGGTGGTGCCCTCGCAGGTGAGACCGGTGGCCGCCTCGACGACGAACGCGATCTGGCCCTTGACGGTCAGGATGACGCCCTTGCCCGGGTTGGCCATGGCGATCCAGCCGCCCTCCAGGCTGCCGCCCTTGGCGTCGCCGGCCGGTGCCGGGTTGCCGGGCGCGGGAGTCGACGAGGCGCCCCCGGCGGGCTTTTCGGCGGTCGGGGTGCTCTCGCCGCCGCAGCCGGTCAGGGTCAGGACGGCCACGGCGGCGGTGGCGGCGGCGACGGAGAGGCGCAGGTGGTTGAGCACGGGAAGTCCCCCAGGTAAGGCGAGTTGATCGGCGGAACGCGCCAAACTACCAGCCATTCGGGTGAGGGTCGGAACCCCGCGCGGGGCGGCGCGTCACAGGTAGGGGGCGAAGCCGTCCAGGGTGCGGAGGATCTCCGCCTCGCGGGCGGAGGGGAGTTGGAGGACGACTTCCTCGATGCCCAGTTCGGCGTAGTGGGCCAGCTTGCCGGGGCTGGGTTGGACCGCGTACGGGACCACCTGGAGGGTCTTGGGGTCACGGCCCGCAGCCTCCCAGGCCTGCCGCAGGACCGGCAGGGATTCGGTCAGGCCGCGGCCGCCGATGGGGAGCCAGCCGTCGGAGTGGTCGACGATCGCCGAGAAGAGCTTCGGTCCGGCAGACCCGCCGATCAGGGTCCGCGGCCCGTACAGGGGCTGTCCGGCGGTGAGTTCGCGGGGGACCTGGACCGGCTTGGGGTGGGCGGAGCTCGCCCGGACCGAGCCGTACGGGCCTTCGTGGGCGGTGGGTCGCGGGGCCCACAGGGCGCGCATCAGGGCCATGTTGTCGCGGACGCGTTCGCGGCGGGAGGGCCAGTCGACCCCGTGGTCGGCGGCCTCCTCGACGTTCCAGCCGTAGCCGATGCCGAGGGTGACGCGCCCGCCGCTGAGGTGGTCGAGGGTGGCGACCTGCTTGGCGAGGCCGATCGGGTCGTGCTGGGCGACGAGGGTGATGCCGGTCCCGAGGTGCAGCCGCTCGGTGACGGCCGCGGCCTGGCCGAGGGCGACGAACGGGTCGAGGGTGCGCCCGTACTGCTCGGGGAGGTCGCCGCCCATGGGGGCGGGCGTGGCACGGCTGACGGGGATGTGGGTGTGCTCGGGGAGGTACAGGCCGGAGAAGCCGCGCTCTTCGAGGGAACGGGCCAGCCGGGTGGGGGAGATGGTCAGGTCGGTGAGGAAGATGGTCGTGGCGATCCGCATGGGCGCGTGCACCTCCGAGACGTGGGAGGGCCACGGTAAGGCCTCGCGGGCGAGGCCGGCAGGGGCACACGAAGGCGTGGAGAGGTGGATGGTGTGAAGGGCACGGAGACGATCACGGTGCCGGAGGCGTTGCACGGCTATCCGGGCGTGGCGTTCGGAGGTTACGTCGCCGGGTTGCTGGCCGCGCGGATGGCGCCGCCGGCCGCGGGGGAGGCGGTACGGGTGGACTTCCGGCGGCCGGTGGCGACGCGGACGCCGGTCCGGCCGGAGCGGGGTCCCGAGGGGGTGTCCCTGCTGGACGAGGACGGGACGCTGCTCGCCGCCGCCGTGGCGGTGGCGGCGCCGGCCGGGGCGCTGCCCGCGCCGCCCTCCTGGGCGGAGGCCGTGAAGGCCGCCGATGCCTACCGGGCGGATCCGCCGGACGGGCAGGTCGACTGTTTCGGCTGCGGTCTCGGCCGGACTCCGGCGACGGGGCTGCGGCTGCACTGCGGACGGGTGCCCGGCCGGGACCTGGTCGCCGCGGCCTGGACGCCCGGGGCCGAACTCGCCGGTCCGGACGGGATGTTGCCGGCCGAGCTGGTGTGGGGGGCGTTGGACTGTCCCGGCAACGCGGCCGGTCGGCTGCTCGCGGACGGTCCGGCGGGCGCGGTCACGGCCTCCCTGACGGCGCGACTGCTGCGGCCCGTGCCGGTGGCCGGGGAGGGGCTGGTCTCCTACTCCTGGCTGCTCGGGGTGGACGGGCGCAAGTGCGAGGTGGGTACCGCACTGGCCGCGCCGGACGGTGAACCGTACGCGTTCGCGCGCGCGTTGTGGATCCGGCCGAGGCCGGCATAACGGACGTGGACGGCGGGCCGCCCGGTGCGAGCGGGCGTCCCGCCCGCCGGTGCGCATCCCGCCCGGGGTCCGTGCCGTGCCGGAACCCCGTCGGGGCATCGGCCCGGGGCATCGGCTCCCGGGTGCCGGCCCCCGGCGGCGTGACCGCGCGGGTCGCAGCGGTGGAGCCGGACCCTCACGGGCGGGGGAGACGACCCCCGCCCGCGGGCCCTCAGGCGCGCGGGTAGCGGGCCAGCCAGCCGGGGGCGGAGGCGGAGGGGCCGTGGAGGGCCGGGCCCTGGGTCATTTCGAGGGCGAAGTCGTCGGCGAGTTCCAGGATCGTGGCGCGGCCTTCCAGATCGGCGAGCCAGGCGGGTGGCAGGGCCGTTTCGCCGTGGAGGGCGCCGAGCAGGGCTCCGCACAGGGCGCCGGTGACGGTGGAGTCGCCGCCGTGGTTGACGGCGAGGCGCAGCCCGTGCGGGATGTCCTCGGCGACGAGGGCGCAGTACACGGCGACGGCGAGGGCGTCCTCGGCGTCGCGGCCGTCGCCGGGGGAGAGGGATTCGACGGCCTTGGGGCTCGGCACCTGGAGGGTGACGGCCGCGACGGCCCGTTGCAGGGCGTCGGTGACCGGCTGGTGGCCGGGGCGGGTCCCGAGCAGGCCGAGGGCGCGCTGGACGGCGGCGTCGAGGCTTTCGCCGCGGGTCAGGCCGTGGACGATGACGGCGAGGGCGCCGGCGGACAGGTACGCGGTGGGGTGGCCGTGGCTCTGGGTGGCGCACTCGACGGCGAGTTGGAGGACGAGGGCGGGTTCCCACCCGACGAGCAGGCCGAAGGGCGCCGAGCGGACGGTCGCGGCGGCGTCGCGCGCGGTGGGGTTCTTCGGCTGTTCCAGGGTGCCGAGGATGTCGTCGGCGAAGCCGGTCAGGCAGGCGCGGTCGGGGCCGCGGCGGGCGTAGAGCCACTCCTCGCGGGCGAGCCAGCCGTTGTCCTTGCGGCGTTCGTCCGGACCCCAGTCGTGTTGGGTGGCGGCCCAGCGCAGGTAGGCGCGGTGGACGTCGGTCGGCGGGTGCCAGCCGCCGGTGTCACGGCGTACGTGGGCCCGGATGAGGCCGTCGACGGTGAACAGGGTGAGCTGCGTGGAGGCCGTGACGGTGCCGCGGCGGCCGTGGGCGGGGGCCGGTTCGGTCAGGCCGGCCAGGCCGTGGGTCTCGCGGATCCCGCTCAGGGAGAGGCCGGCGACGGGTGCGCCGAGGGCGTCGCCGATGGCGGTGCCGAGGAGGGTGCCGCGTACCCGGCTGCGGAAGTCCTGTTGTTCGGTCCGTCCCCACGGGGCGGTGGCCACCCCGGCGGACGTGGCCGGGCCGGGGCCGGCGGTGGCCGGTGGTGCCGTGCGGGCCGGAGCGGTGCTCGGCGCGGTTCCGGCCGGCGCGGCGGGTGCGGCCGGTGTGGTCGCCGAGCCGTCGGGCGTCGCGCCGTCGGGCGTCGCGCCGTCGGGCGCCGCGGATTCCGGCGCCGCCCCCGCAGGCGCCGCCGCCGCTCTTGACATGGTTGTGTCCATGGCTGATTCCCCCCAGGGTTCGGCGTGACTTTAGTGGACAGGTCCGGTCGATTCCGGAAGGAGTCCGTCAGCTCGCCCGTAAGTGACCGGAGAACGGCCGGAACAAGAACATTTTCGGCCGTCGTCCCATCATGTGGCACGTTTTGCCAGTCGCCTTCGTGCTGGCTGTTTCCGGCCACGCCTCGTTCACTGCGTGTTCGTCGGCGGCCCACAGCCTCGGGGCATGAAGAAGGCACTCCTCGCCGCGACCGTCGTCGCCTCCGCGCTCACCACCTCCCTGGTCGTGATCCCCTCCGCCTCGGCCTCGGGCCGGGACCTCCCCCGGCACGAAGGCCACCACGGAGGCCGTTCCGACATCCCCTTCACCGAGGCCGGCGTCACCGCCTCCGGCGACGGCTCCTTCACGCTGACCTGGAACGCCGAGGGCACCAAGCGCGTCGAGATCAGGGCGAACGGCAAGGTCGTCGCCAAGGGCGGCGCCCAGGGCCGGGCCGTGGTCAAGGGTCTGCCCGCCGCCGACCGCCAGTGGTTCGACTTCGAGCCGGAGCGCGGCGAGGGCCTGCGCCTCGCCGACCGCCTGATCCCGCTGGAGGGCACCGCCAACTTCCGTGACGCGGGCGGCTACCGCACCACCGACGGCCGGTGGGTGCGGATGGGCGAGGTCTACCGGTCCGACGCCCTCGACAAGCTCACCGCCGACGACCTCGCCAAGCTCCGGCGGCTGCGCGTGAGGACCGTCTTCGACCTGCGCATGGAGGACGAGCGCGCCAAGGCCCCCGACAAGGTCCCGGCGGGCGCCACGCACGTCGTCGCCGACGTCTTCGCCGGCTCCGGTTCCTTCGAGAGCCTGCCCCGGACCCCCGACGAGGCCGTCAAGGCCATGGTCGACGCCGAGCGGAACATGGTCGCCGGCCCGGGCGGCAGGAAGGCCTACACCCAGGTCTTCGAGGGCATCGGCAACGACCGCTCCCGCTCCGTCCTCTTCCACTGCACCGCCGGCAAGGACCGTACGGGGTGGGGGAACGCCGCGCTGCTGACCGCCCTCGGCGTCCCCCGCGCCACCGTCGAGGCCGACTACCTGGCCAGCAACGACTACCGCAAGGCCGCCAACGACGCGATCCTCGCCCACCTGCCGCCCCAGCAGGCCGCCGTCTACAAGCCCCTCCTCGACGTCCGTCCCGAGTACCTGAACGCGGGCTACGACGAGGTCAAGGCCAAGTACGGCACCTTCGACCGCTACTTGAAGGACGGCCTCGGCATCGACTCCCGCGAGCTGCGCGAACTCCGCCGGGACCTGCTCGTCGGCTGACCCGCTCCCGACGGGAAGCACGCGGGAGCCCGGCCGGAGCGGCCGGGCTCCGCACGCGTACGACCGGTCAGTCCAGGACCGGCAGCAGATCCGGCAGGTGGCCGTCCGACGCGAGGGCCGCGTCCCGGCGCTCCTGCGGCACCTCGCCGTAGAGGGTCGTACGGGCCTTCGCCGGCCGGCCCGCCGCCTCCGCGACCGCGATCAGGTCCCGGACCGACTTGTACGAGCCCCAACCGGATCCGGCCATCCGGGAGATGGTCTCCTCCATCAGGGTGCCGCCCAGGTCGTTGGCGCCGGAGCGCAGCATCTCGGCCGCGCCCTCCGCACCCAGCTTCACCCAACTGGTCTGGATGTTGGTGATGTGCGGGTGCAGCAGCAGCCGGGCCATCGCCGTGACCGCCCGGTTGTCGCGGACCGTGGGACCGGGCCGGGCGATGCCCGCCAGGTAGACGGGCGCGTTGGTGTGGATGAAGGGCAGCGTCACGAACTCGGTGAAGCCCTCCACGCCCTTCGACAGGGCGGCCTCCTGGATCCGCACCAGCGTCCGGAAGTGGCCGAGCCAGTGCCGGGGCTGGTCGACGTGGCCGTACATCATCGTCGACGAGGAGCGGATGCCCAGCTCGTGCGCCGTGGAGATGACGTCGATCCAGTCGGCCGTCGGCAGCTTGCCCTTGGTGAGGACCCACCGGACCTCGTCGTCCAGGATCTCCGCCGCCGTGCCCGGGATGGAGTCCAGCCCGGCCTCCTTGGCCGCCGTCAGCCAGTCCCGCACGGACAGGCCCGTGCGGGTGGCGCCGTTCTCGACCTCCATGGGGGAGAAGGCGTGCACGTGCATGCCGGGGACGCGTTCCTTCACCGCCCGCGCGATGTCGAAGTAGGCGGTCCCGGGCAGGTCCGGGTGGATGCCGCCCTGCATGCACACCTCGACCGCGCCCACGTCCCAGGCCTGGGCCGCCCGGTCGGCGACCTGGTCCAGGGAGAGGGTGTAGGCGTCGGCGTCCGTGCGGCGCTGCGCGAAGGCGCAGAAACGGCAGCCGGTGTAACAGACGTTGGTGAAGTTGATGTTCCGGGTGACGACGTACGTCACCTCCTCGCCCACCACCGACCTGCGCAGGTCGTCGGCGATCCGGCACAGGGCGTCCAGCGCGGGGCCGTCCGCGTGCAGCAGGGCCAGGGCCTGCGCGTCGGTCAGCGCGGTGGGGTCGTCGGCGGCCTGCGCCAGTGCGGCCCGCACGTCGGTGTCGATGCGCTCGGGCACCATGCCGGGGGCGGCTGCCTCGCGCAGCGCCTCCCAGTCGCCGTAGACGTGGTCGAAGTCCTCGCGGCGGTCGCCGGTGCGGCCCTCGGTGTCGATGGTGGTGTGCAGGTCGGTGCGGCCGTACGCGGCGAAGCCCTCGTCGGGCTCCTGCCAGGGGCGTCCCTCGACCTTCGCGGACTCGTTCGCCATGCCCGTGTCCGGGTCGGCCAGGGCACGGACGTGCGGCAGCAGCCGGGGGTCCAGCCAGGGCTCCCCGCGCCGCAGGAACTCCGGGTAGACGGTCAGGCGTTCGCGGAGCTCGAAGCCGGCGGCGGCGGTCCGCGCGGCCAGCTCCTCGATGTGCGGCCAGGGCCGCTCCGGGTTGACGTGGTCGGGGGTCAGGGGGGACACCCCGCCCCAGTCGTCGATGCCCGCGCCGATGAGCAGCGCGTACTCGGCGTCCACCAGGTTCGGCGGGGCCTGGATGCGGGCGCTCGGGCCGAGGATGTGCCGGGCGACGGCGATGGCGGCGGCCAGCTCCTCCAACTCCGCGTCGGGCATGCCGCGCATCGCGGTGTCCGGCTTGGCGCGGAAGTTCTGGACGATGACCTCCTGGAGGCCCTGGTAGCTGCGCTGGATCCGGCGCAGCTCGAAGAAGGCGTCGGCGCGCTCCTCGTAGGTCTCCCCGATGCCGATGAGGACGCCGGTGGTGAAGGGGACGTTGGAGCGGCCGGCGTCCTCCAGGACGCGCAGCCGTACGGCCGGGTCCTTGTCGGGGGAGCCGTGGTGCGGGCCGCCGGGCTCGGACCACAGGCGGCCGGCGGTGGTCTCCAACATCATGCCCATCGACGGGGCGACGGGCTTGAGGCGCTGGAGTTCGGACCAGGTCATGACGCCGGGGTTGAGGTGGGGGAGCAGCCCCGTCTCCTCCAGGACCCGGATCGCCATCGCCCGTACGTAGGCGAGGGTGTCGTCGTATCCGTGCGCGTCGAGCCACTCGCGGGCCTCGGGCCAGCGGTCCTCGGGGCGGTCGCCGAGGGTGAACAGGGCTTCCTTGCAGCCCATGGCCGCGCCCTCGCGGGCGATGTCCAGGACCTCGTCGGGCGACAGGTACATGCCGTGGCCGGCGCGGCGGAGCTTGCCGGGCACGGTGACGAAGGTGCAGTAGTGGCACTTGTCGCGGCAGAGGCGGGTGAGGGGGATGAAGACCTTGCGCGAGTACGTGATGACGCCGGGGCGGCCGGCGGCGGCGAGTCCGGCGTCCCGGACCCGGGCCGCGGAGGCGGCGAGGTCCTTGAGGGCCTCGCCGCGTGCCCGCAGGAGTACGGCTGCCTCGGTCGCGTCCAGCGCGACGCCGTCGCGGGCCCGCCGCAGCGCGCGCCGCATCGCGTTGTCGGTCGGGGCGTCACTCGGAGTGGTCATGGGGCGAGCATACGAGCCGGTGGTAGATGCACGAAGGTCGTCATCGCATCAGTTCACCGGCGTTGACCAGCAGCGACTGGCCGGTTATCGCCCGTGCCCGGTCGGAGGCGAGGAACACGGCCGCGTCGGCGACGTCCCCGTCGGTGGCGAGGTCCGGCAGTGCCATCCGTCCGGTGAGGCGGGCGTGCACCTCGGCCTCGGGAACGCCCTCCGTGTGGGCGGTGAACGTGACGAACGCCTGGACGGGCGGGCCCCACATCCATCCGGGCAGCACGGTGTTGACCCGGATCCGGTGCGGGCCGAGCTCGCGGGCCATCGAGTACATCGCGGAGGTCAGCGCGCCCTTGGACGCGGCGTATGCGGCCTGCTGGACCTCGTTGGGAGCGGCGACGGCGGACTGGGTGCCGATGATGACGACGGAGCCGCCGTTCTCCTTCAGCGCGGGCAGGCAGGCCCGGGTCATCCGCAGGGTTCCCAGGAGGTTCACGTCGAGGATCTGCTGCCAGGTGCCGAAGTCGGCGTCCGTCAGGCCCCCGAAGTAGGAGTCCCAGGCGGCGACGTGCACCACGGCGTCGACGCCCCCGAAGCGTTCCCGGGCCAGCGCGACGAGCGCCTCGCACCGGGTCTCGTCGGTGATGTCGGTGGGGAGGAGCGCCGTATGGCGTCCGTCGGGGTCGATCTCGGCGGCGGACTTGGCCAGGTTCGCGGCGGTCCGCGCCCCGAGCACGGCGTTCCCGCCGTCGCGCACGACGGCCGCGGCCACCTGGTGGCCGAGCCCGGCCCCGACGCCGGAGACGATGACGGTCTTGCCTCGCAACAGCATGGCGCGCTCCCTGACGGCTCGATCTGACGGGCCGTCAGGGTAGGGGGCGGGGCCGCGGATGGGAAGGTCGTCGAGGGTGTCACCGGCGGACCGGGTCCGGTCCGCGCGGGGTCGGCCCGCGTCGGGCGGACCCCGGTGCGACAACCGGGTCAAAGGTCCTCCGGCCGTACCGGACCGGGTCATTGCGGCGTTACCGGCAGGGATGGTGCGTCTCGTCCGGCCCGCCGGACGGCCCGGGGCGCCGCGGACTGGACGTCCTGGGCCACAGGGTGGTGAAGCCGAGACGAATGGTGCGTCATATCTCCCGGGGTGACGG
This sequence comes from Streptomyces sp. NPDC040432, assembly GCF_055595445.1. Classification (NCBI taxonomy): domain Bacteria; kingdom Bacillati; phylum Actinomycetota; class Actinomycetes; order Kitasatosporales; family Streptomycetaceae; genus Streptomyces; species Streptomyces sp. NPDC040432. Next base: position 52,342 of record NZ_JBVIVP010000026.1, on the reverse strand, counting down.
CGAGTCGCGTCGGAATACCTGATAGACAGAAGAATCACGGCTCGACCGGCCGCAAACCATGCCGGCCGTCTTGGGGGGATCGCCGCACTGTGAAGCCGCTTCACCGTCATGTAGTCAACACCTCGCGCAAGGTCCTGTGCACGGCCGCCCTCGCGGCCAGCCTGACCACCGCCGCGGTCGTGACCAACCCGTCGACCGCAGGCGCGGGGGAGTCCGAACCGACGCCGGACAGTCCGCAGGCCACCGATCGTGGCGACGCGCGGCTCGACCTGCCGCCCGCGCTCGCCGACCCGACGCCGCCGCCCGGGGCGAACGCCCCCGAGGGAGCCGGCGGCATACCCGCGACCGCCCTCGACGCCTACCAGCGCGCCGCGGTGTCGGTCGGCGCCGCCCTGCCCAACTGCAAGCTGCCCTGGGAACTGCTCGCGGGCATCGGCCGCATCGAGTCGGTCCACGCCTCCGGCTACGGGCTCAAGCCCGACGGGTCCACCGAGAAGCCGATCCGGGGCCCGCGGCTCGACGGCAACGGCTTCGCGTCGATCCGGGACACCGACAAGGGCGAGTGGGATGCGGACACCGAGTACGACCGCGCCTTCGGGCCGATGCAGTTCATCCCGTCCACGTGGAAGGACTGGAAGGCCGACGGCAACGGCGACGGCAAGCGCGACGCGAACAACATCTACGACGCGGCGCTGGGCGCGGGCCTCTACCTCTGCGCGGGCGACCGGGACCTCTCCGACCCGGCCAAGCTCGACAGGGCGATCCTCAGCTACAACAACTCCCGCGAGTACGTGAACAACGTCCTCGGCTACATGCGGCAGTACCAGAACGGCGTCGCCGGGGTCCCGAACCCGCCCGCCGGGAACTTCCCGACCCTGCCGCCGTCGGGCTCGCTGCCCACCCCGCAGCCGTCGTTCCCGACGACGCCCATCACGCCGACGACGCCGGTCACGCCGACGAGGCCCACGACGCCGACCACGCCCACGACGCCGACGAACCCCACGACCCCGACGACGCCGACCACGCCGACGAAGCCCACCGAGCCGACCAAGCCGACCCCGGCACCGGCGACGCTCGCCAAGCTGGAGAAGGCGGGCGAGGCGAAGTTGGAGGCCGAGACCGGGGGCGTCCTCGGCGAGGGAGTCCGCTTCAAGGCGCTGCTCGGCGACGGCAAGCCGGCCGTCGGTCAGGCCGTCGTCATCGCCGTCGAGGCGGACACCACCGGCGGCACCCGCTTCTCCCCGCTCAACGAGTCGAGCGTGGTCGTCCGCACGGACGACCAGGGCATCGCCACCGCCCCGAAGCTCAAGGCGGGCCCGAAGGCGGGCACCTTCACCCTCCGCGTGACGGCCTACGACTCCAAGACCCAGCTCACCCTCGCCCTGGACGGCAAGGTCACCGCCAAGCCGCTCGTCCTGACCCGCGTCGACGGCACGGCCCCGGTCCAGGTCGTGACCGGCACCGCCGTGAAGGGCGTCCAGTTCCTCACCACCGTCGGCAACGAGCCCGTCGCCGGCACGCAGCTCACCGCGGCCCTGGTCGAGAAGGAAGCGGGCGCCTGGGTGCCCGTCGACCCGACGAAGGCCAAGGGCCCGTACTTCGCGGGCGAGGCCGGCAAGAAGCTGTTCGCCCTCGACCTGCCCGGGACCGGCGCCGACGGCAAGGCCGCCCTGCCGGAACTCCTCACCACGGACGTCGCCCCGGGCACCTACCACCTGCGCGTGACCACGCCCGAGAAGACGTTCCTGATCCTGGAGATCGTGGTCGCCGCCAAGGCGGGGACCACGCCGGAAACGCCGCCGGCGACGGGCTCCGAACCCGCCCCGGTCACCTCCGGCACGGCCCCCAAGGCCTGATCCGGGGCGCGCCCGAACGTACAGAAGGCCGCCGGTCGGTCACCGTTCCCACGGTGGCCGACCGGCGGCCTTCTCCCTTTTCCCGCGTTCCGCCGGACGGGACACGGACGGGGCGCGGCAAAAAGGCAGGAGCCCCGCCGTCTCCGCTCGCACGGAGGAGGCAGGGCTCCTTGGGTACTGCTTAATCCAACCGCGATCCGGTCGGCCAGGCGACTAGGCCGGGATAACGTTCTCCGCCTGCGGGCCCTTCGGACCCTGCGTGACGTCGAAGGTCACCTGCTGGTTCTCCTCCAGGGAGCGGAAGCCAGAGGCGTTGATCGCGGAGTAGTGGACGAAGACATCCGGGCCGCCGCCGTCCTGGGCGATGAAGCCGAAGCCCTTTTCAGCGTTGAACCACTTCACGGTTCCGGTAGCCATGAGCCCTCCTATGGGCCAAAGGGTCGCCCTGCTCCAGAACCTGCTAAGAAGTCTGAAAACTACAAAAGCCTGCGGGTCACATTCTCCGCAGGCCTCGTACTGCAAGGGAAACCAAACTGCAACTTGCGTCGAGCCTAGCACGCACCCTGTGGCGGAGACCAGAGGGAAAGATCACGTCACCCGGACGTTTGAGACCCGCACGACGGCTGACGGAGAGCCGGGGGCTAGTCTCGCGATGTGGACGTCTACCGCAGCCGGCCCCGCGTCGGCCACATCCAGTTCCTGAACTGCCTGCCCCTCTACTGGGGGCTGGCCCGAACCGGCACGCTGCTGGACCTGGAGCTGACCAAGGACACCCCCGAGAAGCTCAGCGAGCGCCTCGTTCGGGGCGAGCTCGACATCGCGCCCATCACCCTCGTCGAGTACCTCCGCAACGCGGACGAGCTCGTCGCCTTCCCCGACCTCGCGGTCGGCTGCGACGGCCCCGTCATGTCCTGCGTCATCGTCTCGCAGGTCCCGCTGGAGCAGCTCGACGGCGCCCGGGTCGCCCTCGGATCGACCTCCCGGACCTCCGTCCGCCTCGCCCAGCTGCTCCTCGCCGAGCAGTACGGGGTCGCCCCCGAGTACTACTCCTGCCCCCCTGACCTGGGCGTGATGATGCAGGAGGCCGACGCGGCCGTGCTGATCGGGGACGCCGCCCTGCGCGCCTCGCTGCACGACGCGCCCCGGCTGGGGCTGGCCGTCCACGACCTCGGGCAGATGTGGAAGGACTGGACCGGACTGCCGTTCGTCTTCGCCGTCTGGGCCGCCCGCAAGGACTACCTGGCCCGTGAGCCGGAGGTCGTCGCCAAGGTCCACGAGGCCTTCCTCGCCTCCCGGGACGTCTCCCTCGCGGAGGTCGCCAAGGTCGCCAAGCAGGCCGCCCGCTGGGAGGCCTTCGACGCCGAGCTGCTGGAGCGCTACTTCACCACGCTCGACTTCCGTTTCGGCCCGGAACAACTGGCCGGCGTACGTGAATTCGCACGCCGTACGGGGCCCACGACCGGGTACTCCTCGGATGTCGCCGTGGAGCTCCTGAAGGTGGCCGCTCCGTAAGGCCGGGCGAGTTATCGCCCAGGCGGTTCCGCTTCCGGAAAGTGAATGCGCGGTTTCCCGGGAATTCGTTCCCCATTCGCCCTCGTGTACCGCAAACGGGCGGGTGCGGCGGAATGCGTGCATGTGCCGGGAGTTCCACCGCCGGGCCTGCGGACACCATCCCGGTGCCGCCCCCGTCCTCGTGTCCCCGCACCGCGCGCCCCCTGTTCCTCGTAGCCCTCCGGCGCCCCACCGCGGGCGGGGCCGAAGCCCTAAGGTGCTGTGGTGTTCAGATGACGTCGCACAGCGCGGGGGACGGGGAAGCGATGCAGCCGCTCGAAGCCGGGGAACCGCGGACGATCGGGGCGTACCGGCTGCTGGGCCGGCTCGGTGCGGGCGGCATGGGCCGCGTCTACCTCGGGCGCAGTGCGGGCGGCCGGACCGTGGCGGTGAAGATCGTGCACCCGCACTTCGCCTCGGACGAGGAGTTCCGGGCCCGGTTCCGCCGCGAGGTGGAGGCCGCGCGCCGGGTCGGCGGGGAGTGGACGGCGCCGGTGCTGGACGCCGACCCGGAGGCGGCCGTGCCGTGGGTGGCGACGGGTTACGTGGCGGGCCCCTCCCTGGACCGGGCCGTCGCGGGGCACGGGCCGTTGCCCGCGTCCGCGGTGCGGGCCGTCGGCGCGGGTCTGGCGCGGGCCCTGGTCGCGGTGCACGCGCTGGGCCTGGTCCACCGGGACGTGAAGCCGTCGAACGTGATGCTGACCCTGGACGGGCCCCGGCTGATCGACTTCGGGATCGCGCGGGCCACGGACGGCACGGCCTCGCTGACCTCGACCGGGGTGTCCGTCGGCTCGCCGGGCTACATGTCGCCCGAACAGATCCTCGGCAAGGGGATCACGGCGGCGGCGGACGTGTTCTCGCTCGGCGCGGTCCTGGCCTTCGCGGCGACGGGACGGCCGCCCTTCAGCGGCGACAACTCCGCGACGCTCCTCTACAAGGTGGTGCACGAGCCGCCGGAACTCGACGGGATCCCGGCCGGCGAGCTGCGCGCGCTCATCGAATCCTGCCTGGCCAAGGCGGCGTCCGAGCGGCCCGCGCCCGAGGACCTGGTGGTGGCCCTGGGCGGCGCGTTGGGCACCCCGGGGTGGCTGCCGGCGCCGCTGGTGGAGGAGGCGAGCCGGGCGGCCGTCGCCCTGCTGGACCTGGACGCCGACCCCGCCGGGCCCGGGCAGGAGGCCGGTTCGGGGCCGGTGCCGTGGACGTCGGCCTCCTCCGGGCCCGCCGCGGGGGCCGGCTTCGGCGCGCCGGACCCGTCCTACGGCGGCGCTCTCCCCGGCCCCGGGGGCACGGGCGGCTCCCCGTACTCGGCCGCGGCGGGCCCGTACGGGGCCTTCGGCGCGGGCGGCGCGGCGCACGCCGCTCCCACGGAGACGGCGGGCGGCGGTACCGGCGGCGACGGAGCCGGCGGGACCGGCGGGGCGACCGGCGGCGGTGTGCCCGGCCCGCGGCCGGCTCCCGACGGGCGCCGGGTCACGGTGAGCGCGGCCGGGCGGCGCTTCAGCTGCACCGTCGTCCTCGCGGCGGCGGCCGTCCTGGCGGCGGTGTCCGGCGGGCTGTACGGGATGGGGTTGTTCCCCGGCGGCGACGAGGGCCGGGACGCCGCGAGCGGCGGTCCGCGCCCCTCGCAGTCCGCGCCGGCGGACACCGACCCGGCGGCGTCGCCACCGGCCGGCACGCCTTCGCCCGGCCCGTCCGGCGGTGGCTCGGCCGCGCCGAAGGGGACGCGGGACGACGTCCCGAAGGAGCTGACGGGGACCTGGAAGGGGACGGTCACGACCGCCCGCATGGGAGTTCCGAGCGAGTTCGAGATCACCATCAGGGGCGGCAGGGTCGGCGAGGTCGTCGCCCGTGACAGGTCGGTCATCGACCTCCTGGGCACCGATTGCAGCGGCGACTGGAAGCTGAAGTCGGCCACCGACCGCTCGCTCGTCCTGGACACCTCGGGCGGCCCCAATCCGGCCCCCGGGATCTGCTCGAACGGCTCCGCCGACGAACGGTTCGCCCTCGACGCGAACGGGACCCTGCACTACACGTCGGGCGACCGGGCCGCCGGGAACCCGGAGGGCGACCTCACGCGCAGCCCCTGACCGGCCCGCGCCGGCGCAGGCCCCGGCCCCTGATCGGGACGCACCGGCCCTGGCGTACGCTGGATCGGTCCGGACCCTTGACACACCGCCGAAAGGTGACGCACCGGTGACCGACCAGGCCGCTCTCCAGTCTGTCCTCGACCGTGCCGCCGCAGGGGGCCGGATCACCCGGGTAGAGGCCCTCGACCTCTACCGGCACGCCCCGTTGCACGCGCTCGGCCAGGCCGCCGACGCCGCACGGCGGCTGCGCTACGCCGGTACGGAGCACATCGCGACGTACATCATCGAGCGCAACATCAACTACACCAACGTGTGCGTCACGGCGTGCAAGTTCTGCGCCTTCTACGCGGCGCCCAAGGACAGGAAGAAGGGCTGGTCCCGGGACCTCGACGACATCCTGCGCCGCTGCGCGGAGACCGTGGAGCTCGGCGGCACCCAGATCATGTTCCAGGGCGGGCACCACCCGGACTACGGCGTCGAGTACTACGAGCACCACTTCGGGGCCATCAAGAAGGAGTTCCCGCAGCTGGTCATCCACTCCCTCGGCGCGTCCGAGGTCGAGCACATGGCCCGCATCTCGGGCGTCTCGGCGGAGGAGGCCATCCAGCGGATCCACGCCGCCGGCCTGGACTCCTTCGCGGGCGCCGGCGCCGAACTGCTGCCCGCCCGGCCCCGCAAGGCGATCGCCCCGCTGAAGGAGTCCGGCGAGCGCTGGCTGGAGATCATGGAGATCGCCCACCGGCTGGGCGTGGAGTCCACCTCCACGATGCTGATGGGCACCGGCGAGACCAACGCCGAGCGCATCGAGCACATCGCGATGATCCGGGACACCCAGGACCGCACCGGCGGCTTCCGCGCGTTCATCCCGTACACGTACCAGCCCGAGAACAACCACCTCAAGGGCCGCACCCAGGCGACCGTCTTCGAATACCTGCGCATGATCGCCATCGCGCGGCTGTTCCTCGACAACGTCGCCCACATCCAGGGCTCCTGGCTCACCGTCGGCAAGGAGGCGGGGCAGCTCTCCCTGCACTACGGCGCCGACGACCTCGGTTCGATCATGCTGGAGGAGAACGTCGTCTCCTCGGCCGGTGCCAAGCACCGCTCGAACCGGCAGGAGATCATCGACCTGATCCGCAAGGCGGGCCGCACGCCCGCTCAGCGCGCGACGACGTACGAGCACCTCCTCGTGCACGACGACCCGGCGAACGACCCCGTCGACGACCGCGTCGCCTCGCACATCTCCTCCATCGCCATCGAGGGCGGCACCGCGCACCCCGAGCTGAAGCTCATCTCCTCGAACTGACGGCGGGGACCGACGCCCGATGCTGACGCTGCACACCGCCGAACTCCTCCTCGCCGGAGCGGGGTCGACGCCGCTGGAGGGCGGCGCCGTCCTCGTCGACGGCGACCGGATCGTCCGCGCGGGCCCGTACGAGGAGCTCGCCGCGGACGCCCCGCACGCCCGGGTGCGGCGCTGGCCCGGCGTGCTCACGCCCGGGCTGCTGGCGCGCGGCGCGGACGAGCTGCTGGAGCGGACGTACTACCCGGACGACCCGTACGAGATCACCGAGCTCGGGGCGGATCCGATCACCGGGCGGGACGCCCTCGACGCGCTGGGGATGACCGAGGCCCGCTGGGGCAACAGCGCCCGCCGCGGCACGCAGAAGCTGCTCGCGCGCGGGGTGGTGGCGGTCGCCGGACGGTTCACCGTCGGATCGGTGCGCACCGCGGTGGTCCGCTCGGGCCTCGCCGTGCTGCCGCCGGTCCCCTACGAGGGACGACCGGCGCTGGACCCGTTCACCGGGCGGGAGAACGCGGAGGACGCCTTCCACGGGGCCCTGGCGGTCGGCGCGCCGGCCCGGTTCGCGGTGTTCGCGGTGCCGTCCCCGGAGGACCTCGCGGTACTCGGCGCGGGCACCTGCGTGGCCACCGTCATCGGGGGCCGTCTGCTGCACCGGCGTCGCTGAGCGGGACGGCGTCGGCGGTCGGGACGCCGTCGCCGGTCGGGAGTTCACCGGGCCGCTCGGGCTCCTGGAGGCGGCCGTCGCGGGCGAGGGCGGCCAGCAGGCAGGCCTGGAGGCGGCTGATGCCACCGAGCTTGGCCCGTATGTTGCCCACGTGGAACTTGACGGTGCTGACCGACAGTTGGAGCTCGGCGGCGAGTTCCGCGTTGGAGGCGCCCGTCGCCAGGAACAGGAACACCGCCGACTCCTGGTCCGTCAGCCGTACCCGGGGTGGTTCCGCGGCGTGGGACGGGAACCAGGCGGGGACGCTGAAACTGACGACGCGCACGGTTCCCCCCGCTGCTCACCCCGGACACTCCTGTGTCAGGGGACGCGCGGACCCGCCAGGTAGGTTCCCGCGGCGTCGAACGGCCACGCGTTGGACGTACAGCCGAGCAGCCCCTTGATCTGCTGCATCATCGCGGGCGCCGGCTGCCCGGCCCCGGGGCAGGTCTCGTGTTCCCGACCGAGTTCGTGGCCCACCTCGTGGTTCACGATCAGCGCCCGGTACTCCTCCACCGTCCCGCTGAACTGCGGTGACCCCTCCTGCCAGCGCTTGAGGTTGACCACGACGGTGTGCCCGGCCCGGCAGTTCGTCTCGCCGACCAGTTCGGGCGTGACGACCTCGCACAGCCGGTCGGTGGTCGACGGCGTGGCGATCTTCACGGTGAAGTCCACCGGCTGTCCGGGCCCGGCCAGCCGGAAGCCGTACGCCGGGTCGCGGATCCAGCCGCGCGGATCCCCGAGGACCGCCTCGACGGCGCGGGCGGCGGCGTCCGCGTCGACCCCGCTGCCCTGCTCGACCTCGACCCGCCAACTCCGCGCGGGTCCCTTGCCCTGTGCCTGACCGGCGACGGTGGAGGCCGTGAACACCCCCGGGCCCGCGGCCGGCGCGGACGGGCTCGCCGAAGCCTTCGGGGACGCGGGCGGCACCGTGGGCGAGGCGGAGTGGCCCTTGGACGGCTGCGCCGACGCGCGGCGGCTCTGCCGGGGCGTGGGGGAGGCGGCCGTGGGGGCGTCGGCGTCCGCTTCGGAGTCCGCCGGGGCGCTCGGGGCGGGCCCGGCTCCCCGTCCGTCGGCGACCGTGGTGACCTCCGGGTCGCCGGGGGAGAAGGTGTACGCGGTGACGGTGAGTGCGATCAGCGCCGTCGTGCCGAGGATCGTACGGCGCAGCCGTCTGCGGCGTTCGGCCCGGCGCAACGCGCGCGAACCACCTCGGGGACGACCGGTCGAGCGGCCTGCCGGCATGCGTGAGCCCTTTGCTAGGTGAGGGCACCCAGTGTGCCCCTGCCCTTCCGGGTCGTCGGTGCCGTGGGAGCCCGCGCCCAGTCAACCCACCCGCACGCCGCACCACAACTGTCCTCGGGGCCAGTCCCGGGACGGACCGGGGGCACGGGCGGGGGCGTGGCGGGCGGCCTGAGAGGATGGCCGGGTATCTGTCGATCCGCACAGCGAGGGGCCAACGCCAGTGACTAGGGCTTCCCTGGACAAGCAGCCGCACGAAGTCGCCTCCATGTTCGACGGTGTGGCGAAGAACTACGACCTCACCAACGACGTGATCTCCCTCGGCCAGGCCCGGCTCTGGCGCAAGGAGGTCGCGAAGGCGGTCGCCGCCCGTCCCGGGCAGAAGGTCCTCGACCTCGCCGCCGGCACCGCCACGTCCTCACTGCCGTTCGCCGCGACCGGTGCGTACGTCGTCCCCTGCGACTTCTCCCTCGGCATGCTCAGCGAGGGCAAGAGGAAGCACTCCTGGCTGCCGCTCACCGCGGGCGACGCGACGAGGCTGCCGTTCAAGGACGACGTCTTCGACTCCGTGACGATCTCCTTCGGGCTGCGCAACGTCCAGGACACCGACGCGGCGCTGCGCGAGCTGTACCGGGTGACGAAGCCCGGCGGGCAGGTCGTGATCTGCGAGTTCTCGCAGCCGACGTGGGCGCCGTTCCGCACCGTGTACATGGAGTACCTGATGCGCGCGCTGCCGCCGGTCGCCCGTGTCGTGTCCTCGAACCCGGACGCGTACGTGTACCTCGCCGAGTCCGTCCGCGAGTGGCCGGACCAGCCGGCGCTGGCCGCGCTGCTGCAGAAGGCCGGCTGGGGCAAGGTCGCCTGGCGCAACCTGACGGGCGGCATCGTCGCCCTGCACCGCGGCACCAAGGCGTAGCGGACCGTGGTGGAGAACGGCCCCTTCGCTTGGGCGGCGCTGCTGGAGCAGGTCGCGGCGGACGTCGCCCCGCTCGTCGGCAGCGGCACCCCCGCCGAGTACATTCCGGCGCTCGCGACGGTGGAACCCCGCAGCTTCGGCATGGCGCTCGCCGATCTCGACGGCAACGTCTTCGGTGTCGGCGACTGGCGGACCCCGTTCTCCACGCAGTCGATCACCAAGGTGTTCTCGTTGGCCCTGGCCCTGGCCGAGGGCGGCGACAGCCTGTGGGAGCGGGTGGGGCGGGAGCCGTCCGGCAATCCGTTCAACTCCCTCGTCCAGCTGGAGTACGAGAACGGCATCCCGCGCAACCCGTTCATCAACGCGGGCGCGCTCGTCGTCACCGACCGGCTCCAGAGCCTGACCGGCGACGCGAGCAGCGAACTGTTGGAGTTCCTGCGCCAGGAGAGCGGCAACCCGGGCCTCGGCTTCGACGCCGAGGTGGCCGCGTCCGAGCAGGAGCACGGTGACCGGAACGCGGCCGTCGCCCACTTCATGGCCTCGTACGGGAACATCGACAACCCGGTGCCGGCGCTGCTGGAGCACTACTTCTGGCAGTGCTCCATCGAGATGAGCTGCGCCGACCTGGCCTTGGCCGGCCGCTTCCTGGCCCGGCACGGGCTGCGCGCGGACGGCTCGCGGCTGCTGACGCGCAGCGAGGCGAAGCAGATCAACGCGGTGATGCTGACCTGCGGGACGTACGACGCGGCGGGCGAGTTCGCCTACCGGGTCGGGCTGCCGGGCAAGAGCGGCGTCGGAGGCGGCATCGTCGCGGTCGTCCCGGGCCTGTGCACCCTCGCGGTCTGGAGCCCGGGCCTCGACGCCCAGGGCAACTCGGTGGCCGGCGTGGCCGCCCTGGACCGCTTCACGACGCTGACCGGCCTGTCCGTTTTCTGACACACCCCTCGCACGGATCGGCCCCGCCGGCGCCCCACCAAGCCCCGCCCGCGCCCCACTCAGCCCCGCCCGCGCCCCACTCAGCCTCGCCGGCGTTTGAGGCGCGGGGTACGGGGCGGAGCCCCGGAAGGGGTTCGGGGGCGGAGCCCCCGGGCCCTCGGGTCCGGGCGGAGCCCGGGAAACGGTGAAAGGGCGGGTCGGGGAACGGCCCCGCGCAGCGGCACCCGCACCCGCACCCGCCTCACCCGCCGGCGGTCAACACCATCTCGTAGCGCCGCCCGTACCGCGTACCGCTCGGCAACAGGAACCGTTCCGCGAGCGTCATCCCCAACCGCTCCGCGACCGCGATCGACCGCGCGTTCGCATCGTCGATCATCGCGACCACCCGCGGCACCCCCGCCTCCCGCACCCGCTCCAACGCGGCCAACGCGGCCGCGTACGCGTACCCCCGCCCCCACGCGGAGCGCCCGAGTCGCCAGCCGATCTCGATCTCACCGACCGGCCCCCACGCCTTCTCCGCGGGCCAGGGCTGTGCCCCGGTGAAGCCGATGACCTCGCCGTCCGCGTCGAGCAAGGTCCACAGGCAGTGTCCGAGTTGGGCGTCGTGCATCCGCTGCCGGGCGGTGATTTCGACGTACGAGGACAGTTCGGCGGGGCCGCCGAGGAACTCCATCACGTCCGGGTCGTCGAAGACCCCGTGCCAGGCGTGGGCGTCCTCGTGGGTGGGTACGCGCAGGCGTACGTCGGGGAGGGGCCGGGTGGGCGAGGTGGTCATAGGGGGCAGCCCTTCGGATCGTGATCTCTCTCGCTGCTTAGACTGCACTTGTCCGGTGCCGCCTGGCACCCTATATCGAGCCTTCGGGAGACCCCGCAGTGACCGAGCCCCTCTCCGAACACTCCGCGGATGTGATCGTCGTCGGCGCCGGTCCGGCCGGCTCCACCACCGCCTACTACCTCGCCAAGGCGGGACTGGACGTCCTGCTGCTGGAGAAGACGGCGTTCCCGCGCGAGAAGGTCTGCGGTGACGGTCTGACCCCGCGCGCCACCAAGCAGCTCGTGTCGATGGGCATCGACATCTCGGAAGAGGCGGGCTGGCTCCGCAACAAGGGCCTGCGGATCATCGGCGGTGGGCAGCGGCTCCAGCTGGACTGGCCGGAACTCGCCTCCTACCCGGACTACGGACTCGTCCGCAAGCGCGACGACTTCGACGAGACGCTGGCCCGCCAGGCGCAGAAGGCCGGCGCGCGGCTGTACGAGCGGTGCAACGTCGGCGAGCCCGTCCGCGACCCGCGCACCGGGCACATCACGGGCGTGCAGGCGAAGCTGGGCGAGGAGAAGACCCCGGTCACCTTCCACGCGCCGCTGGTCGTCGCCGCCGACGGCAACTCCTCGCGGCTGTCCCTCGCGATGGGCCTGCACCGGCGCGAGGACCGCCCGATGGGCGTCGCGGTCCGTACGTACTTCACCTCGCCGCGGCACGACGACGACTACCTGGAGTCCTGGCTGGAACTGTGGGACCGGCGCGGTCCGCAGGACCGGCTGCTGCCCGGCTACGGCTGGATCTTCGGCATGGGCGACGGCACGTCCAACGTCGGGCTCGGCATCCTGAACTCCTCCTCCGCCTTCAAGGAGCTGGACTGGCGCGAGGTCCTCAAGGCGTGGTGCGCGTCCATGCCGGAGGACTGGGGATACACCCCGGAGAACATGACGCAGCCGATCCGCGGGGCGGCCCTGCCCATGGCGTTCAACCGGCAGCCGCACTACACCAAGGGCCTGCTGCTGGTCGGTGACGCGGGCGGCCTCGTCAACCCGTTCAACGGTGAGGGAATCGCCTACGCGATGGAGTCCGGGCAGATCGCCGCCGACGTCATCGTGCAGGCCCACTCCCGCGCGACGCCGTCGCTGCGCGAACTGACGCTGCACAGCTACCCGAAGGTGCTGAAGGAGACGTACGGCGGCTACTACACGCTGGGCCGCGCCTTCGTGAAGCTGATCGGCAACCCGAAGGTGATGAAGCTGGCCACGCAACGCGGCCTGACCCACCCCGTACTGATGAAGTTCACGCTGAAGATGCTGGCCAACCTGACCGACCCGACGGGCGGCGACGCGATGGACCGCATCATCAACGGCCTGAGCAAGGTCGCCCCGAAGGCCTGACCGGGCGATCACCTGCGGCGCGGGTCCCTCCGCGCCGCAGAACCACCCGGACTGCGCCCGCGGGCGGCTACCCGGCGAGGTGGTCGAACTCGCCGGCCTTCACACCGGCGATGAACGCCGCGAGCTTTTCGGGTGACGTCGTGATGATCTGCGCCGGGTCGTCACTCTCGCATAGCAGGATCTCTCCCCCGTGCCGTGCGACGTGCAGGCACTGCTCGCCGCCGCCCCCGGAAAAGCTCGACTTCTGCCACGTGATGCCCTCGACCATGCCCCTGACCCACCTTCTTGAGTGGTGCGGCGAACAAAGCGTTCCTACGAACAAGCTTTCCGCACGCATCGGGAACAGGGGAGAGGTCCTGCCGGGCTGTTCCGATCCTGCGGGAGGTCCCGGCAGCCGACGGCTGATGGTGCGGCGGTCAGTGTGAGGTGGCGGACGGGGTGGAGTCGCCATTCGGCGCGGGTCTCGTCCCGCAGGGTGATCGTGAAGCCGGTGGATTCGCCGCGGTACAGGGCGGCGACGGCTTGCAGCCATCCGCCGGCGTCGACCCGTTCGAGGGCGCGGGTTCTGTCGTGGCGCGTCATGGGGAAGACGTGCGCGTCGCGGATGTCGGTACGGATCGCCCGGACCGCGGCGAGGGGGTTTACTACGACCTGCACGGGGGCGCGCACCTCGACCGGCCCGCCGTCGGGGTCGTAGCGCACGCGCTCGATGGCGATGCCGGGGTGGACGCCATGTTCGTAGGGAAGCCAATTGGGCAAGCTTGCCACCGCCTCGGTGTCGGTGCGGGTGATGCGCGCATGGTTGCCTTCCTGTCGTAGCGACATGGTTGCCCCTTGCCGAACAGGATCAGAAGGATGGTCAAGTTCGCGAACCTTGGTGAGCCACACCTCGACCGTGCTCAAAATGAGCAGAGTTGTGCCACGTCGGGTAGGCGCGCGCCGGTCGATCCGACAGGTTGTCGCGACACACGGCGACGGTACCGCCACCAAGAGTGTCCGGGCAAGTATGCACCGGGGCATGTATGCCAACCGACCTACATGAACGCCCTCCACTCGCGAGGAGTGGAGGGCGAGGTTGCATGCGGTCGTCCTCAGTTCTGCGACTACAGGATGAAGTGGTCGAATTCGCCCGCCTTCACTCCTTGGATGAAAGCCGACAGCTTGGCGGGAGTCGTGCTGAGGATGACGCTCGGATCGTCACTCTCGCGCATCACGATGGCTTCGGCGTTGGCGCCGACCTCGATGCAGTTCTCCCCGTTGCCCCCGGAGAACGAAGACTTCTGCCAGTTGATGGATGCGCTCATTCCTGCGTGTCTCACAGTTCTCGTGCGATGTGGTGGATGAGTTGCCGCGACCCGTCGGGGTCGAGAGAGGCTTGCTCGGCGATGTCCAGTAGGACTTGGTACTTGCGCAGGTCTGCGTCGGCATCGAGGAATCGGCCGCCGACCGCACTGTCGATCTGGACTGTGTCGAGCTGGGGAACGATTCCGCTCGCATACAGAACAGGCTGTGTGACCTCGATGAACTTCTCGTTCGTGAACGGAATCACGCGCACGACTACGCCCGGGCGTTCCGAGGCTTTGATGAGGTGTTCGAGTTGCTCGCGTGCGACCTCGCGCCCGCCGAAGCGCATCCGCAGGGCGGCCTCGTGAATGATCGCCTCGAAGCGTGGTGGACGAGGGGCGTCGAAGATGCCCGCTCGTCGTTGACGGTGCGCGACGCGGGCGGCGACTTCGTCCGCCGGCAGTTTCGGTGTCACCCCGGAGAACAGGGCCCGCGCATAGCCTTCCGTCTGCAAGAGGCCGGGCGGCGTCACGCTCGTCAGGGAGCGAAGCGTGGTGGCGTGGAACTCCAGCTCGGCAATGTCAAGGAATCCAGGGGCAAGAATGCCCCGGTATTCGTCAAACCAATGCTGCCCACGGTGCTCTTTCGAGATGGCGCACAGGGCGTCGATCAAGGCCTCGTCGGGGCATGAATAGAAGCTGGCGAGACGTCGAATGCGCTCCTCGCTCACACCTATGCGTCCGGCTTCTATGTGGCTGATCTTCGCTTGGTCGATTGACAGTAGACCTGCGGCCTGTCGGGCAGTTGTCGCCGCGGCCTCGCGCAGTTTCCGTAGCTCGACACCGAGTCGTGCCTGGCGTGCTGTCGGGTTGTCCCTCGGCGGCATGAGTCCCTTTCCCTTGTCTCCATCGAGTGTGCCGGTAACGGTGCTGCGGGTCCACCCGCTTCAGGTGAGCAGGTTGGCAAGCTTGCCCCGGGGCAAACTTGACCCCTATGGTCTTCGCAGTACCGCGCCGCAGGCAGAAAGTCGCGAAGTGCAGCCGCTGACACGCGCCTTGAGGCGTCGTCACCTGGGGCGGTCATCGCCACGCGCAGCAGATGGCGCGCTCAACACGTTGGGAGATGAGGACATGTCCAGGACCGACTTAACGGCTCACGAGCCACTTCCGCCGTCCCGCCGGTACACGTTCACCGGGCCCAACGAGGCGCGGACGGTGGGGCTCGCGCGGGAGTGGGTGGCCCGGCTGCTGGAGGCGCTCGGGCGGCGCCGGTTGGCCGAGGCGGCCCGGCTCTGCACGTCGGAGGCCGTGACGAACGCGCACCTCCACACCCGGTCCGCCGTGCTCGCCGTCGAGGTCGTGGTGACCGAGGGCCGGGCGTTCGTGTTCGTGCGTGATGACGCTGCCGATTCGAAGCCGCCGCTGCCCGGCGAACTGCGCGACGCCCCGGCCGGACAGGAGAGCGGGCGGGGCCTCCACCTGATCGCCGCGTTCGCCGAGCGGTGGGACGTGCTGCCCGGATGCGGGCGCGACAAGGCCGTCTGGTTCAGCCTTGCCGAGGGGTCGGAGGAAGAGCCGCCCGAAGCATCGGCCGAACCGTGGCCCGCAGCGTCGGGCGAAGAGTTGGAGGGGACGCGATGAACCTCGCCGCAGATCGTGCCTTCTGGGGCATGAACGCCCTCTCGCTGGTGCTCGGGGTGCTCTCGCTGATCGCGATCCGGATGTCGCTGCCCTCCCCGCTGCGCACCAGGACCTTCCCTCCGGCCTACACCTGCCACTGCTCCGGCGTGGCCGTGCGCGTGGCCGTTCCTATCGAGCCGGAGCCGGCCGAGTACCGGCGATGGGCCGCGTGGTGCGAACGGCCGCCCCGGGCGCTCGGGGTGATGACGGGCGGGACGGCGGAGGGTTACCGGCCACCGGAACCCGACTGAGGCGGACGGCCCGGGAGCCTCAGGCGCCCGGGCCCGGTTCGGCCGGCGGGTTCGGGCGGCCGTGCACCGTGCGTATGCCGTGGGCCAGGAGGAGCAGCCCCGTCAGGAGCAGGGCCGCAGAGGCGGTCCATTCGAGGCCCAGGGTCAGCGGGTGGCCCGGTTTGTTCCAGGGGCGGGTGGTGGTCAGCAGCCAGCCGCCCGACGCGAGCAGGGCGAGTCCGGTGGCGGCCGGTACGGCGCCGGGGTCGGCGGCGCCGGGGGCTTCGTACGGCTCGGTGTTCACGGCACCACCACCTCCAGGGATCGGACCGGGCCCGCGCGGGCCGGGGTGTACCGCCGACCATCTTCGCAGGGTCCCCGGGGTGGCCGATCGCCGGTCCGCGGACGCCCCGTACGTCACCGGATCGTTTGTGCGGGCTTGTCCTTGTCGCCCTGAGCGTCCCGTTGTCCAGCTGTACGCCCGAAACGCGTCGTGCCGCGGACAGTGGGAGGGGCGACTTCGGCCCGTGCCGTCGGATTTCCCCGCAAACGGGCACCGGCACGGGCACGGCGAAGGGCCGGTACTCCGCCCCCGAGCGGGGGAGTACCGGCCCTTCGTGACGAGCTGTCCGATCAGAGGACGCGGACGGCGCCCGTGGGCATGTCGTAGTTCATGGGGCGCTCGACGATCCCGGTGTTGGGGTTCTGCGCGCCGATGAACTTGCCGCCGCCCGAGTACACGGCGACGTGGTACGCGCTGCCCTTGGCACCCCAGTAGACGATGTCGCCCGGCTGGAGGGCGCTCAGGGACACCGAGCGGCCGGCGGTGGACTGCGCCTGGGAGGTGCGCGGCAGCGAGATGCCGGCCTGCTTGTACGCCGCCTGCACGAGGCCGGAGCAGTCGAACGAGGACGGGCCGGTGCCGCCCATGACGTACGCCTTGCCGAGCTGCGCGCGGGCGAAGTTGAGGATGGCGGACGCGGAACCCTTGACGGGCGCCGTGACGGTGCCGCTGCCCTGGCCCGAGCCGCTGCCCGAACCCGAGCTCTTGGAGGGCGTGGAGGAGCCCTGCTCGGCGGAGGTGTTGGAGCCCGAGGCCGTCTGGAGGGAGGTGCGCTCGGAGTCGCGGGCGGCGCGCTCGGCGTCGGCCTTGCGGTCCGCCTCCTCCTTGGCCTTCTTCTCCGCGGCCTGCTGCGCGGTCTCCTTGGCCTGCTTCGCCTCGGCGGCGGCACCCGTACGGGCGCTCTCCTCCTGGGCGTTCAGCTCGCCTTCCACGGCGGCCTCTACGGCCGCGACGCGGGTGGTCTCGGCGGCCGTGGTGACCGCGGAGGACACCTCGGCGCCGAGGTTCAGGTCGAGGACGGGCATTTCCATCGTCGTCTCGGCCACGGGGTCCGCGGACGGGGTCGCGCTCGCGGTCCCGGCCAGGGCCAGGGTGCTGAGAACGCCACCGGCAACTCCGGCGCGGACCGCGAGCTTCGAGGCGCTGCGGCGCGGCTTCCGGTGGCTGGGTATGTGAGCGGTGTGGGACATGAGAACAACCGCTATCAGTGAGGGGGCACTCGCTACAAGAAACGTGGTGTGCGCCACAGTTGCGCGAGAAGAGGGTTAACCGGGCGCGTCGCGGGTCTTATTGACGCCGTAACGGGCGTATCGGACACCCCGTCACGAGCCTGTGATCATGGGTTTTCAGCGTTTGGTCCGAATTTATCCCGGGCCTACCATCGACGCGGACAGATGGCCAAGCCCCCTTTTGGCGGCTCGGATTTCGTGTGACACAGGTCACAGTAACCTCGGGCATCACCGGCGTTGTGGCCTGTCCGTGATCCGACCGTGAGCGTGCTGTGCGGTTCGTGAACGGATGCACAGCATCCGCTCCCCTCTCGCCCCGCCGTCGACTTCCGGCCATCGACCCTCCCCGGTACCCGCGCGCGGCCCTCCCATTCCCCCGACCGTCCCTCGCGGCGACCCCGCGTCCACTCCCGTCCCACCGGCTTCCCCCGGTCGGGCGACGGCGATTCCTTTACCACCCGCCCCGCCCTCCCGCCAATTTGCCTGCAAGGGCCACCATTTGATAGGGCGATGGGCGCTCCACCTGCGACGACGAGCTCCAATGTCACCTTTGGTGATCATGTGGATGCCTTCCGTACGAAGATCACCACTCAGTGGGCTTCATGATCGTTCGTCAGGTGGTGGAGATCACAAACTCCGTCTTGTTACCCGTGTCGCAGATCACAGACCGGCAGGCATAAGATGCGCAGCAGTCCGGCTTGTGAACTGCCTCACATGCCCCCGTTCCGACTCCGGGGCGATCTTCGCGAGGCGGGTCACGCGGCGCCGGCGGCGGTCCAACGGTCAAGGACGACTGGAAGGAGCGAGGAGCGTGAATGCGTACGCGCCCATCCTCGTGCTCGGCGCCCTCGGCGCAGGGTTTGCGATCTTCTCCGTGGTCATGGCCACGCTGATCGGCCCAAAACGGTACAACCGGGCAAAGCTCGAAGCTTACGAGTGCGGCATCGAACCCACCCCGATGCCCGCCGGCGGCGGTCGCTTCCCCATCAAGTACTACCTGACGGCGATGCTCTTCATCGTCTTCGACATCGAAGTTGTCTTCCTCTACCCCTGGGCCGTCACCTTCGACGCCCTGGGGATCTTCGGGCTCGTCGAGATGTTGCTCTTCGTGCTCACCGTCTTCGTCGCCTACGCCTACGTCTGGCGCCGCGGCGGCCTGGAATGGGACTGAGGGGCTGAATACTCCATGGGACTGGAAGAGAAGCTGCCGAGCGGCTTCCTGCTGACCACCGTCGAACAGGCCGCGGGCTGGGTGCGCAAGTCATCCGTCTTCCCGGCCACGTTCGGCCTCGCCTGCTGCGCGATCGAGATGATGACCACCGGGGCGGGCCGCTACGACCTGGCCCGCTTCGGCATGGAGGTCTTCCGCGGTTCCCCGCGGCAGGCCGACCTGATGATCGTGGCCGGGCGGGTCAGCCAGAAGATGGCGCCGGTGCTGCGGCAGGTGTACGACCAGATGCCCGCTCCGAAGTGGGTCATCTCCATGGGCGTTTGCGCCTCTTCGGGCGGAATGTTCAACAACTACGCGATCGTCCAGGGCGTCGACCACATCGTTCCGGTGGACATCTACCTCCCCGGCTGCCCGCCCCGCCCCGAGATGCTGCTGGACGCGATCCTCAAGCTCCACCAGAAGATCCAGGGCGGCAAGCTCGGCGTGAACCGGGAAGAGGCGGCGCGCGAGGCGGAGGAGGCGGCCCTCAAGGCGCTCCCCACCATCGAGATGAAGGGGCTCCTTCGGTGAGCGACGACCCCGCCGTCGAGAACGGCAATAACGTCCCTGCTCCGCGGGGCCGGGAGACCCCCGCGGGACCCGAGGTGATCGGCGTCCGCAAGGGCATGTTCGGCGCCGCGAACGGCGGCGACACCAGCGGCTACAGCGGCCTGGTCCGCACCGTGGCCCTGCCCGGCGAGAGCGCCCGCCCGTACGGCTCGTACTTCGACGAGGTCGTCGACGAGCTCGAAGGCGCCCTGGAGGAGCAGGACCTGGTGCCCTCCAACGTGATCGAGAAGGTCGTCGTCGACCGGGAGGAGCTGACGCTGCACATCGCGCGCGAGCACCTGCCGCGGGTGGCCTCCACCCTGCGCGACGACCCGGCCCTGCGCTTCGAGCTCTGTACCGGTGTCAGCGGCGTGCACTTCCCCGGCGACAAGGGCCGCGAACTGCACGCCGTCTACCACCTGCGCTCGCTCACCCACGGTCGGATCGTGCGACTGGAGGTGTCCGCCCCGGACACCGACCCGCACGTCCCGTCGATCGTCTCCGTCTACCCGACGAACGACTGGCACGAGCGCGAGGCCTACGACTTCTTCGGGCTGGTCTTCGACGGCCACCCGGCCCTCACCCGGATCATGATGCCGGACGACTGGCAGGGCTTCCCCCAGCGCAAGGACTACCCGCTCGGCGGCATCGCCGTCGAGTACAAGGGCGCCCAGATCCCGGCTCCCGACCAGCGGAGGTCGTACAGCTGATGTCCACGAACCACGCCTCCTCCCGGGAGACCACGGAAGGCACCGTCTACACCGTCACGGGCGGCGACTGGGACGAGGTCGTCCAGTCGGCGGCCCGCGCGGACGACGAGCGGATCGTCGTCAACATGGGTCCCCAGCACCCGTCCACCCACGGCGTGCTCCGCCTCATCCTGGAGATCGACGGCGAGACCGTCACCGAGGCCCGCTGCGGCATCGGCTACCTCCACACCGGCATCGAGAAGAACCTCGAATTCCGGAACTGGACGCAGGGCACCACCTTCGTGACGCGCATGGACTACCTGACGCCGTTCTTCAACGAGACGGCGTACTGCCTCGGCGTCGAGAAGCTGCTCGGGATCACCGAGCAGATCCCCGACCGCGCGACCGTCATCCGCGTCCTGCTCATGGAACTCAACCGGCTCTCCTCCCACCTGGTGTGCATCGCCACCGGCGGCATGGAGCTGGGCGCCACCACGATCATGATCTACGGGTTCCGGGACCGCGAGCTGATCCTCGACGTCTTCGAGCTGATCACCGGCCTGCGCATGAACCACGCGTTCGTCCGCCCCGGCGGCCTCGCCCAGGACCTGCCCCCCGGCGCCGTCGACCAGCTGCGCGACTTCGTGAAGACCATGAAGAAGAACCTGCCGGAGTACGACAAGCTCGCCACCGGCAACCCCATCTTCAAGGCCCGCATGCAGGACGTCGGCTACCTCGACCTCACCGGCTGCATGGCGCTCGGCGCGACCGGCCCCGTCCTGCGCTCCGCCGGACTGCCGCACGACCTGCGCAAGTCCGACCCGTACTGCGGTTACGAGAACTACGAGTTCGACGTGCCGACCACCGAGAGCTGCGACTCCTACGGGCGGTTCCTGATCCGCCTGGAGGAGATGCGCCAGTCGCTGCGGATCGTCGAGCAGTGCCTGGACCGGCTGGAGCCCGGCCCGGTCATGGTCGCCGACAAGAAGATCGCCTGGCCCGCCCAGCTCGCCATGGGCCCCGACGGACTCGGCAACTCGCTCGACCACATCAAGAACATCATGGGCACCTCCATGGAGGCCCTCATCCACCACTTCAAGCTGGTGACCGAGGGCTTCCGGGTCCCCGCCGGACAGGCCTACGCGGCCGTCGAGTCCCCCAAGGGCGAGCTCGGCGTCCACGTCGTCTCCGACGGCGGCACCCGCCCCTACCGGGTCCACTTCCGCGACCCGTCCTTCACCAACCTGCAGGCCATGGCAGCGATGTGCGAGGGCGGCCAGGTCGCCGACGTCATCGTCGCCGTCGCCTCCATCGACCCCGTGATGGGAGGCGTCGACCGATGACAGCCCGTCGTGAAACGCAAGGCATCCAGCTGGGGATGCCCCAGCTCCCCGCCCCCGACTTCCCGGCCGACGTCCGGGCCCGGCTCGAAGCGGACGCCAAGGAGGTCATCGCCCGCTACCCCGACAGCCGCTCCGCGCTGCTGCCCCTGCTGCACCTCACGCAGTCCGAGGAGGGGTACGTCTCGCGCACCGGCATCCGCTTCTGCGCCGAGGTGCTGGGCCTGACCACCGCCGAGGTCACCGCGGTCTCCACCTTCTACACGATGTACCGGCGCGGCCCCTCCGGGGACTACCAGGTCGGCGTCTGTACGAACACCCTGTGCGCCGTCATGGGCGGCGACGCCATCTTCGACGAGCTCAAGGAACACCTCGGCGTCGGCAACAACGGGACCACCCCCGACGGGAAGGTCACGCTGGAGCACATCGAGTGCAACGCGGCCTGCGACTACGCCCCCGTGGTGATGGTCAACTGGGAGTTCTTCGACAACCAGACCCCCGACTCGGCGAAGGCCATGGTCGACGCCCTGATCGCCGGCCGGCCCGTCGAACCGACCCGGGGCGCGCCGCTGTGCACGTACAAGGAGACCGCCCGGATCCTGGCCGGCTTCCCCGACGAGCGCGAGGGCGCCGTCGAGGCGAGCGGCGGCGCGGGCCCCGCCTCCCTGATCGGCCTGCGGATCGCGCGCGGCGAGACCCCGCACGCCTCGATTGTGCATCCGCGGGGCGAGGCGCGCGGCGACACCGGCACCGAGGGAGGGGAGTGATGTCCGTGTCCACTGAACTGAGCAAGAACGGCACGAGTCCGGAGAAGCTCCTCGCCCCCGTCCTCTCGGCGTTCTGGGACGACCCGCGGTCGTGGACGCTGGAGACCTACCGGCGCCACGAGGGCTACGAGGGACTGCGCAAGGCCCTCGCCATGACGCCCGACGACCTCATCGCCTACGTGAAGGACTCGGGCCTGCGCGGACGCGGCGGAGCGGGCTTCCCCACCGGCATGAAGTGGCAGTTCATCCCGCAGGGCGACGGCAAGCCGCACTACCTCGTCGTGAACGCGGACGAGTCGGAGCCGGGAACCTGCAAGGACATCCCCCTCCTCTTCGCCAACCCGCACTCCCTCATCGAGGGAATGATCATCGCCTGCTACGCGATCCGCTCGCAGCACGCCTTCATCTACCTGCGCGGTGAGACCGTCCCGGTCCTGCGGCGCCTGCACGAGGCCGTGCGGGAGGCGTACGAGGCCGGATTCCTCGGCAAGGACATCCTCGGGAGCGGGCTCGACCTCGACATCACGGTGCACGCGGGCGCGGGCGCGTACATCTGCGGCGAGGAGACGGCGCTGCTCGACTCCCTCGAAGGCCGGCGCGGCCAGCCCCGGCTGCGTCCCCCCTTCCCTGCCGTCGAGGGGCTCTACGCCTGCCCCACTGTCGTCAACAACGTCGAGTCCATCGCCTCGGTTCCCGCGATCCTGAACAAGGGCAAGGACTGGTTCAAGTCGATGGGGACCGAGAAGTCCCCCGGCTTCACCCTGTACTCGCTGTCCGGGCACGTCAGCGGCCCCGGCCAGTACGAGGCCCCGCTCGGCATCACCCTGCGCCAGCTCCTCGACATGAGCGGCGGCATGCGCCCCGGGCACCGGCTGAAGTTCTGGACCCCGGGCGGCTCCTCCACCCCGATGTTCACCGACGAACACCTCGACGTCCCCCTGGACTACGAGGGCGTCGGCGCGGCCGGGTCGATGCTCGGCACCAAGGCCCTCCAGTGCTTCGACGAGACGACCTGCGTCGTCCGCGCCGTCACCCGCTGGACCGAGTTCTACGCCCACGAGTCCTGCGGCAAGTGCACCCCCTGCCGGGAGGGCACCTACTGGCTCGTCCAGCTGCTGCGCGACATCGAGGCCGGCAAGGGCGTCATGTCCGACCTCGACAAGCTGAACGACATCGCCGACAACATCAACGGCAAGTCGTTCTGCGCGCTCGGCGACGGCGCGGCCAGCCCGATCTTCTCCTCGCTCAAGTACTTCCGCGAGGAGTACGAGCAGCACATCACGGGCAAGGGCTGCCCCTTCGACCCCAGGAAGTCGACCCTCTGGGCTGACACGGAGGTGAACGCGTGACCGTCACCACAAACGCCCCCGCCGGTGGCGGCGAGGTGCACAAGGCCCCCGAGGACACGGTCTCCCTGACCATCGACGGCGTCGAGCTGTCGGTACCCAAGGGGACCCTCGTCATCCGGGCCGCCGAACAACTCGGCATCGAGATCCCCCGGTTCTGCGACCATCCCCTCCTCTCCCCGGCCGGCGCCTGCCGCCAGTGCATCGTCGAGGTCGAGGGCCAGCGCAAGCCGATGGCCTCCTGCACCATCACCTGCACCGACGGCATGGTCGTCAAGACGCAGCTGACCTCGCCGGTCGCCGACAAGGCCCAGCGCGGGGTGATGGAGCTGCTGCTCATCAACCACCCGCTGGACTGCCCCGTCTGCGACAAGGGCGGCGAATGCCCCCTCCAGAACCAGGCGATGTCGCACGGCAACTCCGAATCCCGCTTCGAGGGCCACAAGCGGACCTACGAGAAGCCCGTCCCGATCTCCACCCAGGTGCTCCTGGACCGCGAGCGGTGCGTGCTGTGCGCGCGCTGCACCCGCTTCTCCAACGAGATCGCCGGCGACCCGATGATCGAGCTGGTCGAACGCGGCGCGCTCCAGCAGGTCGGCACCGGCGAAGGCGACCCCTTCCAGTCCTACTTCTCCGGCAACACCATCCAGATCTGCCCCGTCGGCGCCCTCACCTCGGCCGCCTACCGGTTCCGCTCCCGCCCCTTCGACCTCGTCTCCTCCCCGAGCGTGTGCGAGCACTGCGCGGGCGGCTGCGCGACCCGCACCGACCACCGGCGCGGCAAGGTCCTGCGACGACTGGCCGCCGAGGACCACGAGGTCAACGAGGAGTGGGTCTGCGACAAGGGCCGCTTCGGGTTCCGCTACGCGCAGCGCCCGGACCGGCTCACCACCCCGCTGGTGCGCGGCGCCGACGGCGTCCTCGCCCCGGCGAGCTGGCCCGAGGCCCTGGAGGCCGCCGCGAACGGCCTCGCCGCCGCCCGCGGTCGCACCGGCGTACTGACCGGTGGCCGGCTCACCGTCGAGGACGCCTACGCCTACGCCAAGTTCGCCCGCGTCGTCCTCGACACCAACGACATCGACTTCCGGGCCCGCGTGCACAGCGCCGAGGAGGCCGACTTCCTGGCCGCCTCCGTCGCCGGCACCGGCAAGGACCTCGACGGCACCGGCGTCACCAACACCTCGCTGGAGGCCGCGCCGACCGTGCTGCTCGCCGGCATCGAGGCGGAGGAGGAGGCGCCCGGCGTCTTCCTGCGACTGCGCAAGGCCCACCGCAAGCACAAGCAGCAGACCTTCGCACTGGCCCCCTTCGCCAGCCGCGGCCTGGACAAGGCGGGCGGCATCCTGCTGGCCGCCGCCCCCGGCACCGAACCCGAGTGGCTGGACGCCCTCGCCACCGGCACCGGCCTGGAGGCCGGCGGGTCCGTCGCCGCCGAGGCACTGCGCCGGCCCGGCGCGGTCATCGTCGTCGGGGAACGCCTCGCGGGCGTCCCCGGAGCGCTGACCGCCGCCGTACGGGCGGCCGACGCGACCGGGGCCCACCTGGTGTGGATCCCGCGCCGGGCCGGGGAACGGGCCGCCATCGAGGCGGGCGCCCTGGCGTCGCTGCTCCCCGGGGGCCGCCCCGCCACCGACCCGCGGGCCCGCGACGAGGTCGCGACCGCGTGGGGGCTGGACGAAATCCCGCACCGCCACGGCCGCGACACCGACCAGATCGTGGAGGCCGCCGCGACCGGCGAACTGTCCGCGCTCCTCGTCGGCGGCGTCGAGGTCACCGACCTGCCCGACCCGGCCCGCGCCCGGACCGCCCTCCAGGAGGCCTTCGTCGTCTCCCTGGAACTGCGGCCCGGTGAGGTCACCGACCACGCCGACGTGGTCCTGCCCGTCGCAGCGGTCGCCGAGAAGGCCGGCTCGTTCATCAACTGGGAAGGCCGGGTGCGGCCCTTCGAGGCCGCCCTCAAGCCCGACCAGATGACCCGCCGCCTCGCCCCCGCCGACGCCCGCGTGCTGCACATGCTGGCCGACGCCGCGGACCGGCCCATCGCCCTGCCCGACGTGCACGCCGTACGCCGGGAACTGGAGCGGCTCGGCCCCTGGGAGGGCGCGCTCGCCGCCGAGCGGTCCACCGACCGGGTACCGCTGCCGCGGCCCGCCGCCGGCGAGGCGGTCCTCGCCGGCCACCGGCTGCTGCTGGACCTCGGCCGGCTCCAGGAGGGCGACGACGCCCTCGCCGGCACCCGGCACGAGGCACCGGCCCGCCTGTCGGCCGCCACCGCCGCCGAGACCGGCGTCAAGGACGGCGACGTCCTCGCGGTGACCGGCCCCGCCGGCTCGGTCGCACTCCCGCTGCGGATCACCGACATGCCCGACCGGGTGGTGTGGCTGCCGCTGAACTCCACCGGTTCCGGCGTGTACTCCGACACCGGAGCCCGCCCCGGCACCCTCGTACGCATCGGACCGGCGGTCCCGGCCGCCGCCACCGGTGACACCACTGCGGAGGTGGGAGCGTGAACGCGGTACCCGGTGACCTCGTACAGCTGGCCGCGGAGGACCTGTCGCTGTTCGGCAGGGACGTCTGGTGGCTCGTCGTCATCAAGGCGGTGTTCTGCTTCGCCTTCCTGATGGTGACCGTGCTGTTCTCCATCGTGTGGGAACGCAAGGTCGTCGCCTGGATGCAGCTGCGCATCGGCCCCAACCGGCACGGACCCTGGGGCATGCTCCAGTCGCTCGCCGACGGCATCAAGCTGATGCTGAAGGAAGACGTCATCGTCAAGCGGGCCGACAAGGTGGTGTACGTCCTGGCCCCGATCATCGCGGCGATCCCGGCCTTCATGGCCATCGCGGTGATCCCCTTCGGTCCGCCCGGCAACGAGGTCTCGATCTTCGGCCAGCGCACCACGATGCAGCTGACCGACCTGCCCATCGCGATGCTGTACATCCTCGCGGTGGCCTCGGTCGGCATCTACGGCATCGTCCTCGCCGGCTGGTCCTCGGGCTCCACCTACCCGCTGCTCGGCGGCCTGCGGTCCTGCGCGCAGATGATCTCCTACGAGATCGCGATGGGCGCGGCCTTCGCCTCGGTGTTCCTCTACTCCGGGTCGATGTCGACCTCGGCGATCGTGGAGGCCCAGGCCGACCGCTGGTTCATCATCCTGCTGCCGGTGTCCTTCATCATCTACGTCATCACGATGGTCGGCGAGACGAACCGCGCCCCCTTCGACATGCCGGAGTCCGAGGGCGACTTGGTCGGTGGCTTCAACACCGAGTACTCGTCCATCAAGTTCGCGCTGTTCATGCTCGCCGAGTACGTCAACATGGTCACCGTCTCCGCGGTCTCCGTCACCCTGTTCCTGGGCGGCTGGCGGGCCCCGGCGCCGATCTCCACGTACTGGGAGGCCGCGAACCACGGCTGGTGGCCGATGCTCTGGTTCGTCCTCAAGGTGCAGCTGCTGCTGTTCTTCTTCATCTGGCTGCGCGGCACCCTGCCCCGCGTCCGCTACGACCAGCTGATGAAGCTCGGCTGGAAGGTCCTCATCCCGGTCTCCGTGGTCTGGCTGATGCTGGTCGCCACCGTCCGGGCGCTGCGCAACGAGGCCTACGACTTCAGCGAGATCGTCCTGTACGTCGGCGGCGCCGTCGTCGCGATCCTGCTGCTGTCCTTCGTCGCCGACATGTTCCGGGACAAACGGGAGAAGGCCGCAGTCGAGCAGGCCGACAAGGTGGCAGCGACCGAGCCGTTCGACCCGCTGGCGGGCGGTTTCCCCGTACCGCCCAAGCCCGGCCAGCACCTGGCACCCGTACCGCGCCGACGGTCCCGCAGCGAGCGGGAGCTGATCGTCAGCGGCGGCACGAACACCGACAGCGACCGAGAGGAGGGTGCGGGAAATGTCTGACGAGAAGTGGCAGAACCCGGTGGCCGGCTTCGGCGTGACCTTCAAGGCCATGTTCAAGAAGCGCCTCACCGAGCAGTACCCGGAGCAGCAGAAGACCACCGCTCCACGCTTCCACGGACGGCACCAGCTCAACCGCCACCCCGACGGTCTGGAGAAGTGCATCGGGTGCGAGCTGTGCGCCTGGGCCTGTCCCGCCGACGCCATCTACGTGGAGGGCGCGGACAACTCCGAGGAGGAGCGCTACTCCCCGGGCGAGCGGTACGGCCGCGTCTACCAGATCAACTACGCCCGCTGCATCCTGTGCGGGCTGTGCGTCGAGGCGTGCCCGACCAGGGCGCTGACCATGACGAACGAGTTCGAACTGGCGGACTCCAGCCGTGAGTCGCTGATCTACACCAAGGACCAGCTCCTCGCCGGCCTGACCGAGAACATGGTCGAGGCCCCGCACTCGGTGTTCCCCGGGACCGACGAGCAGGACTACTACCGGGGGCTGGTGACGGGGGCCGCCCCGGGCACGGTCCGGCAGACGGCCGTCTCCAAGGGTGAGGTCGCCGAACCCGCCGAGGGGGTGGAGGCATGAGCGCCCTGGCGACCACCGCCCTCACCGCCGGCTCCCTCGACGCGGCGAACCTGGCCGCCGGCTCGCTGACCTCCACCGGCGAGGCGGTTCAGTTCTGGATCCTCGGCACCGTCGCCGTCATCGGCGCGCTCGCCACGATCCTCATGAAGAAGGCCGTGCACAGCGCGCTCAGCCTCGCCGGGACGATGATCATCCTCGCGGTCTTCTACCTCGCCAACGGTGCGTACTTCCTGGGCGTCGTCCAGGTCATCGTCTACACCGGCGCCATCATGATGCTGTTCCTCTTCGTGGTCATGCTCGTCGGCGTCACCGCCGCCGACTCCCTGAAGGAGACCATCAAGGGCCAGCGTTGGCTCGCCGTCCTGTGCGGACTCGGCTTCGGCATCCTGCTGATCGCCGGTATCGGCCAGGCCGGGCTCGGCCACTTCAACGGGCTCGGCCGGATCAACTCCGGCGGTCACGTCGAGGGCCTGGCCACGCTGATCTTCACCAAGTACGTCTTCGCCTTCGAGCTCACCGGCGCCCTGCTGATCACCGCGACCGTCGGCGCCATGGTCCTCACCCACCGCGAGCGCACCGAGCGGGCCGCCACCCAGCGCGAGCTCGCCGAGAAGCGCGTGCGCGACGGGGTGCAGCTCCCGCCGCTGCCGGCGCCCGGCGTCTACGCCCGGCACAACGCCGTGGACGTGGCCGGTCTGCTGCCGGACGGCACCCCGTCCGAGCTGACCGTCAACAAGACGCTCCGGGCCCGCGGCCAGATCCGCGACGTGTCCAGCGAGGCGCTGAACGACCTGAAGGCGCTGGAGCAGGCGTCGTCGGACCGCCTCGGCCGTGAGGAGGCATCGAAGTGAATCCGGTCAACTACCTGTACCTGGCCGCCCTGCTGTTCACCATCGGCGCGACCGGCGTGCTCATCCGGAAGAACACGATCGTGCTGTTCATGTGCGTCGAGCTGATGCTCAACGCCTGCAACCTCGCGTTCGTGGCCTTCTCCCGGATGCACGGCAACCTCGACGGCCAGATCATCGCCTTCTTCACGATGGTCGTCGCCGCCGCGGAGGTCGTGGTGGGCCTCGCGATCATCGTGTCGTTGTTCCGCACCCGCCACTCGGCCTCGGTCGACGACGCCAACCTGATGAAGCTGTAAGGGGCGTTCACACAGTGGAGAATCTGATTGCGCTGCTGGTGGCGGCGCCCCTGCTCGGGGCGGCGGTGCTGCTCTGCGGCGGCCGCCGGCTCGACAAGGTCGGTCACTGGCTCGGTACCCTGCTCGCCGCCGTCTCCTTCGGCATCGGCGTCGTCCTCTTCGCCGACATGCTGGGACGGAGCGCCGACGACCGGACCCTGAACCAGCGGCTGTTCAGCTGGATCCCCGTCGAGGGCTTCCAGGCGGACATCGCCTTCCAGCTGGACCAGCTGTCGATGACCTTCGTCCTGCTGATCTCCGGGGTGGGCACGCTCATCCACGTGTACTCGATCGGGTACATGGAGCACGACGAACGCCGCCGCCGCTTCTTCGGCTACCTCAACCTGTTCGTCGCGGCGATGCTGCTGCTGGTCATCGCCGACAACTACCTGCTGCTGTACTTCGGCTGGGAGGGCGTGGGCCTCGCCTCCTACCTCCTGATCGGTTTCTGGCAGCACAAGCCCAGCGCGGCCACCGCCGCGAAGAAGGCCTTCCTCGTCAACCGCGTGGGCGACATCGGCCTGTCCATCGCGATCATGCTGATGTTCACCACCTTCGGGACGTTCGCCTTCGGACCGGTCCTCGGCTCCGTCGGCGAGACCTCCGAGGGCACGCTCACCGCGATCGGCCTGATGCTGCTGCTCGCCGCCTGCGGCAAGTCGGCGCAGGTGCCGCTCCAGTCCTGGCTCGGTGACGCGATGGAGGGCCCGACCCCGGTCTCGGCCCTCATCCACGCCGCCACCATGGTCACCGCCGGCGTCTACCTGATCGTCCGCTCCGGCGCCATCTTCAACGGGGCACCGGACGCGCAGCTCGTCGTCACCGTCGTCGGAGCGGTCACGCTGCTCTTCGGTGCGATCGTCGGTTGCGCGAAGGACGACATCAAGAAGGCCCTCGCGGGCTCCACGATGTCGCAGATCGGCTACATGATCCTCGCCGCGGGCCTCGGCCCCATCGGCTACGTCTTCGCGATCATGCACCTGGTGACGCACGGCTTCTTCAAGGCGGGCCTCTTCCTCGGCGCCGGTTCCGTGATGCACGGGATGAACGACGAGGTCGACATGCGCAAGTACGGCGGCCTGCGGAAGTACATGCCGATCACCTTCGTGACCTTCGGACTCGGCTACCTCGCCATCATCGGCTTCCCGGGACTGTCGGGCTTCTTCTCCAAGGACATGATCATCGAGGCGGCCTTCGCGAAGGGCGGCACCCAGGGCTGGATCCTCGGCGGGGTCACCCTGCTGGGCGCGGGCATCACCGCCTTCTACATGACCCGCGTCATGCTCCTCACCTTCTTCGGCGAGAAGCGCTGGCAGCCCGACGCCGAGGGCCACGCCCCGCACCCGCACGAGTCCCCGAAGTCCATGACCATCCCGATGATCGTGCTCGCCTTCGGGTCGGTCTTCGCCGGTGGCTTCTTCGAGATCGGCGACCGCTTCCTCAACTGGCTGGAGCCCGTCACCGGCTACGAGCACGGCCACCCGCCGGTCAGCGCCCTGACGGTGACGGCCGCCACCATGGTCGTCCTCGTCATCGGCGTCGGCGTCGCCTGGGCCATGTACGGCAAGAAGCCCGTCCCGGTCGTCGCCCCGCGCGGCTCGCTCCTCACCCGGGCGGCCCGACGGGACCTGTTCCAGGACGACTTCAACCACGTCGTCCTCGTCCGCGGCGGCGAGCACCTGACCCGCTCGCTCGTCTACCTCGACCACAGCGTGGTCGACGGAGTGGTCAACGGCACGGCCGCCTCGGTCGGCGGGCTCTCGGGCCGGCTGCGCAAGCTGCAGAACGGCTACGCCCGCAGCTACGCGGTCTCGATGTTCGGGGGCACGGCGATCCTCATCGCCGCGACCCTGCTGATGAGGGCGGTGTGAGATGAATTTCCCGCTTCTGACGGTGACGGCCGCGGTCCCCGCGGTCGGCGCGATCCTGACGGCGGCCGTACCGGCCGCCCGCCGGACCGCCGCCAAGTGGCTCGCGCTGCTCTTCTCGTTGGCGACACTGGCCCTGGCCGTGCTCGTCGCGGTCCGCTTCGACCCGAGCGGTGACCGCTACCAGCTGACCGAGTCCCGTTCCTGGATCGCCGACTTCGGCGTCCGCTACGAACTCGGCGTCGACGGCATCGGGGTGGCGCTGATCGCGCTCACCGCGCTGCTCATCCCCTTCGTGATCGCGGCCGGCTGGAACGACGCCGACCCCCTGGAGACGAACTCCTCCCGGTGGAGGCCGACGCAGGGCTTCTTCGCCCTGATCCTCATGGTCGAGGCGATGGTGATCATCTCCTTCGCCGCGACCGACGTCTTCCTCTTCTACATCTTCTTCGAAGCCATGCTCATCCCGATGTACTTCCTCATCGGCGGCTTCGGCGACCGGGCCCACTCCGGGTCCGACGAGAACGCCGCCGCGCAGCGCTCGTACGCGGCGGTCAAGTTCCTCCTCTACAACCTGGCCGGCGGGCTCATCATGCTGGCCGCCGTCATCGGGCTGTACGTGGTCGCCGGGAACTTCTCCCTCCAGGAGATCACCGCCGCCCGCGCGGCGGGCACCCTGGACATGGCGACCAACACCGAGCGGCTGCTGTTCCTCGGCTTCTTCTTCGCCTTCGCGGTGAAGGCCCCGCTGTGGCCGCTGCACACCTGGCTGCCGAACGCGATGGGCGAGGCCACCGCCCCGGTCGCCGTCCTGATCACCGCGGTCGTCGACAAGGTCGGCACCTTCGCGATGCTCCGCTTCTGCCTCGGGCTGTTCCCCGACGCCAGCAAGTGGGCCACGCCGGTGATCCTCGTCCTCGCCCTGATCAGCATCGTCTACGGGGCGCTGGTCGCGGTCGGACAGCGCGACATCAAGCGCCTGGTCGCCTACGCGTCGATCTCCCACTTCGGGTTCATCATCATGGGCATCTTCGCGATGACCTCCCAGGGACAGTCCGGCGCGACGCTGTACATGGTCAACCACGGCATCTCGACGGCGGCACTGATGCTGGTCGCCGGCTTCCTGATCTCGCGGCGCGGCTCGCGGCTCATCGCCGACTACGGCGGTGTCCAGAAGGTGGCCCCGGTCCTCGCCGGCACCTTCCTGATCGGCGGCCTCGCCACCCTGTCGCTGCCGGGCCTCGCCCCGTTCGTCAGTGAGTTCCTGGTCCTGGTCGGCACGTTCGCCCGCTACCCGGTCGTCGGCATCATTGCGACCGTCGGCATCGTGCTCGCCGCGCTGTACACGCTGGTGCTGTACCAGCGCACGATGACCGGCCCCGTGAAGGAGGAGGTCCGCACCATGCCGGACCTGCGCCTGCGGGAGGTGCTGGTGGTCGCCCCGCTGATCGCGCTGCTGATCGGCCTGGGCGTCTACCCCAAGCCCCTGACCGAGATCGTCAACCCGGCGGTCGAGCACACCATGTCGGATGTGCAGCAGACCGACCCCGAGCCCGAGGTGGAGGCGGCCAAGTGAGTACGACGACTACGGGCCTTTGGGTCCTGGCCGCGGACCCGATCGACCGGATCCCGGCCCCGCACATCGAGTACGCCCAGCTCGCGCCCACGCTCATCGTGATCGGCGCGGCCATCCTCGGCATCCTCGTCGAGGCGTTCGTCCCCCGCAGGTCCCGCTACTACGTCCAGGTGTTCCTCGCCGTCGCCGCGCTGGCCTCGGCCTTCGCGGCGGTCGTCGGCCTCGCGGCCGGCGGGTACGGGAGCGGCAAGGCGCAGATCGCCGCCATGGGCGCCATCGCGGTGGACGGCCCGGCCCTGTTCCTCCAGGGCACCATCCTGCTCGCCTCGATCGTGGCGATGTTCACCTTCGCCGAGCGGCGTCTGGACCCGGAGGCCCACGGCAACCGGGTGGACTCCTTCGCCGCGCAGGCCGCGTCCGTACCGGGCAGCGACAGCGAGAAGGCCGCCGTCAAGGCCGGGTTCACCACCACCGAGGTGTTCCCGCTGGCCCTGTTCGCGGTCGCCGGCATGCTGATCTTCCCGGCGGCCAACGACCTGCTGACGCTGTTCATCGCGCTGGAGGTCTTCTCCCTCCCGCTGTACCTGCTCTGCGCCGTCGCCCGCCGCCAGCGGCTGATGTCGCAGGAGGCCGCGGTCAAGTACTTCCTGCTCGGCGCCTTCTCCTCGGCGTTCCTGCTGTTCGGCATCGCGCTGCTCTACGGGTACTCCGGCTCCGTCTCGTACGCGGTCATCGCGGACGTGGTGGACGGCACGGTCGCCAAGACCGACCCGGCGCTGGCCGCCACCATGGGCAACGACGCGCTGCTGCTGATCGGTGGCGCGCTGATCCTGATGGGCCTGCTGTTCAAGGTCGGCGCGGTCCCCTTCCACATGTGGACCCCGGACGTCTACCAGGGCGCCCCGACCCCCGTCACCGGCTTCATGGCCGCCGCGACGAAGGTCGCCGCGTTCGGCGCGCTGCTGCGCCTGCTGTACGTGGTCCTGCCGGGCCTGCGCTGGGACTGGCGGCCGGTGATGTGGGGCGTCGCGATCGTCACGATGCTGGCCGGCGCGGTCATCGCGGTGACCCAGACCGACGTGAAGCGGCTCCTGGCGTACTCGTCGATCGCGCACGCCGGCTTCATCCTCGCCGGTGTCATCGCGACATCGGCGGAAGGCGTCCAGTCCGTCCTCTTCTACCTGGGCGCCTACTCCTTCGTGACGATCGGCGCCTTCGCGGTGGTCACGCTGGTGCGCGACGCGGGCGGCGAGGCCACCCACCTGTCGAAGTGGGCCGGGCTGGGGCGGCGTTCGCCGCTCACCGCGGCCGTGTTCGCGGTGTTCCTGTTGGCCTTCGCGGGCATCCCGCTGACGTCCGGGTTCACCGGCAAGTTCGCGGTGTTCAAGGCGGCGGCCGAGGGCGGTGCCGGGGCGCTGGTCGTGGTCGGTGTCATCTCGTCGGCGATCGCCGCGTTCTTCTACGTCCGGGTCATCGTGCTCATGTTCTTCAGTGAGCCGAAGGCGGACGGCCCGACGGTGGCGGTGCCCTCGCCGCTGACGATGACGACCATCGCGGTCGGTGTCGCCGTCACCCTCGTCCTGGGTCTGGCCCCGCAGTACTTCCTGGACCTGGCGGGGCAGGCGAGCACCTTCGTCCGCTGACCGGTCCGGAACACCACCAGGGCCCGGCTTCCCACGGGGGAGCCGGGCCCTGGTGTCGTACGCGGGGCTATTCGGCCCGCTGTCGCTTCGCCGTGATGGTGGTGAGGTCGAGGTCGACGGGGAAGGGGACGGAGACCTTCAGGCGGTCGTGGAAGATCCCGGTGGCGACGTAGCCGCCACTGGCCGGTTCCCGCTCGAAGACGTACACGACGGCGCGGCCGTCCTTGTTCTCGACCCGCCAGTAGTGGGGGATCCCCGCACGGGCGTACTTGAGCGGCTTGGTCTCGCGGTCGCGGTCGACGGACTCCGGGGAGACCACCTCGATGGCCAGGAGGACGGCCTCGGCGGGGAACCTGGTCTGTGCCAGGTCGGTGAGGACGTCCTCGCGGCACACGATGACGTCGGGTTCGGGGCGGTTGCGGCGGTCGATGTCGATGGTGAACTCGCGCAGGACTTCCAGCGCGGTGGGGGCCAGCGCGTCCAGTTGCCGCTCGAAGAAGGTGACCGCCCGCGTGTGGAAGAGGGTCTGCGGACTCACGAAGATCAGGCTCCCGTCGATCAGCTCCGTGTGCGGAGGCAGATTCGGAAGCGTGTCCAGGTCGTCCGCGGTCCAGCCGCCCGGAGGCGGGATCGGCCAGCTGTGTTCCGGGTTCATCAGTGCTCCCATGGGCGGGATCCTCGCAAGCCCGACCAGCGTATCGCCGGGATACCGGGAGGAAGCCGTCCTTACGGGTGAGTCATATGCCCGGGGCGCATGCGGGCCGGGCCGGCCCCGTCAGTGCCCGCCGTGGGCCGGGGTGGTGGCGGTGCCCGTGGTGGGCTTCTTCGCGCACTTCAGGGCCGTGTTCCAGTTGTGGAAGCGGCCCGCCGGGTTGTCCTTGTACGCCCACATGTGCAGGTCGTAGTGCTTGGGCATGCCCGCCCAGTGGCCCGGCATCGGGCCGTCGAAAGGCAGGCCGAACATCGACGGCCGGTCGTCGGTGGTCTTCAGGTCCTGGTCCCGGTCGGTGGACATCCACTCGACCGTCTGGAGGGTGCGGCGGCCGTGCCGGTCCTTCTCGGCGCTGTACAGGAGGGCGGTGGGCTTCGCCGGGTCCGTCGACCCCCAGTTGGCCTGCTTGACGTAGTGGTAGCCCATGGCGCCCGCGCCGAACGGATTGTTCATGCAGGCCTCGCCCTTCGGCACGTACCCGTCCTTGAGGGCCTGCCGCTCGTCCACGTACTTGGCGGTCACCGCGATGGCCGTCGCCATGTCGCGCATCGCCTTGCTGTTGCGGGGGTCGGGCGCCGGACCTTCGACGGCCGCGGCGGCCGGAGCGAGGGCGAGCGCCACCGCCGCGGCGGCGGCGAGGGCCAGGGTTCGGGTGGACACGAGCATGGCAGGGCCTCCTGCACTGCGGGGACTTCGGCCTGTCCGAGCAGCATGGGCGGGCCCGCGTCCGGCCCGCCACGCGGGCGGGCCGGACGGATGAGCAGGGCGACCCGTGTGGCGTACGGCGCTGCGGGTCGCGGGGACGGACTAGCGCGATCCCACGATGCGGCCGGTGACCTCGCCGAGGCCGACGCGGGTGCCGTCGGCGCCGGGCGCCCAGGCGGTCAGGGTGACGGTGTCGCCGTCCTCCAGGAAGGTGCGCTTGCCGTCGGCGAGCTCGATGGCGTCGCGGCCGTTCCAGGTGAGTTCGAGCAGGGAGCCCCGCTGGTCGACCTCGGGGCCGCTGACGGTGCCGGAGCCGAACACGTCGCCGGTGCGCAGGGAGGCGCCGTTGACGGTCATGTGGGCCAGCTGCTGGGCGGCCGTCCAGTACATCGTCGCGAACGGCGGCCGGGCCACCTCCTGCCCGTTGATGGAGACGGCGATGTGCAGGTCGAAGCCGCCGGGGCGGTCGCTGTCGGCGTCGTCGAGGTAGGGCAGCAGCGGGAAGTCCCGGGCGGGCGGGGCGACGCGGGCCGCGTCCAGGGCCTCCAGGGGGGTCACCCAGGCGGAGACGGACGTGGCGAACGACTTTCCGAGGAACGGGCCGAGGGGGACGTACTCCCAGGCCTGGACGTCGCGCGCCGACCAGTCGTTGAGCAGGAACAGTCCGAAGACGTGGTCCTCGAAGTCGGCCAGCGGCACCGGCCGGCCCAGCTCGGACGGCGTGCCGACGACGAAGCCGACCTCGGCCTCGATGTCGAGCTTCACCGACGGCCCGAAGACGGGCGCGGCGTCGGTGGGGGCCTTGCGCTGCCCGGAGGGGCGCACGACGTCCGTGCCGGAGACCACGATGGTGCCGGAGCGGCCGTGGTAACCGATCGGCAGGTGCTTCCAGTTGGGCGTCAGCGCGTCCCCGTCGGGGCGGAACATCCGTCCGACGTTGGTGGCGTGGTGCTCGCTCGCGTAGAAGTCGACGTAGTCGGCGACCTCGTACGGCAGGTGCAGCGTGACCGCGTCCAGCGGCAGCAGGTGCGGCTCCACCGTGGGGCGGTGGCCGGGGTCGGTGACCCAGGCGGTCAGCGCGCGGCGCACGTCGCGCCAGGCGGTGCGGCCGGCGGCGAGCAGCGGGTTCAGCGAGGACCGGCCGAGCAGTCCGGCGTACGGGGAGCCGAGCGCGAGGGCGGCCGCTCCCGCGTCGAGCACGTGCCCGCCGATCCGAACGCCGATCCGGCGACGGTCCTCCCCGGCGGTCGAGAAGACGCCGTAGGGGAGGTTGTGCGGCCCGAACGGGTCGCCCTCGGGAACATCGAGGGGGCTCTGCTGGGGCATGGGGTGCTGCCTCGCTTTCGACGCGGGCCGGGGGTGTCCCGGGGGCTCGTTGACACGTTACGTGTCCGGTGGGGTCTGTGGGAGGCCGGATTCGGGCGCTATTTGTAGGACTTGTCCAACGGGGTCCGTATCCTTGACGCCGTGACTTCCGCCCTTCCCCACGCCTTGATCGCCACCGACCTGGACGGGACTCTGCTGTGCGCCGGAGACACCGTCTCCGCCCGCTCCCACAAGGCCCTCGCGGCCGCTCGGGCCGCCGGTGCCCAACACATCGTCGTCACCGGACGGCCGGTTCCGCAGGTCCGACACGTCCTGGACGATCTCGGATACGAGGGGCTCGCGGTGTGCGGGCAGGGTGCGCAGGTGTACGACACGGCGCGCGGCCTCCTGCTGCACTCCGTCTCCATGGACCGGGGTCTCGCCGAGGTCGCCCTCGGCAAGATCGAGGCCGAGATCGGCGAGGTCTGGGCGGCGGTGAACCAGGAGGGCCTCGACGCGGAGATGCTGATAGGGCCCGGCTACCGGATGTGGCACCCGCACCTGCCGACCGTCCGCGTACCGCGCCGCAGCGACCTGTGGTCGGCCCCGATCAACAAGGTCCTGCTCCAGCACCCGAGGCTCGGCGACGACGAGCTGACCCGGATCGCGCGCTCGGTGGTCGGCGACCTGGTGAACGTCACCATGGCCGGCGAACACACCGTGGAGCTCCAGCCCCTGGACGTGGACAAGGCCGCCGGCCTCGCCCGGGCGGCGGAGGTGCTCGGCATCCCGGGCTCGTCCACGATCGCCTTCGGCGACATGCCGAACGACGTCCCGATGTTCGCGTGGGCGGCCCACGGCGTCGCCATGGCCAACTCCCACCGCGAGCTCCTGGCCGTCGCCGACGAGGTCACCCTCTCGAACGAGGAGGACGGCATCGCGGTGGTCCTGGAACGGCTGTACGGCTGACGGAGGCCCCGGTTCTGCGGGGGCGGTACGCCGTTGGCGGGCGGGTGTCAGAGCAGGTGCGGCGGTGGCACGACGAGGACTACAGCGAGGAGGCGCGGCCTCATCCGGGGGAGGGCCTGGGTCTCGAACCATCCTCCGGAACCGAGCATGTGCCGACGGGCGGTCACAGATCGGTTCCGCCGGCCTTGGCGATACCCGCTTCGGCGGCGGCCGCACGGCGGATGAGGCTGATCTCGGCGGCGATGTCCCGGGCCTCGCCGAGGTCGGTCACCTCTCCGGCACGGGCCTCCAACGCGCGAAGCCGGGCAGCGGTCTCGGGATGCCGGGCGATGGCGACCTCGACGGCCCACGCCTCGGTGAAGGTGCGCAGGGGGGCGGCGGACACCTCGGTACGGGCGCGGGCGGTGCTGGCCGCCCGGTCGCGGTCGAAGTCGGCGAGGAGATGAGGGGCGACCCGGGCGAGGGTGGCGCGGATCGCCTCGGGCTGGGTGGGCGGCTGAGGGGTGGCCGACGGCTGGGGCGCGGTACTCATGCGGCTTCGGTCCTCTCCTGCGGGTCCGGATCGCCTGCCCGGTAGGCGTTGGCGAGAGTGGTGACGTGCTGGCGGGACCAGCCGACACGGCGTCCCACTGCGGCTTTCTGCCCGTACCGGTCGGCGGAGCCGATGCGACCCGCCGTGCGGTTGAGCTGCGCCTGCGCCCGCGCCAAGGCTTGCTCGGCCCGACGGACAGCACGCAGGGCTTCGTCCAGATCGTTCTTTTCGGCGTCGGTCAGGGGATCGCTGGGTGCTCGCACGGTTCGAGGATAAACCGTCGTCCGCACATGACGCTATGTCGGCATCGACGAGCCTGCGGGCACGGGGGCCGTGAGGTTCCGGCTGTGGCCGCCGGGGTGGTCGAGGGGGTGGGCGCAGGCGTCGGGGCCCGTGGTCACCGGGCAGTCGGGGAGGGGGAGGATCGCATCGGGTTCGGCGTCGGGACCGTTCCCGTCGGACCAGCGGGCCCACAGGGCCTCGCCGGCCCCGGGGTCGAGGACGACGTCCAGGTGCGGGCCGGCGTGCCGGTCCAGGGAGCAACGCAGCTCCGGACCGGCCGCGAGGACCTCCAGGAGCGCCCGCGCGCACAGGAGGCCCGCCAGCGCCTCCAGGTGTGCCGCGGAGAGGGTGCCGGCCGCGCCGCACGCCGGAGGTGGCGGAGGGGGCGATCCGCCGCTCACGCGAGCCACCCCCGGGCGACGATGCCGGCCACGCAGCACGTCCACGCGATCGCCCCGACCGTCAGGGCCACCGCACTGCGCCGGTTGGCGCGGGCGCGCCGGGTCGCCGGGTCGGGATCGGGACGGACCAGGCCCCGCAGCCGCTCGGCCGCCGCCAGGGCCGCGCCCGCGAACGCGCCGCGCTCGGCCTCCCGCCGCGCCAGGGCACCGTCCAGCAGCGCGAGGAACCGCGCCCGGTAGGCCGGATCCGACTCCATGCGCCGCAACTCGGCCCCGGTGGCGTCCCCTTCGGGCGGCGGGGTGTTCACAGCAAGCCCTTCGCGCTGCGCGCGTTGCGCCGGGCGTTCTCGGCCCGCATGCGCTCCATGGGCTCGGCGGGCCGCACGTGCCGCGGCTCCGCCTCCCACTCCGTGCCGCCGCGCACGGGGCGCAGCGACCAGTAGGGGCCGGCGACCCCGCGGAACTCCCCGACGCGGTCACCGCGACTGGTGTCCACCACGAGCGCGCCGGCCGACGGCGGCTGAGGGGGCTTCGTTTCACACATGACACCGTTCCTCTCCGTAGTCGATTCGCTACCGATCGGGTTCAGGATGGCCCTGGCCGGGGGAGGCTTCAACTTGTCGAAATGGAACGGAAGATTGGTCAGGAGCCCTTGAACCGCAAGGAGTTGAACCCCGAACGCGACCCCCGGGCGGCCTTCGGGGCGCGTCTGCGCAGCTCGCGCGAGGAACGGGGGTGGACGCAGGAGGCCCTGGGCGGGCGGCTGGGGTACTCCAGTACGCACGTGTCAGCTGTCGAAACCGGGCGGAAAGTGCCGACTGTGCGTTTCTCGCGCAGTGCCGACGAGGTCTTCGGCACCGGTCAGGGCGAAAAATCGTTCGAGCGCGAGTGGCGCGAGATCCGGCACGGCGTCCTGCTGGAGGGCTTCCCGGAGTTCCTCGGCTACGAGAGCCGGGCGGTGGAGATTCGCCTGTACGAGGTGGGCGTCATACCGGGTCTGCTCCAGACGCCGGAGTACGCGACGGTGCTCGCGGAGAGCGCGGTCAAGAGGGGTGCCATCACCGCCGATCACGCGGCCGAGCGGATCGCCGTCGTCGCGGACCGGCAGGCCGTGCTGCTCCGCACTCCTCCGCCGCTGATCCTCGCGGTGCTCGACGAGAGCTGCATCCGGCGGCCCCTCGGTGGATCCGCCCTGATGCGGGACCAGTTCACACGGCTGCTCGAATTCGCCGAACTGCCGAACACGGTGCTCCAGGTGGCGCCGTTCGACATGGGGGAGCGGAGACCGTTCGATCTACCCGTGACCGTGCTGACGCTGGTGGACCGGTCGATCATGTCCTACGCGGAATCCGCCCAACGGGGCCATCTGGAGCGGGATAACAACGCGGTGGTCCCCATGCTGACGGCCTACCATCAACTCCAGGCCGAAGCGCACACGCAGGCGGCTTCTGTGGCCATGATCGATCAGCTTAGAAAGGGCACGTCGTGACGACCGAATCCCCCCGCTGGTTCACGTCCTCCTACAGCAACAACGGCGGCCAGTGCGTCGAGGTCGCCACCAACCTCGTCGCCTCGCGCGGAATCGTCCCCGTCCGGGACTCCAAGCACGCCGACGGTCCGGAACTCGGCTTCACCGCTGCCGCGTTCTCTGCTTTCGTGGACGGCGTCAAGGCCGTCTGACCAACCGAAGGGCACGTGGCGACGATGACCGAATCCCCCCGCTGGTTCACGTCCTCGTACAGCGAAAACGGCGGCGCCTGCGTCGAGGTCGCCACCAACCTCGTCGCCTCGCGCGGAATCGTCCCCGTCCGGGACTCCAAGCACGCCGACAGTCCCGTGCTGGGCTTCACCGCTGTCGCGTTCGCCGCGTTCGTGGACGGCGTCAAGGCCGTCTGAGCATCGAGCGGGCCCCGGGGGCGCCATGCCACCCGGGGCCCGATCCGTCAGCCCGCCGCGCGCGGCAGGCGGCGTTTCCAAGTGCGGTGGAAGACGACCTCGTCGCCCTCGCGGCAGACGATCTCGTTCGAGGTGAGGAAACCGCCCTCGTCGCAGGTGATCTCCGAACGGGTGTCGACGTGGGTGTCCCAGCCCAGTTCCGGGCGGTGCAGCCGGACGCGCCACTCCGAAAGGGTCCGGGCGGACAGGGCGTCACCGTCGCGGATCTCGTACACCTCCCGCGCGTCCTCCTCGTACACCAGCCCGTCCGGGTACACCCGGGTGCCGCCGTACCGCGGGTCCACCTCCAGTCGCCAGGCGCCCTCCGCGACGTCCCGTACGACCAGGCGTTCCGGGCGGGGCGCCTCCAGGGTCTCCGGGTAGGACACGGCCAGCGGTTCGGCCTGTTCCGGGGCCTCGAAGACGATGTCCTCCTCCCGGGCGGATCCCGACCGCACGGGGAGCTCCAGCGTGCTGCCCACCGGGTCGAGGGTCCAGCCGGCCTCCGAACCCGCGCGGGGCCAGATCCACGGCCAGTACGCGGACGACACCGCGAGCCGGATCCGGTGCCCGGGCGGGAACGCGTGCCCGATGCCGTTCAGCTCGAAGGTGACGTCCTCGGTCGCGCCCGGGGTCCACGGCGCGGCCCGGTCCCGGCCGTGGCGGGCCGACAGGTTCAGCGCGCCCCGGGTGACCAGCGTCGAGGAACCGTCGGGGGCGACGTCGCACAGCCGGGCCACGACCTGCCCGTACGGGACCTCCATGCGCAGGCGCAGCGTCACCGAGGGCCTGCCGAGGATCTCCACCGGCTCGCCCGCCCCGACGGGGAACTCGAAGCACCCCGACTTGGCGTCCTCCTCGCGCTGGTCCGGCGGCAGGTCGGCGTCGTTGCCGAAGGGGAAGAAGCGGCCCGCGTCCAGCCCGGTGTGCTGCGGCGAGGCCACGACGACGGGCGGACCCTGGAGCCCGTACGAGACGGGGACGACCGTCGGGGACGGCCAGGCCCGCTCGCCCACCCAGCGGCCCGGCAGCCGCTCGTAGACGGTGGCCGGCGGGTGGGAGTCGCTGATCCAGGCGCGCAGCAGGGGTTCGTCCATGACGCCGTTGTCGTCGCCGCGCAGCCAGTGGTCCCACCAGCGCAGGGTCTCCTGGAGGAAGCCGATCGCCGGGCCGGGCGGCAGCCCCCGGTCCGGGTACTGGTGCGACCAGGGGCCGATCAGGCCCCGGACGCGGCCGGACGGGAGGTTCTCGACGAGCCGCAGGACCGTGTCCCGGTAGGGGTCGTGCCAGCCGCCGACGGCCAGCACGGCGGCCTTCACCGCCCCGTAGTCCTCGCAGACGCTGCCGTGACGCCAGTAGGCGTCACGGGTCTGGTGGGCCAGCCAGGTGTGCACGAGCGGCTCG
Source organism: Streptomyces sp. NPDC040432 (assembly GCF_055595445.1). Taxonomy (NCBI): domain Bacteria; kingdom Bacillati; phylum Actinomycetota; class Actinomycetes; order Kitasatosporales; family Streptomycetaceae; genus Streptomyces; species Streptomyces sp. NPDC040432. The sequence continues at coordinate 9,932 of NZ_JBVIVP010000026.1, read as the reverse complement.
ACGGCGGTCAGCCGGTCCAGCCACTGCTCGCGCCAGCCGTCGCCGACGAACAGCGGGTCCGGCGGCCGGGCGGCGAAGGCCAGCATCGTCGCCGCCCACGCGTGCATGTCCACGGCCAGCACGGAGCCGCCCATGTAATGCACGTCGTTGTCGAAGCGGTCGTCGGTCGAGCAGACGGTGACCACCGCCTTCAGGGCCGGCGGGGCCAGCGCCGCGATCTGGAGGCTGTTGAAGCCGCCCCAGGAGATCCCGAACATGCCGACCGCGCCCGTGCACCACGGCTGCGCCGCCAGCCACTCCACCACGGCGACCCCGTCGGCGAGCTCCCGCGCGTCGTACTCGTCGCCCGGGAGGCCGCCGCTGCACCCGTGGCCCCGCACGTCGACGCGGACCGAGGCGTAGCCGTGCCCCGCGTACCAGGGGTGGCGCTGGCGGTCACGGGGCGCCGTCCAGTCGGTCAGCCGGTACGGGAGGTACTCCAGCAGCGCGGGGACGGGCTCGTCCGTCACCGGGCGCCAGATCCGCGCGTACAGCTCCACCCCGTCCGGCAGTGGGATCCGGACGTCCTCGTGGGTGGTCCCGTACGGGAACTCGGTACGGATGATCATCGGTGGTCGGGCCCCTTTCGGTGGACGGGGTGCGGCGCCTCAGTGGACGGGGTGCATGGTGCGGCGCAGCCAGGGCGCCAGCGCGACCACGACCAGGCCCGCCGCGACGGCGATGGCGCCGTTGACGCCGAAGTAGACGGGGTGGGACACCTGGTCGTAGAGCTTGACGACCTGGGCCTGGATGCCGTTGGCCAGGGCCAGCGAGAGGAACCACAGCGCCATGGTCTGGCTCGCGTACGCCTTGGGGGCGAGCTTCGTGGTGGCCGACATGCCGGAGGTCTCCAGCAGAACGTCGCCGAGCCCCAGCAACAGGTACGAGCCGACGATCCACCAGGCGGCCATCTTGTACGTCTCGTCGGCGTGGCCCGAGGTGGGGATGACCATCAGCAGGAACGACAGGCCGCCCAGGATCACCCCGATGGCGATCTTGTTGGAGGCGTGCGGCTGCCGGCGCCCCATCCGGACCCACAGGGCGGCCACCACGGGCGCCAGCGCCACCTCGAAGGCGCCGAGCGCGGAGGCGTACCAGCCGGCGGGGAAGTCGAAGCCGAGGATGGTGGTGCGGGCGTTGGTGGAGGCCAGCAACATCATCGTCGAGTACGCCTGGAACAGGATGAAGTTGAAGGCGACCGAGGCCAGGAAGAGCACCACGTACGGGCGCAGCCGGCCGCGTTCCTCGGCCGTGACGCGGGGACTGCGGAACATGACCGCGAAGTAGACGACCGGCGCGATCACCGACACGAGGGTCAGCACGTCGACGAAACGGGCCATCGTCAACCAGCCGATAGCGGCCAGGAGGGTGGCGATGACGGCGAACGCGACGCAGCCGCCGACGATCCTCCACACGGCGGCGCGCATCGCGTCCGGGGCGAGGGCGAACTCGGCCGAGTGTTTCCGTCCCGCCAGATGGCGGCGCCCGAGCACGTACTGGATCAGCCCGAAGGTCATGCCGATGGCGGCGGCGGAGAAGCCCCAGTGCCAGCCCTCGCGCTCCCCGAGCCAGGCGGTGATCAGCGGTCCGGCGAAGGCGCCGATGTTGATGCCCATGTAGTAGAGGGCGAATCCGGCGTCGCGCCGCTCGTCGTCGGTGCGGTACAGCTTGCCGACCATGCTGGCCACGTTGGGCTTGAGGAGGCCGGTGCCCGCACTGATCAGGCCGAGTCCGACCCAGGTCATGGCGGCGGTGGGCACGGCCATGGCGTAATGGCCGCAGGCGATCAGGATGCCGCCGTAGAGGACCGCGCGGTAGGAACCGAGGATCCGGTCGGCGAGCCATCCGCCGGCCACCGAGACGAGGTAGACCATGGTCCCGTACGCCGCCGCGACGGAGGCCGCGCTGCCCGGGTCCATGCCCAGGCCGCCGTTCGCGACCGTGTCCGCGAAGTAGAGGACGAGGATGGCCTGCATGCCGAGGAAGGAGAACCGCTCCCAGACTTCCAGCCCGGACAGGGTGGCCAGCCCCCTGGGGTGTCCCAGGAAGGCGTGGTCGTCACCGGGCGGCGGCTGGTCCGCCTCCGGGTCGGGCCCGTCCATATCGGTCGTGATTCTGGACAAAACAGATTCTCCGGTTGTTTCGACTTCCACTGAACATACCGGGGTGGATCGGGCGATGCGCGCGTGGCGGCCGGACAGGCGCTCTGGGTGATCGAAAACGGACCGGATACGCTGGCTTGAGTGATGGCAGCGACACATCGACAATCCATGTGATCGTCAAGGTGATCGTCAGCAGACAGGAGTACCCCTCGTGACCGTCGTCGGGCCGTTCGGACTGAGCGTGCGGGACCAGGCTCTTGAGACCGATGTCCAGGCCGGACTGGCCGCCGTCGAGGCGGGTCTGCTGGAAGCCACCAAGAGCGAAGTCCCCTTTATCACCGAGGCCGCACAACACCTGGTGAAAGCGGGTGGCAAGCGGTTCCGCCCGCTGCTCGTGATGCTCGCGTCCCGCTTCGGGGACCCCTACGCCCCCGGAATCGTGCCGTCCGCGGTGGTCGTGGAGCTCACGCACCTGGCCACGCTCTACCACGACGACGTCATGGACGAGGCCGACGTGCGCCGCGGGGTGGAGAGCGCCAACGCCCGCTGGGGCAACTCCGTCGCCGTCCTGACGGGTGACTTCCTCTTCGCCCGCGCCTCCCACATCCTGGCCGACCTCGGACCGGAGGCCGTGCGCATCCAGGCCGAGGCCTTCGAGCGGCTCGTCACCGGCCAGATCCTGGAGACGGCCGGCCCGCGCGACGGGCGCGACCCGGTCGCGCACTACCTCGACGTCATCGCCGGCAAGACCGGCTCGCTGATCGCGGTCTCCGGCCGGTTCGGCGCGCTGATGGCCGGCGCCGACGAGGCCGTCGTCGACATCCTCACCCAGTACGGCGAGCGGCTCGGCACCGCCTTCCAGCTCGCCGACGACGTCCTCGACATCGCCTCCGACTCCCACGAGTCCGGCAAGACCCCCGGCACCGACCTGCGCGAGGGCATTCCCACCCTGCCCGTGCTGCGGTTGCGGGAAATGGCCGAGCGCGATGGCCGCCCCGAGGACCTGGAACTCGTCGAGCTCCTCGACGGCGACCTCACGGACGACGCCCGGCACGCCGAGGTCCTCGCCCGGCTGCGGGTCCACCCCGCGCTGGAGCAGGCCCGCCGCGACACCATCCGCTACGCGGAGGACGCGCGGGCCACCCTGGCCCCGCTGCCGGAGTGCTTCGCGAAGTCCGCGCTGGAAGAACTGTGCGACGCGGTGGTCCACCGCGCCGGCTGACGCCGGGCCGCCCCGGGGCGGTCCGCGCCCACGCCGGCGGAGCGGTTCCCTCCCCCCGGACCGACCCCTACGGGTCGGGGGAGGAGGGCCCGTCCGGTGTCATCCCACGGTCGTACGCGGAGTTGGCTCCGGGGGCTGACGCCCCGGGAGCCCCGATTTGGTCAGATGGAGACATCGAACCCCACCGGACCGGGTGAGCGCGGCGACACGGGGGTCGCCGCCGACGACACAGAGGGCAGGGCACTGACATGGCAGCGAACACGAAGACCTCAGGGAAGGCCGCACGGTACGCCGTACCGGTCGCGGTGGTGGGCATCGCGGTGGCGACCGTCGCGATGGTCCCCGCCTTCGCCAACGCCGGCGGACCCGATCTCCCCAAGGTCACCGCGCAGCAGCTCATCGAGAAGGTGGCCGCTTCCGACGTCGAGCAGCTCTCCGGCACCGCGAAGCTGACCACCGACCTGGGCCTGCCGACCATCGCCTCCGGCCTCCTCGGCGGCGGTGGCGTCACCGGCGGCTCGGCCGATCCGCAGGACAAGCTCGCGCAGCTGGCGAACGGCTCGCACACCTTCCGCGTCGCCGCGGACGGCCCGGACCGCCAGAAGCTCACCTTCCTCGACGGCAAGGACGAGTACAGCCTCATCCACAACGGCGCCGACGTCTGGGGCTACGACTCGAAGTCCAACGAGGTCTTCCACGAGAAGGACCCCGAGGGCGCCGGCAAGGGCACCGAGCACAGGTCGGCCGACAAGCTCGCGGGCTCCCCGCAGCAGATGGCCCAGGAGATCCTCAAGGCAGCCGGCCCGACCACCGACATCAGCGTCGGCGACACCGCGCAGGTCGCCGGCCGCGACGCCTACCAGCTGGTCCTCAAGCCCAAGCAGGCCGGCTCCACGGTCGGCTCGGTACAGATCGCGGTCGACGCCGAGAACGGCGTCCCGCTGCGCGTCCAGCTGCTCTCCAGCCAGGGCGGCAAGCCCATCGTCGACGCGGGCTTCACCAAGGTCGACTTCGCGAAGCCGTCCGCCGACACCTTCGCGTTCACCCCGCCCAAGGGCGCCAAGGTGACCGAGGGCCTGGAGGGCAAGGGCGAGGAGCACGGCAAGGAGTTCAAGGCGCTGGAGTCCTTCCCCGGCCTCGACGCGCTGACCGGCGGCGGCAACGGCGAGGTGAAGGTCCTCGGCGAGGGCTGGGCCACCGTCGCCCGCATCGACACCGGCGCCGGCCAGGGCCTCAAGGAACTGGAGAAGGACAAGAACGCTCCCAAGGAGGCCCAGCAGTTCCTGAACTCCCTCGGTGACAAGGTCACCGGGAAGTTCGGCGAGGGCCGGGTCCTGTCGACCCGCCTGGTCAACGCCCTGATCACGGACGACGGCAAGGTCTACGTCGGCGCCGTCACCAAGGACGCGCTGGTCAAGGCGGCCGACTCCGCCAAGTAGCCGGTCCGCGCGCACCCGATCGGTGCGCACGGCGACAACGCGAAGGGTGGCCCGGGACTTGTGTCCCGGGCCACCCTTCTGCCGTTCCCCTCCTGCGTACAGCAAGGCCGCTGTACCGTGATGGCCATGTCGAGACACGTCACCATTCGCCTGGACGAAGAGTTCCACGAGCGCCTCAAGGCACGCGCGGCGGCACTGGGCACGACGGTCACCGCACTGATCACCGAGGTGACGGAACGCGAACTCGACGAGGACCGCAAGTCGTTCCTCACCGGGATCGAGGAGTTCGCGGATCACTGGAGCTACTTCCAGGAGCGGTTCGGCAATTGAAGATCACCATGGAGTGGGCCTGGACCGCGCTCGCCCACCATCTGCCGTCGGATCCCGCCGTGTGGGACCCCTCCGGGGTGGCCGCCGCCGTCGCCCGGCACCAGAACGACCTGGTGCTGGTGCCCGAGCAGCCCGCCCCCGACACCGCCTGGCGGGCCGCAGCGTTCCTGCACACGCTGGCCGTGTGCCCCGCGCTCGAATCCCCGATGAACGAGTTCTACGCGGCCGCGGCCACCCGCTCGTACCTGCGGGTGGCCGGGGCCAGACAACTGCCGACCCCGGAGGAGCTCGGCGACCTCGTGGAGGCCGCGAAGCTCGGCCGCGCCGACATCGGGGCCGTCGCACAGGAACTGCGCGCCCGGATGCAGGAGCCGCTGCCCGCATCGCTGCGGTCCACCGCGGAGGACGGGTAGCTTCCGGCCCGGGACGTGCTGAGCCGGCGCCGCCCCGTGGGGAGCGGCGCCGGACCCTTCACTAGAAGGTGATCTTCCAGCTGTTGATGTAGCCGACGTCCTGCGCGGCCACGTCCTTGACCTGGAGCTTCCAGACGCCGTTCGCCACCTCGCTCGACGCGTTCACCGTGTACGAGGCGATGACGTTGTCGGCGGAGTCCGAGTTGGAGTTCTTCAGCCGGTACGCCGTGCCGTCGGGGGCGATCAGGTCGATCTGGAGGTCACCGCGGTAGGTGTGGACGATGTTCACGTCGACCTTGGTGGTGGCGGGCGCGTTGCCCGCGACACCGGACACCGTGATCGGCGAGTTCACCCCGGCGGCGGGGGAGTCCGGGATGTTCACGTCCGTCGTGTTCTCGAAGGACGGGCCCGGCGGGACCGGGGTGGACGCCCCGAGGTTCCAGACCGCGTAGGCGATGGCGTCCGCGTTGCGGTCCAGGGCGGTGTCGTTGATGTTCGCGGTGTTGTCGCAGGAGGAGTGGTAGCAACGGTCGAAGGACTGACCGGCCGTGCCGCCCCACTTCTGCGCCTGCGCCGACGTCTTGCTGTTGCTGGCGCCGGTGAACAGACCGCCGACGGGGATGCCGACGTTCTTGAAGGACGCGTGGTCCGAGCGGCCGTCGCCCTCGGTCTCGATCTCCGTCGGCACGCCCAGGCCGGCGTAGTAGTTCTTGAACGTCTGCTCGATGGTCGGGTCGTCGTCGTAGACGAAGTAGCCCGGGTTCGGAGAGCCGATCATGTCGAAGTTCAGGTACCCGGCGAACTTGGCCCGCTCGGCGGTCGGCAGGTTGTTCACGTAGTACTTCGACCCGACCAGGCCCAGTTCCTCCGCACCCCACCAGCCGAAGCGCAGGTGCTTCGTCGGCTGGAGGCCGGCACGGGACACGGCGAGGGCGGTCTCCAGGACCGCCGCGCTGCCCGAGCCGTTGTCGTTGATGCCCGCGCCCGAGGTCACCGAGTCCAGGTGCGCGCCGGACATCAGCACCGAGTTGGGGTCACCGCCCGGCCAGTCGGCGATCAGGTTGTAGCCGGTGGCACCGCTGGAGGTGAAGGTCTGGAGCGTGGTGGTGAAGCCGGCCGCGTCCAGCTTGGCCTTCACGTAGTCGATGGACGCCTTGTACCCGGCCCGGCCGTGCGCGCGGTTGCCGCCGTTGTTGGCGGCGATCGTCGAGAGCTGCGTCAGGTGTGCCTTGACGTTGGCCAGCGGGATGTCGGGCGGGGTGGGTGCCGCGGCGACCGCCGTGGGTGCGGCGAGCGCGGAGGGGGCGGTGGCGCCCAGCAGACCGGTGACCGCGATCGCGGCCACGGCGGCGAGGCGCCGGGAGACGGACAGGCTCATGTGGGGGCTCCGGGATTCCGTATGGGGATGAGACGGAACGTGCGGGGATAGAGCAGGTGAGCTTGTAGTGCGTCAGTGCGAGCCTGATGTTCAGCGAGAGCATGACAATCCGTCAAGACCACAATCCGGTCAGGGCGGTTCGGAAAACGGACGATCCCCGGTACGGGTGGTCCGTACCGGGGATCGGGTGGGCGAAGGGGAGGGTGTTACGCCGGTTCGCGGGTCTGCGCGGACGGTCCGGCGGGCCCCTCGGAGAGGGTCGCGGAGGGCCCGGCGGCGGGGGTCTCGCGGGTGTCGTCCCGGAGGCTCGCCTGCGGGATCTCCTGCGGGCCGGCGCCGAGCGCCGTCGCCGCCGCGGCCGCCAGTCGGGCCCGCGACCTGCGGGAAGTGCGCAGCGCGTCCCAGGTCAGGATCGCGAGGGCGGCCCACACCAGGGAGAAGCCCGCCCAGCGCTCGGGCGGCATCGCCTCGTGGAAGTACAGGACGCCGAGCCCGAACTGGAACACCGGGGCCATGTACTGGAGCAGGCCCAGCGTGGACAGCGGCACCCGGATCGCGGCCGCCCCGAAGAGCACCAGCGGGATGGCGGTGACCAGGCCCGTCGCGGCCAGCAACAGCGAGTGCCCCAGGCCCTCCGTGGCGAACGTCGAGTCGCCCTGGACGCCCAGCCACAGCAGGTAGGCGAGGGCCGGCGGGAACAGCAGGGCCGTCTCCGCCGTCAGCGACTCCAGGCCGCCCATGTCGAGCTTCTTCTTGATCAGCCCGTACGCGGCGAAGGAGAAGGCCAGGACCAGCGAGATCCACGGCGGTCGCCCGTACCCGACCGCGAGCACGACCACGGCCGCGAATCCGATGCCGACGGCCGCCCACTGCGCCCGGCGCAGCCGCTCCCCGAGCACCAGGACGCCGATCGCGATGGTGACCAGCGGGTTGATGAAGTAGCCGAGGCTGGCCTCGACGACCTGCCCGTTGTTGACCGCCCAGATGTACAGGCCCCAGTTGACGCTGATGACGGAGGCCGCGAGCGCCGTCAGCCCGAGCTTGCGCGGCTGTCGCGCCAACTCGCGCATCCAGCTCCAGCGGCGCAGCGCCAGCAGGGCTATCCCCACGACGGCCAGTGACCACACCATCCGGTGGGCCAGGATTTCGACCGCGCCCGAGGGCTTGAGCAGTGGCCAGAAAAGGGGCACGAGGCCCCACAGGCCGTACGCGCCGAATCCGGAGAGCAATCCCGTGCGCTGCTCGTTCTCCGCCTTCACGGGTCCTCCAGTGCTACTTCAGGCCAATCTCACAACTCAATGAAGGTAGCGCCGCACGCGTCCGATGTCATGCCCGTATAAGCGAGATACTCATGACATCTCGATGGGTGGGACGGCCGATCGGCCGGGTCGCCCCGGCCGGTGGCGGTGGGTGACCGGGATCAGACCAGGGCGGCGGTGACGGCGGCGGCCACCGGGGTCGTCGGCCGGCCGATCAGCCGCGACAGGTCCCCGCTCGTCCCGGCCAGCCGGCCGCGCGCGATGGCCGCGTCCACGTCGACCAGGATCGCGGCGAACCCCTCGGGCACTCCGGCGCCGGTCAGGACCGCCAGGTGCTCGTCGGCGGTCACCGAGGCGTACGCGACCTCCTTGCCGGACTGCCGGGCCACCTCGCCGGCGTACTCCGCCAGGCTCCAGGCGGTGTCGCCGGAGAGTTCGTAGACCCGGTTCAGGTGCCCGTCGCCGGTCAGCACGACAGCGGCCGCCGCCGCGTAGTCGGCGCGCGCCGCCGAGGCGATCCGGCCCTCGCCGGCGCTGCCGACGACGGCGCCGTGCGCCAGGACGCCGGGCAGCTGGGCGGTGTAGTTCTCGTGGTACCAACCGTTGCGCAGGAAGGTGTGGGGGAGCCCGGAATCGAGGATCGCCTGCTCGGTGACCTTGTGCTCGGCCGCCAGGTCGAAGTCGGCCTCGGGCCCGCCGAGGATCCCCGTGTACGCCAGCTGGGCGACTCCGGCCGCCGCGGCGGCCTTGATCACGGCGGTGTGCTGCGGGACGCGGCGGCCGACCTCGTTGCCGGAGATCAGCAGGACCCGGTCCCCGGCCCGGAAGGCGCGGTTCAGGCTCGCCGGGTCGTCGTAGTCGGCGACCCGCACCTCGACGCCGCGCGCGGCGAGGTCGGCGGCCTTCGCCTCGTCACGGACGACGGCGGCCACGCGATCGGCGGGGACCCGGCTCAGCAGCTCCTCGATGACGAGGCGGCCCAGGGACCCGGTGGCTCCGGTGACGACGATGCTCATGATGCGCTCCTGTTCGAAGGGGGTGACACCACCCTAAGGAAAGCGCTAACCATAGGAAAGTACCCACTTTCAAGTAAGGTACTGGCATGGAAGTAAGTACCCCGGGTACCCCGGTGACCGCCCCCGGCAAAGCGGCCGACGTCCGGACGCCGATGTGTCCCTCGCGCGGGATCCTGGAGCACGTCACCAGCCGCTGGGGCGTGCTCGTGCTCGCCGCCCTCGTCGAGCGCTCCCACCGCTTCAGCGAACTCCGCCGGGAAGTGGGCGGCGTCAGCGAGAAGATGCTCGCCCAGACCCTCCGGACGCTGGAGCGCGACGGTTTCGTCCTGCGCCACGCGCACCCGGTGATCCCGCCGCACGTCGACTACACGCTGACGGAACTCGGCCGGGAGGCCGCCCAACAGGTGTGGGCCCTCGCACGCTGGACGGAACGCCGCACCACCGAGGTCCAGGACGCCCGCGCGGCCTACGACGAGGCCCGCGCGACCCACGACGAGGCCCGGACCCCGTAACGGGTCCGGGCCTCGTCGTGCCGGCCGCCGGTTCGCGGCCTGCCGGTACTGCCGTCCGCCCGCCTACTCGGTGACGGTCCAGGTGTCGGAGCCCGCCAGCAGCGTCGCCAGATCGCCCTTGCCCCGTTGGTCGACGGCGGTGTCGAGTTGGTCGGCCATGAGGGTGTCGTAGACGGGGCGGTGGGTGCTGCGCAGGACGCCGATGGGGGTGTGGTGGAGGGT
>NZ_JBVIVP010000025.1:0-110059 GCF_055595445.1 Streptomyces sp. NPDC040432 | reverse complement strand
GGAGCGCGATCCGCTCCCGGGCCGTCAGCTTGCCCTTGGCGTGCTGCGCCTCCGTCGCCCGATCGCTCGGCCCGCGCCGCGCCTCCTCACGCAGGGAGTGCAGCTCGGCCACGCGTCCACGGGCGTCGGTCGGCTCGCTCGAAGTCTGGTCCACAACGGTCATGTACCGACCTTACGAAGTGCGACGGCGAAAACCCTCCGTTGGTTCCACACAGTCTCGGACCCGATCCGCTGTCCGGCCCGAACAGAACCGGCGGGGGATGCATGGACTCCCCCAGTCGGGACCTTGGCCCTTTGTGGAGGTTCGACAAAACCGCGCAGCACACTCCAGGAAAGTTGAAATTTGAACGGAATGGGTCTAGCGTCTGTCTCGTTGAAAGTTCAACGAAGTTCGGGCAGTCGAACCCGTCGAACACGCCACCAGCAGGATCTTCCGAGGAGGAAGTCATGGGTCTCTTCACCCGCCGCACCGCCCCCACCGCCGTCGCCACCCTCGAAGTGGACCCGGCGCTCGCCGCCCTGACCGGCGACTACGTGATCGACGCCGCGCACAGCAGCATCGGCTTCACCGTCCGGCACGCGATGGTCACCAACGTCCGCGGCGGCTTCACCGAGCACGAGGGCACCCTGCACCTCGACGGGAGCGACCCGTCCCGCTCCACCGCGGTCATCGACGTGAAGATCGCCTCGATCGGCACCGGCATCGCCGACCGCGACGCCCACCTGCGGAGCGGCGACTTCTTCGACGCCGAGGCCTTCCCCGTGATGAGCTTCCACTCGACCTCGGCGCAGACCCTCGGCGGGGACGCCTACCGGATCAACGGCGAGCTGACCATCAAGGACGTCACCCGCCCGCTCTCCATCGACCTGGAGTTCACCGGCTCGGCCACCGACGTCTACGGCAACGAGCGCGTCGGCTTCGAGGGCGGCACCGAGATCCTGCGCTCCGACTGGGGCCTGACCTGGAACGCCGCGCTGGAGGCCGGCGGCGTCATGGTCAGCGACAAGGTGAAGCTGACCTTCGACATCTCGGCGATCAAGCAGGCCTGACCGCCCGCTCGTGACGCCGGCCCGGGGGCGGCTACCAGCCGCCCCCGCCGTCGAACCCGCCACCCCCGTCGAACCCGCCACCGCCGCCGAAGTCCCCGCCGCCGAAGTCGGACGGGTTGAAGTCGGCCCCGGAGACGTCCCCGCCCTCGAACCCGCTCCCCGCGCCGCCGAAGTCCGACGCGTAGGCGGGGCTGGACATCATCGATCCGAGCATCGTGCCCATCAGCAGACCGGGCAGGATGCCGCCGCCGAAGTACCCGCCGGCCCAGGGACCGTAGGCCGGGCCCGCGTCGTAGTACGGGCGCGGTCCCCGATCTGTGTCGACCGTACGCACCGCCGGGTCCAGGCCGTCGCGCAGCCGCACCGCGTCCGCCGCGCAGACCGGGACGGTACGGGCCGCCCCGGCGGGCGGCGCCCAGGTGGCGTCCTCGGTGCTCGGTCCGTGCCGCGGGTCGAAGAAGCAGGGCGAGCGGCGCTCGGGCACCGGCCGGCCCTGACGGCGCGCGTCGAGGGACGCCAAGGCGTACCGGCCGTCCTCCAGGGCCTGGGTCACGCCCTGCACCTCTTCGGGACGTCGGACCGAGGCCATGATCTGCTTGGCCTTCTCGTAGGAGTCGAGGCCCTGTTCGTAGTCGCGCCGCATGGCGTCGTCGGCACCCGGCTCGCCCGGGTGGAAGTCGAGGCGCTCCAGCTCCTCGCCGAAGGCCGTGATGTCCTCGTCCACGACGACGGCGAGCCGGTCGATGGCCTCGCGCCGGGCCTCCTCCTTCTTCTTCCGGTTCCGCTTCACCAGCAGGTACGCGCCACCGCCGCCCGCGACGGCGACCGCGCCGAGCGCGATCAGGCCGCCGACCGGGGCTCCGTCGGACGCGCCGGTGGTGCCCCAGGACGCGGGGGCGGAGCCCTTGGCCTGGCTCAGGGCCTGGTCGACGAAGTCGTCGAGCTGGGTGGCCGCGTCCACCGGGGTGCCCGTCCTGGCCGCCGCGGCGAGGTTCGCCACCGCGTTCCTCGGCATGACGGCCGGGTCGGCTCCGGCGTTGAAGCCGTCGCCGAGGCGGATCGCGTACAGGCCGGTGATGCCGGTCTCGGTACGGACGGCGGCGAGCACCTTGTCCTGCGGGAACTGGGCGCCGGCCGGCAGCACGGCGACGAACACGGGCTTGCCGGAGTCCTTGATCTTCTCCGCCAGCGCGTCGGCCTGCGCGGCGGACAGCTGGTCCCGGGCGCCGGGGTCGACGTAGACCGGGCCCTTCTTGAGGGCCTCCCCCACCGCGGCGACCCCGGTGGCGGCCGATGCCTGCGGGGCGGCCACGAGCGCGGTCGTCGACAGGGCCAGCAGCAGACCGGCCAGCAGCGGTCCGAATCGTACGGAAATCAGCCTGGTCCTCATGCGTATGACGCTACCCGAACGGGTTGTTTCCCGTGTTAACGGGACATAAGGCCACCTCGCCCTTCCGGCGAGGTGACCTCATGTCCGACGAGGAGCGGTGGGCCCGGTCTACTCCGCCGGCTCCACGCCCGCGTGGAGGAGCCCGAAGGTGTAGGCGTCCTCCAGGGCCTGCCAGGACGCGGCGATCACGTTCGGGGCGACGCCCACGGTCGACCACTCGCGGACCCCGTCCGTGGTGGCGATCAGGACGCGGGTCGTGGACTCCGTGCCGTGCGTGCCCTCCAGGATGCGGACCTTGTAGTCGACCAGCTCGAACTTGGCCAGCTGCGGGTAGAACCGCTCCAGTGCCACCCGCAGCGCCCGGTCCAGGGCGTTGACCGGGCCGTTGCCCTCGGCCGTCGCGACGATCCGCTCGCCCTTGGCCCACAGCTTGACCGTGGCCTCGTTGGCGTGGGTGCCGTCCGGGCGGTCCTCGACGATCGCGCGCCAGGACTCGATGCGGAAGTACTTGCGGGCCCGGCCCTCGACCTCGGCCCGCAGCAGCAGCTCGAAGGAGGCGTCGGCGGCCTCGTACGTGTAGCCCTGGAGCTCGCGCTCCTTGACCCGCTCGACGACCCGGGCGATCAGCGCGCGGTCGCCGCCCAGGTCGACGCCGAGCTCCTTGCCCTTGAGCTCGATGGAGGCCCGGCCGGCCATGTCGGAGACGAGCATCCGCATGGTGTTGCCGACCCGCTCCGGGTCGATGTGCTGGTAGAGGTCGGGGTCGACCTTGATGGCCGAGGCGTGCAGGCCGGCCTTGTGCGCGAAGGCCGAGACGCCGACGTAGGGCTGGTGCGTGGAAGGCGTGAGGTTGACGACCTCGGCGATGGCGTGCGAGATCCGGGTCATCTCGGCGAGCGCGCCCTCCGGGAGGACGGTGCGCCCGTACTTGATCTCCAGCGCGGCCACCACCGGGAACAGGTTGGCGTTGCCGACGCGCTCGCCGTAGCCGTTCGCGGTGCACTGGACGTGGGTGGCGCCCGCGTCGACGGCGGCCAGGGTGTTGGCGACGGCGCAGCCGGTGTCGTCCTGGGCGTGGATGCCGAGCCGGGCGCCGGTGTCGGCGCGGACGGTCGCCACGGTCGCCGAGATCTGCGCGGGCAGCATGCCGCCGTTGGTGTCGCAGAGGATGACGACGTCGGCCCCGGCCTCGTAGGAGGCGCGGACGACGGCCTTCGCGTATTCGGGGTTCGCGCGGTAGCCGTCGAAGAAGTGCTCGCAGTCGACGAAGACGCGGCGGCCCTGCTCCACGAGGTGGGAGACGGTGTCCCGGACCATCTCCAGGTTCTCGTCGAGGGTGGTGCGCAGCGCGAGCTCGACGTGCCGGTCGTGGGACTTGGCCACCAGGGTGATGACCGGCGCGCCGGATTCGAGGAGGGCGCGGACCTGCGGGTCCTGCGCGGCGGAGCCGCCGGCGCGACGGGTGGCGCCGAAGGCGACCAGCTTGGCGTGCTTGAAGTCGATCTCGGCGCGGGCGCGGGCGAAGAACTCCGTGTCGCGGGGGTTGGCGCCGGGCCAGCCGCCCTCGATGAAGCCGACGCCGAAGTCGTCGAGGTGCCGGGCGATCGTCAGCTTGTCCGCGACCGTGAGGTTGATGCCCTCACGCTGGGCGCCGTCGCGCAGCGTGGTGTCGAAGACGTGGAAGCTGTCGTCGGGACCGGTGCGCGGCTCCGTCGGCTCGGTCGACTCCGTCGCCTCTGTCGTCGTCATGCTGATCTGACTCCTGTCGGATGAGTGGTTCCGGAGACCCGGGATCCACTGCCCCCATCATCGCGCGCCGCCCGGTCCCGGCATGATTTCGGGCCGGGAAACGAAAAGACCCCTCGCGGGTGCGAGAGGTCTGCGCGCGGGTCTGAGGCACGGTGGCCGCTGCCGCGAAGGTCGTCCACGGTTCAGCGGTCACAGAGGACCGGCGCGCTGCTGTCCATAATCATGAGCTGAGCAGGCACGTCCGCAGTGTGCCATACGGCTCGCCGTACGTGGACGGCGATCTCACGATGCGGGCAGCCCCGCACGGGAGGGCCCCGGGGTCATTCGGCGACGGGCACGGGGACGTCGAGCGTCTCGGTGAGGAACTCCCGTACGTGTTGCAGGATGTCGTCCCGGCCTATCCCGGGCAGGCCGACGGCGACCTGGATGCTGAACCCGTCGAGGAGGGCCCGGATCCGGGCGGCGTACCGGTCGGGGTCCACCGGGCGGAACTCCCCGCGCGAGACGCCCTCGGCGAGGAGGGCGACCAGGTCACGGTGCCAGGCGCCCTCGATGGCGGCCTGCCGGTCGCGTTCCTGGGGGCCGGCGTTCTGGGACCGGTTCCAGACCTCCAGCCACAGGGTCCAGTGCGGGTCCCGCGGGCCGTCGGGGACGTAGAGGTCCACGTAGGCCCGCAGGCGGGCGCCGGCCGGGTCGCGGCGGGAGAGCAGGGCCCTGCGTTCGGTGCCGAGGGCGGCCTCGCTCCACTCCAGGGTCTGCAGCAGGAGTTCGTCCTTGCTGCGGAAGTAGTAGAGGAGGTGTCCGCTGCTCATGCCGACCTGGCGGCCCAGACCGGCCATGGTCAGGCCCTCCAGGCCGCGCTCGGCGATCGTGGCCATGGCGGCGACGAGTACGTCCTCGCGCGGGGGCGCGTTCTTGCGCGCCGCCCGTACCGGCACTCCACCCACCGCCATGGGCACTCCTTCGTGAGGTCCGCCGCAGGTCAGACCTTCGGCTGTTGCTGGGTGATGCAGTGGATACCGCCACCCCCGGCGAAAATCGTACGTGCGTCGACCAGCGTCACGGTCCGCTCGGGGAACAGACCGCGGAAGATCTCGGCGGCCTCCTCGTCGCGCGGGTCGTCGAAGGCGCACAGGACGACGCCGCCGTTGCAGAGGTAGTGGTTGATGTACGAGTAGTCGACCCACTCGCCGTCCTCCTCCAGCACCGTCGGCGCCGGCACCTCCACGACCTCCAGCAGCCGGCCCCGCGCGTCGGTGGAGGAGCGCAGGAGGGCGGCGATGGTCTTGCAGCGCTCGTGGTCCGGGTGGGCCGGGTCGGGCTGGGTGTGGACCATGACGACGCCGGGGCGGGCGAAGGCGGCGACGATGTCGACGTGCCCCTGGGTCCCGTAGGTGCCGTAGTCCCCGGCGAGGCCGTACGGGAGCCAGATCGCCTTCGTGGTGCCGAGGTGGGCGTGGATCTCGTCCTCGACCTGACGGCGGGTCCAGCCGGGGTTGCGGCCCTCGCCGAGCTGCACGGTGTCGGTGAGGAGCACGGTGCCTTCGCCGTCGACGTGGATGGCGCCGCCCTCGTTGACGAGGCGGGTGCTGTAGGTGCGGGTGCCGATGAGGTCGGACACGTGGCGGGCGACCTTGGAGTCGTGGTCCCAGCGGGCCCACTCCTGGGCGCCCCAGCCGTTGAACGTCCAGTCGACGGCGGCCAGTTCGCCCGCGTCGTTGGTGACGAAGGTGGGGCCGATGTCACGCATCCAGGCGTCGTCGAGCTCGCGCTCGACGAGCTGGACGTCGTCACCGACGATCGCGCGGGCGCTCTCGGCGTCGCCCGGGGAGACGACGAGGGTCACGGGCTCGTACGCGCCGACGGCGCGGGCGACGGCGCCCCAGGCCTCGCGGGCCTCGGCGAGCTCCTGCTCGTTGGTGAAGGTGGGGTTGGGGCCGGGCCAGGCCATCCAGGTGCGCTCGTGCGGCGTCCACTCGGCGGGCATCCGGAATCCGGCGTCGACGGGCTTGGACGGCTGGGTCGGGTGCGACGGCTGGGTCGGGTGGGTCATGGCGGGGGTCCTCACAGGCTGTGCCGGGCTCAAAGGAAGTGCGGGCGGTTCAGGGGGCCGATTCGGCCGCTCGGAAGCGCGGTGGTTCGCCGTCGAGGGGGACGGGTCCGCCGCGCGCGTCGACATCGACCGCGCCCACCCGGGAGTCGAGGAGCATGTCCACGGGTCCGATGCCGCGGGTGCCGCGGCAGGCGTACGGCGCGCCGCCGGCCGCCCGGAGACCGGTCCCGCGGAACCGAACGCGCTCCCCAGGGGTCCGCCGCACGCCGATCCACCACCTCTTGAGTCAACGAGTTAGAGCATCACTCTAACTCTTCACTTCCTTGCTGGGAACCATTGACCCGGTACCAGCACCTGAGTCACATTGAGTGTCGCTCAAACATCAGCGCAACCACCCCCCGCCCTGCCAAGGGAGTCCCCCATGCCCATCGAACAGCGCGGAGTCGACACCGTCCCCGAGGAGGAACGGACGAGTGGTCCCCGCGACCTCGTCTCGATCCTGCTCGGTTCCAATCTCTGCCTCGGTGTGATCGTCTTCGGCTGGCTGCCGCCGTCCTTCGGCCTGGGGCTGTGGCCCTCGGTCACCGCCGTGGTGACCGGCACGCTGGTCGGGATCGCGTTCACCGCCCCGCTCGCGCTGGTCTCCCTGCGCACCGCGACCAACCTGTCCACCTCCAGCGGCGCCCAGTTCGGCGTCCGCGGCCGGCTGGTCGGCTCGGTGGTGGGGCTGCTGCTCTCGCTCGGGTACACCGCGCTGACCCTGTGGATCGGCGGCGACGTGATGGTCGGGGCCCTCTCCCGGCTCACGGGCCTGCCCGACACGGGCTTCTCCCGCGCCGCCATGTACGGCGTACTGGCCGCCTGTACCGTCGTCGGGGCCGTGTTCGGCTACCGACTGCTGTTGCGCATGAGCAAGATCCTGTCCGTCGTCATGGTGGTGCTGCTGGCCGTCGGCGTCCTCGCGTACGCCCCGGACTTCACCACCGCCGCACCGCCGGGGACCCCGTACCTGCTGGGCTCGTTCTGGCCGACCTGGCTGCTCGCCGCCGTCGCCGCCGGTCTCAGCGGCCCGGTCGCCTTCATCACGCTGCTCGGCGACTACACCCGCTACATCTCCCCGCGCCGGCACAGCCCCCGCAAGGTGCTGTGGGCCACCGCGGTCGGCCTCCTCGTCGGCCTGCTGATCCCGCAGCTCTTCGGCACCTACACCGCGCTCGCCGCCCGCGCCGGAGCGGACTACGCCGGGCCGCTCGTGGCCGCCGCACCGTTCTGGTACCTGGTGCCGCTGCTCGTCGCGGCCGCGGCCGGCTCGATCGGCAACGCGGGCCTGATGCTCTACTCGATGGGCCTGGACCTCGACGCGATCGTCCCGAGGGCCACCCGGACCACGACCACCCTGGTCGCCGCCGCCGTCGCCACCGCCTTCGTGTTCATCGGTTCCTTCGGCTGGAACGCCCAGGCCGCGATGACCTCGTTCGTCCTCGTCCTCACCGCGCTCGGCACCCCGTGGGCCGTGATCACGCTGATCGGGTACGCGCGCTGCGGCGGCAGGTACGACGAGAAGTCGCTCCAGGTGTTCAACCAGCGGACCCGCGGCGGCGTCTACTGGTTCAGCGGGGGGTGGAACCCGCGCGCGACGGTGTCCTGGGCACTCGGAGCGGCAACCGGCCTCGCGGCCGTCTCCACACCGTTCCACGAGGGCCCCCTGCTGGCCCTCACGGGTGGCGTGGACTGCAGCTTCGTCCTCTCGGGGCTCGTCGGCGGACTCGTCTACGCCGCGCTGACCCCGCGGTCGGCGGACGTGCCCGCCGCGGTCGCGCAGGAGCAAGGAAAGAACGCGGAACAGACATGGACGAGCTCGCAGGCCCTGTGATCATCCGGACCCTCAAGGGAATCGGCGCGGTGGTGTACCTCTTCGGCGACGCCGTCGTCGCGCTGCTCCCGGACGGCTCCGCCCGCGCCGACGCGCGCCGCGCCCGACGGGCGGAGCGCCGTCGGGCCCGCTGACGGCGCCCCTCGGAGCCTCCGGGCCTCGGAAGCGCAATGACGGAAGGCCCCCGACCGGTCCGGTCGGGGGCCTTCCGTGCGAGCGGGCGACGGCCGCGCCCGTCCTACTGGCCGAGCGGGTGCATCCAGCCGTGCGCGTCGGCGGCGCGGCCGGTCTGCAGGTCCAGGAGCGCCTTGCGGAGTTCCATCGTGACCTCGCCGGGCTCGCCGTTGCCCTGCGTCCAGTTGGCGCGCTCGGACTTGACCGAGCCGACGGGGGTGATCACGGCGGCGGTGCCGCAGGCGAACACCTCGGTCAGGGTGCCGTTCTCGTTGTCGCGCTTCCAGTCCTCGGTGGTGATCCGGCCCTCCTCGGCGGTGTAGCCGAGGTCGCGGGCGATGGTGAGGAGGGAGTCACGGGTGATGCCGGGAAGGAGCGAACCGGTGAGTTCGGGGGTGACGATCCGACGGGTGCCGTCCTCCTCCGTGTACACGAAGTACAGGTTCATGCCGCCCATCTCCTCGATCCAGCGGTGCTCGACCGCGTCGAGCCAGACGACCTGGTCGCAGCCGTGCGAGGCCGCCTGGGCCTGTGCGACGAGGGAGGCCGCGTAGTTGCCACCGGTCTTCGCGGCGCCGGTGCCGCCCTTGACGGCGCGGACGTACTCCTCGGAGAGCCAGACGGAGACCGGCTTCACGCCGCCGGGGAAGTAGGCGCCCGCCGGGGAGGCGATGACCATGAAGAGGAACTCGTTGGCGGGGCGGACGCCCAGGCCGACCTCGGAGGCGAACATGAAGGGCCGCAGGTAGAGCGAGGCCTCACCGGAATCGGGGACCCAGGCGCGGTCCTGCGCGATGAGGGCGTCGCACGCGGCGATGAACAGCTCGGACGGCAGTTCCGGCATCGCCATGCGGCGGGCGGAGGCCCGGAAGCGATCGGCGTTGGACTCGGGGCGGAAGGTGGCCACGGTGCCGTCGGGCTGCTTGTACGCCTTGAGACCCTCGAAGATCGTCTGCGCGTAGTGCAGGGTCATGTTCGCCGGGTCCATCGACAGCGGCGCGTAAGGGACCAGCTCGGCGTCGTGCCAGCCGCGTCCCTCGGTCCACTTGATCGTCACCATGTGGTCGGTGAAGTGGCGGCCGAAACCGGGGCTGGCCAGGATCGCTTCCCGCTCCGTGTCGGACAGAGGGTTCGAGGAGGGCTTCAGCTCGATCGTGGGCGTCGTCATGAGTGCTTGTCCTTCACCGGTTGGGTAGGGCGGACCGCGCTCACGGCGTACTAGGACGTCCGAGCTTCCCCGTATTCCGCGGCCTCGCGTTCGATTATCGCCCGCGGCCAGGCTTCGGTGAAACGGGGCATGAGCGGCCCAGGGGAGATGGTGGCACCCGGGGCCGCACAGGAAAAGCCGCCGGGTCCGTTGGTAGCGACCCGGCGGCTTCCTGGGATGGAGCTGCCGGGTCAGCCGGCTACGCGTGCGGCGAGGGCGTCGCCGATGGCGTCGGTGGAGCGGAAGGTGCCGTCGCGCTCGGCGAGGTCGGCGGAGACGGCGTCCTCGATGCGGGCGGCTTGGGCCTCGTAGCCGAGGTGGCGCAGCAGCAGGGCGACCGAGAGGATCGTCGCGGTCGGGTCCGCCTTGCCGGTGCCGGCGATGTCCGGGGCCGAGCCGTGGACGGGCTCGAACATGGAGGGGAAGGCGCCGGTCGGGTTGATGTTTCCGGAGGCCGCCAGGCCGATGCCGCCGGTCACGGCCGCGGCCAGGTCGGTGAGGATGTCGCCGAAGAGGTTGTCCGTGACGATGACGTCGAAGCGCTCGGGCTGGGTGACGAAGAAGATCGTCGCGGCGTCGACGTGCAGGTAGTCGGTGGTGACCTCGGGGTACTCCTGGCCGACCCTGTCGAAGATGTTCTTCCACAGGTGTCCCGCGTACACGAGGACGTTGTTCTTGTGGACCAGCGTCAACTTCTTGCGGGGGCGGGCGTTCGCCCGCTCGTAGGCGTCCCGGACGACGCGCTCGACGCCGTAGGCGGTGTTGAGGCTGACCTCGGTGGCGACCTCCGCCGGCGTACCGGTGCGCAGCGAGCCGCCGTTTCCGGTGTACGGGCCCTCGGTGCCCTCACGAACCACGACGAAGTCGATCTCCGGGCGGCCGGCGAGCGGGGTGGCCGTGTTGGGGAAGAGCTTCGACGGGCGCAGGTTGATGAAGTGGTCGAAGGCGAAGCGGAGCTTCAGCAGCAGACCGCGCTCCAGCACGCCCGACGGGACCGACGGGTCGCCGATGGCGCCCAGGAGGATGGCGTCGTGGTGCTTGAGGGCTTCGAGCTCCGACTCCGGGAGGGTTTCACCGGTGCGGTGCCAGCGCTGGGCGCCGAGGTCGTATTCCTTGGTCTCCAGCTTCACGTCCTCGGGCAGGACCGCGGTGAGGACCTTGAGGCCCTGAGCCACGACTTCCCGACCGATGCCGTCACCGGGGATCACTGCGAGATTGATGCTGGTCGACATGACGGAACCGTACTCCGCGTCTTAGCCCTCAGACATCTCGCGTCCACGATGTGGACCCATGTGGACGCGAGATGCCTGCCGGCCGGGGTGTGCGAGGGGGGAAGGCGCAGCTCAGTGGCCGGTCGAGCCGCCGTTGTCGCGGCGGTCCAGGGCGCGCTGGAGAGCTGCGGCGGCGTTCTTGCGGTCGGCGTCGGCCGGGGAGGAGTGGCGGACGCGGCGGGCTGCGGCGGTGCTGGGGGTCATGGTGATCGACTCCTTGAGATCACGGCGTGGCGGGGCCACGGATGAGGGGTTCCTTCAAGGCGCCGGAAGAGGCGGGGAGCAGTGCGCCGCAGGGGTTGCCTGCCAGGGGCGCGCGCTCACGACCGCCATTCGCCGGATCGGCGAGACGTTCGGCTCCTACAAAGCTAGGGCAGGTCCGGCTGTATGTCTCCGCAATTACTCGGACTTCCTAGTATCTGAGACGCCGAACCCGCGGAACGACCCTCATCAGACTTCCGTTTTTATGCCTTCTCAGCTCTGAGTTCCCTGATCAGAGCCCTGACAGCGAGAGTCGAGGCCGATTCCGCCGTGGTGACGTATCCCACCTGCCTCACCGGCCCTCCGGGGCCCAGAGGGGCGATCTCCACCGCCTCCGTGGCCTCCCTCAGGGAGAGCTCCGGAAGGATCGCCATGCCCAGGCCCCTGCCGACCATCGTCAGTACCATCGCGTCGTCCTCGGCCTTGACCGTCGCCGACGGGATCCAGTCCTGGGCCCGCCACCAGTCACGGGTGTAGGAGCCGCAGTTCTCGTCCCAGTCCAGCAGCGGCAACGCCCTGGGGTCCGGGTGACCGGCCGGGTGGACCAGCGCGTACGCCTCGTTCGTGAGCACGCCGGTGAGCAGGCCGGGCGGTACGGAGTCCCCGGAGCCCAGGGTCGCGATGCCCAGGTCGGCACGGCCGGCGGCCACCTCCCCCGCGGTGCCGGCACCGAGTTCGCGGACCACCCGCACCTCGGGCCGGACGCCGGGATGCCGGGCCGTCAGGCGTTGCAGCGCGGGCGGCAGCAGGTGCAGGGCGGCGCTGCGGAACGCTGCGACGCGCAGGACCCCGGCCGGTTCGTCCCGGTCGGCCGCGACGCGGCCGGCGGCGCGCGCCTCCTCGCCGAGGACCTCGTACAACCGCAGGATCCGCCGCCCGAGCGCGACGGCCCGCTCCCCCGCCGGGGTGGGCGAGGCCCCGGCGCGGCCGCGCTCGAAGAGGACCGCGCCGATCTTGCCCTCGCTGCCGCGCACGGAGTGCGAGACGGCCGACTGGCCGATCCCGAGCCGGGCGGCCGCGGCGGTGAAGCCGCCCGTCTCGGCGACGGCGACCAGGATCCGCAGTTCCTGCGGGAGGAGCTCGGCCACGGGGGCTCTCACCTCGTTCTATGAGCGGTGTTCATGGAGGGGCGGCTGCCATGAACACAACCCCCTGCCCGGCCCGGGGATTCCTTCGTAGCGTCGACGCCATGACCAAGAAGACCGCTCTCGCCGTCCACCAGACCGCCCGCCCCTCCGGATTCCCCGTCGCCGGCGACTTCACGTACGCCGCGTACCCCGTCCCGGCCCCGGCGCCCGGCACCGCCCTGGTGGAGAACCTGCTCCTGTCCGTGGACCCGTACCACCGGGGACTGATGGACGGCGGCGAGGGCGGCTTCGCGTTGGGCACCCCGTTGGAGGGCCGTTCCGTGGGGCGGGTCGTCGCCTCCCGCGATCCGGGCCTCGCCGAGGGCGACCTCGTCTTCCACCGCGAGGGCTGGCGCACCCACGCCCTGGTCACCCTCGGCGCCGACGGCGCCCGCAAGCTGCCGGACCACGAGGGCGTGCCGCTGGAGGCGTACCTGTCGATCCTGGGCGGCACCGGCCTGACCGCGTACGCCGCCCTGACCCGGACGGCGGCCCTGCGCGAGGGCGAGGACCTCTTCGTGTCCGCCGCCGCCGGCGGGGTCGGCACGGCCACCGGCCACATCGCCCGGCTGCTCGGCGCGCGCCGGATCATCGGCAGCGCCGGCTCGCCGGCGAAGGTCCGTCGGCTCACGGAACACCTCGGCTTCGACGCGGCGTTCGACTACCACGACGGCCCCGTCGGCGAGCAGTTGGCGAAGGCCGCGCCGGACGGGATCGACGTCTACGTGGACAACGTCGGCGGGGGCCACCTGGAGGGCGCGATCGACGCGCTGCGCGAGTTCGGGCGGATCGCCTGGGTCGGCGCGATCTCGACGTACAACGCCGACCGGGCACCGGCCGCACCCCGCAACCTCTTCGAGGTCGTACACAAGTCCCTGCGGCTGGAAGGCGTATTGGTACGTCACCACACCAATCTCCAGGAGGAGCTGGAGGATCTTCTGGTCCCCCACCTCCGCAGTGGCCGCGTGGGCACCGACACCACGGTTGTCCAGGGGTTCGAGCAGACCGTGGAGGCCTTCCTCGGGATGCTCCACGGGGAGAACACGGGCAAGATGCTGGTGCGCGTCGACGGCTGACCGCTACCTTCCGGATGTTCACCGAGTTCTTACCGCACGGTTGTAGACCTTTGCGGAGGCTGCCGCCACTCTTGCCGTCGACGTGCCGCAGGGGCACCCGAGTGGGAGGCGAGCAGCCAGTGACACCGATCAGCCGCAGAGGGTTCGTGGGCATCGGAGCGGGGCTCGTCGCGGGGGCGACGCTGCCCACGGTCTGGCCGGCTTCGGCGGCGGCAGCCGCCGCGACCGGCACGATCACCGATGTGAAGCACGTGGTGATCCTCATGCAGGAGAACCGCAGCTTCGACCACTACTTCGGCCGGCTCAAGGGCGTGCGCGGCTTCGCCGACCGCGCCGCCGGCAACATCCCCGGCGGCTGGGGCACCTTCAACCAGCCGAACTGGGGCGGCCGACAGTACCCGTGGAAGCTGTCCGCGACCCCGCCCGCGGGCGGCGCCGACGGCGAGACCCTGGCGCAGTGCACCGGCGACCTGCCCCACAGCTGGACCTCGCAGCACGCGGCCTGGAACAAGGGCCGGATGGACAACTGGGTCACCGGCGTCGGCCAGACCCGGACCCTCGGTTACCTGGACCGGGGCGACATACCGTTCCACCACGCGCTCGCCGACCAGTACACGATCTGCGACGCCTACTTCTGCTCGGCCCTCAGCGCCACCGGCCCCAACCGGACCTTCCTGTGGAGCGGCACGATCGACGCCGGCAGCAAGGACGGTGGCGAGGAGAGGGGGCTGACCTGGGAGACGTACGCCGAGGCCCTCCAGCGGGCCGGCATGAGCTGGAAGGTCTACCAGAACGCCCAGGACAACTACGGGGACAACGGCCTGGCCTACTTCAAGAAGTTCACGGACGCGCCCCCCGGCGACCCGCTGCACGACCGGGGCATGGCCTCCGTCCCCCGCGTCACGGGTTCCACCCCGGACGACATCGCCGCCGCCATCCGCGCGGACGTGGTCGCGGGCACCCTCCCGCAGGTCTCCTGGGTCGTGGCGAACGAGGCCTTCTCGGAGCACCCGTACGCCCCGCCCGGCGACGGCGCCCACTTCGTGGACCTGGTGTACCGGGCCCTCGCCGCGAACCCGGAGGTCTTCGACTCCACCGTCGTGTTCCTCAACTACGACGAGAACGACGGGTTCTTCGACCACGTCCCGCCGCCGGTCGCCCCGCCCGGCACGCCCGGCGAGTACCTCGACGGGCTGCCGATCGGGCTCGGCTTCCGGGTCCCGATGCTCGTGATGTCCCCGTGGACCCGCGGCGGCTGGGTCAGCTCCGAGGTCTTCGACCACACCTCCGTCCTGCGGTTCATGGAGACCTGGACGACGGCTCTCGGCACCCCGGCGACCTGTCCGAACATCAGCGCCTGGCGGCGCCGGGTGACCGGTGACCTGACCGGCGTCTTCGACTTCGCGCGCCCGGTGTACGGAGTGCCCGCCGGCCTCCCCTCGACGGCCAAGGTCATCGGGCAGTCGACCTGCGCCCCGCTGCCCAACCCGATGCCGCAGGACAACGCCCTGCCGACGCAGGAGCCCGGCACGCGTCCGGCGCGCGCCCTGCCGTACCAGGTCAACGGCAACCTGGACCGGTTCGAGTTCGGGGCCGCCGGACAGATCACGGCCCACTTCTCGATGTCCAACCAGGGCGGGCAGGCGAAGCGGCCCGCACACTTCTCCCTCCACCCCCACCAGCACCGGGACACGGCCGCCTGGCAGTACACGGTCGACGCGGGGGCCGCCACCTCCGACTGGTTCCACATCGGCCTCGGGCACGGCTCCGGCAAGTACGACATCTCGATGTACGGCCCGAACCGCTTCCTGCGCCGCTTCCTCGGCGACGCCTCCAAGCCCGGCAGGGCGGTCGAGGTCGCGGCCCGTTACGCGGTCGAGCCGGGCACCGGGAAGACCGCGGTGTACTTCAGGATGACCAACGCGTCGGCCTCCCCGGTCACCTTCACCGTCCGGGCGAACGCCTACCGCACGGACGGGCCGTGGACGTACACCGTCCCGGCGAACTCCTCCCGCGAGGACTTCTTCAACGCGGTCGCCTACAGCAAGGGCTGGTACGACTTCACGATCCTCGCGGACAACGACGGCACCTGGTCCCGCCGCTACACCGGCCACATCGAGACCGGCGCGCCCAGCGTCTCGGGGTAGCCCCGGGCGGGTGGGGCGGTCCCGGTGCCGCCGGGGCCGCGGCGGTGGCTAGAGCACGTCCCCGTCGCGCCAGTCGAAGTCGAGGCGCCCGGCCGGGTCCGGCGGGGCCGCGCCCGGCGGCGTCCACACGTACGTGGAGCCCTCCTCCTCGGCCAGTCGTTCGGGGCCGGTCGGTCCGAGGACGCCGATGCGACCGGGGTACGGGCGCCAGCCACGGCCCTCGTACAGGGCCGCGCCGGCCTCGGACGCCGAGAGCGCGCCCAGCACGTACGCGCTGGCGATCACCCGCTCCAGCTCGGCCATGACCTGCCCGGCGAGCCCGCGCCGGCGCCGGTCGGACCGTACGGCCACGGCCTCGACGTAGCCGGTGCGCAGGGCCCGGCCGCCGTGCAGGACCCGCCGCTGTACGACGCTGCCGTGCGCGACGAGTGCGCCGCCGGGACCGTCGGGGTCGTCCTCGCGCAGCAGGACGTGCATCCCGCCGAGGGCGTGCTCGAAGTCCTCGTCGGCGAAGTCCCCGTCGAACGCCGCGTCGAGCAGGGCCCGGATCTCGCGCCGTTCGCCGGCGCCGAGCCCGGCGGTGTGGGTCAGCGTCAGGGTCACGGTCACTGCTCGTCCTCCAGGGGTCGGCCGGCGTCTCCTGACACGCCGAGGTCCCGCCGGGGCACGGTACCAGCGCCGCGGCGGACCGCGGGCCGGTGGGACGGTCGGGGAAGCGCATCCGGGAAAGGCCGGAAACACGCGGGGGTGCCGAATCCCGGAGTGCCCCGCCACACGTCCCGGAAGTCCCGGTGTTCGATGCCGTCGCGGGGGATCAGCAGGGGCGTCGTACCGGCCGTTCGCGGGAATTGGTCCACTCCCCGCTCGTCGTCGTTCCGCAGGTCGATGACGGTGCGCACGCCGTGCGCGGTCACCGCGGTCCAGCCCCGGGAGGTCGGCCCGTCGGGGCTGTCGGCCCGTCCGGGGCGGCCCGGTGGCAGGGCTCCCGCCCCGCCCTGGTCACGGGCGTCGGGACAGCCGTCCCGGTCCACGAATCGACCGACGTTCGCCACGGTCATAGCCCCCCTGTCCGTACACAACGGACATGAGGTGGTGACGTGCCGCTGGCCTCGGGCGGTTGCGCGGACGGAAGATCTGCCCATGTCGCCAGAAACGCAGCAGTGGACGCCCACCCACGGCCGGCCCTACCGGCCCGTCGCCTACCGGCCGGCGCGCATGCCGGGCCGGGAATCCCTCGCGCGGGCCGCGGAACTGAGGCAACGGATGGACGAGCGGCGGACCGTACGCCAGTTCTCCTCCGATCCGGTGCCCGAACAGGTCGTCCGCGACGCCGTCGCCTGCGCGGCCACCGCCCCTTCCGGCGCGCACCAGCAGCCGTGGACGTTCGTCCTGGTGAAGGACCCGACCGTCCGCCGGCAGATCCGCGCCGCCGCCGAGCAGGAGGAGCAGATCTCCTACGACGGTCGGCTGGGCGACGAATGGCTCGCCGCCCTGCGCCCGATCGGCACGGACGCCGTGAAGACCCACCTGACGGACGCGCCCGCGCTGATCGTGGTGTTCCAGCAGCGCTACTGGCTCGGTCCGGACGGTGCGAAGCGCAAGCACTACTACGTGGACGAGTCGGTCGGCATCGCGGTCGGCATGCTGCTGTCCGCCCTCCACCTCAGTGGGCTGTCCGCGCTGATCCACACCCCGAGCCCGATGCGTTTCCTCGGGCACGTACTGAACCGCCCCGAGAACGAGAAGGCGTTCGCGGTCATCCCGGTGGGCTACCCGGCCGACGACTGCGAGGTGCCGGACCTGGTGCGCAAGTCCCTGGACCAGGTCATGGTCGAGGTCTGAGCGGACCCGGTTCCGGTCGGCGAATTGGAACCGCCCCCGCTCCGGACTTGGGGGTACCGGAGCGGGGGCGGGGTTCAGCGCCGGGCCGTGATCAGCCCATGTGGGGGTAGCCGTACTCGGTCGGCGGGACCAGGGTCTCCTTGATGGAGCGCGTCGAGGTCCAGCGCAGCAGGTTCGAGGCGGCGCCCGCCTTGTCGTTCGTGCCCGAGGCGCGACCGCCGCCGAAGGGCTGCTGGCCGACGACGGCGCCGGTCGACTTGTCGTTGATGTAGAAGTTGCCCGCCGCGAAGCGGAGCTTCTCCATCGTGTCGGCGGCCGCGTAGCGGTCCTGCGCGATGACGGCGCCGGTCAGGGCGTAGGCCGAGACGGACTCCATCTGCGCCAGCATCTCGTCGTACTTGTCGTCCTCGTAGACGAGGACCGCGAGGATCGGGCCGAAGTACTCGGTCGTGAAGACCTCGTTCTCCGGGTCGGTGCACTCGATGACGGTCGGGCGGACGAAGTAGCCCTCGGAGTCGTCGTAGGTGCCACCGGCGACGATCGTGCAGGTCGGGTCGGCCTTCGCGCGGTCGATCGCGGCCTTGTTCTTCGCGAAGGAGCGCTCGTCGATGACGGCGCCGATGAAGTTGTCCAGGTTCCGGACGTCACCCATGGTGATGCCGTCGACCTCGGCCGCGAAGCTCTCCTTGAAGCCGGCGTTCCAGATGGAGGCGGGAACGTAGGCGCGCGAGGAGGCCGAGCACTTCTGGCCCTGGAACTCGAAGGAGCCGCGGGTCAGGGCGGTCTTCAGGATGGCGTGGTCGGCGGAGGGGTGCGCGACGACGAAGTCCTTGCCGCCGGTCTCGCCGACCAGACGCGGGTAGGACTTGTACTTCTCGATGTTGTTGCCGACCGTCTTCCACAGGTACTGGAAGGTCTTGGTCGAGCCGGTGAAGTGGATGCCGGCCAGCTCGGGGTGGTTCAGGGCCACCTCGGAGACGGCGATGCCGTCGCCGGTCACCAGGTTGATGACGCCCTTGGGCAGACCGGCCGCCTCCAGGACCTCCATCAGCAGGACCGCGGAGTGGGTCTGCGTCGGGGACGGCTTCCAGACGACCACGTTGCCCATCAGGGCGGGGGCGGTCGGCAGGTTGCCGGCGATGGCCGTGAAGTTGAACGGCGTGATCGCGTAGACGAAGCCCTCCAGCGGGCGGTGGTCGCTGCGGTTCCACACGCCCGCGGAGTTCGCGGCGGGCTGCTCGGCGAGGATCTGCCGGGCGAAGTGGACGTTGAAGCGCCAGAAGTCGACGAGCTCGCAGGGAGTGTCGATCTCCGCCTGCTGGGCGGTCTTGGACTGGCCCAGCATGGTGGACGCGGCCAGCTTCTCGCGCCACGGGCCGGCCAGCAGCTCGGCGGCGCGCAGGATGATCGCGGCACGGTCGTCGAAGTCCATCGCGCGCCAGGCGGGGGCGGCGGCCAGGGCGGCGTCGACGGCCTCCTGGGCGTCGGCCTCGGTGGCGTTGGCGTAGGTGCCGATGACGGACTTGTGGTCGTGCGGCTGGACCACGTCGAAGCGCTCGCCGCCGCCCATCCGCTTGACGCCGCCGATGGTCATCGGGAGGTCGATCGGGTTCTCGGACAGCTGCTTGAGCTGGATTTCGAGACGCGCGCGCTCGGCGCTGCCGGGGGCGTACGAGTGGACCGGCTCGTTGACGGGCGCGGGGACCTGGGTCACGGCATCCATGGGGCGGGAACTCCTTGAGCTAGGGGGACGGGCCTTGAGCTAGTGGGGTGCCTAGTTCTTGGTGATCATCGAGCGGAGGAAGAACAGCAGGTTGGCCGGCTTCTCCGCGAGGCGGCGCATGAAGTATCCGTACCAGTCCGTGCCGTACGCCGTGTAGACGCGCATGCGGTGGCCCTCGGCGGCGAGCCGCAGGTGCTCCTCACCGCGGATGCCGTACAGCATCTGGAACTCGTACTCGTCCAGTTTGCGCCCGGCCTGCCGGGCCAGTTCCTGGGCGATGGCGATCAGGCGCGGGTCGTGGGACCCGATCATCGGGTAGCCCTCGCCCTCCATCAGGATCTTCATGATCCGGACGTAGGCCTTGTCGATCTCGGCCTTGTCGAGGTACGCGACCTCGGCGGGCTCCTTGTAGGCGCCCTTCACGATCCGCACGCGGCTGCCCGCGGCGGCCAGCCGGTGGGCGTCGGCCTCGGTGCGGAACAGGTAGGCCTGGATCACGCAGCCCGTCTGCGGGAAGTCCCGGCGCAGCTCCTCGTGGATGGCGAACATCGAGTCGAGGGTGGTGTGGTCCTCGGCGTCGAGGGTCACGGTGGTACCGATGGCCGCGGCGGCCTCGACGACCGGGCGGACGTTGGCGAGGGCCAGCTCGTGACCGCCCTCCAGCGCCTGGCCGAACATCGACAGCTTGACCGACATCTCGACCGTCCCGCCCAGGCCCAGCTCGGCGAGCCGCTCGATGAGCAGGAGGTAGGCGTCACGGGCGGCGTGGGACTGCTCCACGGCGGTGATGTCCTCACCGACGACGTCGAGCGTGACCTCCAGGCCCTTCCGCGTGAGTTCCTCGACGATCGGGATGACCTGGTCGACCGTCTCACCGGGGATGAACCGGTTCACCACGGGCTTGGTCACCGGGGCGGCAGAGACGATTCGGCGCATCTTGTCGCTGCGCGAAGCGGCGAGGATCGCGGGACCCAGCACGGGGCACCTCCAACGGGTGGCAGAAGCAGACGTACGGTCCGTTACCGGATGGATCGGGGCCGTAGGGAAAACGCAAGTAAAACCACCGTGAAACCTAAGGATCCCCACGATCCTCGGCCATCGACAGCTGTCACGCATCCGTGGTCCGGATCTCATACATCTGTCTGAAGGGCCGGCCGCGGGGTGGGAGAATGTCCGGGTGAAGGACGAGTACCAGGACCTGGTGGACGAGATCTCCGCGCTCCTCGGCGCCCCCGCGACGCTGGAGAACCGGGACTTCCGCCTGATCGCCTTCGGCGCGCACGACAGCGACAGCGAGGGCGGCGAGCTCGTCCTGGACCCCGTGCGGACCCGTTCGATCCTGACCCGGCAGTCGACCTCCGCCGTCCGGTCCTGGTTCGAGGGCTTCGGCATCGCCCGCGCGACGGGCCCCGTGCGGATCCCCGCCGCGCCCGACGCGGGCGTGTTCCGGGGGCGGATCTGCCTGCCGGTGCGCCACCGCGGCATCGTGCAGGGCTACGTGTGGCTCCTCGACCACGAGGGCCCGGACACCGGGGCGGCCCCGGGACCCGGGCCGGAGGAACTGGCCGCCGCCATGGAGGTGGCCCAGCGGATCGGCGTACTGCTCGCACAGGAGGCCAGGGCGGGCGCCGACCTGTCGCGGGAGTTCCTGGCGGTGCTCACCGCGGGGCGCGGCTGGCAGCAGGACATGGCGGTGGCCGCGCTGCGACTCGCCCTCGGGGCCGGCGGGGAGGGCCCGCACACGGTGGTGTGCGTGTCGCCGTGGATCGGGGAGGTGCCCCAGTCCGTCCCGGGCGCGGCGGCGGTGTGCGTGGTTCCGGCGGAGGACCCCGGGGCCGGCGGACGACTCGCGGCGCTGGTCAGGATGCGCGGCACGGACGCCATGGCTCCGGCCCTGACGGCCCTGGGTCGACTGCTGCCGCGCGCGACGGAGCCGACCGGCTCGGTCGCGGCCACCGAGGGCTCCCGGACCGCGCCGCGGACCACCGCGGCGTCGGCCTCCGCGCCACCGGCCTCCGGGTCGGGCTCCGCTCCGCCGGTGGGGGCCGCGGCGTCCGCGCGGGCCGGCGGCGTGAACGCGGGCGTGTCCGATCCCGTACGGGCCCTCGCGGAACTGCCGACGGCCTGGGGGCAGGCCACGGCGGCGGCGCGGGCCGCCACCGCCCAGCCGCGGTTGGGTCCCGTGGCCCAGTGGTCGCGGATCGGCCCGTACCGGATGCTCGCGGCGCTCCCCGCCGGCCCGGTGGACGATCCGGCGGTCCGGACCCTGCTGAGCCCCGCCCACCGCGAACTGACCCGCACGGCCGAGGTGTTCCTCGACTGCGCCGGCCAGGCGGGCCGCGCGGCGGCGGCCCTCGGGGTGCACCGTCAGACGCTGTACTACCGCCTCGGCAAGGTCGAGCAGTTGACGGGCCTCGACCTCGACGAGGGCGAGGACCGCCTCCTGCTCCACATGGCCCTCAAGGCCTCCCGCCTCCACCACTGAACCCGCGCCCACCGCGGATCGGCCGGGCGGTGAGGAACCCCCGGGCCTTCCCCCATTCCGCTGCGGACCGCGTTCGCCTACCGTCACCCGCAGCGTCGGCCTCCGGTCGGCCGGACCCTTTCCGCACCGACCGTGTGCGGCGCGGAGGCGTGATGAAGGCGATCGTCCAGGACCGGTACGGCTCTCCGGACGTGCTGGAGCTGCGGGACGTCGACCGGCCCTCGGTGGCCGATCACGAGGTGCTGGTACGGGTCCACGCGGCCTCGGTGAACGCCCGCGACCGGCATCTGATGCGCGGGGACCCGTACGCGGCACGCCTGGTCCTGGGGCTCGGCAGACCCAAGGTCGGGATCCGGGGTTCGGACTTCGCGGGCCGGGTGGTGGCCGCGGGCCGCGACGTGACCCGGTGGAGACCCGGCGACGAGGTGTTCGGCGAGGCGGACGGGGCGTTCGCCGAGTACGTGGCCGCCTCGGAGGACGTGGTGGAGGTCAAGCCGGCCGGCCTGGGCTTCGAGGAGGCGGCGGCGCTGCCGCTGGCGGGGAACACGGCCCTGATGGGGCTGCGGGACCGGGGCGGGGTGGAGCCGGGCCAGCGGGTCCTGATCAACGGGGCGTCGGGCGGTGTGGGGACGTTCGCCGTGCAGATCGCGAGGGCGCTCGGCGCGGAGGTGACCGGGGTGTGCAGCACGCGCAACGCGGAGCTGGTCCGCTCGCTGGGCGCGGACCACGTCATCGACTACACCCGGGAGGACTTCGCCCTCGGGGGGCCGCGCCACGACCTCGTCCTCGACCTGGTGGGCAACCGTTCCCTGGCCGACTGCCGGCGCGTGCTCACCCCCACCGGGACGCTCGTCCTGTCCGGCGGTGGCGCGTACGGGGACGGCAGCCTGTGGGGCCCGTTGGGACTCCTCCTGAAGGGGCGGGTGTCGTCCCCCTTCGCCCGGCATCGGCTGGCCGTGCTCACGGCCGCGCCGGACGGGGAGAACCTGGCGGCGCTGCGCGCGTTCGTGGAGGGCGGCCTGGTCACCCCCGTCATCGACCGGACGTACCCGCTCGCCGAGGTGCCGGAGGCGATCCGGTACCTGGAGGGGGAGCACGCGCGCGCGAAGGTCGTCATCACCGTGTGACGTGACACCCCGCCGCCGCATCCCCTCGGGACGTCCGCCCCGACGGCCCGCCAGGCGGCGGCCTGAACTCCGAGCGCGTCAGGGCGCGTTGAACCCCTGCGCCACGCGCCGCATGCCTTCCGTGAACTCCTCCGGGGTGGCGGCGCTCGCGGGGTCGAACAGCCACTGCACCATCAGGCCGTTGAGCAGCGCCTGGTAGACGGCCCCGACCGTACGGACCTCGTGTTCGGTGATGTCCTCCTCCCGGACGCCCGTCATCATCGCGATCAGCCCCTTGCGACCGTCGCCCTGCGAGGTGGCGAGCAGCGCGCGCAGATCCGGCATCCGGTCCCGGTTCAGGGCCACTTCGAGGCTGGCCGACCAGATCGGCGCCGTCTCCTCGCGCCGGTCCAGGACCCCCTCGAAGAGTGCCCGGAACCGGTCCGGGAAGGTGGCGTCGTCACCGAGCCCGGTCCGGAAGCCCTCGCCCCACTCCTCCATCAGGACGATGAACGCCTGCGCGAGGAGGGCGTCCTTGGAGCCGTAGTGGTAGCCGATGGACGCCAGGTTGGTCCCGGACGCGCTGACGATGTCGCGCGCCGTGGTACGCACGAACCCCTTCTCGGCCAGGCACTTCTTGGCACCTTCGAGCAGATCTTCACGATGTCCCATGCCGTCACGGTAGCAAGACAGCCGTCCCAGACAGAAGTTCCACACAAGCGTTCTATACAGCCGTCATAGACATTCGTTTATGACGGCTGTACATTCCTGCTCATGACGAACCCCGCCACCACGGCGCGCCTCGCCGGCCGCCGCGAATGGACCGCTTTCACCGTCCTCCTGCTGCCCCTGCTCCTGGTCGCGATGGACGTCTCCGTCCTCTACTTCGCCATCCCGGCCATCACCCGGGAACTCGACCCGAGCGCCTCCCAGCAGCTCTGGATCTTCGACAGCTACGCCTTCGCCCTCTCCGGACTGCTGATCACGATGGGCTCCCTCGGCGACCGCATCGGCCGCCGCAGGCTGCTGCTGATCGGCGCGTCCGCCTTCGGCCTGGCCTCCGTCGCGGCCGCCTACGCCACGAGCGCCGAGATGCTCATCGGCGCCCGCGTGCTGCTGGGCATCGGCGGCGCGACCCTGATGCCGTCCACGCTGGCCCTCGTGCGCAACCTCTTCCAGGACGACGCCCAGCGCGGCAAGGCCATCGCGATCTGGTCCGGTGCCATGACCGGCGGCATCGCCCTCGGCTCGGTGCTGAGCGGGGTGATGCTCAACCACTTCCACTGGGGATCGGTCTTCCTGATCAACGTGCCCGCGATGCTCCTCCTCCTGGTCCTGGTCCCGGTGCTGGTACCGGAGTTCAAGGACCCGGCCCCCGGCCGCTTCGACCTGCTGGGCGTCCCGCTCTCCATGGCCGCCGTCCTGCCGGTGGTGTACGGGCTGAAGGAGATCGCCGCCGAGGGCTTCGCCCCCTTCCGTCTGGGCTGCCTCGCCGTCGGGGCGGTCTTCGGGTACGCCTTCGTCCGCCGCCGGCGCCACCGGGCCGACGCGATGATCGACCGGGCCCTGTTCCGGGGGCGCGGCTTCGGGGCGGGCATCGGGCTCAACGCGGTCGCCGCCTTCGCCATGATGGGCTCGTCCTACTTCACCACCCAGTACCTCCAGTCCGTCCTCGGCATGGGCACCCTGGAGGCGGCCCTGTGGAGCCTCGCCCCCTCGCTCCTCATCGGCGCCGCCGCCCCGGCCGGCGCAGCCCTGGCCCGCAGGACCTCCCGTGCCCGTGTGATCGCCGGCGGCTTCGCCCTCGCGGCGGGCGGGTTCGCGCTGATGGGCCTCACCGGCACCGATTCCCTGTGGCTGCTCCTGACCGCCGCCGGGGTGCTGGCCGCCGGCATCGTCATCGTGATGTCCCTGGTCTCCGACATGGCGCTGGCCGCCGCCCCCGCCGAGAAGGCCGGTTCGGCGGCCTCCCTGCTGGAGACGGGCCAGGAGTTCGGCGGGGCGCTCGGCATGGCCCTGCTGGGCAGCCTGGGCACCGCGGTCTACCGCGGTGATCTGGCCGGTACGGATCCGGCGGTACGGGAGACGCTGGGCGGCGCGGTCGCCACCGCCGGTCAACTCGGTGGCGGGGCGGGCGAACGGCTCCTGACCCTGGCCCGCGAGGCCTTCGTGCACGGCATGCAGTACGCGGCCTGGGGCGGGGCGGCCCTCCTGTTGGTCGCGGCGGCGCTGACGCCGGTCCTGCTGCGGGGTGCCGCGGCAGCCGCTCCCACCGACGCCGAACCGGCCGGGGCTCCCCCGGTTCCGGCCCTCTGAACCGTTCGGAACGGGGGTACGCACGAGGGCCCGGGGCATGCGCCCCGGGCCCTCGTGTCGTTGGTGGTTCCGCTCAGACGAGGTTGACCGTACGGGCCGAAGCGGCCCCGATCTCGGCCGAGATGGTGGCGAGGACGTCCACCGGGACCTCCGCGTCGACGGTGAGCACGACGAGCGCCTCGCCGCCCTCCTCGGCACGGGCGACCTGCATGCCCGCGATGTTCAGACCGGCCTCGCCGAGCAGCTGCCCGACCTTGCCGACCACGCCGGGGCGGTCGGTGTAGCGCAGCACGATCATGTGGTCGGCCAGGGCCAGGTCCACGTCGTACTCGCCGACGCCCACGATCTTCTGCAGGTGCTTCGGGCCCGCCAGGGTGCCGGAGACCGACACTTCCTGACCGTCCGACAGGGTGCCTCGTACGGTGACCACGTTGCGGTGGTCCGGCGACTCCGAGCTGGTGGTGAGGCGGACCTCGACACCGCGCTCCTGCGCGAACAGCGGGGCGTTGACGTAGGAGACCGTCTCGTCGACGACGTCCTCGAACACGCCCTTGAGCGCGGACAGTTCGAGCACCTTGACGTCGTGCTGGGTGATCTCGCCGCAGACCTCGACATCGAGGCGGACCGCGACCTCGCCCGCGAGGGCGGTGAAGATGCGGCCGAGCTTCTCGGCGAGCGGCAGACCCGGCCGGACGTCCTCGGCGATGACGCCGCCCTGGACGTTGACCGCGTCGGGCACGAGCTCACCGGCGAGCGCGAGGCGCACCGACTTGGCGACCGAGACACCGGCCTTCTCCTGGGCCTCGTCCGTGGACGCGCCGAGGTGCGGGGTGCAGACGACCTGGTCGAGCTCGAAGAGCGGGGAGTCCGTGCAGGGCTCCTTCGCGTACACGTCGAGGCCGGCTCCGGCGACGCGACCCTCCTTGATGGCCGCGTACAGGGCGGCCTCGTCCACGATCCCGCCGCGCGCGGCGTTGACGATGCGGACGGACGGCTTCACCTTGTGCAGGGCCTCGTCCCCGATGAGACCGAGGGTCTCGGGGGTCTTGGGCAGGTGCACGGTGATGAAGTCGGCGACCTCCAGCAGCTCGTCCAG
This sequence comes from Streptomyces sp. NPDC040432, assembly GCF_055595445.1. Classification (NCBI taxonomy): domain Bacteria; kingdom Bacillati; phylum Actinomycetota; class Actinomycetes; order Kitasatosporales; family Streptomycetaceae; genus Streptomyces; species Streptomyces sp. NPDC040432. The sequence continues at coordinate 84,113 of NZ_JBVIVP010000025.1, read as the reverse complement.
CGCCAGCATCTTGACGCCCATCTGGGCGGCGCGCGCGGGCTGCACGTAGGGGTCGTACGCGACGATCTTCATGCCGAAGGCCGACATGCGCTGGGCGACCAGGACACCGATGCGGCCGAGGCCGACGACACCGAGGACCTTCTCGCTGAGCTCGACGCCCGTGTACTTGTTCCGCTTCCACTCGCCGTTCTTCAGGGCGGTGTTGGCCTGCGGGATGTAGCGGGCCGTGGCGACGAGCAGGCCGCAGGCGAGCTCGGCGGCGGTCACGATGTTCGAGGTCGGCGCGTTGACGACCATCACGCCGGCCTTGGTGGCGGCGGAGACGTCGACGTTGTCGAGGCCGACACCGGCGCGGGCGACGACCTTCAGCTTCTTGGCGGCCGCGATGGCCTCGGCGTCCACCTTGGTGGCGGAACGGACCAGGATCGCGTCGACGTCGACGATCGCGGGCAGCAGCGCGGCGCGGTCGGCGCCGTTCACGTGCCTGATCTCGAAGTCCGGACCGAGCGCGTCCACCGTGGCGGGCGACAGCTCTTCGGCGATGAGTACGACAGGTTTCGAGCTCACGTGGGTCCTCACAAGTCCAGTGCGGACGGCCGTCCCGACGGCCGCAGGCGTGGAGGGGGTAGCCGCGTGGAAGACGCACGACACTGTGGGCCTGACGCGTTGTGTTGAGCAGTGTAGTAGCGGATCCGCAGCGGAACTCCGCCTGTACGGAAGGATCACCCGTCCGAGATTGGCCGGCGTGGACAATCCGTCCCGTACGAGGGTTGTTTTCCGGCCGGGCCGGTGATGTGCGGCGGGGCCGGGACGTGCGTCCCGGCCCCACCGCGCACGAGATCAGCTCTCGTCGTTGTCGACCCAGCTCATCAGCTTGCGCAGCTTCTTGCCGGTGGTCTCCAGCAGGTGCGCCTCGTCGGCCTTCTTGTACTCGTTGTACTTGGGCAGGCCCGCCTTGTACTCGGCCATCCAGGTGTTGGCGAACTCGCCGCTCTGGATCTCCGCGAGGACCTTCTTCATCTCGGCCTTGGTGGCGTCGGTGATGACGCGGGGACCGGTGATGTAGTCGCCCCACTCGGCGGTCTCGGAGACCGACCAGCGCATCTTCTCCAGGCCACCCTCGTACATGAGGTCCACGATGAGCTTCAGCTCGTGCAGGCACTCGAAGTACGCGATCTCCGGCTGGTAACCGGCCTCGGTCAGGGTCTCGAAACCGGCCTTGACCAGGGCGGAGGCGCCACCGCAGAGGACGGCCTGCTCACCGAACAGGTCGGTCTCGGTCTCCTCGGTGAAGGTGGTCTTGATGACGCCGGCGCGGGTGCCGCCGATGCCGGCCGCGTACGACAGCGCGAGGGCGAAGGCGGAACCGGTGAAGTCCTGCTCGACGGCGGCGATGCAGGGCACGCCGCGGCCTTCCTCGTACTGGCGGCGGACGAGGTGGCCCGGGCCCTTCGGGGCGACCAGGGCGACGTCGACGTTGGCCGGGGGCTTGATGAAGCCGTAGCGGACGTTGAAGCCGTGGCCGAAGAAGAGCGCGTCGCCCTCTTCGAGGTGCTCCTTGATGGACTCCTCGTAGATCTCGGCCTGGAGCGGGTCCGGGGTGAGGATCATGATGACGTTCGCCCATGCGGCCGCCTCGGCCACCGGGACGACCTTCAGGCCCTGCTCCTCGGCCTTGGCCTTGGACTTCGAGCCCTCCTTGAGGCCGACGACGACGTCGACGCCGGAGTCACGGAGCGACAGCGCGTGGGCGTGGCCCTGGCTGCCGTATCCGATGACAGCGACCTTGCGGCCCTGGATGATGGACAGGTCGGCGTCGTTCTCGTAGAACAGCTCGGCCACTGGGATATCTCCTTGGTGCGCTGATGTTGCACCCACCGTACGGCGGGGAACGGAATCTGAGGTTCTTGGTCTCGCGATGCGAGCGGGAGCGTGTCCGGCCCGTCAGGCGCTGCGGTCGAGCGAGCGCAGGCTGCGGTCCGTGATGGACCGGCCGCCGCGCCCTATGGCGATCGTGCCGGACTGGACCAGTTCCTTGATGCCGAAGGGCTCCAGCATCTTGAGCATCGCGCCGAGCTTGTCGGTGCCGCCCGTGGCCTCGATGGTGACGGCGTCCGGGGAGACGTCGACGGTCTTGGCGCGGAACAGCTGGACGATCTCGACGATCTGCGAGCGGGTCTCGTTGTCGGCCCTGACCTTCACCAGAACGAGTTCGCGCTCGATGGCGTTGTGCGACTCCAGCTCGACGATCTTGAGCACGTTGACCAGCTTGTTCAGCTGCTTGGTCACCTGCTCCAGCGGGAGGTCCTCGACGTTCACGACGATGGTGATGCGCGAGATGTCGGGGTGCTCGGTGACGCCGACCGCGAGGGAGTCGATGTTGAACCCGCGGCGGGAGAACAGCGCGGCGATCCGGGCGAGGATGCCGGGCGTGTTCTCGACCAGGACGGAGAGCGTGTGCTTGGACATGTGAGTCGTTCTCTCTCTTCGGCTCTCTCGGCTCAGTCGTCTTCGTTGTCGCCGAAGTCGGGGCGGACGCCCCGGGCTGCCAGGACCTCGTCGTTGGAGGTGCCGGCGGCGACCATCGGCCACACCATGGCGTCCTCGTGGACGATGAAGTCGACGACGACCGTGCGGTCGTTGATCGCGTTGGCCTCGGCGATGACCTTGTCCAGGTCGGCCGGGTCCTCGCAGCGCAGCGCGACGCAGCCCATGGCCTCGGACAGCTTGACGAAGTCCGGGACGCGGGTGCCCTGGCGGCGCGTCTGCGACTCGCCGAGCTGGGAGCCGACCGTGTCGTGGCCCGTCTCGTCGCCGTGGAGCACCGTGTTGGAGTAGCGCTGGTTGTAGAACAGCGTCTGCCACTGGCGGACCATGCCCAGGGCACCGTTGTTGATGATGGCGACCTTGATCGGGATGTTGTTCAGCGCGCAGGTGGCCAGTTCCTGATTGGTCATCTGGAAGCAGCCGTCGCCGTCGATCGCCCAGACCGCGCGGTCGGGCATGCCGACCTTGGCACCCATCGCGGCCGGGACCGCGTAGCCCATGGTTCCGGCGCCGCCGGAGTTCAGCCAGGTGCGGGGCTCCTCGTACTTCACGAAGTGCGAGGCCCACATCTGGTGCTGGCCGACGCCCGCGGTGAAGATCGTGCCCTGCGGGGCGAGGGCGCCGATCCGCTCGATGACGTGCTGCGGGGAGAGCGAGCCGTCCTCGGGCTGGTCGTAGCCGAGCGGGTAGGTCTCGCGCCAGCGGTTGAGGTCCTTCCACCAGGCGCTGTAGTCACCGGCGTTGCCGTCGGTGTGCTCGGCCTGGACCGCCTGGATCAGGTCGGCGATGACCTCGCGGGCGTCGCCCACGATCGGGACGTCGACCTCGCGGTTCTTGCCGATCTCGGCCGGGTCGATGTCCGCGTGGATGACCTTGGCGAAGGGGGCGAAGCTGTCCAGCTTGCCGGTGACGCGGTCGTCGAAGCGGGTGCCGAGCGCGATCAGCAGGTCCGACTTCTGCAACGCCGTGACGCCGGTGACCGAGCCGTGCATGCCCGGCATGCCGACGTGCAGGGGGTGGCTGTCGGGGAAGGAGCCCAGGGCCATCAGGGTGGTCGAGACCGGGACGCCGGTCAGCTCGGCGAGGACCTTCAGCTCGGCCGTGGCGCCGGACTTCATGACGCCGCCGCCGACGTACAGGACGGGGCGCTTGGCCTGACAGATGAGCTTGGCGGCCTCACGGATCTGCTTGGCGTGCGGCTTGGTGACCGGGCGGTAGCCGGGCAGGTCCTGCGTGGGCGGCCAGGAGAAGGTGGTCTTCGCCTGGAGGGCGTCCTTGGCGATGTCGACCAGGACGGGGCCCGGCCGGCCGCTGGCGGCGATGTGGAAGGCCTCGGCGATGGTCTTCGCGATGTCCTCGGCCTTGGTCACCAGGAAGTTGTGCTTGGTGATCGGCATCGTGATGCCGACGATGTCCGCCTCCTGGAAGGCGTCCGTGCCGATCGCCTTGGAGGAGACCTGGCCGGTGATCGCGACGAGCGGGACGGAGTCCATGTGCGCGTCGGCGATCGGGGTGACCAGGTTGGTGGCGCCCGGGCCGGAGGTCGCCATGCAGACGCCGACCTTGCCGGTGGCCTGCGCGTAGCCGGTTGCGGCGTGGCCCGCGCCCTGCTCGTGGCGGACCAGGATGTGACGGACCTTCTTGCTGTCCATCATCGGGTCGTACGCGGGGAGGATGCAGCCACCCGGAATCCCGAAGACGGTGTCGCACCCCACCTCTTCGAGAGAGCGGATGAGGGACTGCGCACCCGTGACGTGCTCAACTGCGGTGGACTGCTGTCCACCCGTACGGGGCCGCGGCTGCGGATGGTGGGCCCCGGTGGCCTGCTCGGTCATCGGCATTCTCTTCTCGAAGCTGAGGGTTTTACGAGGAGCGGGGATCCCCCGGGTCAGAGCCGGGGGCGTGTGCCAGTGCAACAAAAAACCCCTCGTGCCGGGTGGCAAGCGAGGGGAGCGCGTCGGGGGTGTTGAGCGGGGACATGCAGGTCCCCGCTTCAGCCGACGCGCTTTCCAAGTACGAGAATTCGGGTGCGCATGGCATTGACCCTCCCTCCGGCGGGAGGTGGATGTCAAGCGGGTGGGACGGGCGTCTCATTATTTGAGCCTCTACGGATGACCATCGAACCTCCGGACGAGCCTCCGGCCAAGGCCGGCTGGGCCGTACCGCCCGGTACTGGGAACGTACCGCGCACGAGCGCGCGCCGCAGCCTGTATTCGTCGAGTGGGCCGGAGAACGCCGTTCCCTGGCCGTGGGTGCACCCCATCGCGCGCAGTGCCATGACCTGCTCGGGCAGGTCCACGCCGTCGGCCACGGACTGCATGCCCAGATCGTTTGCGATCCGCAAGAGTCCGGCGGTGATCTTGTGCAGTCGCGCGGACTCGACCACGCCGTCCACCAGCCCCCGGTCCAGCTTGAGCAGGTCCACGGGGAGGCGCCGGAGGGCGCTGATGGCCGCGTAGCCGCTGCCGAAGCCGTCAAGGGCGATGCGCACGCCGAGCCGGTGCAGGGCCGTCAGGCGGCGCTCCAGCTCGTCGAAGGGCACTCTGGGGTCGGAGGCGGCCAGTTCGAGGACGAGCGCGCCGGAGGGCAGCCCGTGTCGGGTCAGCAGCGCCTCCACGGAGCCGCGCGGCAGGGAGCGGTCCAGCAGCCTCCGGGCGGTGATCCGCACGGCCACCGGTACGGCGTGCCCCGCGCGGTGGCGCTCGGCGGCCTCTTCCACGGCCTCCTCCAGCAGCCAACGGCCCAGTTCGGCGCTGCGGGCGGCATCCTGCCCGGGGGCGCCGGGCCCGCCGTGTTCGGCCACCCGGAGGAACTCGGCCGGGGTGAAGAGGATTCCCTGCGCCGAACGCCAGCGGGCCTGCGCGGCCACGGCCGTGACCTCCCCGGTGGCCAGCGAGACCACGGGTTGGTGCAGAAGGGTGAACTCCCCGTCGTGGAGCGCGGTGCGCAGCCGGCCGGCGAGTTCGGCCTTGCGGACGACCTCGGCCTGCATCTGCGGGGCGTACAGCTCGACCCGGTCCTTGCCGCCGGCCTTGGCCCGGTACATCGCGAGGTCCGCGTTGCGCATCAGGTCCGAAGGGGTGATGCCGGGGTCCGCGAAGGCCACGCCGATGCTGGCGGCGACGCGGACCTCGCTCCCGGCGATCCGGTAGGGCTGGGCGAGGGTGGTGCGCAGCCTGTCGGCGATCTCGTGGACCTGGTACTCCCGGGCGCCGCGGTCCCGGCCGCCGTCACCGAGGATGAGGGCGGCGAACTCGTCACCGCCGAGTCGGGCGGCGGTGTCCCCGGCGCGGACCGAGGCCTGGAGCCGGTGTGCGGCCTCGACGAGCAGTTCGTCGCCGGCCTGGTGCCCGATGGTGTCGTTGACCGCTTTGAAGCCGTCGAGGTCGATGAAGAGCACGGCGGTGCTGTGGTCCCCCGACCGGCGACCGGTGAGGGCCTGGCGGACCCGGCGGGTGAACAGCGCGCGGTTCGGCAGGTCGGTCAGCGGGTCGTGCTCCGCGCTGTGCTGGAGCTGGGCCTGGAGTCGGACCCGCTCGGTGACGTCCCGGCTGTTGAGGATCAGCCCGCCCTGGTGGCGGTTGACGGTCGATTCCACGTTGAGCCACTCGCCGGTGCCCGATCTGAACCGGCATTCGATGCGCGTGGTGGGTTCCTCCGCCGGCTGGGCGGCGAGGAAGCGGCGCACCTCGTGGACCACCTGGCCGAGGTCGTCGGGGTGGATCAGGGTGGCGAGCTCGCTGCCGACCAGTTCCTCCGCCTCGCGGCCGTAGACGCCGGCGGCGGCGGGGCTGACGTAGCGCAGGGTTCCGGTGGGCGCGGCGATCATGATGACGTCGCTGGAGCCCTGGACCAGGGAGCGGAAGTGGTTCTCCTTCTGGGCCAGTTCCTGGGTCAGCGCGATGTTGTCGAGGAGCATGATGCCCTGCCGGATGACGAGGGCCAGGACGACGGTGCAGCCGGTGAAGACGACCATGCGGTCGACCTTCCGGCCGTCCACGACGTTGTACAGGATCCCAAGGGTGCACACCGCCGCGGCGAGGTACGGGGTGAGGGCCGGCAGGGAGCCGGTGATGGGCCGGCTGTGCGGCCGCTCGGCGCGCGGTGGCGCGACCCGGCCGGCCGGATCGGCCCGGCGGGCGCCCCAGGGCGCGTAGGCCAGCAGGAGGGACCCCGCGAACCAGCCGGCGTCGAGGATCTCGCCCGAGCGGTAGGTCGTGTTCAGCAGCGGCGAGGTGAACAACGCGTCGCTGAGGACGGTCAGCGCGAGGGCCGCGATGGCCGTGTTGACCGCGGAACGGTTGTTGGCCGAGCGGCGGAAGTGCAGCACCAGGACCATCGACACGAGGGCGATGTCGAGGAGCGGGTACGCGAGCGAGAGCGCGGCGCGCGGCACGCTGCCGGGGGCTCCCGACTGCGCGGTGCGGGCCGCGTTGGCGAGGGCCAGGCTCCAGGACAGGGTCAGGAGCGAACCGCCGATGAGCCAGGAGTCGAGTCCGAGGCAGACCCAGCCGGCCCGGGTCACCGGACGTTTGGCGAGGACGAGGAGGCCCACGATGGCGGGCGGCGCGAAACAGAGGAAGGCGAAGTCGGCGAGTGAGGGTTCGGGCACCTCCTGGCCGAGGATGACCTCGTACCAGCCCCAGACCGCGTTGCCGAGGGCGCCCATGAGCGAGGAGAACGCGAACATCAGCCAGGCGGGGCGCTCGCGGCGGTCGATCGTCCGCGCGTAGTGGTAGCAGGAGACCGCGGCGAGCAGGCCCGCCGTGCTGAGCCCGAAGTCGCCCATGATCTTGGCGAGTTCCTTGGACCCCCAGCCGAGGGCGGCCCCGACGGCGTACCCGCCGCTGACCACCGCGAGGAGGAGCTGCGCCGCCAGTCCTCTGCCGCCGCCGGCCGCGGCGGGGGGCCTGGTCAGGAGCGCCGCCCCCGGGGCGCTCACCGGTCCCCCTCGCCCGCCGGCTTCGGAGCACCCCGTCGTCGCCTTCGGCGGCTCTGCCGCGTCGGATCCTTCACCCATTGGCCGTGCATCGCCCGTCGCCCCCCAAATGGTCCGATCACTCCCCAGCGCCGTACTAACGCGCCGCAGCCCCTTCTTCCGGACGATACACCACTTTCGTCACTCAGCGACATAGCTTCTCTACTCTCCGTCACCATCAGGGGAGTTGTGGCCACTGCCCGCGCGCGGGCGGTCGCGGAGCGTGCGCGCGGGGCGCCTCAGTCCGTGACGAGCACCGTGTTCTCCACCGGCTCACCGGCGGCGAACCGGGCGAGCTGACGGGCCACCAGACGCTTCGCCCGGGGCTCGAACGCCGAGCTGCTGCCGCCCACATGAGGGGTGATCAGGACGTTCGGGGCGTGCCAGAGCGGATGGCCGGCGGGCAGCGGTTCGGGGTCGGTGACGTCGAGCGCTGCCCGCAGGCGGCCCGATCCGACCTCCTCCAGAAGGGACTTGGTATCGACGACCGGACCGCGGGAGACGTTGACGAGCAGGGCGCCGTCCTTCATCCGGCCGAGGAAGTCCGCCCCGGCCAGGCCCCGGGTGTCCGCGGTCAGCGGCGTGCAGAGGATCACCACGTCGGCGGTCGGGAGCAGCCGGGGCAGGTCCACGAGGCCGTGCACCGGCCCGTGCGGGGCGGTGCGCGCCGAACGCGCGACGCGACTGACCGGACCGCATTCGAAGGGGGCCAACCGGTCCTCGACGGCCGCGCCGATCGATCCGTAGCCGACGATCAGCACCGACTTGTCGGCGAGGGACTCGTAGAAGCCGTCGCGCCACTCCTCCCGGTCCTGGCCGCGCACCATGCGGGGGATGCCGCGCAGGGAGGCGAGGGTCAGGGTGAGGGCCAGTTCGGCGGTGCTGGCCTCGTGGACGCCGCGCGCGTTGCACAGCCGTACGCCGGGGCCGAGGTCGGCGAGGCCACCGAGCACGTGGTCGATGCCGGCGGTGAGGGTCTGGACGACCCTCAGGTCGGGCATCGCCGCGAGCGGGCGCAGGGTCACCTCCGGGGACTTCATGTACGGCGTGACGTAGAAGACGCAGGCGGCGGGGTCCGCGGGGAACTCGTCCTCGCCGTCCCACCGGCGGTAGCGGAAGGAATCGGGCAGGCCGTCGATCTCCCCGGCGGGGAAGGGGAGCCAGACGTCGGCGGTCGGTGCAGTCATGATCACGAGGCTATGCCAAGGGATCCGGATCAAGCCGTTAGTTTGAGGGCCGGACCGGGAGGGGGACGCAGGGGTGGAGCGCAGGTCGATCGGGTCGGGACCGCTGACGGTGGGAGCCATCGGGCTCGGCTGCATGCCGATGAGCTGGGCCTACGCGCCGTCGCTCCGCCGGGGCGAGGAGTCGCTGCGCACCGTGCACACGGCGCTGGACCTGGGGGCGAACCTGCTGGACACGGCCGATCTGTACGGGCCGTTCACCAACGAGCTGGTCGTCGGGCGGGTCCTGCGGGAGCGGCGGGCCGACGCCTTCGTGTCGGCGAAGGTCGGGCTGCGGGCGGGCGATCAGCACGTGGTGGCCGACGGGCGGCCGGGATACGTGCGGCGGGCCTGCGACGCCTCGCTGCGGCGGCTGCGGACCGACGTGATCGACCTGTACCAGTTGCACCGGGTGGACCCGGACGTACCGGTGGAGGAGACCTGGGGCGCGATGGCGGAACTGGTGGGCGCGGGCAAGGTGCGGGCGCTGGGATATTGCGCGCTGGGGGCGGGGGCCGGGCCGGGGGCGGGGCGACGCGGTGACCGGGCGTACGCGACGACCCTGCGGCGGCTGGAGAGGGTCCAGCAGGTGTTCCCGGTGACGGCGGTGCAGGCGGAGCTGTCGGTGTGGTCCCCGGAGGCGGCGTGGCAGCTGCTGCCGTGGTGCGCGGCGCGGGGTGTGGGGGTGCTGGCGGCGATGCCGCTGGGCAGCGGGTTCCTGACCGGGACGCTGACGCCGGGGCAGGGTTTCGAGGACGCGGACGTGCGGGCCCGGCATCCGCGGTTCACGGCGCACGCGATGGCCTCGAACCAGGTGCTGCCGGCGGGGCTGCGTCGGGTGGCGCTGCGGCACGGGCCGCAGGTCACGGCGGCGCAGGTGGCGCTGGCGTGGGTGCTGGCGCAGGGACCGCACGTGATCCCGGTACCGGGGGCCGAGCGGGCCCGGTGGGCCGCGGAGAACGCGGGGGCGGCGGAGGTGCGGCTGACGGCGGCCGAGCTGTCGGAGATAGCGGCACTGCCGTCGGCGGTGGGAGCCTGGGACTGAGCGGTCACGGGCGGGCCGGAGGAGGAGGAATCCGCCTCGGCCGGGCGCACCCGGCCGGGGCGTGCGCCGAGCACGGCGGGCAAGTGCACTCGATCGGGTGTACGAGCGGTGGAACTTCACGGGCTGCCGGGGCTGTTGGAACAGAGGGAAGGCAGGCGGCCACGGAGGGGAGCAGGGCGATGTGGGACGACGGACGGATGGACGGGACCGCGGGCGCCGGTGTCGGTGTCGGTGTCGGTGTCCAGGGTGCGGGTGGTGCGCGGGAGCGGCGGCCGGGTCGGTACGGGGTGGGCGGCGCGGGCCGGCGCAAGCGCATGGCCGCGCTCGCGCTGGTCGGGTGCGGAGCACTGTTGGCGGCGGGCTGTTCCTCGTCGGGCGGGGCGCAAGCGGGCGCGGGCGGCTCTCCCCCGGCAGCGTCGCGGACCGGGTCGGCGTCGCCCGGGTCCTCGGCCTCGGCGAAGACCCCGGCCGCTCCCGCGAAGGGCTCCGTGACGGTGACGGGGGAGGTCGCCAAGGGCCTGGAGTCGCCGTGGGGCGTGGCGCCGCTGCCCGGCGGCGACCTGCTGGTCGCCTCCCGGGACAAGGGCACGATCAGCCGGGTCGGGGCCGACACCGGCGCGGTGACGCGGATCGGCGAGGTCCCCGGGGTGGCTCCGGGCGGCGAGGGGGGCCTGCTGGGGCTCGCCCTGTCCCCGGCGTTCGCGACGGACCGGATGGTCTACGCGTACTTCACCACGGAGGGGGACAACCGGATCGCCCGGATGCGCTACGACGAGAAGAGAGCGCCCGGGCAGCAACTTGGCGCACCCGACACGGTGTTCCGGGGCATCCCCAAGGGGGTCGTCCACAACGGGGGCCGGATCGCCTTCGGGCCGGACAGGATGCTCTACGCCGGGACGGGTGAGACCGGTGAGACGGGGCTGGCGCAGGACAAGAAGTCGCTCGGCGGGAAGATCCTGCGGATGACCCCCGACGGCGAACCGGTCCACGGCAATCCCGAGGCGGACTCGGTCGTCTACTCGTACGGGCACCGCAACGTGCAGGGCCTTGCCTGGGACAAGGACAAACGGCTTTGGGCCGCGGAGTTCGGGCAGAACACCTGGGACGAGCTGAACCTGATCGAGCCCGGCGGCAACTACGGCTGGCCGGAGGCCGAGGGGAAGGCGTCGAAGCCCGGCTTCCGGGATCCGGTGGCGGTGTGGAGAACGGACGAGGCCTCGCCGAGCGGGATCGCCTGGGCGCAGGGCTCGATCTGGATGGCCGGGCTGAAGGGTCAGCGGTTGTGGCGGATCCCGCTGGACGGGGCCGTACCGGTCGCGGAGCCGGAAGCCTTCCTGGAGGGGAAGTACGGGCGGCTGCGCACGGTGGTCCCGTCCAGCGGGGACGGCCTGCTGCTGGTCACGAGCGAGACGGACGGGCGGGGCTCGCCGGAGGCGGGCGACGACCGGATCCTGACCCTGAAGGTGCAGTGACCGGACGAGGCCCCGGAGGGGCGGAAGGCACGGTGTGCGGTGTTCAACATGATCGAGGAGCTGTTCAATCCCGGCCGCAAGCACACGGACGAGGAGAAGAAGCGCCTGGAGTTGTCCCGGACCGACGTGAACGACGGCGACCCGGGACGGGGCCCGATAGACCTGGACTCCGGGAGGGTGCTCATACGCCCTTCCGAGAGTCCCGATGACACCGTGACGTAGGCCGTCGCCCTCGGACCACGCCGGCCGGGCCCGCGTCGTCCGGGCCCCGTCCCGCTCCCCCGTGCGCCAAAGGGCGCGGGGTGCTCCCGGTGCTCCGGTCCCGGACGTACGCGCTCGGGCGGCCCCGGCGGGGCACTACGCCCGGCCGCGGCCCGCGGGCACGGCCGCCGGGGCGGGTGGTGACGGTGCCGCGACGGGGGTGAAGAGGCGTAGGCGGTGGGCGAGGGCGGCCGCCTCGCCGCGGCCGGCGACACCCAGCTTGGCCAGGATGTTCGACACGTGCACGCTGGCCGTCTTCGGGGAGATGAAGAGTGCCTCCGCGATCTGCCGGTTGGTGCTGCCGCCCGCGACCAGGCTCAGGACCTCCCGTTCGCGGCCGGTCAGGCCGAGGGACTCGGCCGGGTCGGTTTCCGCGGCGGGCGGGGCCCGGTGGCTGTCGGCGTCGGCGTCCAGCGGGATCCGGGCGCGTTGCGCGAGCAGGGCCAGGTCCTCGCGCAGCCGTCGGGAGCCGAGCCGGTCGGCGGTGGCGTGGGCGTCGCGCAGCAGGGCGGCGGCCTCGGCCCGGTCCCCGCCCGCGGCCAGCAGGGCCTCGGCGAGCCGGTGGCGGGCCCGGGCCAGCAGGTAGGGGCGTTCCAGGGGGCGAACCGCCGCTTCCACGGAGGTCCAGTCGGCGACGGTGTCGGCGGCGTCGGCTCGCAGCAGCTCGGCCCGGACGTACTCGGAGTGGGCGATCCACACGGGCGCCGGGGTCGCCAGGGCGCGGGCGGCCGTGCGCAGCAGGCCCAGGGCGGCGCTCCGGCCCGGTTCGGCGGCGGGCAGGCCGCGCGAGTCGGCCTCGGCCGAGGCGCCGGCCAGCAGGAGGGGCCAGGCGTAGCGGTGCTGGCCGAGCCGGAAGCCGAGGGTGACGGCCTCCTCGATCTCGGAGCGGACGTCGGCGATCCGGCCTTCTCCGGCGGCGACGCCGACGGCGAGGCGGTACAGCGGGACGCGGTGCTGGGGCTGGGTGTCGTGGGTGCCGAAGTGGGCGTGCGCGGCGGCCAGTTGTTGGGCGGCCTCGGCGAGTTCGCCGCGGGCCAGGGCCAGGTAGGCCAGGCGGGCCGAGGCGGATCCGCGGGGGGCGGCGCTCTGGCCGACGCTCAGGGTGCGCCGTGCGGCCTCGGCGGCCTCGTCCCAGCGGCCGAGGCTGTACAGGCTCTCCGCCATGTTCCCGCAGACCCAGGCCTCGGTGTCCATGAGCCGGGATTTCTTGACCAGTTGGGCGCCCTGTTCGGCCAGTTCGACGGCTTCGCGGGACCGGCCCATGCTTTCGAGTTGGGAGGTGAGGTTGATATGGGCCCGTCCCACGATCGGGATGAGACCGAGTTCGGCGGCCCGGTCCTTGACCGCGTGCATCTCGGCGAGTCCGGCGCTGCCGTCGCCGGAGTCGGTGAGGAGGCAGCCGAGGGTGATGCGGGCGTTGAGTTCGGTGTCCTCGGCGCCGACCATGCGCGCGTAGCCGACGGCGCGTTCGGCGGCGGCGAGGTTGCCGGGTCCGGGGTTGTGGAGCATGCCCCAGCCGGCGGCGAGGACGAGGACGTCGGCGTGCACCTGGGACGGGGGCAGTCCCTTGACGAGCTCCTGCGCCTTGGCTATTTCCTCCCAGCCGTCGCCGCGGCCGAGGCCGGCGACGAGCCGGGAGCGTTCGGCCCAGAACCAGGCGGCGCGCAGCGGATCGTCGCCGTCCTCGGCGAGGGTCCGCAGGGCCAGCTTGGTTATCTTCAGGGCGCGTTCGCGTTCGCCGCCGAAGCGGGCGGCGACGGTGGCTTCGGCCAGCAGGTCGAGGCGTTGGAGCGGGGTGGTCGCCGGGTCGCAGCCGCAGGGCGGGTACACGTCGGTGTAGTCGGCCGGGCGCAGGCCCTCGCGGACCTCGACCGGGGTGCTGTCCCACAGGTCCATGGCCCGTTCCAGCAGGCTCAGCTGCTCCGAGTAGGCGTGCCGGCGGCGGGCGGTCACCGAGGCGGCGAGGACGGCGGGCAGGGACTTCGCGGGCTCGTTGGCGGCGTACCAGTAGTTGGCGAGCCGGATGACGCGTTCCTCGGCGCGTACCAGCGTCTCGTCGTCCTCCATCGCCTCGGCGTAGCGCCGGTTGACGCGGGCGCGTTCGCCGGGGAGGAGGTCGTCGCTGACGGCCTCGCGGACCAGGGAGTGGCGGAAGCGGTAGCCGTCGCCGTCGGAAGTGGCGAGGAGGATGTTGGCGCCGACGGCGGCGCGCAGCGCCTCGAAGAGTTCGTCCTCGCCGAGTCGGGCCACGGCGCGCAGCAGCGGGTACTCGACGGTGGATCCGCCCTCGGCGACGACGCGCACCACGCGCTGGGCGGCGTCCGGGAGGACCTCGACCCGGACGAGCAACAGGTCGCGGAGGGATTCGGTGAGCCCGGTGCGGCAGCCGCTCTGTCGGGAGGCGACGAGTTCCTCGACGAAGAAGGCGTTGCCGTCGGAGCGTTCGAAGACGGAGTCGACGAAGCTCTCGTCGGGCTGCGAGGCGAGGATCCCGACGAGTTGGCGGCGGACCTCGGCGTGGTTGAACCGGGGCAGTTCGATGCGCTGGACGGTGCGGAGCCGGTCGAGTTCGGCGAGGAGCGGGCGCAGCGGGTGGCGGCGGTGGACGTCGTCGGCCCGGTAGGTGGCGACGACGACGAGTCGGCCGCTGCCGAGCGTGCGGAACAGGTAGGCGAGCAGGTGTCGGGTGGAGGTGTCCGCCCAGTGCAGGTCCTCCAGGACCAGCACGAGGGTCCGGTCGGCGGCGAGGCGCTCCAGCATCCGGGCCGTCAGTTCGAAGAGTCGGGCGGTGCTCTCCTCGTCGTGGGGGCCGCGGGGGGTCTCGCCGAGTTCGGGGAGGATCCGGGCGAGTTCGTCCTCCTGTCCGGCGGCCGCGGTGGCGAGTTCGTCGGGCAGCCGGCGGTGCAGGGCGCGCAGGGCCGTCGAGAAAGGGGCGAAGGGAAGTCCCTCCGCCCCGATCTCCACACAGCTTCCGACGGCCACGACCGCGCCGCGGCGGGTGGCCTCGCCGATGAACTCCTCGGTCAGCCTGGTCTTGCCGACCCCTGCCTCGCCCCCGATGAGCAGGGCCTGCGGCTCTTGTTCCGCGGCGCGCGTCAGGGCGTCGACGAGTACGGCCAGTTCGTCGGCTCGGCCGACGAACACCGGGCTGACGGATCTGGTCTCCACGCCGCCGAGCATCGCACAGAGCTGTGGTCCGGCGGCACCGGATATCGCTGCGCTCCTCATCACGTATCAGTTCACGTGGTGTGCGGCGCGGGTCACGCGGCGCGGGTGAAGAGACTGCGGACCGCTCTCACCGGCCCTTCGGGTTCCTGGCTGCTGGAGGAGCCGCGGCGCGCCTTCTTGGCCTCCTGGACCATCCGGTACCGGTCGGCCTCGCGGATGAGGTCGGCGCGGCGGGCGGTGGCCATCTCGTACTCGAACATCTCGTACTCCCTGGTGGTGTTTCTCGGGCACCTCGTTCGGTGTGATCCAAGATTCGCTTCCCAGAGGGGGCCGCCGCATCGGGCGCATGCCGCATCCGCGGGGGGTCGGGGTCCTTAGGCCGCGGCGGCGGGCGCTCCAGGTCGGGTGGAGCGCCCTAAGGGGGTGCCTACTCGGCGGCCGTCGGCATGGGGACGAGTACGTCGAAGTACATGAGGCCGAAGAGCAGGACGCCGAGGAGTCCCAGGGCGACGGCGGCCCAGGACACGGACCGGATCCAGACGGGCAGGACCCGGCCGGGGGCACCGAAGGCGGGGCGGGCCAGGACGAAGACGGCGATGAGGAGGGCCAGGGTGGACAGGACGCCGTTGACCAGTGCGGTCATGTGCCAGGCGTCGCCGTACAGGGCGGCGATCTTCTCCTTGGCGGTGGCCGCGTTGGCCGATTCGATCTGGCCGATCAACGTCTGGCGTTCGGCGATCACTCGGGAGACCCAGCTGCCGCTGAGGGCGACCAGTCCGAGGCCCGCGGCGACGATCGCGGAGGCCGCGGCGCCGACGCCGGCGTGCTCCTGCGGCGCGGGCTCCTCGTCGTACGCGGAGTCCTCGGCGTGCTCGAAGGCCTCGTCGTCGGACGCGTCCGCCTCGGTGGGGGTCGCGGCGGCCGGGGTGCCTTCGGTGGTGGTGTGCGCGGGGGCGGCGGGGGTACCGGCAGCCGTGTCCGTGTCGGCGTCCGCGGCCACCTCGGGGGCGGTCGGGGCGGGGGTCTTCTTGATGTCCATGCCGCGCACCGTAGGCGGCCTTTCTGAGAGGTTTCTGAGAGGCCGGGGAGGGGGTCCGTCAGGAAGGTCCGCAGGTCCCGGTGTCGGGGCCGGTGGCGGGGTGGCGGCCGGGGCGGCGGATTCGCCCGTCGACCGGTCAGCGGGACAGCACGGCCGGTTCCCCGCGGTTCGGGTCCTCGCGGTCGGGGTCCTCGCGGTCCGGGTCCGGTCGTTGTGCGGGCAGGGTCGCGCGGGTGCGGCGCTCGGGCGGTTCGATGCTGATCCGGGGCAGCCTGCGGTCGAGCCAGCCGGGCAGCCACCAGTTGGCTCCGCCGAGCATGTGCATGAGGGCCGGTACGAGCAGGGTGCGCAGGACGAACGCGTCGAGGGCGACGGCGGCCGCGAGGGCGATGCCGAACATCGCGATGATCCGGTCGCCGCTCAGGACGAAGGCCAGGAACACGGCGATCATGATGACGGCCGCCGAGTTGATGACCCGGCTGGTCTCCGCCAGGCCGACCCGGACGGCTCGCTTGTTGTCGCCGGTTTCGAGCCACTCCTCGTACATCCGGCTGACGAGGAAGACCTGGTAGTCCATGGAGAGTCCGAAGAGCACCGACACCATGATCACGGGGAGGAAGGGTTCGATGGGCCCGGCGCTGCCCAGGCCCAGCAGTTCGCTCCCCCAACCCCATTGGAAGATCACGACGACGACGCCGAAGGACGAGGCGACGGCCGCGACGTTCATGGCGGCCGCCTTGAGCGGGATGCCCACGGACCGGAAGGCCAGCAGCAGGAGCACGCAGCCGAGGGCGATCACGACGGCGACGAACAGCGGCAGCTTCCCGACGATCACTTCGGCGAAGTCGTCGTAGCCGGCCGTCACCCCGCCGACGTGGGTCTTGGCCGAGCTGCCGTGGGAGGCGCGCGGGATGACGTCCCGGCGCAGGGTGTCGACGAGTTCGCTCGTGGCCCGGGCCTGCGGCGCGAAGTCCGGTACGACGGTCAGGACGGCGGTGTCCCCGCCGCGGCCCAGGAGCACCGGGCTCACGGAGGCCACCCCGCGGGTGTCGCGAACCGCTTCGGCGATCCGGTCGACGGCGATCCGGTCGCCGGGGCCGTCGAGGCGGGTGACGACGGTGAGGGGGCCGTTGGTGCCGGGGCCGAAGCCGTCGGCGAGCAGGTCGTAGGCCTTGCGCGTGGTGGATCCGGCCGGGTTGTTGCCCTGGTCGGAGGTGCCGAGGTGGAGCCAGAAGGTGGGCAGGGCCAACGCCACCATGACGGCGGTGGCCACGGCCCCGAGGAGCTTGGGGTGCCGCTCGACGAAGGCCGACCAGCGGGCGGCGAAGCCACTGGGCTGATCGGGCCGGGGCCCTTCGGCGGCGAGCCTGCGCCGCTCGCGGCCGGAGAGGACGCGCATGCCGATCCAGGAGAGGAGCGCGGGGAGCAGGGTCACCGACGCGGCCACGGTGAGGACGACGGTGAGGGAGGCGGCTATCGCGACGCCGTTGAGGAAGTTCAGCCGCAGCACCAGCATGCCGAGGAGGGCGATGCAGACGGTGGCGCCCGCGAAGACGACGGCACGGCCGGTGGTGGCGACGGCGTTCTCGCCCGCCTCGTCGACGGTGAGGCCGCGGGCCAGGCCCTTGCGGTGCCGGGTGACGATGAACAGGGCGTAGTCGATGCCGACGCCGAGGCCGACGAGGGTGCCGAGCATCGGGGCGAAGTCGGCGACGGGCATGGCGTGCCCGAGGAGGGTGATGCCGAAGTAGGCGCTGCCGACACTGACGAGTGCCGTGGCGATGGGCAGCAGGCTCGCGGCGAGGGAACCGAAGGCGAGGAAGAGGACGACGGCGGCGATGACCACGCCGATGGCCTCGGCGAGGTGGGCGCCGGGCGCCTCGGTCAGGCCGATGGCACGGCCGCCGAGTTCGACCTGGAGGCCGTCGGCCCGCGTGGTGTCGTTCCTCGCGGCATCGACGACGGCCCGGGCCTGCGCCTTGGGTACGGCATCGGCCGGCCGGTCGAAGGTGACGACGGCGTAGGCGGTGCGGCCGTCGGGGCTGATCTGCGCGGCGCTGCCCGGGCCGGGCCCGTAGGGGCTCGCGACGGAACCGATGCCGGGGAGGGCTGCGACGTTCTCCAGGGCGCGGGTCATGCGCTGTTCGACGTCGGGGCTGCGCGCCGTCCGGTGGTCCGGGGTCCGCCACACGATGGTGTCGGTGTCCCCGCCCTGGCCCGGGAAGCCTTCGCGGAGCAGGGCGTGGGCCTTGGCGGACTCGGTGCCGGGGACCTCGTAGTCGGTGGAGAACGCGCTGCCGGTGACGCCGGCGGCCGCCGCGGTCCCGCCGAGGGCGAGCAACCAGATCAGGACGGTGCCCAGGCGGTGCCGCATGCACCACCGTGCGATTGCTGCCAACGGACGTGCTCCCTGGTGGTTCGGATCTTCACCGGGAGTCGGCCCGACGCAAAGAACGCTTGAACTCGTGCGGACGGCCGCCGTCCGGGGGGTCGCCCCGTCACGTCGGGAAGGTCTAAACCTCGACGCCACGATCTCAACGTTTCGTGATCGTTGGCCCGTTTCGTGTGCATCGTCACAGGCCGGCGGGGAAGTGCGGGACCTTGGTCGGTCGTTCACGGGCCGTCCGGAACCTCGACCGGAGGATCGGACCGGTCATCGGCCGCCGCCCCGGCCCGGGCGTCGACGCGGTAGCCCGCCACGGACGGCCACCGGACGGTGAGGACGACCGAGTCCTCCTCCGCGTACCAGGAATGGTCGACGCCGCGCCCCCACACGACGTAGTCCCCCTGTTCGGCGAGGACGACGGTACGGCCGGGGAACTCCAGCCGGAACCGACCGCTGATCAGCACCTGGAGTGCGGTGCGCCGTTCGCCGGTCACCCAGCGCTCGCGCTCCTCGCCCTTGGGATGGACGCCCCACTTGATCTCCACGTCCTCGCTGTGGCGGGGGTCGCCGGGAGGCTTGAAGTGGCCGAGGAGCCATCCCCGGTCGGTGGCGGCGTCGGGACCGGCCCTGCCCGTGTGGACGGCCTGCTCGACGTTCGTGGGGTGCTCGGGGTTCTCGTTCACGGGGAGGACGCTCACGCACGCGAGGTTAATGCAGTTGCCGGAGTGCGGCGGCGGCTGGTCGGCTGGCCCGATGAGCAAAGTGATGGAACGTGAAGAGCTGCTGGCGGTGCGCGCCCTCCACGACGCGCAGATGCGCCGGGACGCGGTGCCCGACGTGGCGGCGGCACGGGTGGAGCGGGTGGGGCCGGTCGTCCGGCAGACGACGCCGGGGCCCGGCTGGAACGGGGTGCTGTGGTCGGACCTCGACGAGGGGACGGCGGACGCCGCCATCGCGGCGCAGGTGGCGTACTTCGCGGGCCGCGGCGACACCGGCGCGGGGACGGAGTTCGAGTGGAAGTGGTACTCCCACGACCGGCCCGCGGACCTCGGGGAGCGGCTGCGCGCCGCGGGCTTCGTACCGGAGCCGGCGGAGACGCTGCTGGTGGCGCGGACGGCCGACCTCGCCGCGCTGCCCGTGGAGCCGCCGGACGGCATCACCCTGCGGGTGGTGAAGGACGCGGCGGGGGTGGAGCTGATGATGGACGTCCACCACCGGGCCTTCGGCACCGAGCGGCCGGCCATTCGGGAGACGTTGCTGCGACTGCTGCGCGACGAGCCGGGGACGATCGAGGCCGTGGTGGCGATGGCCGGGGACGAGCCGGTGAGCGCGGCCCGGATGGAGATGCGGCCCGGGTCCTCCTTCGCGGGGCTGTGGGGCGGCGGCACCGACCCCCGGTGGCGCGGCCGGGGCATCTACCGACTGCTGGTGGCCCACCGCGCCCGGGTGGCGGCGGAGCGGGGCATCGAGTACCTCCAGGTGGACGCGTCGGACGACAGCAGGCCGATCCTGGAGCGCCTGGGTTTCGGGGTGTTGGGGGTCACGGTTCCGTACGTGTGGCGGCCCGACGTGTCGGGGAGCCCTTCCCCGGGGGCCGCGGGAGACGGCAGGATCGTCCCCGTGGAAAGCCGTACGAGCGCCGAAGGGACCCACGCGTCCGACACGGCCCCGGCAGCCGACCCCGTCGTCCGGGGCGTCGAGCGCACCGGCCCGCCCCTCACCGCCGGTGAACGCGAGACCCTGCGGGCGTACCTCGACTTCCACCGGGCCACCCTCGCGATGAAGTGCGAGGGCCTCGGGGACGCGGACCTGCGCCGCCCGGCCTCGCCGCCGTCCACGCTGTCGCTGCTGGGGTTGGTCAGGCACATGGCCGAGGTCGAACGCCAGTGGTTCCGCCGCACCCTGGGAGGTGCGGCGGACGTGCCGCACGTGTGGTCCGACCGGCACGACTTCCAGGCCGCCTACGACACGACCGGCGCCACCATGGCGGAGGCGTTCGCCGCCTGGGAGGCCGAGGTGGCGCACTCCCGGTCGGTCGAGGCCTCGCTGGATTCCCTCGACGTGACGGCCCACGTCCCGAAGTGGGGGGCGGACGTCTCGGCCCGCTTCGTGATGCTGCACATGATCCACGAGTACGCCCGCCACAACGGCCACGCGGACTTCCTCCGCGAGGCCGTGGACGGCACGGTCGGGGCCTGAGCCTCAGGCGGCGCGCCAGTAGCCCAGGCTGTTGACCCGCTGCTTCGGCAGGGCGAGGTCCTTGCGCAGGTAGGCCGTCAGGGCGCGGGTGGTCGCGGTGTCGCAGGCCATCCACACGTAGGCCGAGGCGGGGTCCGCGACCAGCCCGGGCAGTTCGGCCCGGACCCGGTCGGCGAGCGCGGTGCCGCCCCGCTCGACCCGCCGGACGTCGTGCCGGCCGCTGTCGACCCGCATCGGCAGGTCGCCGTCCGAGGCGTGCTGCGTCTCGAACCAGACCGTGGCCGGGGTCTGCGGGTAGGCGTCCAGCAGGGAGTTGATGGCGGGCAGGGAGGCCGGGTCCCCGATGACCAGCAGCCGCTCGGGCGCCGGGTCGGGAGCGGCGAAGCCGGTGCCCTGCACGGTCGCCTCGACGGTGTCACCGGGCTCCGCGCCGCGCGCCCAACGGCTGGCCAGCCCGTCGTGCAGGGCGAACTCGAACGCGAAGGTCCCGGTGGCCGGGTCGGGGTCGACGAGGGTGTACGCCCGCTGGTGGGGGCGGCTGCCGCCCTCGAACCAGACCCGGACCCACATGGTGGGGTGGAGGGATTCCCCGGCGGCCGCGAGCAGCCCGCCGTCGGTGAAGCGGATCCGCCGGAAGTGCTCGGTGACCTGTTCCACCTCCGTCACCGTGAACGTGAAGTCCTTGCCCCTGAGCAGCTTGAGGACCACGCCCTCCCAGCCCTTGCCTGCGGCCATGTCCACCCACCCCTTCACCCGACACCCCATTGGTTAGGTAACCCTAACCCACACCTCCGGGGCGGGCGGCCCTCCGTGCCGAACCGGCCCGAGGTGGTGGCGCGGGTCGTGCTCGACGTGGTCCGTCGAGCCCGGGCCGGCGACGCGGAAGGGCCCCGCACCCCCTGATCGGGGTGCGGGGCCCTTCCGGCCGTACAGGTGACGTCCGGCCGTGGGCCGGTGTCGGGGCTCAGCCCTCGGAGACGCCCAGGCGCTCCAGGATGAGTTCCTTGACGCGGGCCGCGTCGGCCTGGCCACGGGTGGTCTTCATGACCGCGCCGACCAGGGCGCCGACGGCGGCGACCTTGCCGCCGCGGATCTTGTCCGCGATGGCCGCGTTGCCCGCGATGGCCTCGTCCACGGCCGCGCCCAGCGCGCCCTCGTCGGAGACGACCTTCAGGCCGCGCTTGTCGACGACCTCGTCCGGGGTGCCCTCGCCGGCGAGGACGCCCTCGATGACCTGACGGGCCAGCTTGTCGTTGAGCGAGCCGTCCGAGACCAGCGCCGCGACCCGGGCGACCTGCGCCGGGGTGATCGGCAGCTCGTCGACGACGACGCCCTGCTCGTTGGCGTTGCGCGCCAGCTCGCCCATCCACCACTTGCGCGCGGCGGCCGAGTCGGCACCCGCCTCGATGGTGGCGACGATGGAGTCCACCGCGCCCGCGTTGAGGATCGACTGCATGTCGTGCTCGCTGACGCCCCACTCCTCGCGGAGCCGGTTGCGGCGCACGCGCGGCATCTCGGGCAGACCGGCGCGCAGTTCCTCGACCCAGGTGCGGGCCGGGGCGACGGGCACGAGGTCCGGCTCCGGGAAGTAGCGGTAGTCCTCGGCGTTGTCCTTGATGCGGCCGGCCGTGGTGGAGCCGTCCTCCTCGTGGAAGTGCCGGGTCTCCTGCACGATCGAGCCGCCCGAGGTGAGCACCGCCGCGTGGCGCTGGATCTCGAAGCGGGCCGCGCGCTCGACGGAACGCAGGGAGTTGACGTTCTTGGTCTCCGAGCGGGTGCCGAACTCGGACTCGGGGGTCGGGCGCAGCGACAGGTTGACGTCGCAGCGCATCTGGCCCTTGTCCATGCGGGCCTCGGAGACGCCGAGCGCCTTGATGACCTCGCGCAGCTCGGCGACGTACGCCTTGGCGACCTCGGGGGCCCGCACGCCCGCGCCCTCGATCGGCTTGGTGACGATCTCGATGAGCGGGATGCCGGCGCGGTTGTAGTCCAGCAGGGAGTGGGACGCGCCGTGGATGCGGCCGGTGGCACCGCCGACGTGCAGCGACTTGCCGGTGTCCTCCTCCATGTGGGCGCGCTCGATCTCCACGCGGAAGATCTCGCCGTCCTCCAGCTGTACGTCGAGGAAGCCGTTGAAGGCGATCGGCTCGTCGTACTGGGAGGTCTGGAAGTTCTTCGGCATGTCCGGGTAGAAGTAGTTCTTCCGGGCGAAGCGGCACCACTCGGCGATCTCGCAGTTCAGCGCGAGACCGATCTTGATGGCGGACTCGATGCCGATCTCGTTGACGACCGGGAGCGCGCCGGGCAGACCGAGGCAGACCGGGCAGGTCTGCGAGTTGGGCTCGGCGCCCAGCTCGGTCGAACAGCCGCAGAACATCTTGGTCCTGGTGCCGAGCTCGACATGGACCTCAAGACCCATGACGGGGTCGAACGAGGCGAGAGCGTCCTCGTACGACAGGAGTTCGGTGAAGGTGGTCACGGTGAAACTTTCCCTCTCAGCCCAGCAGGACGTCGTCGTCGCCCAGGCGCTTCAGCTCGCGGTACAGGATCGCGAGGCCGGTGACGATGGCGGCGGCGGACACGGCGGCATCGATCAGCTTCAGCGTGTCGTGCTCGACGCGGGCCTTCTTGACCTGCTTCAGCACGCTCAGGGCGCCGAAGGCCGTCGTGCCGATCGACAGGTAGGTGCCGGTCTTGGACTTCTTGAAGCCCTTGGCCTTGGACAGTGCACTGGTGCTCACAGCGACGGTGCCTCCTCAAGCAACGGGTGACCCCAGCGCTCGATGAAGGCGGCCTCGACGGCGGCACCGACCTTGTACAGCCGGTCGTCCTTCATCGCCGGGGCGATGATCTGGAGCCCGACCGGGAGACCGTCCTCCGGTGCCAGGCCGCAGGGCAGCGACATGGCGGAGTTGCCGGCCAGGTTGGTCGGGATGGTGCACAGGTCCGCGAGGTACATGGCGAGGGGGTCGTCGCTGCGCTCGCCGATGGGGAAGGCGGTGGTCGGGGTCGTCGGGGAGACGATCACGTCGACCTGCTCGAAGGACTTCTCGAAGTCCTTCGTGATGAGCGTGCGGACCTTCTGGGCCGAGCCGTAGTACGCGTCGTAGTAGCCGGAGCTGAGCGCGTAGGTGCCGAGGATGATGCGGCGCTTGACCTCGTCGCCGAAGCCGGCCTCGCGGGTAAGGGCGGTGACGTCCTCGGCGGACTTCGTGCCGTCGTCGCCGACGCGCAGGCCGTAGCGCATGGCGTCGAAGCGGGCCAGGTTCGAGGAGCACTCGGACGGCGCGATCAGGTAGTACGCGGCCATCGCGAGGTCGAAGGAGGGGCAGTCCAGCTCGACGATCTCGGCGCCGAGCTCCTTGAGGAGCGCGACGGACTCGTTGAAGCGCTGGACGACGCCGGCCTGGTAGCCCTCGCCGGAGAACTGCTTGACGACACCGACGCGCATGCCGGCGACGGAGCCGTTGCGGGCCGCCTCGACGACCGGCGGGACCGGCGCGTCGATGGAGGTGGAGTCGAGCGGGTCGTGCCCGGCGATGACCTCGTGCAGCAGGGCCGCGTCCAGGACCGTACGGGCGCAGGGACCGCCCTGGTCGAGGGAGGAGGAGAACGCCACCATGCCGTAGCGGGAGACACCGCCGTAGGTGGGCTTCACGCCGACGGTGCCGGTGACGGCGGCGGGCTGGCGGATGGAACCGCCGGTGTCCGTGCCGATGGCGAGCGGCGCCTGGAAGGCGGCCAGCGCGGCCGCGGAGCCGCCGCCGGAGCCGCCGGGGATGCGGGTGAGGTCCCACGGGTTGCCGGTGGGGCCGTAGGCGCTGTTCTCGGTGGAGGACCCCATGGCGAACTCGTCCATGTTGGTCTTGCCGAGGATGACGACGTCGGCTTCCTTCAGCTTCCGCGTCAGGGTGGCGTCGTAGGGCGGGATCCAGCCTTCGAGGATCTTCGAACCGACGGTGGTCGGGACCCCGATGGTGGTGAAGATGTCCTTGAGGGCGAGCGGTACGCCGGCCAGCGGGCCGAGCTCCTCGCCGGCCTCGCGCTTGGCGTCGACGGCGCGGGCCTGGGCGAGGGCGCCCTCACGGTCGACGTGCAGGAAGGCGTGGACCTTCTCGTCGGTCGCCTCGATGCGGGCCAGGTGGGCCTCGGTGACCTCGACGGCCGTGAGTTCGCCGGAAGCGATCTTCGCGGCGGTCTCGGCGGCGGTGAGCTTGATGATGCTCAGGATGTTTTCGGTGGTCATGGTGATTAGTCCTCCCCCAGGATCTGCGGCACCTTGAAACGCTGCTGCTCCTGGGCGGGAGCGCCGGAAAGCGCCTGCTCGGGGGTGAGCGACGGGCGGACCTCGTCCGCGCGCATGACGTTCGTCAGCGGCAGCGGGTGGGAGGTCGGCGGTACGTCTTGGTCGGCTACCTCGGAAACGCGGGCGACCGCGCCGATGATGTCGTCGAGCTGTCCGGCGAAGTGGTCCAGCTCATCGCTGGCCAGCTCAAGACGTGCCAGCCGAGCGAGGTGAACGACCTCCTCGCGCGTAATGCCAGGCATGCGGCGATCCTCTGGGGTTGGAGTTCTGGGCGTAGGGCCCAATCCTAGAGGGCGGCGATGCCCGGCATCGACTCACATGGTCACCTCACGCGGTCACGAGGACTGCGACTCCGCGGCGGCCGCCGCGGCGGCGAGCTCGGCGTTGATGTCCGCCGGGCGGCGCCAGCCGCGTTCGCCGCGGGCCAGCAGCCACGCCGTGGCTTCCTGGGGTGGCATCGCGGCGGCCACGAGCCAGCCCTGCACGGCGTCGCAGCCCAGGTCGCGCAGCCGCTCCCACGTCTCGTCGTCCTCGACGCCCTCGGCGACGACGAGCAGGCCCAGGGAGTGCGCCAGGTCGACGGTGCAGCGGACGATCTCCGCGTCCTGGGCGTCGACGGCGAGCCGGGCGACGAAGGAACGGTCGATCTTCAGCTCGCTGACGGGGAGGCGGCGCAGGTGCACCAGGGAGGAGTAGCCGGTGCCGAAGTCGTCCAGGGACATCTTCACGCCGTGCCCGGTGAGCCCCGCCATGGTGTCGGCGGCCCGCTGCGGGTCCTCCAGCAGGACGTGCTCCGTTATCTCCAGCTGGAGACCGCTCGCCGGGACGCCGTGTCGGGCGAGGCGGGCCGCGACGGCACCGGCGAAGCCCGGGGTGTGGACGTCGCGCGGCGACACGTTGACGGCGACGGGCACCTTGAGGCCCTGGGCGCGCCAGCGCGCGACCTGGGCGAGGGCCGTCTCCAGGACGTACTCGGTGAGGTGCGGCATGAGTCCGGACGTCTCGGCGATGGCGATGAACTCGTCCGGGGGGACCCGTCCGCGCTCCGGGTGCACCCAGCGGACGAGGGCCTCCAGGCCGGCGACCTGGCCGTCGAAGCGGACCTTGGGCTGGTAGTGGAGCTCGACCTCGCCCGCGTCCAGGGCGCGCCGCAGGTCTCCGAGGAGTCCCAGGCGGTCCGGGGTGTTGCTGTCCCGCTTGGATTCGTAGACCTCCACCCCGGTGCGGTCGCGCTTCGCCTGGTACATGGCGACGTCGGCCCGGCGCAGCAGTCCTTCCGCGTCCAGGGCGTGGTCGGGGAAGACCGCGAGTCCGGCGCTGGCCTCCAGGACGAGGGTGAGGCCGTCGAGGTCGAGCGGGGAGCTGAGTTCGGCGACGAGGTGGCGGGCGACCCGCTGGGCGCTGGTGGTGGAGTCGGCGACGGGCAGCAGTACGGCGAACTCGTCGCCGCCGAGCCGGGCCACCTCCGCGTCCTGGGGCAGTGCCTGGCGCAGCCGGTCGGCGATCTGGAGCAGCAGCCGGTCCCCGGCGAGGTGGCCGAGGGTGTCGTTGACCGCCCGGAAGCGGTCCAGGTCGATCAGTACGAGCGCGGACCGGGTGCCCAAACGTTCAGCCTCGTCGAGGGCCGACCACGCGCGTTCCAGGAGCCACTGCCGGTTCGGCAGCCCGGTCAGCGGGTCGCGCAGCTGTTCCTCGGCCCGGGCGCGGGCGATCCACAGGGTGGAGTCGAGGGCGATGAGCGGTACGGCGAACAGGGGCAGCAGCACCGGCTGGCTGACGGCGACGACGCAGATCAGCGGTGCGATGCCGAGGAGCGCCGCGGCGACCAGGGCCTGTCGCAGCAGGGCGGTGCGGGCGACGGTGGGCAGCCCGCCGCCGCGCGGGGTGAGCGCGCACCACAGCAGCAGCCGGGTGACCGCGAGGTAGGAGACGGCGACCAGGACGACCTCGGGGACGTCGGCGAGGCCCCAGGTGCCGGGCAGCCAGGGGTCCTCGACGTCGGGAACGTCGTCGAAGGCGGCCAGGACGAGCGCCCCCGCGCCGATGCCGAGGATGTCGACGCAGCCGTGGAGCAGCCCTTGGCGCCAGCGGTGCCGGCGCGCGGCGCCGACCAGGGTGACCACGGCCAGCGAGACGAGTCCGGCGGGGACCCAGCCGTACAGGAGCAGCACGCCGAGCGTGAGGGCCGCGCCCGAGCCGGTCCCGCCCCACCAACGATCCCGACCGAGGGCGACGAGGTGGCCGACGATGATGCCGGTGAGCAGGGCCAGCGCCCAGCCCACGCGGCCTCCGGGGAACAGGGCTTGACGGTGCGTCAGTGTGGAGACGATGCCGGCGGCGAGGACCACCGCGGCCATGCCGATGACGAGCAGGGGCAGCACGGTGCGCCGTTGTCCCCGGGTTCCGCCGCCCGCACCGGTGTCGAGGGGACGGTTCTCCGGTGTCCTGGCACCCAGGACACCGAGCCGTCCCGTCCGCACGGGCGGGGGTTCCCCGCCCAACTCAGGTGACGGGTCGGCGCTTTCGGTGGGTTTCATGCCCGTCCCTCTCACAGCCGGCGATGCCGATGTCACGCGATGGCCCCGATGTCATGCCATCACGGCCGGAAGCGCATCCAGGCAGCCGTGCACGACAGGCGCACCCCACAACAGTAGGACGCGGGAGGCACCCAGGGGCAGCGGTCGGCGGTGGTTGCCCGAATGCGACCCGGCCATCCTCATCAGTACGGTATCCGCCGAACGGGTGAGTTTGGACCAGGCCCCCCGTCACCCGTCCGATGATCCGATGGCCCAACGCGCCACGACCAGGCCTGTACCGGCCGTTTACCGCCGGGCGCCGCGCCGGGCGTGCGCCCGCCCGTACGGCCGCACGCCACGCATCCGTTCGCCTCCACCGCTCCCCCGAGGCGGCTCCCGGATGGGTTACTACTCCGTCGCGGCCCCGTCGTCCAGGGGAAGCGCCGCTTCGCGTGCCGCGTCGGGCCCCTGTTCGAGCAACACCTCGAAACCCGCGTCGTCCAGGATGGCCAATTTCAGCTGCACGGCCTTGTCGTACTTCGATCCGGGGTTGTCCCCGACGACGACGAAGGAGGTCTTCTTCGACACCGATCCGGTGACCTTGGCGC
This sequence comes from Streptomyces sp. NPDC040432, assembly GCF_055595445.1. NCBI lineage: Bacteria > Bacillati > Actinomycetota > Actinomycetes > Kitasatosporales > Streptomycetaceae > Streptomyces > Streptomyces sp. NPDC040432. The sequence continues at coordinate 56,365 of NZ_JBVIVP010000025.1, read as the reverse complement.
CCCGGCTCTGCAGGGCCTCCTTGGCGCCGTCGCGGGTGTGGCCCACGAGGGTGCCGGTGACCACCACGGTCAGGCCCTCCAACGGACGCGGTCCCTGCTCCTCGGCGGAACCCTCCTCCTCCATCCGCACCCCGGCCTCACGCCACTTGCGGAGGATCTCCTGGTGCCAGTCGACGGCGAACCACTCCTTGAGGGAGGCGGCGATGATCGCCCCGACGCCCTCCGTGGCCGTCAGCTCCTCCTCGGTGGCCTGCTCGATGCGCTCGATGGAACGGAACTCGCGGGCGAGGGCCTCCGCGGCGACCGGGCCGACGTGGCGGATCGACAGGCCGTTGATGATGCGGGCGAGCGGGCGCTCCTTGGCGGCCGCGATGTGCTCCAGCATCGCCAGGGCGTTCTTCTTCGGCTCGCCCTTCTGGTTGGCGAAGACCGTGACGATCTTCTCCTCGCCGGTCTTCGGGTCCCTCTTGGGCAGCCCGCTGTCCGCGTCGAGGACGTACGCCTTGATGGGCAGGAGCTGTTCGATGGTCAGGCCGAAGAGGTCGCCCTCGTCCAGCAGCGGGGGCGTGGCCGGCTCCAGCGGGCCGGTCAGCGCGGCCGCCGCGACCATGCCGAAGTTCTCGATGTCCAGGGACTGCCTGCCGCCGAGGTAGAAGAGCCGCTCCCGCAACTGGGCCGGGCAGGTCTGGCCGTTGGGGCACCGGACGTCGATGTCCCCTTCCTTCATCGGCCGCAGCGGCGTCCCGCACTCGGGGCACTCGGCCGGCATGACGAACTCCCGCTCGCTGCCGTCGCGCAGGTCCACGACCGGGCCGAGGATCTCGGGAATGACGTCGCCCGCCTTGCGCAGCACGACGGTGTCGCCGATGAGGACGCCCTTGGCCTTGACGACCTCCTGGTTGTGCAGGGTCGCGAACTCGACCTCGGAGCCCGCGACCGTGACGGGTTCGACCTGCGCGTACGGGGTCACGCGCCCGGTGCGCCCGACACCGACCTTGATGTCGATCAACTTGGTGTTGACCTCTTCGGGCGCGTACTTCCAGGCGATGGCCCAGCGCGGGGCGCGGGCGGTGGAGCCGAGCCGGCCCTGGAGGGCGATCTCGTCGAGCTTGACGACGACGCCGTCGATCTCGTGCTCCACCGAGTGCCGGTTCTCACCGAAGCGGGTGATGAACTCCCGCACCTCGGCGAGCGTGGAGACCACCGCGTTGTGCTGGGCGGTCGGCAGACCCCACTCGCGCAGCAGCTCGTACGCCTGGGACTGGCGCTCGATGTCGAAGCCCTCGCGGGCGCCGATGCCGTGCACGACCATGTGCAGCGGCCGACCGGCGGTGACCTTGGGGTCCTTCTGGCGCAGTGATCCGGCCGCCGCGTTGCGCGGGTTGGCGAAGGGCTTGCCCTCGGCCGCGACGAGCCGTGCGTTGAGCTCCTCGAACTTCTCCATCGGGAAGAAGACCTCGCCGCGGATCTCGACGAGGGCCGGGATCCGGTCGCCCTTGAGGCGGTCCGGGATCTCGGCGATGGTGCGGACGTTGGGAGTGATGTCCTCACCGGTGCGGCCGTCGCCGCGGGTGGCCGCGCGGGTGAGCCGGCCGTTCTCGTAGGTGAGGTTGACGGCGAGCCCGTCCACCTTCAGTTCGCACAGGTAGTGGTAGTCGGAGGTGTTGGCGTCCCGGGCCACGCGCTCGGCCCAGGCCGCCAGTTCCTCGTCGTCGAAGGCGTTGTCGAGGGAGAGCATCCGCTCCCGGTGCTCGACGGAGGCGAAGTCCGTCGCGTACGCCCCGGCCACCTTCTGGGTCGGCGAGTCGGGGGTGCGGAGCTCCGGGTACTGCTCCTCCAGTGCCTCCAGCGAGCGCAGCAGCTTGTCGAACTCGGCGTCGCTGACGACCGGCTGGTCGTTCACGTAGTACCGGAAGCGGTGCTCCTCGACCTGCTCGGCCAGCAGTGCGTGCTGCTCACGCACCGCCGTCGGTACTGCCGTGTCCTGCTGTTCGGCTGCCATGCCGTGTCCTCCCGTGGCCCGTCTCGACCGTCACTCAGGGTTATCGGCGAGCGACCTCGCCGCCCTGACGCAATGGGCCTGCGCCGCGCGGGCGTAGGCGGGCGAGGCGCCCGCCAGTCCGCACGACGGGGTGACCACGACGGACTCGGCGAGAGTCCCCGGGGCCAGCCCCAGCCTGCGCCAAAGCTTCCTGACACCCATGACGCTACCGCCCGGGTCCGACAACGCGGCGTCGGTGCCCGGCACCACTCCGGCGAAGAGTTTCAGACCGCCCTCGACGGCTTCCCCGAGGGCGTCGTCCTCGCGCTCGGTGAGCAGGGAGAAATCGAACGAGACGCCTGCGGCCCCGGCCCGCCGCAGCAGTCCGAAGGGCACCTCGGGGGCGCAGGAGTGGACGATGACCTCGCCGTCGTGGACGGCGAACAGGTCGCGCAGGGTGCCCTCGACGACCTGCCGGTCGATGGCCCGGTAGGTGCGGTAGCCGCTGGCCGAGCGGATCCGGCCGAGCAGGACGGCGGTGAGCGAGGGCTCGTCGTACTGGAGGACGACCTCGGCGCCGGGGATGCGCTTGCGGACGTCGGCCAGGTGCTCGCGCAGGCCCTCGGCGAGGGAGGCGGCCAGGTCCCGGCAGGCTCCGGCGTCCTGGAGCACGGCCTCGCCGCCGTGCAGTTCGAGGGCGGCGGCGAGCGTCCACGGTCCGACGGCCTGGACCTTCAGCTTCCCCCGGTACCCCTGGGTGAACTCCTCCAGGGCGTCCAGGTCCTCGCCGAGCCAGGAACGCGCGCGCCGGGTGTCGCGGCCCGGACGGTCGCTGATGCGCCAGCCGCTGGGCTCGACGTGGGCGTACAGGTCGACGAGCAGCCCGAGGGAGCGGCCGTTCATGTCGGCGCCGGGCCCGCGCGCCGGCAGCTCGGCGAGGTACGGGAACTCCTCGAAGGACCCGGTGACGGTCTTGGCCGCCTCGCGGGCGTCACCGCCGGGCAACGAACCGACGCCGGTGGCGCTCGCGGTCATCGTCCGGGCCTGACGGACAGGTCGTTCACCTCGGCGTCGCGGGGCAGGTCGACGGCCATGGCGACGGTGGTGGCCACGGACTGGGGGTCGATCCACGCGGCGGGGTCGTACTCCCTGCCCTCCTGCGAGTGCACCTTGGCCTGCATGGGGCTCGCGGTGCGCCCCGGGTAGACGGAGGTGACGCGGATGCCGTGCTCCCTCTCCTCGGCGCGCAGCGAGTCGGCGAGTGCCTTGAGGCCGTGCTTGGAGGCGGCGTACGCGCTCCAGTCGGCGTGGGCGGTCAGGCCGGCGCCCGAGTTGACGAAGACGATGGTGGCCTTGGACGCGCGCAGGGTGGGCAGCAGCAGCCGGGTGACCTCCGCGGGGGCGATCAGGTTGACGTTGAGCTGGTGGTGCCAGGTCTTGGGGCGGAGCTCGCCGACGGGGCCGAGGTCGACGACGCCCGCGATGTGCAGGAGGGAATCGATGCGCTCGGGGATCGGCTGCTTGGAGAAGGCCCACGAGAGGCGGTCGGGGTCGGCCAGGTCCCCCACGAGGGTGCGCGCGCCGGGGTAGAGCTCGGCGAGCTGCCGGGCCCGGCCGGCGTCACGGGCGAGGAGTACCAGGTCGTCGCCGCGGGTGTGGAGGCGGGCCGCGACGGCGGCGCCGATGCCGGAGCCGGCGCCGGTGATGAGATGAGTAGGCATACGAGCCATGCTCGCACCCCCGAGGGGCCCCCGTGGCCCCCGGCCGGAAGCCGCCGGCGGGGAGGCCGGGGATCGCGCCGTCCACGGCCCGTCGCGTCGGGCCGGCGGGCCCCCGGACGGGCGGGGGACGGCCGGGGCGGCCGGGTCAGAGGCCGGCTGCGGCCCGCATCGCCTTGGCCGTCGCGCGGGCGTCGTAGCCGGCGGGGACGCCCTGGACCAGGAACGTCTCGCCCGAGATGTGGGCGGTGCGCAGCGGCAGGATCTCCTGGTAGGCGGGCGAGGCGTACCAGGCGCGGGCCCGCTCGATGTCCGGGAATCCGATCATCACGATGGTGCCGGGGAAGGGGCCTTCGAGGACCTCGACCTCGGCGCCGTGGACGAGGAAGCGGCCGTCGAAGGGATCCATCGTCGACTGGATCTCCTCGATGTAGCGCAGGATGTCCTCGTTCAGGGCCTCGGGGCGTATGTGGGCGATGGCGTACGCGGTCATGGTGGTCTCCCCTGTCAACGGGCCCGCGGTTCCCCGGGCCGTCGGCTCCCATCCTGCACCGGGGGGCACCCCCCGTGTCGATGACCGCCCAGGTCATGTCAGGTCGTGGTGACGGCCGCCGCGGGGTGGGGGGATTCGGCGGGTCCGTGCGGCTGGAAGGTTCGGCGGTAGGCGATCGGGGAGACGCCGAGGGCGGCGCGCATGTGCTGGCGCAGGGAATTGGCGGAGCCGAAGCCCGCGCGGTGGGCCACGAGGTCGACGGGCAGGTCACTGGACTCCAGCAGCTGCCGCGCGATCTCCAGCCGTTGGGTGGTGAGCCACTGCACGGGGGTCATGCCGACCTCGTCGCGGAAGCGCCGGGTGAAGGTGCGCAGGCTCATCCGGGCGTGGGAGGCGAGCTCCGCGAGGGCGATGGGTTCGGCGAGGCGCTCCAGGGCCCAGGCGCGGGTGGCGGTGGTGGTGGCGACGGTGGGTTCGGGGACGGGCCGGTCGATGTACTGGGCCTGACCGCCGTCCCGCCACGGCGGCACGACGCACATCCGGGCGGCCCGGTTGGTGGTGGCGACGCCGTGGTCGCGGCGGATGAGGTGCAGGCACAGGTCGACGCCCGCGGAGACACCGGCGGAGGTCAGGACGTCGCCGTCGTCGACGAAGAGGACCTCCTCGTCGACGAGGACCCGGGGGTAGGCCCGACGGAACTCGGGGGCGAGGTTCCAGTGGGTCGTGGCGGGGCGGCCGTCGAGGAGGCCGGCGGCGGCGAGGACGTAGGAGCCGCTGCAGATGGAGACCAGGCGGGTGCCGGGCCGGATGCCGGCGATCGCGGCGGCCACCCCGGGCGGCAGCGGCCCCCCGAGAGCCAGCTCGGGCATGGCGTGGGTGGGCGGGATGATCACGGTGTCGGCGGCGGCGAGGGCCTCGGGCCCGGCGACGGGGTGGATGGCGAACCCGGAGTCGCTGGTCACCGGGCCGCCGTCGGCCGTGCAGACCACGACCTCGTACAGGGCGGCGCCGTCCTCGTCGACGGCGCTGCCGAAGACGCGGGAGGGGATCCCCAGCTCGAAGGGCGGGAAGCCGGGCAGGGCGAGGACGGCGACCAGGTGGCGGCCGTCCGCACCGGCCCCGCCCGCCGACCGCGTCGGGTCCGTACGCGTCTCACTCATGGCCAGATCCTGTCACATGGTGGCCGGACGGCCAACACCATGAAGGGTCGCCGTGGCGGAATGTGGGACGTGCCGCCGGGGAATGCCCCGGTGACGACGCAATCGGACGGAATGAGGCGGACAGACATGCGCGCGATGGTCGTGAACGAGTGGGGCGGTCCCGAGAACCTGGTCGAGCGGGAGATCGAGCGACCGGAGCCCGGTCTGGGCGAGGTCCTCGTCCGGGTCCACGCGGCCGGCGTGAACCCGGTGGACTGGAAGACCCGCGCGAGCGGCGCCCTGATCAACTGGGGCGAGACCCCGATCGTGGGCTGGGACGTCTCCGGCACCGTCGAGGCGGTCGGCCCCGGCGTGACCCTGCACGGCGCGGGCGACGAGGTGTTCGGGATGCCGCTCTTCCCGCGACAGGCCGGCGGCTACGCCGAGTACGTGGTGGCACCGGCCCGACACTTCGCCCGCAAGCCCGCCTCCCTGGACCACGTACAGGCTGCCGCGCTGCCGCTGGCGGCGCTCACCGCCTGGCAGGCGCTGGTGGACACCGCCGACATCACCGCGGGACAGCGGGTCCTGGTGCACGCGGCGGCGGGCGGTGTCGGGCACCTGGCGGTGCAGATCGCCAAGGCGCGCGGCGCGTACGTCATCGGCACCGCGAGCGCGGCCAAGCACGAGCTGCTGCGCGAGCTCGGCGCCGACGAGCTCATCGACTACCGGGAGCAGGACTTCACCGAGGCGGTCGCCGAGGTGGACGTGGTGATCGACGCCCTCGGCGACGGGACCGCCGAGCGCTCCCTGAAGGTCCTGAAGGCCGGTGGGCACCTGATCTCGCTGCCCGGACCGGACTCGGTCCCCGCGGACGCCGGCACCGCGCGGGCGGTGTGGCTGCTGGTCGACCCCGACCTCAAGGGCCTGGAGGGCATCGCCGCCCTCGCCGACCAGGGCCTGCTGAAGCCCTTGGTGGAGACGGTGTTGCCGTTGGAGCGGGCCGCGGAGGCGCACGAGATCGGCGAGCGGGGCCGGACCACCGGCAAGATCGTCCTGACGGTGGTCTGATCCGGAGGAGCCGTACGGCCGGTACGGGCCGCCACGGCCCGTACCGGCCGGCACCGGCGGCCCGAGCCGTACGGCGTCGCGCGTCAGACCGCGGCCGCGGCCCGGGTGGTGGTGGCGATGGTCGCGGAGCCGACCACGCGGGTGCCGTCGTAGAGCACGATCGCCTGGCCCGGGGCCACGCCGCGGACCGGCTCGGTGAAGGAGACGCGCAGCTCGCCGTCCACCAGCTCGGCGAAGACCTCGGTCTCGCCGCCGTGGGCGCGCAGCTGCGCGGTGTAGGTGCCGGGGGCGGCGGCCGTGGAGCCGCACCAGCGGGGCCGGATCGCGGTGAGGGCGCTGACGTCCAGGGCCTCGACGGGGCCGACGGTGACGGTGTTGTTCACCGGGGAGATGTCGAGGACGTAGCGCGGCTTGCCGTCGGCGGCGGGGTGGCCGATGCGCAGGCCCTTGCGCTGGCCGATGGTGAAGCCGAAGGCGCCCTCGTGGGTGCCGACCTTCTCCCCGGTCTCGTCGACGATGTCGCCCTCGGCCTTGCCGAGGCGGTTCGCGAGGAAGCCCTGGGTGTCGCCGTCGGCGATGAAGCAGATGTCGTGGCTGTCGGGCTTCTTCGCGACGGCCAGGCCCCGCTCCTCGGCCTCGGCACGGATCTCTTCCTTGGTGGTGAGGGTGTCACCGAGCGGGAAGAGGGCGTGGGCGAGCTGCTTCTCGTCGAGCACGCCCAGGACGTACGACTGGTCCTTGGCCATGTCGGAGGCCCGGTGCAGTTCGCGGGTGCCGTCCTCGTTGAGGACGACGGTCGCGTAGTGGCCGGTGCAGACGGCGTCGAAGCCGAGGGCGAGGGCCTTGTCGAGCAGCGCCGCGAACTTGATCTTCTCGTTGCAGCGCAGGCAGGGGTTCGGGGTGCGCCCGGCCTCGTACTCGGAGATGAAGTCCTCGACCACGTCCTCGCGGAAGCGCTCGGCGAGGTCCCACACGTAGAACGGGATGCCGATGACGTCGGCGGCGCGACGGGCGTCCCGGGAGTCCTCGATGGTGCAACAGCCGCGGGCCCCGGTCCGGAAGGACTGCGGGTTCGCGGAGAGCGCCAGGTGGACGCCGGTGACGTCGTGCCCGGCTTCGACCGCGCGGGCGGCGGCGACGGCGGAGTCCACGCCGCCGGACATGGCGGCCAGGACGCGAAGGGGACGGGCGGTGCGCGGCAGGTTCTCAGTCATAGCACCGTCCAGGGTACGGGGAACCGAGCGGGGTCACAGCGCGTTATCGGCTGTGGGGGGTGGATCACATGACGGAGCAGACGGACAAGGGCGGTAAATCGCCGCGCAGGACCCGCAGGGCGGTGCTGTTCGGCGGGCTCGGCGTGCTCGCGGCGGCGGCGGTCGTCGGGCGTGAGGAGATCGGCCGGGCCTGGTGGCTGATGCCGGGGGTGTCCAAGCCCCGCAAGGAGGGCGAGCTCGACCACGCGGGCGCGAGCTGGACGGCGGCGTCGCCCGCGAACTGGCGGCTGGCCGACCGGCCGGACGACTACCGGGTGGACCGGATCGTCGTGCATGTCACACAGGGCGGCTTCGCCTCCTCGGTGGACGCGTTCAAGAACCCGTGGCACAAGGCGTCGGCGCACTACATCGTGCGACAGGACGGGCACATCGAGCAGATGGTGCGCGAGCTGGACGTGGCGTACCACGCGGGCAACCGCTCCATGAACGAGCGCAGCGTCGGCATCGAGCACGTGGGCTTCGTGCACCGACCGCAGGACTTCACGGACGCGATGTACGCGGCCTCGGCCAAGTTGGCGGCGGACGTCTGCCGGCGCTACGACATACCCGTCGACCGCGAGCACATCGTGGGCCACTCCGAGGTGCCGGGAGCCGACCACACGGACCCGGGCAAGCACTGGGACTGGGACCGCTACATCCGCATGACCGCCGAGGCCCTGGCCGCCGCGCCCAAGGCCTGACCCGGCGGGCCCCGTACGGGGCGGACCCGGTCCGCGTCCCCGACGCCCGAGTCGGCGTCGAGGCGCTGCGGATCAGCTGAGGCCCGCCGTGCGGGCCCGGGCGACCGCCGGTCCGATGGCGGCGGCCACGGCCGCGACGTCCTCCTTCGTGGAGGTGTGGCCGAGGGAGAACCGCAGGGTTCCGCGGGCCAGTTGCGGGTCGGTGCCGGTGGCCAGCAGGACGTGGCTGGGCTGGGCGACGCCGGCGGTGCAGGCGGAGCCGGTGGAGCACTCGATGCCCTGCGCGTCCAGGAGCAGCAGCAGGGAGTCCCCCTCGCAGCCGGGGAAGCTGAAGTGGGCGTTGGCCGGGAGCCGGTCCTCGGGGTCGCCGCCGAGGACGGCGTCGGGCACGGCCCGCAGCACGGCGCCGATCAGCTCGTCGCGCAGCGCGCCGACCTCGGCCGCGAACCGTTCGCGGCGCTCGGCGGCGAGCACGGCGGCCACCGCGAAGGCGGCGACGGCCGGGACGTCGAGGGTGCCGGAGCGGACGTGGCGTTCCTGCCCGCCGCCGTGGAGCACGGGGACGGGGCTCTGGTCGCGGCCGAGCAGCAGCGCCCCGATGCCGTAGGGGCCTCCGACCTTGTGGCCGCTGACGGTCATGGCGGCGAGACCGCTGTCCGCGAAGCGGACGTCGAGCTGTCCGAAGGCCTGGACGGCGTCGGAGTGCAGGGGGACGCCGTGTTCGCGGGCGATGGCGGCCAGTTCGCGGACCGGCATGACGGTGCCGATCTCGTTGTTGGCCCACATGACGGTGGCCAGGGCCACGTCGTCGGGGGCGTGCTCGACGGCTTCCCGGAAGGCGGCGGGGTGCACGCGCCCGTGCCGGTCGACGGGCAGGTACTCGACCCGCGCGCCCTCGTGCTCGGCGAGCCAGTGCACGGCGTCGAGGACGGCGTGGTGCTCGACGGGGCTGGTCAGGACCCGGGTGCGGGAGGGCTCGGCGTCGCGGCGGGCCCAGTACAGGCCCTTGACGGCGAGGTTGTCGGCCTCCGTGCCGCCCGAGGTGAACACCACCTCGCTCGGCCGGGCGCCGAGGGCTTCGGCGAGGGCCTCGCGGGCCTCCTCGACGGTGCGGCGGGCGCGGCGGCCGGCGGCGTGGAGGGAGGACGCGTTACCCGTGGCGGCGAACTGCGCGGTCATCGCCGCAGCGGCCTCCGGCAGCATCGGGGTGGTGGCGGCGTGGTCGAGGTAGGCCATGATCCCCCGATTCTACGAGTCCCCCGGGCCCGGGATCCCCAGCGGGCGGGGCCATCGGATCGCCCCGCCCGTCCGCCCCGCCGGTCCGCGTCGTCGGGACGACTACCTCGGAGCCCGCGCGAGCTGCCGGGACTGGGCCACGAGCCGGTCCGCGGAGTCCCAGACCTCGGCGTCCTCCTCCAGGAAGCCGCCTGCCATGTTGCGGGTGGTGATGGAGACGCGCAGCGGCCCGGGGGCGGGACGGCAGCGGATGTGGGTGGTCAGTTCGACGGTCGGGGCCCAGCCGACGAGCCCGAGGTCGAAGGCGGTGGGGGGCAGCGCGTCCACCGCGAGGAGCAGGGAGAACGGGTCGGGGTCGCGGCCGTCGGCCAGTTCGAACCAGGCCCGCATCTCGCCCTTGCCGGAGGGCGCTCCGACGGCCCAGCCGGCGGTCGCCGGGTCCAGGCGCAGCCGGAGGCGGTCGACGATGGCGGAGCTGCCGGGGATGGGCGCGGGGCCCGCCTCGGCGCCCAGGCAGTCCTCGTAGGCGGGGAAGGCGGGCGGCTTGGCGGCGGTGTGCACGGTGTCGGGCAGGGCGGCGAGGTCGCCGTAGGAGGCGAGGACGCGGATGCGCTCGACCTCGGCGCCGTTCTCGTCGAACTGGTACAGCGAGGCCTGGCCGGTGGAGAGGGTGCGGCCGACGCGGACGACCTGGGTGCGGATGACGGCGGGGCCGGGCACCGAGGAGGTCAGGTAGTGCGCGGACACGGTGAAGGGGTCCGGGTGCGGCAGCGCGGCCGACAGGGTCCGGCCGACCAGGGCCAGCAGGTAGCCGCCGTTGACGGCGGTGATGATCGTCCAGCCGGCGGAGAGTTCCGCGTCGTACACGCCGGGCTCTGCCGCGCGGGGGGAGACGCGGGTGTCACGGTCGAATTCGCTGTCGCCGATGGAGGCCTGGGCCGCTGCGTATGCCATGGAACGACGGTACACCGGCAGGCTACTAAGCGGTAGCTTTGGATTTCTTCCCCGGCTCGTGGCCGCCCCACCGCGCCCCCTACGGCTCCTCGGCCACCGCCGAGCGCCTGTTCCAGGCCAGCGGCGCCCGCCAGTGGTAGCGCATGGCGAGCAGCCGCAGCACGAAGGTGGTGACGATCGCGAGGCCGGTCGTCACGGCGTTCAGCGTCTCGAAGGCGATGAAGAGCGCCACCATGGCCGCTCCCACGACGGCCGGCACGGCGTACATCTCCCGGTCGCGGAGCAACGACGGCACCTCGTTGGCGAGGACGTCCCGCATGACGCCGCCGCCGACCGCCGTGGCCAGCCCCAGTGCGGCGGAGGCGGTCAACCCGAGGCCGTACTCGTAGGCCTTGGTCGTACCCGTCACGCAGAACAGGCCGAGGCCGGCGGCGTCGAACACGTTGATGGCCCGGTTGATGCGCTGGACCTCGGGATGCAGGAAGTAGACGAGCGCGGCGGCGATCAGCGGCGTGACGAAGAAGCTCAGCTCCCCGAAGGCCGCGGGCGGGACGGCGCCGATGCACAGGTCGCGCAGCAGGCCGCCGCCGAGGGCGGTGACGAGGGCGAGCACGGCGATGCCGAAGACGTCGAAGTTCTTGCGCACGGCGAGCAGCGCGCCCGCGGTGGCGAAGACGAAAATGCCCGCGAGGTCCAGGGCGTGCTGGACGCCGGGCGGGAAGAGATCGTGGAGCACCCGGCCATTGTCGCCCGGAAACGGAGCGGGGCCCCCGGGACGTGTCCCGGGGGCCCCGCTCCGGCGCCGGCGCCGGTCTCGTCCGCTACTCCGGGACCGACACCACCGCGTCCGCCGCGCCGGGCAGAGCCTTGTCGCCCGGAGCCTGGTCCGGGGCGTTCTCGGGGTGGTGGCAGGCGACCTGGTGGCCGGTGGCCAGGGACAGCATCGGCGGCTCCTGCGTCGTGCAGATCTGCGTCGCCTTCCAGCACCGGGTGTGGAAGCGGCAGCCGCTCGGCGGGGAGATCGGCGAGGGCACGTCGCCCTTGAGCAGGATGCGGCCGCTCTTCGCGCCGCGCCGCCGCGGGTCCGGCACCGGCACGGCCGACAGCAGCGCCTTGGTGTACGGGTGCATCGGGGTCTCGTAGAGCGACTTGCGGTCGGTCAGCTCCACGATCTTGCCGAGGTACATCACCGCGATGCGGTCCGAGACGTGCCGGATGACCGACAGGTCGTGCGCGATGATCACGTACGTGAGGCCGAGCTCCTCCTGGAGGTCGTCCAGCAGGTTGACCACCTGGGCCTGGATCGACACGTCCAGCGCCGACACCGGTTCGTCGGCGACGACCAGCTTCGGGTTCAGGGCCAGGGCCCGGGCGATGCCGATGCGCTGGCGCTGGCCGCCCGAGAACTCGTGCGGGTAGCGGTTGAAGTGCTCGGGGTTGAGGCCCACGAGCGACAGCAGCCGCTGCACCTCCGCCTTGAGCCCGCCCTCCGGGGAAACCCCCTGGAGCTTGAAGGGCGCTCCGACGATGGTGCCGACGGTGTGCCTCGGGTTCAGCGAACCGTACGGGTCCTGGAAGATCATCTGCACGTCGCGGCGCAGCGGGCGCATCCCGGCGACCCCGAGGTGCGTGATGTCGCGCCCCTCGAACTCGACCGTGCCGCCCGTCGGCTCCAGCAGGCGCGTGATCAGCCGGCCCATCGTGGACTTGCCGCAGCCGGACTCGCCGACGACGCCGAGCGTCTCGCCGCGGCGGACCTCGAAGTCGATGCCGTCCACGGCCTTGACCGCCCCGGTCTGGCGGCGCAGCAACCCCTTGTTGATGGGGAAGTGCTTGACCAGCCCGGTCACCTTCAGCAGCGGCTCCGCGTCGGATCCCTCGGCGGTGGCCTGCGCGACGCGCCCGGCGGGGTCCTTCACGGCGTCCTTCGCGGCGTCCTTCTTCATGTCGGTCACAGCTTCGGCGCAATCTCTTCGGTCCAGATCCGGGTCCGCTCGTCCTGCGACATGTGGCAGGCGGACCAGTGCCGGCTGTCGTCCTGGACCAGCTCGGGCCGCTGGGTGCGGGTGATGCCGCCCTTGGGGACGTCGGCGTACGGGCAGCGCGGGTTGAAGGCGCAGCCGCTCGGGATGTTGATCAGGCTGGGGGGCGAACCCTTGACCGGGATGAGCCGCTCGGTCTGGTCGCGGTCGATGCGCGGCATCGAGCCGAGCAGGCCCCAGGTGTAGGGGTGCCGGGGCTCGTAGAACACCTTCTCGGCGGTGCCGCGCTCGATGCACCGGCCGCCGTACATCACGAGGATCTCGTCGGCCATCTCGGCGACCACGCCGAGGTCGTGCGTGATCATGATGACCGCGGAGCCGAACTCCTTCTGCAGGTCGCGGATCAGGTCCAGGATCTGCGCCTGGACGGTGACGTCCAGGGCGGTGGTCGGCTCGTCCGCGATGAGCAGTTCGGGGTTGTTGACGAGCGCCATGGCGATCATCGCGCGCTGGCGCATGCCGCCGGAGAACTCGTGGGGGTACGCGTCCACGCGCCGGTGCGGCTCGGGGATGCCGACCCGGTCGAGCATCTCGACGGCCCGCTTGCGGGCGGTCTTCTTGTCGACCTTGTGGTGGGTGCGGTACGCCTCGACGATCTGCGCGCCGACCGTGTAGTACGGGTGCATCGCCGAGAGCGGGTCCTGGAAGACCATCGCCATCTTGCGGCCGCGGAGCTTGCGCACGTGGTCGGCGTCGGCGGCGACGAGGTCCTCGCCGTCGAGCCGGACCTCGCCGGAGATGTGCGGGCGGCTGCGGGCGTTGCCGGTGCGGTGCAGTCCCATGATGGCCAGCGAGGTCACCGACTTGCCGGAACCGGACTCTCCCACGATGCCGAGGGTCTTGCCGCGTTCCAGGTCGAAGGAGAGCCCGTCGACGGACTTCACGAGGCCGTCGTCGGTCGGGAAGTGCACCCGCAGGTCGCGTACGGAGAGGTACGCGCCGTCCCGCGGACCGGCCTGTTCGGGGACGAAGGCGGGCCCGCCGGAGGCGGTGGGGGTGGAGGCGGGATTCTCGGTCACGTCAGCCTCACGCGCGGGTCGATGACGGCGTACAGCAGGTCCACGATCAGGTTGGCCATCACCACGAAGAGCGCGGCGAGCAGGGTCACTCCCATGATCACGGGGAGGTCGCCGGCGCCGATGGCGGCCACGGCGGCCGTGCCCAGGCCCTGGAAGTTGAAGGTCGTCTCGGTGAGCACCGCGCCGCCGAGGAGTCCGCCCAGGTCGAGGCCGAACATGGTGACGACCGGGGTGAGCGTGGAGCGCAGGGCGTGCTTGCGGATGACCACGCCCTCCTTGAGGCCCTTGGCGCGGGCGGTGCGGATGTAGTCCTCGCCGAGCACTTCGAGCATGGTCGCCCGGGTGATGCGGGCGTAGGTCGCGGCGAAGAGGAAGGCCAGGGTGATCCAGGGCAGGATCAGACTGTTGAGCCAGGCCAGTGGATCCTCGGTGAGTGGCTGGTAGTTGGAGACGTCCAGCCAGCCGAGGCCGTAGACGAAGATCGCGGGGGCCACCATGCCGGTGAAGAAGATCGGCAGGGAGACGCCGGCGAGGGCGCCGACCATGACGGTCCGGTCGATGGCGGTGCGGCGCTTGAGCGCCGAGACGACGCCCGTGGCCACACCGGCGATGACCCAGATCACAGCCGCGCCGAGGGCGAGCGAGAGGGTGACCGGCATGCGGTCGATCATCGTCTCCCAGACGGGGGCCTCGGTCTTGAAGGAGTAGCCGAAGCAGGGCGCCGCGCAGTGCGTGACGTCCGTGCCGCCGTCGTAGTCGCGGCCGACGAAGATGCCCTTGAGGAAGAGCAGGTACTGCTCGGAGATGGGCTTGTCGAAGCCCATCTTCACGCGGATGCCCGCCAGGGCGGTCTCGTTGGTCTCGCGGCCGGCGTACATGAGCGCGGGATCGCTGCCGGTCAGCTTCGGGACCGCGAAGAAGATGCCGAAGGTGACCACGGAGACCACCAGCAGCGTGGCGGCGACGTTGAACAGCCGCCGTATGAGGTAGACGAGCACTGCAGTCGGCCGCCCGGGGCGGGTGGCCGCCGTCCCTCGTGGGGACGGCGGCCACCGCCTGCGGCCTTCACCTGCCCTTCGGACTAGCGCATGTGCGGTGAAGGCACTTACTTGCGTGCTGAGTTGCTATGAACCAGGCCTTGCGACTACTTGGCGGCGATGCCCACCGTGGCAAGGTCGATCTTGCCCATGGAGTCGTTGAAGTAGACGTTCGTCAGGCGCGGGTTGTGGTAGACGAAGGCCTTGTCGAAGTTGATCGGCAGGTAGAGCGCCTTCTCCATGACCTTCTTGTTGATCTCCGTGTAGAACGGGGCGGCGGCCTCGGGCGTGGCCGCGGAGGCGGCCTTGTCGAAGAGACCGTTGACCTCGGGGTCGTTCAGCTCGGTGTAGTTGTTGTTGCCGTTCGGCAGGATGAACGAGCCGTCGACCAGGGGCTGGAGGAAGCCGGCGCCGGAGTTGTAGTCGGCACCCCAACCCATCACGATGATGCCGTAGTTCTTCTTCTTCACGTTCTCGGGCGAACCGATCGTGGAGGAGGAGAGCTTGCCGTCGTACTGGTCGATCGTCGCCTTGATGCCGACCTTGGCGAGGGCCGCCTGCAGCGACTCCGCGCTCTTCACCTCGGGCGCGCGGTTGTTGCGCACGGCGATGGTGGTCTCGAAGCCGGCGGGCTTGCCACAGGCCGCGAGGGCCTCCTTGGCCTTGGCCTCCTGCGGCTCGCCCTTCGTCAGGCCGAACGGGTCGAAGGCCTTGTCCGAGCCGGGGATGCCGGGCGGCAGCATGTTGGCGCCGAGGTCACCGCTGGTCGGGCCGCCGCGGGCGGTCTGCAGCGACTTCGGGTCGGCCGCGTAGATGACGGCCTTGCGGCACTCGATGTTGTCGAACGGCGCGACGGACTGCGGGAAGGCGAAGTAGCGGATGTAGCCCGTGAACGGGTTGTCCGCGTTCTTCTTGAGGTTGGGGTCCTTCAGGACCTTGTTCTTGCCGGCCTGCTGCATGCCCGTGCCGTCGACCGCGAGGTCGATGTCACCGGACAGCAGGCGCTGGTCCATGTCGTCCGGGTTGGTCGTCACCGTGAAGGAGACCTTGTCCGGCAGGCCCTTGCGGATCGTGTCGGTCTTCGGGTCCCAGTGCTCGTTGCGCACGAAGGTGGCGCCCTTGCCCGCGGTGAAGCTCTCCACCTTGTAAGGGCCGGTCGACAGCGGCTTGTTGGTGTAGGTGGCGCCCGTGTCCTTGGCCGCCGGGACCGGCGAGGAGGACGGCATGGCCAGCAGGTAGCTGAAGTCGGAGTTGGCGCTCGCCAGGTTGAAGACGACCGTCTTGTCGTCCGGCGTCTCGACGGACTTCAGACCCATCTTGTTCGGGTCGGTGTCCTTGTACGGGCCGGGGTACTTCTGCCCCTGGTCGAGGATGTCGATCAGGTACGTCGGACCACCGGACAGCACGTCCTGCGCGAAGACGCGCTCGATGCCGTACTTGATGTCCTTCGAGGTGACCGGCGTGCCGTCCTCGAACTTGACGCCGTCCTTGAGCTTGACGGTGTAGGTCTTGCCGTCGTTGCTGAGCACCGGCAGGGCCTCGGCGAGGTCCGGGACCAGCTTGGTGCCCGCCTCGCCCGGCTTGCTGTCGTACGCGAGCAGCTGGCGCACGTAGAGGCGCTGCATGTTCCACACGAAGCCGTAGTAGGCACGCGCCGGGTCGAGGTAGTCGACGTCCTGCGGCGACCAGAGCTTGAGCTCCCCGCCCTTGGCGTCCGACGGGTTCACGAGCCCGGTGGTGGCCGCGTTGAACGCGGCTCCGCCGTCACCGGCCTTGCCCTCGGCCTTCTTGTCGTCGCCGCCACCGCACGCGGCGGTCAGCGACAGGGCGGCGATCACGGCGGTGATCGCGAGTGCCTGCTTTCTGCGGATCACTATTGTCCAACCTCCATAGGTGGGTGAATCGAGAAGCGGTTCAGCTGCCCTTGGGGTCGAGTGCGTCACGCAGCCCGTCCCCGAAGAGGTTGAACGCCAGGACGGTGATGAAGATCGTGATACCCGGGACCACCATGTACATGGGGTCGTCCTGGTAGATGGGGATGGCGTCGGACAGCATCTTTCCCCAGGAGGCGGTGGGCGGCTTGACGCCGGCGCCGAGGAAGCTGAGGGCCGCTTCCGTCAGGATGTTGGTCGGGATGATCAGCGTCGCGTAGACGAGGATCGGCGCGACCAGGTTCGGCAGCAGCTCCTTGATCAGGATGTAGCCGCGGCCGGCGCCCAGGCTGCGGGCCGCCTCGACGTACTCGCGCTCCCTCAGGGAGATCGTCTGACCGCGGACGATGCGGCCGATGTACGGCCAACCGAAGAAGCCGATGACGACGATCAGCACGCCCATGCGGACGCCCGAACCCTCGAATCCCAGCAGGGAGTTCGGGACGACCGAGACCAGCGCGATGGTGAAGAGCAGCTGCGGGAAGGCCAGCAGCAGGTCCATCAGGCGGCTGATGACGCCGTCCACCCAGCCGCCGAGGAAGCCCGCCAGCGCGCCGAGGAAGCTGCCGATGACGACCGACACGAAGGCCGCGAGGAACGCGACGACCAACGAGATGCGGGCGCCGTAGACGATCCGGCTGAACACGTCGCGGCCATTGGTGGGTTCGACGCCCAGCAGGAACTCGGAGCTCATTCCGCCGAAGGAGCCGATCGGCGTGCCCAGGTCCGGGTCGATCATGTCCTCGTGGAACTCGTTGGGCGGGTGGCCCAACAGGCTCACGATCTGCGGTGCGAACACCGCGATCAGGATCAGCAGGATCACGACCACGCCGCCGGTCAGCGCGACCTTGTCACGCTTGAGCCGCATCCAGGCGATGCGGCCGGGCGAACGGCCTTCGATGGCTTTGGCAGGGACGTCGGCTACGGACACGGGTGCGGGTGTTTCCGCGCTCGTGTCGTGCAGTGGTGCCGTCATCGTGGTGGGGACCCCTCTCGGCCGACGGGTGGTCGGCCCATGCCCGCCGCTGTGGCGGCGTTGGTGCGGAGTGGCGCTCGGAGTGCGTGGTACACGCAGAACGCGTGCGGAGTGCAGGGTGCGGAGCAGCTGAAGTGCGGAAAGTGCGGGAAGTGCCGTGCGGAACAACAAGCGAAGCCCACGTGCCGAACCGGGTCCCGCAGGACTGACCGGCTCTTGGGTGGGGAGTCTTCATCGGGCGCTCGACCAGCCGCCAGACCCGCAGATGAATGGATGCGCAACCGTGATCTGACGCATCGGTTCCCGTTATCCGGACTCCGCTGTCGGCTCAGCGGAGCAAGACCGGCCGTTCGGTACCTAACCGGACATCGCGCCCAACTCGCTGGAGGAGTGCGCCTATTGGGCGCCCATCGGGGACGAAATCCGGACAAGACGAGAGCCGCCGGGAACCGTGGTTCCCGGCGGCTCGAAGTCCGTCGAAGGGGTCCGTCCCAGAGTGCGGGCAGCCTGCCCGAATTCCCTGTAGGTGACCTGGTGAAAGCCCTCCGGAAACGTCCCGGCGGCCTCCGGCGCCCGTCAGTGGACCGCCGCCTGACCCTCCCGGTCGTAGAACGGACGGGTCTGCGCGCGCAGCCACATCGCCACCGGGTCGTGCTCGTCGGCCAGCGCGACCGTGCACACCGGCACCCCCTCGGGCACCGCCCCCACCGACTGCCGCATCATCTCCCGTACGGATTCCAGGGCGGGCGCCGAGGCGTCGTAGAGGTCGAGGCCCACCGCCAGGTACGCCGACCCCAGCGAGGGCTGCACCCAGGCGCGGCGCAGCGAGCGCACGGCGGGCGTGCGGTGCGCGTGGCGGGTCAGCAGACCGTAGAACTGCGGGAGCTCCAGGGAGGGCTCGGAGAGCCGCAGCGGGCCCGCCGGCATCCGGTCCAGGCCGGTGGCGATCCGGCGCAGGTCGGCCCACGGCACGCCGAGGCCGCCGCCCTGGGCGTGCGGGTTGACCCACAGGCCCCAGCGGTCCGGGTAGAGGGCGCGGGCGATGTCCCGGCCGGTGACCACCTCGTAGCCGCGGTTCCAGCCGCTCGCGGCCAGTTCCTGCGGCGAGGTCACGCAGGGCGCGTAGCCGAGTCCCTCGACCTCCATGCCCCCGTACTGGGCGTCCGGAGAGCCCGGCTGCCCCTGCCACAACAGCATCCACAGCCGGCCCTCCGCGAGGGCGTGCAGCAATGACTCGTAGCTCTCATAGCGCCCGGGAGTCACCTGGCGCAGCATGTGCTCGACCTGCCCGGCCGCGGCCGTGCCTGACGCACTCACCCGGTACCCCTCTTCGTCCGCCCGTCGTCCACACGTACCAACCAGCTTAAGCGGCGCTACGGGAGGTAGAAGGGGCGTACGCGCTCACGAATCCACTCCGTGACCGGGTCCTCGGCGGCGTCCAGCAGGATCAACTGCACGGTCCAGGGCACCGGTACGCGCGCGAGGGCACGTCCGAGGGCCTCCAGCGGGGCACCGCGGAACTCGGGGTCCCATCCCACCAGGCGGACACCGACGTACAGCTCGGGGGCCCCGCCCTCCACGCTGGCCAGGCAGCGGTGGGCGGCGGCGACCACCCCGGTGCCGCGGAACTCCTCGGCGGCGGCGGCCAGGAAGTCGACGGGGTCCTCCTGCCAGTCGGGCTCGAAGAGCCGTACGCGGCCGCCGGTGGCCGGTCCGTCGAGCGGGCTCCGCCCGGCGCGGCACAGCTCGGCGACGGCGGCCGGGGGCAGCGGCACGCCGACGGCCCCCTCCGGGTTCACGGCGATGCCGAGCTGCGGGGGCAGGCCGCGGGCGAACTCCACGGCCGGGGCGATCACGAAGTCCATGCCGGGGCCGGCGCAGAACCGGAACTGGGCCTCGGAGCTGTAGACGGGGACGAACGCCTCCCCGCCGATCACCATGGTCGGCAGGCTGAGGCTGCCCTGGTCCGGGCCGCCGCCCTCGGGCAGCGGCACCCAGATCGGGCTGCGCCCGAGCACCTCCAGGATCCGCTCCCCGGCGTCCGTCTGCCCGAGCGCCGCCCCGAGCACCTGCTCCAACTCGTTCGCCGGCCAGCCGCTGCCCTGCATGTACCCCTGCCCTCCGTGTGGTCCCGCCGATGTGCTGCCGAGGCTATCGGCTGCGGGCGGGCCGGCCGGAGTCAGCCGTGGAACGCGATGGAGGTCACGGCGGCGGCCGAGCGGCGATCGAGGAGCGTCACCGAGGCGCACCCGGCGGGCGGGCGCCCGGCCTCGGCCTCCCGGAGCAGTCGGCGGACGGCTCCGCGGTGGCGGGCGAAGGCGTACGCGGACACCCGGCGCCCGCGCGCCGCCTGGCCGGACAGGGCCTCCTCGGCGGTGGTGTCGAGCAGCAGCAGGTGCAGGGAGGCGCCCCGCCGGCGGGCCACGGAGGCGAGCAGGCCGCGGACCCAGCTCTGGGTGCCGCAGTCGTGGACCACTACGGAATCACCGGAGGACAGCTTGCGCCACAGTCCCCAGTAGTGGGCGGCGCGGACCAGCGGTCGGTACGCGGCGTACGGCAGCGCGGCCGGCATCCGGCGCTCCCAGCGCTCGCGGGCGTCCTGGGAGTCGATGCCGCCCCCTTCGGCCGCGCGCTTGATCAACGTGCTCTTCCCGCCGCCGGGCAGACCGGACACCACGACGATGTCGCCCGCCGGCCAGCCGAGCCGCTGCGGACCGGGCACGGCGGAACCGCGCAGGTCACGGACCGACCCCACACCTTCGACGACGCGCGGGTCCACGCCCGCGCCCCGCTGGGTCGGCACACCGTCGATCCCCGCGCTTCCGGTGCTTCCGGTGCTTCCGGCGCTTCCGTCGACGGGTCCCGTCGTGGTGACCACTCCGAACCTCCGCACAGCGTCTCCCCCCGAAACGGGGCCGCACGGGCCCCCTTCCCACTGAGTGTAAAGAGACGGTAATCCGGCGCCCCCGGTTCCGCTCTCGGCTTTCTTCCGGGCCCCGCGGCCCGGTCCCGGACGTCCCGTGCAATGATGTGCGCCATCTGGACACCAACTGCATACCGGCCGCTTGAATCCGCGCGGGAGAGTCCCGGCAGGGCCGCAAGGCCGTGCCCGGGCGCCGAAGGAGCAAGTACCTCCCTTGAATCTCTCAGGCCCCGTACCGCGTGGATGAGGCAGATCTGAAAAGCGAGCCGCGCCACGACCGTCCCCGACGGTCGTCGGAGCGTGCTCCACCCAAGGTGCAAGCCGTGGAGTTGACCCGTACGCGTGGGAACTCCCGGCGAACCTCTCAGGTTCCGATGACAGATGGGGAGGATCGTCCTCGTCATGTCATGCCCTGGGACCCGGGAGCCACACCCATGAGCACTGCCCCCCGCCTGACCGCGCTCGACGCGCTGCACCGTTCGCTCGGTGCGACCATGACCGATTTCGCGGGCTGGGACATGCCGCTGCGGTACGCCAGCGAGCGCGACGAGCACAACGCCGTGCGCACCCGCGCCGGCCTGTTCGACCTGTCCCACATGGGCGAGATCACCCTGACCGGCCCCGAGGCCGTCAAGGTGCTGGACCACGCCCTGGTCGGCAACATCTCGACCGTCGGCGTCGGTCGCGCCCGCTACACGCACATCTGTCAGGAGGACGGCGGGATCCTCGACGACCTGATCGTCTACCGCCTGGGCGAGACCGAGTTCATGGTCGTCGCCAACGCCTCCAACGCCCAGGTCGTGCTGGACGCGATCACCGAGCGCGCCGCCGGCTTCGACGCCGAGGTCCGTGACGACCGTGACGCGTACGCGCTGATCGCCGTCCAGGGCCCGGAGTCCCCCGGCATCCTGAAGTCCCTCACGGACGCCGACCTGGACGGCCTGAAGTACTACGCGGGCCTGCCGGGCACCGTCGCGGGCGTGCCCGCGCTGATCGCGCGCACCGGCTACACCGGCGAGGACGGCTTCGAGCTGTTCGTCGCCCCCGAGCACGCCGTGGAGCTGTGGCAGGCGCTGACCGAGGCGGGCGCGGGCGTCGGCCTGGTCCCGGCCGGTCTGTCCTGCCGCGACACCCTGCGCCTGGAAGCGGGCATGCCGCTGTACGGGCACGAGCTGACGACCTCCCTCACCCCGTTCGACGCGGGCCTGGGGCGGGTCGTGAAGTTCGAGAAGGAGGGCGACTTCGTCGGCCGCGCCGCACTGGAGGCCGCCGCCGAGAAGGCCGCCGCGAACCCGCCGCGCAAGCTGGTCGGCCTGATCGCCGAGGGCCGCCGCGTCCCGCGCGCCGGTTTCCCGGTCGTCTCCGACGGCAAGGTCATCGGCGAGGTCACCTCGGGTGCCCCGTCCCCGACGCTGGGCAAGCCGATCGCGATGGCGTACGTCGACGCGGCGCACGCCGCACCCGGCACCTCCGGCGTGGGCGTCGACATTCGCGGTACGCATGAGCCGTACGAGGTCGTGGCCCTGCCGTTCTACAAGCGGCAGAAGTAGTCCCGCACACGGCATCGCGGCACGGACATCCGTACGGGCACCCGTACGGCGCCGTCTCGTACCGTCTCACCCACCAAGACCGCTGTTCGTATCCACTCCCCCGCATCCAGGAGAATCAGGTCATGAGCAACCCCCAGCAGCTGCGTTACACCAAGGAGCACGAGTGGCTGTCGGACGCCGTGGACGGCGTCGCGACGGTCGGCATCACGGAGTTCGCGGCCAACGCGCTCGGTGACGTCGTCTACGCCCAGCTCCCCGCGGTCGGCGACACCGTCACCGAGGGCGAGACCTGTGGCGAGCTGGAGTCGACCAAGTCGGTCAGCGACCTGTACTCCCCCGTCTCCGGCGAGGTCGTCGAGGCCAACCAGGACGTCGTGGACGACCCGGCCCTCGTGAACACGGCCCCGTTCGAGGGTGGCTGGCTGTTCAAGGTGCGCCTCTCGGACGAGCCCAAGGACGTGCTCTCGGCCGAGGAGTACGCCGCGCTCACCCACTCCGACAACTGACACCCCAGGGGATCTCGATGTCCGTACTGAACACGCCCCTCCACGAGCTCGACCCCGACGTCGCCGCGGCCGTCGACGCCGAGCTCGTGCGCCAGCAGTCCACCCTGGAAATGATCGCGTCGGAGAACTTCGCTCCCGTCGCCGTCATGGAGGCCCAGGGCTCGGTCCTGACCAACAAGTACGCCGAGGGCTACCCCGGCCGCCGCTACTACGGCGGTTGCGAGCACGTCGACGTCGTCGAGCAGATCGCGATCGACCGGATCAAGGCGCTCTTCGGCGCCGAGGCCGCGAACGTGCAGCCGCACTCCGGTGCGCAGGCGAACGCCGCCGCGATGTTCGCGCTGTTGAAGCCGGGCGACACGATCATGGGCCTGAACCTGGCCCACGGCGGTCACCTGACCCACGGCATGAAGATCAACTTCTCCGGCAAGCTCTACAACGTGGTCCCGTACCACGTCGGTGACGACGGCCAGGTCGACATGGCCGAGGTCGAGCGCCTCGCCAAGGAGTCCAAGCCGCAGCTGATCGTCGCCGGCTGGTCCGCCTACCCGCGCCAGCTGGACTTCGCCGCCTTCCGCCGCATCGCGGACGAGGTCGGCGCGTACCTGATGGTCGACATGGCGCACTTCGCCGGTCTGGTCGCCGCGGGCCTGCACCCGAACCCGGTGCCGCACGCCCACGTCGTCACCACCACCACGCACAAGACCCTCGGTGGTCCGCGCGGCGGCGTCATCCTGTCGACGCAGGAGCTGGCCAAGAAGATCAACTCCGCGGTCTTCCCGGGCCAGCAGGGCGGCCCGCTGGAGCACGTGATCGCCGCGAAGGCCGTCTCCTTCAAGATCGCGGCCTCGGAGGGCTTCAAGGAGCGCCAGGTGCGCACCCTTGAGGGCGCGCGGATCCTCGCCGCCCGCCTGGTCCAGGACGACGTCAAGGCCGTGGGCGTGGACGTCCTCACCGGCGGCACCGACGTGCACCTGGTCCTGGTGGACCTGCGCAACTCGGAGCTCGACGGTCAGCAGGCCGAGGACCGCCTCCACGAGGTCGGCATCACGGTCAACCGGAACGCCATCCCGAACGACCCGCGGCCGCCGATGGTGACCTCGGGCCTGCGGATCGGCACGCCGGCGCTCGCCACCCGCGGTTTCGACGCGGAGGCGTTCACCGAGGTCGCCGACATCATCGCGCAGGCGCTGAAGCCGGAGTACGACGCCGCCGACCTGAAGGCGCGCGTCTCGGCGCTCGCCGCGAAGTTCCCGCTGTACCCGTCGCTGTAGTCGACGGACGGGGCCCGGCCGTGTTTTCCACAGGGCCGGGCCCTTCTCATGACCAATGTCCTCGGCGGATGCCGCCCATCGCCTCTTAAACGTTCAAAAAGTGGCAAATAGGCTCGCCATAAATACAGCACGCCACGGCATCCCCGTCAGGACGGACACCTCCCCATGGACATGAGCGCAGCGAACCGGAAGGGACTCAGTCTCTTCGCGCTGATCATGATCGGCATCGGCTCGATCTTCGGATCGGGATGGCTCTTCGGTGCCGGCACGGCCGCGCAGGTCGCGGGTCCCGCCGCCCTGGTCGCCTGGGTCATCGGGGCCGTCTTCATCGGCATGATCGCCATGTCCTACGCGGAGGTGGGCGCCGCCTACCCGATCCCCGGCGGCATGGCCCGCTACGGGGCCATCTCGCACGGCCCCGTCCTCGGATTCATCACCGGCTGGGCGGTGTGGATCGCGGTCGCCTCCCTGATCCCCATCGAGTCGATCGCGGCGACCCAGTACATGTCCTCCTGGAGCTTCGGCTGGGCGCGGGACCTGGTGGACACCGGGTCCCAACAGCTGACCGGCTTCGGCATGGCGGTGGCACTGGTGCTCACCGTGGTGCTGTGGCTGTCCTGCTACTGGTCGGTCCAGCTGCTGGCGAAGATCAACGCGGCACTGACCCTGGTCAAGTTCGCGATCCCGGTGCTCGCCGTCGCCGCCCTGATCGCCTCCGGCTTCCACACCGAGAACTTCTCCGCCCACGGCGGCTTCGCGCCGAACGGCTGGACCGCCGTCCTGACCGCCGTCACCACCTCGGGCGTCGTCTTCGCCTTCAACGGCTTCCAGGCCGTCGTGAACCTCGGCGGGGCCGCCAAGAACCCCGGCCGGGCCATCCCGATCGCCCTGGTGGGCGCGCTGTCCCTGGGTCTGGTCATCTACCTCGCCCTCCAGGCGGCCTTCCTGGGCGCCGTACCGCCGGAGCACCTGGCGCAGGCCGGCGGTTGGTCCGGCGTCAACTTCAACTCGCCGTTCGCCGACCTCGCCAAGCTGCTGATGATCCACTGGGTGGTGGTGATGCTCCAGTTCGGCGCCTTCATCTCCCCCGCCGGTTCCAACATCGCCAACGTGGCCTCGGCGGCCTACATGGTGCAGAACCTGTCCGAGACGGGCTTCTTCCCCAAGAGGCTCAAGGAGACGCACCCCGTGTACGGCACCGCCCGCCCGGCGATGTGGCTGAACCTCGGGTTCTCCGTCCTGCTGCTGGTGACCGTCGGCCACAGCTGGAAGACCCTGGCGCCGGTGATCTCGGCCGCGATGGTCATCTCCTACCTGATCGGCCCCATCGCGGTCGGCGTCTTCCGCCGCACCAAGCCCGACCTTCCCCGCCCCTTCCGGCTGCCCGCCGCGAGGATCCTCTGCCCGCTCACCTTCGTCTTCGCCGCCTGCGCCCTCTACTGGTCGAAGTGGCCGAACACCGGCATCGTCACCGCGCTGACCCTGCTGGCCGCCCCGATCGCCGCCCTCGTCCTGTCCCGCAAGGGCGAGCGGAACCTCTCGCGCCAGTTCGCCCCGGCCTGGTGGATCGTGTTCTTCCTCGGCGCCCTGTCCCTGCTGTCCTGGCTCGGCTCCACCGACTTCGGCGGCCGGGGCACCATCCCGGGCGGCCTGGACATCGCCCTGGTCGCGGCCATGGCCCTCGTCACGTACTTCTGGGCCGTGAACGCCGGCGTCAAGGCCCACCGGGCGGGCCTGCCGGGCCCGGACCCGGTGCTGGACGGCTCCCCCGCCCCGGCGACGGAACCGGAACGCGAGGCGGTCCACGCCTGAGCGTCACATCCGGCAGCAGAGGCGTTCACCTGCACGCGTTACGCTCGACCACCGGACAAAATCCACAGATCCGCCCCTTTGATCACCACACCGCTCGATCAGCACACCGCTCCACCTCCTGCCCCCTCCCACCCCACGAGCAGACAAGGGAGTCCGCCAGTGGCCATCTCCGTCTTCGACCTCTTCTCCATCGGCATCGGCCCCTCCTCCTCCCACACGGTCGGCCCGATGCGCGCGGCGCGCATGTTCGTCACGCGGCTGAAGAAGGACGGCGTCCTCGCCCAGACCGCCTCCGTGCGCGCGGAGCTCTTCGGGTCCCTCGGCGCCACCGGCCATGGCCACGGCACGCCCAAGGCGGTGCTGCTCGGCCTGGAGGGGCATTCCCCCCGCACGGTGAACGTGGAGACCGCCGACGCCGAGGTCGAGCGCATCCGCAAGAGCGGCCGGCTGCGGCTGCTGGGGGCGGAGATAGGCGATGGCCACGAGATCGCCTTCGACGAGCCCAACCAGCTGATCCTGCACCGCCGCCGCTCGCTGCCGTACCACGCGAACGGCATGACGCTCTTCGCCTACGACGAGACCGGCAACCCGCTCCTGGAGAAGACGTACTACTCCGTGGGCGGCGGCTTCGTCGTGGACGAGGACGCGGTCGGCGAGGACCGGATCAAGCTCGACGACACCCCGCTGAAGTACCCGTTCCGCTCCGGCGACGAGATGCTGCGCCTCGCCAACGAGACCGGCCTGTCGATCTCCTCCCTGATGATGGAGAACGAGAAGGCCTGGCGCACCGAGGAGGAGATCCGCGAGGGCCTCCTGGAGATCTGGCGGGTCATGCAGGCCTGCGTCGCGCGCGGCATGTCCCGCGAAGGCATCCTCCCCGGCGGCCTGCGGGTCAAGCGCCGGGCCGCCTCCACGGCGCGCCAGCTGCGCACCGAGGGCGACCCGATGATGCACCGCAGCGAGTGGACGACCATCTACGCGATGGCGGTCAACGAGGAGAACGCCGCCGGCGGTCGCGTGGTGACCGCCCCGACCAACGGCGCGGCCGGGGTGCTGCCCGCCGTCCTGCACTACTACACGAACTTCGTGCCGGGCGCGGACGAGGACGGCGTGGTGCGCTTCCTCCTCGCGGCGGGCGCGATCGGCATGCTGTTCAAGGAGAACGCCTCGATCTCCGGCGCCGAGGTCGGCTGCCAGGGCGAGGTCGGCTCGGCCTGCTCGATGGCGGCCGGCGCCCTCGCCGAGGTTCTGGGCGGCACCCCGGAGCAGGTCGAGAACGCCGCCGAGATCGGTATGGAGCACAACCTGGGCCTGACCTGCGACCCGGTCGGCGGCCTGGTGCAGATCCCCTGCATCGAGCGCAACGGCATGGCGGCCGTGAAGGCCGTGACGGCCGCGAAGATGGCCATGCGCGGCGACGGCAGCCACAAGGTCTCCCTCGACAAGGTCATCAAGACCATGAAGGAGACCGGCGCGGACATGAAGGTCAAATACAAGGAGACCGCCCGCGGCGGCCTCGCGGTCAACGTCATCGAGTGCTGACCGACTCCGCCCGGGGCTGACCGGGCACCGGGAGCCCGCCCCCTCTGGGGGGCGGGCTCCCGCGCGTACGGAACCGGGGGCGGGGCAGGGGCGTCGCAGGAGGCGGCTACGATCGCGCGTACCGGCGAGGGGGGGGAAGCGTGGAGACATCGCAGCGGGCGTCAAGTCCGGCCGCCCCGGGGGTGTTTGGGGGCAGCCACCCGATCGCCCCGATCACCGTCGTGCCGGTCGGACGGGTCGCCTCCGCCGGCCTCCTCGCCCGCCCCCTCCGCGCCCGCCCGCCCTGATCGGCGTACGGTCGCCCGCCGGCCCCGAAGAGGGGTCCGGGGGCCCGTCCGCCTCGGGACCTTCGGCGTCCGGCCGGGCCCGGGGGGTCGGCTGGCGTGCCGGAAGGGCCCCGGAAGACCCCGTTCGAGAGGAAGGCTCACCCGTTGACCACCACCGTCACCGAGCACCGCGTCCTGCCGCTGCGACTGGAGGCGGCTCCCGTGTCCGTCCCCCTCCAGGGGGTCTTCGTGTACCGCACGGACCGGCCGTACGAGCTGGCCGTGGACTTCCGCGGCGCGGGGGTCCACCTGGCGCGCTGGGTGTTCTCCCGGGAACTCCTGCTCGACGGGGAGTCCACCGCCACGGGTGAGGGCGACATACAGGTGTGGCCCCGCCGGCAGCGCTCGGAGCCGCGGGTCTTCCTCGCCTTCAGCAACGGGCTGCAGAACTGCGTGGTCTCCGCCCGCGCCAAGGACATCCGCGAGCTGTGCCGCCGGATGAGCACCCTCGTCCCGCGCGGACAGGAACGTCGTCACTACGACCTCGACGCCGAGGTGAGCGCCCTGCTGGCGCACTGACCGGCCGCCGGACGGATCCGGGGGCGCCGACCGGCCGGGAGGGCCGGAAAAGGGCCCGCGCGGCCGTGCAACCGTAGGCGCCCGCCGGGTGTCCTACCCGATGACACCCTTGTCCCCGTCTCTGAAGAATCGGGGGGACGTCATGCGTCACCTGCTTCGTCCTCGTCGTCGGCGGATCGTGGCCCTGGCCACGGGCGCGCTGCTCACCGCCGGGCTCGCGCTCGCCGGTCCGGCCACCGCCGCCTCCGCCGCCGCTTCCACCACCAGGACCCAGACCCCGCTCGTCGTGAACGCCCGCTGGGGCGGTCACTGCACCTTCGACCGGATCGTGATCGACATCCAGGGCCACGTCCCGACGGTCAACGTCAGTCCCGTCCCCAAGCTGGTCTACGACGGTTCGGGCAAGCCCGTGCCGCTCGCCGGGAAGTACTTCCTGGAGATCCGTCTGAACCCCGCCGCGGGACACGACGACGCGGGTCAGAACGTCTACCTGGGCCCCCGGCTGCAGAAGATCTACCTGCCCAAGCTCAAGGGCATCGCCATGACCGGCGACTACGAGGGGTACGTGACCTTCGGCGCCGCCTTCGACACCAAGCCGGCCTACGGCGTCACCGTCCTGCACAACCCGGAGCGGGTCGTGGTGGACGTGTCGCACCCCAACACCTGCTGACCTGACGGGACCGGCGAACGGTCGGGGGCCCGGGGTGTCGCACACCCCGGGCCCCCTGCCGTTGCCCCGGGCGGGTCCCGGGCGGGGGCTCAGCGGTGCTCGGGGTTGGGGAAGTCGAAGCGGCAGCCCGCGTCCCACGCGGAGCGCTGGTTGCCGTGCGCGGGGAAGCCGCCGGCGCGCTTGAGGAGCGCGGCGAGGTGCATGAGGTTCCAGGACATGAAGGCGGTGTTGCGGTTGGTGAAGTCGTTCTCGGGGCCGCCCGAACCCGGGTCGAGGTAGGAGGGTCCCGGTCCGGCCTCGCCGATCCAGCCCGCGTCGGCCTGCGGCGGGACGGCGTAGCCGAGGTGCTGGAGGCTGTAGAGGACGTTCATCGCGCAGTGTTTGACGCCGTCCTCGTTGCCGGTGATCAGGGCTCCGCCGACGCGCCCGTAGTAGGCGTACTGGCCCTGTTCGTTCAGGATCGAGGAGCAGGCGTAGAGCCGCTCGATCACCTGCTTCATGACGGAACTGTTGTCGCCGAGCCAGATCGGGCCGCAGAGCACCAGGATGTCGGCGTCCATGATCCGGCTGTAGAGGACCGGCCACTGGTCGCTCTCCCAACCGTGCTCGGTCATGTCCGGCCAGACCCCGGTGGCGATGTCGTGGTCGACCGCCCGGATCAGGGACGTGCGGGCACCGGCGGCCTCCATGACGGCGCGGCTCCGCGCGATCAGGCCCTCGGTGTTGCTGGGCTCGGGCGAGCGTTTGAGCGTGCAGTTCACGTAGACGGCGGAGAGGTCCGAGTAGTCGAAGGATTCGTCAGCCACTCCCCCACGCTGGCCCGACCCGTCGCCGGCCGCCATCGGACCGCATCCACCCGGGTCACCCCCGCCGGCGGGGCCGGGTTGTTACCGGTCGGCGCGGCCGACTACTGTCAGCGGGCCTTGGTGTTCGGGAAACCGGTGGGAAACCGGTGCGGCCCTCGCCACTGTGATCGGGAAGTCCGGCTCCATTCCTGCGGGAAGCCACTGGGTTCCGCGCGGGAGACCGCACGGCCCCGGGAAGGCGGAGTCAGGGCATCAGTACCCGTGAGCCAGGAGACCGGCCGGGGCGCGTCGTCCATCCACGAGGTGCTGGAGAGGTCTCTCTACTCATGCATATAGCCGAGGGGTTCCTGCCCCCTTTGCACGCGGTCGCCTGGGGCGCCGCATCCGCTCCCTTCGTCGTCCACGGCGTCCGCGCCCTCACCCGCGAGGTGAAGGCCAATCCCGAGAGCACCCTGCTGCTCGGGGCGTCCGGAGCGTTCACATTCGTCCTTTCCGCCCTGAAGATCCCTTCGGTGACGGGTAGTTGCTCGCACCCCACCGGCACCGGCCTGGGAGCCATCCTGTTCAGGCCGCCGATCATGGCGGTCCTCGGCACGATCACCCTGCTGTTCCAGGCCCTGCTGCTGGCGCACGGCGGGCTCACCACGCTCGGCGCCAACGTCTTCTCGATGGCCATCGCCGGCCCCTGGGCGGGCTACGGGGTCTACCGGCTGCTGAAGAAGTTCGACGTGCCGCTGATGGTGACCGTCTTCTTCGGCGCCTTCTTCGCCGACCTCGTCACCTACTGCGTGACCTCCGTCCAGCTCGCGCTGGCCTTCCCGGACCCGTCCGGCGGCTTCGTCGGCGCCCTGGAGAAGTTCGCGGGCATCTTCGCCCTCACCCAGATCCCGCTCGCGGTCAGCGAGGGCCTGCTGACGGTCCTCGTGGTGCGGCTGCTGATGCAGTCCAGCAAGTCCGACCTGGTGCGCCTGGGCGTCGCCCGGCTGACCGGTGGCAACAAGGCGAAGCAGGAGGCGACGGTCCGATGACCCGGAACGCGAAGATCAACACACTGCTGCTGCTCCTGGTGGCGGCGCTGGCCGTGCTCCCGCTCGCGCTGGGACTCGGGGACGGCAAGGAGGAGCCGTTCGCGGGCGCCGACGCGCAGGCGGAGGCGGCCATCACCGAGCTGAAGCCGGATTACGAACCCTGGTTCTCCCCGCTGTACGAACCCCCCTCGGGCGAGATCGAATCGGCCCTGTTCGCCCTCCAGGCGGCGCTCGGCGCGGGCGTGCTCGCGTACTACTTCGGCGTGCGCAAGGGGCGCCGCCAGGGCGCGGCGCTCGCGGACGGCGGGACCGGGACCGGCGACGGGGCCGGCACGGGCGGCGGAACCGGTTCGGCGGCGGCCGGCGCGGAGCGCTAGCGCGGTGCTGCCGATCGACGTGGCGGCGCACAGCAGTCGCTGGCGCCGCCGCCATCCGTTGGAGAAGGCCCTGCTGGGGCTGGGGCTGACGGTCACCGCCGTGTGTCTGCCGCCCTGGCCCGGCGGGCCGTTGGTCGCCGCGGCGACCCTGGTGGTGCTGCTCGGACCCGCCGGGGTCGCCGGGCGGCAGCTGTGGCGGGCCTTCCGGGTACCGCTCGGCTTCTGCTGCACGGGGGCGCTGCCGCTGCTGGTGTCACTGGGCGGGCCGGCCGGTTTCGTCTCGCTCGCCCCCGACGGGCCCCGGCACGCCGGCGAGCTGCTCCTGCGCACCTCGGCGGCCTCGCTCGGGGTGCTGCTGTTCGCCTTCACCACCCCGGTGTCGGACGTGCTGCCCCGGCTGGTGCGGGCCGGGGTACCGGCCCCCGTCGTCGACGTGGCCCTCGTCATGTACCGGATCGGGTTCCTGCTGCTCGACTCGATGGCCCAGGTCCGCCGGGCCCAGGCGGCCCGCCTCGGGCACACGAACCGGGCCGCGGTGTGGCGCTCGCTGGCCGGGCTCGCGGCGACCGCGTTCGTCCGGGCCTTCGACCGCGCCGGACGGCTCCAGGAGGGGCTGGCCGGGCGCGGCTACGACGGCGCGCTGCGGGTGCTCGTCCCCGAGGCGCCCCTGTCCCGGCGGTTCCTGGCGGCCTCCGCCGTCCTGCTGGCCTCCCTGGTCGGCCTGACCCTCGTACTGAAGGAGCTGTATCCGTGACCCCGTTGGTGGAGCTGGTCGGCGCGGGCTACGCCTACGAGGACGGCCCCGCCGTCCTGTCCGGCGTGGACTTCGGCATCGCGCCGGGCCGCGCGCTGGTCCTGCTGGGCCGCAACGGCAGCGGCAAGACCACCCTGATGCGGCTGCTCAGCGGGGGCCTGCGGCCCGGCTCGGGCGCGCTGCGCCTCGACGGCGAGGTGGTGACGTACGACCGGACCGGTCTGACCCGGCTGCGCACGTCGGTGCAGCTCGTGGTCCAGGACCCGGACGACCAGTTGTTCGCGGCCTCCGTCGAGCAGGACGTGTCCTTCGGCCCGATGAACCTGGGGCTGGCCGCGTCGGAGGTACGCGAGCGGGTCGACTCGGCGCTGGCCGCGCTCGACATCACCGCGCTGCGGGACCGTCCCACGCACCTGCTGTCCTACGGGCAGCGCAAGCGCGCCGCCATCGCGGGAGCCGTCGCGATGGCCCCGCGCGTGCTGATCCTGGACGAGCCGACGGCCGGCCTGGACCCGGACGGCCAGGAGCGGCTGCTGGACGTCCTGGCGGGGCTGCGGCGGGCGGGGACGACGGTCGTGATGGCCACCCACGACGTGGACCTCGCGGTCCGCTGGGCCGACGACGCGGCCGTCCTCACCCCGACGGGCATCCGCACCGGTGGGGCGACGGCCCTGCTCTCGGACCCGGACCTGCTGGCCTCGGCGGGCCTGCGCCAGGCGTGGTCGCCGGCCGTGACGGCCTTCCTGCGCGCCCGGGGCCTGCTCGACGAGGACTCGCCCGGGCCGCGCGTCCCGGAGGCCCTGGCCGCCTGGCACCAGGGCGTGTCGTGAAAGCGGCGTCGGGCGCCCGGGCCGCCCGGCGGTCGCGCGTACCTAGGATGGCGGCATGTCGCTCCCGCACGCCATCCTCACCGCCCTGCTCGAAAGGCCCTCGTCGGGGCTGGAGCTGACCCGGCGGTTCGACCGGTCGATCGGGTACTTCTGGTCCGCGACCCACCAGCAGATCTATCGGGAGCTGGGTCGGCTGGAGGAGGCCGGGCTGATCCGCGCGCTGCCCGGGGAGGTGCCGCTCCGGGGTCGGAAGAAGGAGTACGAGGTGCTGCCCGCCGGCAGCGCGGAGCTGGCCCGGTGGGTCGGCGAGAGCCAGGACCCCAAGCCGATGCGGGATCCGCTGCTGCTGCGCATCCGGGCGGCGGGCGTCGTGGGACCGCAGGGGCTGCTGCCCGAGTTGCGACGCCATCTGGACCTGCACCGGGGGCAGTTGGAAACCTACGAGGCCATCGAGGCGAAGGACTTCCCGCCGGGCCGTGACGCCGTGGAGGACCGGCTGCGCCGGCTCGTGCTGCACGGGGGCATCGCGCTGGAGACGTTCTGGTTGCGCTGGCTGGAGGAGGCGCTGGCCGAGGTCGACGGCATGACCCCGCGGGCGGACGGGGACCGGGCCTGACGCCCCCGCCCCGGTGGGCGGGGGCGGGGCGCGGGCGGGCTCGGCCGGCGGGCCGGCCCGCCGCGCGCGCGGGCCTACTTGTTGAGCGAGGCCCAGAACTCGTCGAAGCTGAGCAGCTTGTCGCCGTTCGCGTCCTTGGAGGCGATGACGGCGTCGGCGACCGCGCCGGTGACGAACGCGTCGCCCATGGCCTTCATGGCCGCGCTGTACTCGTCGGCCGTGACGAAGCCGTCGCCGTCCGCGTCGAACCTGCCGAACGTCGCCCGTGCGCTCTCGATGTCCGCCACTGGGTCCACCCCTTCTTGGTGCTTGTTGACCGGCTCAGGGTAGCGGCCACCGGGCCCGCCCCGCCCCTCGGGTCCCGTTCGGTCGGCAGAAACAAATTCAATTACCCTTCCGTAACGCGGAAGTGATAATTCCGGCCAACAAATCCGGCCCCCACTTGTCACGCTCCGGGATCACGGCATAACGTACAGACATTGCCGCCACACCGGGAGCGCAGGGCTCCCAGGGACAAGCGGCAACAAGGGCGATCACACAGGTGACGATCACAGCTGACGCATCATTCGAAGTTCTGCCCTTCACCCGCACCTGCCGCCATATCTGGGAAGACGGCGACCATGTGCTCATCGGAGTGAGTCCTGGCAACAGCTACTTCAGTGCCGAGCGCGTGTCCAGTCTTGCCCGATGGGCCACGACCCGCTTCGCGCAGGTCGACTTCGTCTACGCGGACCTCCACGTCGACCGGATGTTCGCCGCCTTCGGCTACACCCCGGAGCACGCGGAGAAGCGTGCGGCGAAAGAAATAAAGGCAGTTCGGAGAAGGATCCTCAAAGGCGTCGATGAATCAGGACCTCAACAGGCCGAGATTCGGGTGAGGGCGCTCTCGGAGTTCCAGTCGAACCCCGTGTACCAACTTCTGCACCGCCGCGTGCTCCATTTCCTGGAGACCGATGACGCGTTCCGCAAGGGTTGCGAGGAAATGGCTCTCCATTTCGTCGGGTCCAAGTTGCCGGAAGGTGAATCCATCACGGACGCGCAGTTGCAGGTCTGTTTCGATTACATGGCGGCGGAGCTGCCCTTCTTCGTGGACACCCCGAGCATTCTCGACGTGCCGTCCTCCGTGGCCGCGTACCACGTCAAGATGCCGATGACGGACCTCCTCTTCGCCCGGGGCGGGGGTCTGCGCGCCACCCGCAACCAGGCCTACGCCGTGGTGCGGCCTGAGGCCGTCGACGCCACGGACGACGGGCCGGCGACCGCCGCGCCCACGACCACCACCGCACCGCAGGGCACGGCACCTCAGAACACCGTGAACCACGCGATCACCGAGAGGACCGTCGATGAGCGTCGAGCAGCTTGAGGGCCGGGAAGGCCGGGAGCGGCAACAGCAGCCGCTCCTCGACTTCCCGCTCTCGCGGCGCGGTGACGTACTGCCCGAGGAGTGCTCCTGGCTCCGCGAGAAGGCGCCGGTCGCCAAGGTCCGCACCCTGACCGGGGATCCGGCCTGGCTGGTGAGCAGCTACGCGCTGGCCAAGCAGGTGCTGGAGGACGAGCGCTTCAGCCTCAAGGACACCGCGAACGCCGGGGTGCCCCGGCAGTACGCCCTGACGATCCCGCCCGAGGTCGTCAACAACATGGGCAACATCAACAGCGCGGGCCTGCGCAACGCGGTCATGAAGGCGCTCAACCCGCGCCAGAAGGGCCTTCGGGAGCACCTGCGCGCCCGGGCCGACGAGCTCGTCGACCTGATCGTCGCCGAGGGCGGCCCGGCGGACCTCCGAGCGGGGTTCGCCGACCCCTTCTCGGCGGACCTGCACTGCCAGGTGCTGGGCGTTCCGTTCGAGGACTGGCGCCGGCTGATGTCGGGCCTGGACGTCGCCTTCATGACGGCCCGCGAGCCGTTCGCCGACTCCGCGCTCAACTGGTACAAGGACGTCGGCTACTTCGCCGGGCAGTTGCAGGCGCAGCTCGCGCTGCCGTCCGAGGAGCGTACGGGGCTCCTCGGCCGGTTCGCGGACCTGAAGGAGGCCGATCCGGAGTCGGCGCACCTGACGGACGAGATGTTCGCGACGGTCGCCGTGTCCCTGTTCGGCGCGGGCGCGGTGTCCACGTCGGCGTTCCTGGTCCTCGCGGTGCTCGCGCTGCTCCAAAGGCCGGAGCTGATCGGGTACCTGCGCGAGCACCCGGAGCGGATGGGCGGGGCGGTCGACGAGCTGCTGCGCTGGAACCTGTCCGTCGGTGACGGGCTGCCGCGCATCGCGCTGGTGGACGTCCAGGTGGGTGACGTCCTGGTGCGGGAGGGCGAGCTGGTCCTGGTCCTGCTGGAGGGCGCCAACTTCGACCCGGAGGCCTTCGAGAACCCGGACGAACTGGACCTGGCGCGGGAGAGCCCCAACGCCCACCTCGCCTTCGGCGCCGGGCGGCACTTCTGCCCGGCCTCGGCGCTGGGCCGGGCGCACGCGGAGATCGCGCTGGAGGTGCTGGTCGAACGACTGCCGCAGCTGCGGCTCGCGGTCCCGGCGGAGAACCTCGTCTGGCGGACGGGGTTCATCAAGCGGCTGCCCGAGCGGCTGCCCGTGGCCTGGTGACGGCCGGCCGGGCTTGAGCCGAGGGGCGTCCGGCGGGGCGCCCCTCGTGGATCCGGTGTCCCGGGAGCTGTGCGAGCTCCCGGGGCGCCGTCATGTCCGGCCCCGGCCCGTGGCGGTGACGCCCCGGTCCGACGTACGGCCGCGGTCGCGGGCCGGCCGGGCCCGCGGTCCGCGGTCCGCGGCGGCCTAGCGGAAGATCCCGGTGTGGCCGAGCGAGTAGCGCCCGGGCTGCGGGTACACGGCGAGGCCGTGCGGGCCGTCGCCGACCGGGATGCGGGCGAGCTCCTTGCCGGTCGCGGTGTCGATCGCGTAGACCTCGGAGTCGTAACGGCCGGACAACCACAGCACCTTGCCGTCGGCGGAGACCCCGCCCATGTCCGGGCTGCCGCCGTCCGGCAGCTCCCACTTCTTGGTGAGCCGGTTCTGCTTGAAGTCGAAGACGGAGATGCTGCCCTCGCCCCGGTTGGGGATGTACATCTCCTTGGAGTCACGACTGATGTACAGGCCGTGGCATCCCTTTCCGGTGGGCAGCAGTTTGGGTGTGTCGAACTTGTCGCCGCTGAGCACCCACATGCCGTGCGCCATCATGTCCGCGACGTAGAAGGTCTTCCCGTCGGGGGACACCTTGACGTCCTGCGGCATCGCTCCCTCGAACGGCAGTTTCTGCTGGCCGATGACCTCCATCTTCTCGGTGTCGACCTTGAGGAGTTCACCGGAGAACTCGCAGCTCACGATGAAGTAGCGGCCGTCCGCGGAGAAGTCCGCGTGATTGACGCCGAAACAGGTCACCGGGACGGTTTTCACTCGGTTCATGGTGTGCGGGTCGCGGAACACCAGCTCGCGGTCCAAGGAGGCCATCACGATGGCGTACTTGCCGTTCGGCGTGAAGTAGAGGTTGTACGGGTCGTGCACCTCGACCTCCTTGCCCGATTCGCCCGTGGCCGGGTTGATCGGGGTCAGCGTGTGGCCGCGGTTGTTGTTGACCCACAGGGTCTTCATGTCCCAGGAGGGGACCACGTGCTGGGGCTGGACGCCGACCGGGATGGTGTCGATGACCTTGTAGGTGGCCGGGTCGATGACGGACACCGTGTTGGAGTTGGTGTTGGGCACGTAGACGCGCGGCGGGAAGTCCTTGACCACCGGGGACAGCTTGTTGGGCCGGTCGGCCGCGTACACGTCGTTGGGGTCCAGGACCGGCGGCATCCCCGGGAGCCCGGGGGGCGCGACCGGTACGACCTTGGCCGGGCGGGCCGGCCCGTTGGAGCCGAGTGCCGCGGGCTCGCCCTTCCCTCCGGATCCTCCGCAGCCGGCCAGGGCGGCGAGGACCAGTCCGGCGAGGAGCGCGGTGGCCTTCCGTGGAAGGCGGTTCGTGGTCATGGGGTCAGCAGCTCCGTGGTGGTCACCGCGCGCAGCTCGCGGCGCGCGAGTTCTTCGAGGAGGGGCGGCATCGCGTCGACCGTGTCCGCGTAGCCGAAGTGCAGGCTCACCACCGATCCGCCTTGGATCGTCCCGGTGACGTTGCGGATGACGGCCGCGGCGCCGGGCGAGGTGAAGTCGAGGGAGTCCACGTCGTACGAGAGGACGTGCGGGTAGCCCGCCCGCTGGGCCAGCGTGCGCACGAGCGGGGTCGCGTACTGGGTCTGCGAGGGGCGGAACCAGGTCCCGATGGAACCGGTGAGGCGCTTGAGGCGTTGGGCGCAGCCGGTGATCTCGGCATGGGCCTCCGCCTCGGACATGTCGTTGATCGCGAGGTGGCGCTGGGTGTGGTTGCCGAGCTCGTGGCCGCCGTCCAGGACGCGGCGGGCCATGTCGGGGTGGTCGTCGAGCCAGCTGCCGATGGCCAGTACGGTGACCCGCGCTCCGGCCCGCTCGGCCTCGGCGAGCACGGAGCGGGCGATGGCCGGGTCCCCGTTGCCGTGGAAGGTGAGGGCGACCCGGCGCCGGTCGCGCGCGCCGTGGGCGATCTCGACGGGCTGCCCGGCGAACCGGCGGGGGGCCGGTGCGGGGGCGGCCGGGGCGGGTTTGGCCGTCGCGCCGCCGGTGGCCCGGGGCGGGGCGGTGGGAGCGGACCCCGGGTCGGAGGTCCGCCCGGTCCCGCAGCCGGCGGTGAGTCCGGCCAGCGTGGCGAGGCCCGCGCGCAGGGCCGCCCGGCGGCCTGATGGTGAGAACACCTGCCCATTTAAGGGGTGGATGACCCGTAAGGTAATGATTGACCCAATTCGGGACCTTCGCGGGCCGGACTTTCCGACCCCTCCGTCCACTATGTGATCAACGATTCACGCAGAGCAGTCGATACTTATTCATAGATTACGAGGTGAGTGGCCCATCTCACCTAGGATTTAGGTAGAAACTCTTAGGATATGCACACTTATGTCCAACTTGGGACTTTTGGTGTTCGGACCCTCATCTGCCATAGTCGCCATCACGGCTTCCCATTGACCCGAGCGAAGTCGCCCGCCGAGGATCACACCCCCTTCGATCCTCGGCGCACCCATGAAACCCCCGCACCGCCCCACCACGGCGCCAGGGGGTTTCAGGCGTTCCGGGCCCGTTCGGCCCGTGACCACGAGGGGCGGCGCCCCCGGCGATATGCGGTTGCCCCGGCCGTGGGCGGCGGATCCAATGGCCGCCATGAGCCCGAACCAGCCGCCCCGAACCGCGCCCCCGACCGGTTCCCCCGTCCGACTGGGCGCCCTCGCCCCACTGACCCGGCCCGGCTGGGTCGCGGCGGGCCGGCATCTGCTCGCGGGGCTCGATCTGGCGGTCCGCGAGGTCAATGC
The DNA here is from genome assembly GCF_055595445.1 of Streptomyces sp. NPDC040432. Classification (NCBI taxonomy): domain Bacteria; kingdom Bacillati; phylum Actinomycetota; class Actinomycetes; order Kitasatosporales; family Streptomycetaceae; genus Streptomyces; species Streptomyces sp. NPDC040432. Next base: position 17,910 of record NZ_JBVIVP010000025.1, on the reverse strand, counting down.
CGCCGGCGGGATCCACGGCCGACCACTGGAGCTGCTGGTCCGGGACACCGCGGCCGATCCCGAGCGGGCCGCGACGGCCGTCGCGGACCTCGCCGACCTGGGTGTGGCCGCCGTGGTGGGCGAGTACCACAGCGTCGTCGCCCGCGCCGCCGCCACCCGGGCCGACGCCCTCGGCGTACCGTTCCTCTGCTCGTCGGCGGTCCTCGACTCGCTCACCGGGGAACCGACGGAGCGGGTCGCGCGCCTGGCCCCCGCCCAGTCCCGGGGCTGGCGGATCTACGGGGACTTCCTCCTCGGCACGGGCCGGCGGCGGATCGCCGTGGCGGCCCAGCCGAGCCTCTACTGGGCCACCGGCACCCGCGTCCTGCGGGACCACCTCGCCCCGCACGGCGTCGTCGTCATCGAGCTCGACGCGGACGCCCCGTCCGCCGGGGCCCTGTGCGACGCACTGGTCGAGCACGGCGCGACGGCGCTCCTCCTGCTGGCCGGCCTTCCGGAGCCGGCGGCGGCGATCGTCAGGGCCGTCCGGGGCGACCGACGCCTGGCCGGCATGCTGATCGGCGCTCCGGCCGGACAACCCGAGTTCGCCGAATGGGCCGCGCTGCTCGGCGAGGACGGCGCCGGCATCCCGTTCCTGCGCTACCTGCCCGAACACCTCGGCCCGCTCGGCGAACGGGTCGGGGCCGAGCTCCGCGGGCTGCTGGGCGAGGCGCCGTCCTTCGTCGCCTTCGAGGGCTGGGACACCGTCGCCGTCCTCGCCGAGGTGCTGCGCTTCCACGGCACGGACCGGGCGACCGTCGCGGCGTCCTGGTCGCGCGTGGCCGTCGAGGGGACCCGCGGACGGATCCGGTTCTCCCGGGTACCGGGCATCGGCGTTCTGCAATGGGCCTGGGCGCCGATCCAGGTCGCCGATCGCGACCCGGCGGAGCCCGACCGCTTCCGGACCCTCCATGCCGTCCGGGCCCGCCCCGGGGACGGCTCAGCGGTCGGCGACGCGCATCTCGAACCAGGTGATCTTGCCGCGCGGGAGCAGGTCGGCCCCCCAGCGGTCGGACAGCTTGTCGACGAGGAAGAGCCCCCGACCCGTGGTGTCCAGCTCGTGCACCGGCATCAGGCAGGGCAACCCGCGCGAGGGGTCGCGCACCTCGACGCGGATCCAGCCGCGCCGACGGAGCATCCGTAGACCGAAGGAACGGGCCCCGGTGTGGCGCACGGCGTTGCCGACGAGCTCCGAGACCAGCAGGACGGTGTGCTCGGCTATCTGGGGCGAGAGGCCCCAGAAGCGGATCACCACGCTCTGCGTGAGCCGGCGGGCCGTGCCGGCCGATTCGGGCATGGAGGGCAGGGTCACCTCCGCCTCGGCCGGATTTCCGTACAACTCCAGCGCTTTGAGGCCCTGTTCGTCCTCAAGCGCCGCCGTGAGCCGTACGGCCGAAGCGCTACTGATGCGCTGCCGCGGCTGCTCAACACCCTCCAGGCCCGCCATGCACCCATCATGGACGGCCCGTGTGCCCGTCCGGGCCGTTCCGCAGGAAAACACCCCCCGGAACCTTCGATTCCGGGAGGGTGCATCGGCATATGCACAGGGCAACCGGAGCCCTGTGATACCCACTTGACCTGCGGTGACAACCTGTCGTGCGGCGGTCACACCGAGTGGATCACCGTTTCTCCTTAAGGCTGCCTTAAGGCCTGGCTAATCCACCCCCATGGAGGAGGGCCGCCGCAAGAGCCGCCCACTCACACGAACTTGGCCTTGCCCGGACCCTCCTCGACGAAGCTGCGCATGCCGCGCTCGCGGTCCTCGGTGGCGAACAGGCCCGCGAACCAGTTGCGTTCGATGGTCAGGCCGGTGTCGATGTCGGCCTCCAGGCCCGCGTCCACGCACTCCTTCGCGGCGCGCAGCGCCAGCGCCGGGCCCTGCGCCAGCTTGGCGGCCCAGGCGTGCGCCTGCTCGTACACCTCGGCGGCGGGCACGATCCGGTCCACCAGGCCGAGGGTGAGCGCCTCCTCCGCCTTCACCATCCGGCCGGTGAAGATCAGGTCCTTGGCCTTGGACGGGCCGATCAGCCGGGACAGCCGCTGGGTGCCGCCCGCGCCCGGGATCAGGCCGAGCAGGATCTCCGGCTGGCCGAGCTTGGCGTTGTCGGCGGCGATCCGGTAGTCGGCGCACAGCGCGAGTTCGCAGCCGCCGCCGAGCGCGTAACCGGTGACGGCCGCGACGACCGGCTTGGGGATCCGGGCGACGGCGGTGAAGGCCTCCTGGAGGCCGCGGGACCGGGCGACCATGGCCGCGTGGTCCATGACCTGCATCTCCTTGATGTCCGCGCCGGCCGCGAACACCTTCTCCCCGCCGTAGAGGACGACCGCGCGCACGTCGGCGCGGTCGGTGGCCTCCACCGCGAGCTCGCGGAGCCGGTCCTGGGTGGCGATGTCCAGGGCGTTCATGGGCGGTCGGTCCAGCAGGATGGTGCCGACGCCTTCGGAGACTTCGAGAGAGATGGTCATACGGGTCAGGTTAGCGGCGGTTAACCACAAGTGGCCCGGTGCCGTGGGTCACAGCACCGGGCCACTTCTACCACGCGCGGGGGCGTCCTACTTGATCCACTCCGCCCAGTCCATGTTCCAGCCGTTCAGGCCGTTGTCCGGGGCGATCTGCTTGTCCTTGGAGTTCTTCACGACGACCACGTCGCCGATCAGCGATTCGTTGAAGAACCAGGCGGCCGGGGTGCTGTCGTCACCTGCGCCACGGACGTCGCGCAGGCCGACGCAGCCGTGGCTGACGTTCTCCGAGCCGAAGGTGCCGGAGGAGGCCCAGTAGTTGCCGTGGACGAAGGTGCCGGACTGCGACAGGCGCATCGCGTGCGGGACGTCGGAGATGTCGTACTCGCCGCCGAAGCCGACGGTGGCGCCGTTCATCCGGGTCACCTTGTACTTCTCGCTGATGACCATCTGCCCGTTGTAGGTGGTCGTCGCCGGGGCGCCCGCGGTGATCGGGATGTTCTTGAGCACCTGGCCGTCGCGGACGACCTCCATCTGCTTGGAGCTCGCGTCGACCGTGGTCACCTGGGAGCGGCCGACGGTGAAGGTGACCGTGCGGGTCTGCTTGCCGTAGACCCCCGGGCGGCCCTCGACCCCGTCGAGAGCGAGCTTCACGGTGACCTTCGTGCCGGCGGCCCAGTACTTCTCCGGGCGGAAGTCGAGGCGGTCGTTGCCGAACCAGTGGCCCTCGACGGGGACGGACGGCTCGGCGGTGACCGTGATGGCCTTCTCGACGGCCTCGGGGTTGGTGATCCCACGGGTGAAGTTGATCGACACCGGCATGCCCACGCCGACCGTCGAACCGTCCTCGGGCGTGTAGTGGCCGACGAACGTGTTGACGGGGGTCAGGGTGGAGAAGGTGGTGTCCTTGGCGGACTCGCGCCCCGCCTCGTCCTTCGCGACCGCGTGCACCTTGTACTCGGTGGCGGAGGCCAGGTGGCGGTTGGGCTCCCAGCTCGCGCCGTCCGCGGCGAGCTTGCCCTCGACCGCGTTGCCCTTGGTGTCGGCGACGGTCACCGTGGTGAGCTTGCCGCCCGTGCTCGTTATCTTCAGGACGCCGCTCGTCGCGACCTCCTTGGCCCCGTCGTCCGGCTTGACGTTCACCACGGCCTTGGACGCCTCGGTGCCGGGCTTGCCGCCGCCCCCGGATCCGCCGCCCTTCCCGTCGCCGCCCCCGCTGTTGCCCCCGCCGCTGCACGCGCTGGTCAACAGCAGGGCCGCTCCCAGCAGGAGGGCCGGCAGGCCGGTGCGGACGCGGCCGCGTATCGGCTGCAGGTTCACTCGTGTACTCCCCATGTCCCCCGCGCGCGGGCAGTCGCGCGCATGTCGACAGGTAACCACAGGGGAACAACACGAAAAGGCACGGTCTTGTCACCGTTCCGTCCCAAGTGCCCGGAGTGGCGCGGGCCCCCGGACGTCAGTCGTCGGTGCCGGGTTTGACGCCCCACACGTAGACGACGTCGCCCTCCCGCAGCAGGTCCCAGAGCCGCTTCGCGTCCGGCACCGAGAGGTTCACGCAGCCGGCCGAGCCGCCGTGTTCGAAGAGCGGGCCGGGACGGCCGTGCAGGGCCTGGCCCTTGTCGAAGAACTGGGCGTACGGCATCGGGGCGTTGTCGTACAGGGTCGACTTGTGGTCCTTGCTGCGCCAGTAGATCTCGTGCAGGCCGGGGCGGGTCTCCTCGTCGTCGCGGCCGGTGCGGACGGGCACGGGCGCAAACACGATCCGGCGGCCGTTCTGCACCCACAGCAGCTGGCGCGCCAGGTCGACGCACGTCACCCGGTGGCTCCGGACGGGGCATTCCCCGGCCTCGTTCGGGTTCGCGCGGGCGGCGACGGCGACGGCGGTGCGGTGGGTGACGAGGCCCGCGTAACCGTCGGCGGGGGTGATCCCGTGCTCGCTCTGGAAGGCGCGGACGGCGAGGCAGTCGGCCTGCGACTGGGTCCCGTCGACCGGCAGGCGCAGCTGCGCCTCCAGCTCCCGCTGGTAGGGGCCGGTGCCGGCGGTGCAGGCCCGCTCGGGTTCCGGTTCCGGTTCGGCCGCGGCGAGCGCGGGGGCGGCGAGCCCGAGCGCCGCCCACAGGAGTGCGGCTCCGGCCGCCGTGACCGCCGCCTGACGTGTAGCCATCCGGGCCTCCTCCGGCCCGCCGGCCGGGCCACCGCGCTCCACCCAACCCGCGCCGGCGGCGGTGCGCCCGCGCGGGTGCGCCGCCGGAGTGAGGAGATCACTCCGGCGGCGCACCGGACGGGGTCGTACGGGTCGTCGTCCTACTCGGGACCGCCCCGGCCGGTTTCCTTGCCGCCCTTGCCGCCCTTGCCGTGGTCGTCGCGCTCGTTCTTGAGCGTGACCACGAGCCTCCCGCCCGGGGTCGTCCCGTCCAGCTTCAGCGGGCCGGTGACCCGCTCGCGGGGCAGCTTGTAGCCCTCGGGGACGTCCGTCTCGACCAGGTAGTACCAGCCCTCGGAGAGCCGGTCGAAGTCACAGACGCCGTTGCGGTCGGTGGCGCAGCCCGGCCCGGTCCTCCGGTCGGGGTTGATGCCGCGGGTCTGCAGGCCCCTGGTGTTGTTGGTCTCCTTCCAGACCTCGAACACCGCTCCGCGCAGCGGCCGTTTCGTCTTCGCGTCCTTCTTCAGGACCCGGATCGAACCGGTGAACGGCTCCTTCTTCTTGTTGGTCACGTTGACGACGACGCCCTGTGCGACGTCACCCTCGTCCAACTCGAAGGCCGTGACCGGGTCGCGGGAGAGCTCGTAGCCCGGCGGGACCGCGGTCTCCCGCCAGTAGTAGGTCTCGCCGACGGGCAGTTCGACCGTGCAGGTGCCCTGCGCGTCGGTGACGCAGACGGTGTCGAGCCGCTCGTCGGGGTCCTGACCGCCGGTCTGCAGACCGGGCCGGTCGTTCGCCTCGCCCCACAGCTCGAAGGTCGCGCCCGGCAGGGCGGCCCCGGTCTCCTTGTCGGACTTGCGCAGGACGACCTTCGCGACGTCGGGCGTGGTGCTGCGCTCGTTGTCGACCTGGTACTGGACACCGCCCGCGGCGTTCTCCCGGGTCAGCGTCAGCGGGAAGACGTTGTCGGCGGGCAGGAGGTATCCGGGCGGGGCCGCGGTCTCCCGCCAGTAGTAGGTGCCGAGTTCGGCGCCCTCGCGCGCGCAGACGCCGTCGGCCGGCGTGACGCAGTCGGTGATCCTGGTGTCGGCGCCGGGGCCGGCGACCTGCAGGCCCGCGACGTTGTTCGTCTCGCGCCACAGTTCGAACACGGCGCCGGCCAGCGGCTCTCCCTCGTCGTCCCGTTTGAGGACGGAGATCGAGCCGGTCACCGGGACCGTCGTGCGGGTGTTGACGGCCCGCGCGCGGGGGGTCCGGCCCTCGGTGACGTCCTCCCGCGTCAGTACCAGCGGGAAGACCGGGTTCGCGGGGAGGTCGTGGCCGGCGGGCGCGGCCGTCTCCCGCCAGTAGTACGTCCCCGGCATCAGGTTCGCCCGGGAGCACTGGCCGTCGGCGGGGGTCGTGCAGTCGGAGATCTTCGTGTCGGGGGCGTCGCCGTCCGGCTGGAGACCGGGCCGGTCGTTGGTCTCCTGCCACAGCTCGAAGGTGGCGCCCGCCAGTGCGGTGCCCGCCTCGTCCACCTTGGTGACGGCGACCGCGCCGGTCGCCGGGGGCGTCGTGCCGCAGTCGGGGAGGTCACCGGTGAAGGGGTAGGCGTGGAATTCCTGGCCGCCGCCCCCGACCGTGGCGCTGCCGTGGGTGACGGAGCCCGTGGTGAAGAACCGGCCGTTGATGCCGGGCAGGGTGACCGTGGTCTCGGAGGCCTGGTTGCCGATCAGGAAGCTGCCCTGGAACTGGCCGCTGCCGGTCAGGTTCACCGTGGTGGCGTCCGGGAAGTTCCACAGCAGCCGCTCGCGGTACGTGTTCAGGTCGGGGGAGCCCGAATCGACGAGGGTTCCGCTGTAGGTGTTGATGGTTCTCGTGCCGGTTCCGAGGACGTTGACCAGGATGGTCGCCCCGGCCGGGATCCGGGTGAAGCGGATGCCCTGGGCGCCGCCCGTGCCGCTGACCAGGTCGGCCTGCACGTTGAAGACCTGGAGCGGGGATCGGTTGTCACCGGTGAACAGGGTTTCGAAGCCGCTGTTGACGGCGGTGCCGGTCGGCGGGCGCGGACTGCCGTCGACCGTGGCGTAGCACTGGGAGGAGGCGGTGAGGCGGTCGCGCAGGCCCGCGTACGGGGCGACGGCGGCCGGGTCGCGGGTGGTGGTGCCGGTGACGGCGCCGGGTCCGGTGAGGGCGCCCGCGTACCGGACGACGCCCCGGTCGGCGATCAGGGTCTCCCCCGCGGCGACGGAGACGTCGGCGCCGGTGGTGAGGAAGTCGGCGCCGTCGGGCGGCGGGACGAGCGAGCCGGCGCCGACGATGCCGACGTTGTAGCGGCTGTCACCGCCGGCCTGCTTGTCCTGGTCGAAGCCGCCCAGGACGACGAGTCGGCCCTCGGCCTCCGACGCCGACCCGCGGACGCGGAACTGGCTGCCGGCGAAGATGTTGACGGCGTTGTCGCGGCCCTTGATGCTGCCGTCGCTGCCGATCTGCGGGAACGGGCTCGGGCAGTCACCCGGCACGCAGGGGCCGAGCCCGCCGGGCAGGGGGGCGCGCAGTGTGCCGGCCGCCGGGGGGACTGCGCCGGGACCCGCGGCGAGTGCCGTGGGGGCGGCGGTGGCCAGTACGGCCCCGATCGCCACCCCGAGGGTCCAGTTCCTTGCTGACATGACGCTCCGTCCGTATCCGCGCTGTGGGCCCTGCCAGGCTGCGGGCGGGCTCCGGCGCGGCGGACGGACGACACCGGCGACTACGGCATTCCGGTCCGACAATCACTCGGTTGCTGCGTCCGGACGGGTGACCGGCCCGCGGCCGGTCACCGCGGGCCGAGGACCGGGGCCGGTGTCGCTGCCGGTGCCGTCAGGTGAGGGAGGATCCGGCGACCCAGTCGGCCCAGGACATGTTCCAGCCGCCCAGGCCGTTGCTCGGGGACACCGTCTTGTCCTGGGAGTTCACGACCTCCACCACGTCGCCGACCAGCGTGCGGTCGAAGAACCAGCCGGCCGGGGTGTCGGAGCCGCCGCCCTTGTCGTCGCGCAGGCCCACGCAGCCGTGGCTGACGTTGGTGGAGCCGAAGGTGTCGGGGCTGGCCCAGTAGTTCCCGTGCAGGAAGGTGCCCGAGTTGGTGAGGCGCATGGCGTGCGGGACGTCCGGGATGTCGTACTCGCCCTTGCCGTCCTCGCTGGTGAAGCCGACGGTGGCGCCGTTCATGCGGGTGACGTCGAACATCTCCATCACCACCATCTTCCCGTTGTAGGTGGTGTTCTCGGGGGCCCCGGCGGTGATCGGGATCGTGGAGAGCAGCTGCCCGTCCCGGCGGACCTGCATGGTGTGCGCCTCGGCGTCCACCACGGTGGTCTGGGAACGGCCGACGGTGAAGCGGACGGTCTTCTCCTGGATGCCGTAGGAGCCCGGGGCTCCCTCGATGTCCCGCAGGTCCATCTTGATGGTGACCTCGGTGCCGGGCTTCCAGTACTCCTTGGGCCGGAAGTCGAGGCGTTCGTTGCCGAACCAGTGGCCGGCGACCTGGACGGGCGGGTTCGAGGTGACGGTGATGGCGCGCTCCACGTCCGTGCGTTCCTTGATGGCCCGGCTGAACTTGAACGAGACGATCATGCCGGTGCCGACGGTGGAGCGGTTCTCGGGCTTGAAGTAGCCGATGAAACGTTCCTCGGGAACGTAGGTGGTGAAGGTGGTGTGGCGGGCCTGACGCCGGTTGTGGCCGTCGAGGGCGACCGCGTCCACGGTGTACTTGGCGGCGAGCGAGAGCCGTCCGGCCTTCGGGTCGGGGCTCCAGCTGAGGCCGTCGGCGGCGATGCTGCCGGGGACCCTCTCCTCCTGGGCGTCCTCGACCTTGGTGACCACGACGCGTTCCAGGCGCCCCTCGGGGACGGTCACCCGGAGCGGGCCCTCGGCGGGCACCCCCTTCGCGTTGTCGTCGGGGGTGATCCGGATGGCCTCGGCCGGCGGCTTGGGTCTGCCGGGCAACTGCACCTCCACCGGGGACCTGCCGTCCTCGGTGCATCCCGTCAGCCCACCCAGCAGGGCCGCACATGCCGCCAGGGCTGCCCACCCCGCCCCTGCCCGCCTCGTCAAAAGAGTCACGAAGGGTCCAACGACCGGCCCCCTCCGAGGGAAACGTGAGGGCGGGGCACGTTCCGGGCAGAACAGTCAGGGCAGAACAGTGTGAAGGCACCAGACGGGGGCGGGCCCAGGCCGGGACGCCGGGGCCGTGATCCCCTGCCCCCATCGGTACCCAGGAGCCGTGGAGGCGGGCATTGTCTAGCGCAGCCGAACAAGAGGCGGTGGATGCCGCCGAGGGCACCGCGAACGCGGTGAACACGCGGGAGCTGGTCCACACGAAGGTGTTGCGGGCGTCCGCGCGCCCGGGGCCGCCCGTGTGGCCCGGGTCCTCGCACCCGTTGGGAGCCCGCCACCACGCCGGCCCCGGAGGGGTCGCCGGCACCAACTTCGCCCTGTGGGCACAGGGCGCGGAGGCGGTGGAGGTCTGTCTGTTCGACGAGGCCGGCGCCGAGACCCGCTGCGCCCTGACGGAGCTCACGCACGAGATCTGGCACGGGTTCCTGCCCGGCGTGCGGCCCGGTCAGCGGTACGGGTTCCGGGTACATGGCCGCTGGGACCCGTGGACGGGCGCCCGCCACAACCCGGCCAAGCTGCTGCTGGACCCGTACGCGCGGGCCGTCGACGGGGACTTCACGCTCCCGCCGGAGGTGTACGGGCACGTCCGGGACTGGCCGCAGCAGTACATCGCGGACACCGTGCGCGACGACCGGGACTCGGCGCCGTTCGTCCCGAAGGGGGTGGTCGTCCACGACGACGACGACTGGGCGGACGACGTCCGGCCGAAGACCCCCTGGGCCGATTCGGTGATCTACGAGCTGCACGTGCGCGGTTTCACGATGCGTCATCCCGGTGTTCCCGAGGAGCTGCGCGGCACCTACGCGGGCCTCGCCCATCCGGCGGCGGTCGAGCACCTCTCGAAGCTCGGCGTGACGGCCGTCGAACTGCTGCCCGTGCACCAGTTCGCCCACGAGGACCACCTGCTGCGCCGGGGCCTGCGCAACTACTGGGGCTACAACTCGGTCGGCTACTTCGCCCCGCACGCCGGCTACTCGTCCAGCGGGACGACCGGGCAGCAGGTCGGCGAGTTCAAGCGGATGGTGCGCGCCCTGCACGCGGCCGGGATCGAGGTCATCCTCGACGTGGTCTACAACCACACGGCGGAGGCGGGCGAGCTGGGCCCGACCCTGTCCCTGCGCGGGATCGACAACCGGGGCTACTACCGGCTCCAGGCGGACCAGCGCCGGTACTCCGACTACACGGGCTGCGGGAACACCCTGCACGCCGGGCGTCCGCACGTGCTGCGCCTGATCACGGACTCGCTGCGCTATTGGGTCACCGAAATGGGGGTGGACGGCTTCCGCTTCGACCTGGCGGCGGCGCTGGCCCGGTCCATGCACGACGTGGACATGCTGTCGCCGTTCCTCGCGGTGATCGCCCAGGACCCGGTGCTGCGCCGGGTCAAGCTGATCGCGGAGCCGTGGGACGTGGGCTCGGGCGGCTACCAGGTGGGGGCGTTCCCCCCGCTGTGGACGGAGTGGAACGACCGCTACCGCGATGCCGTGCGGGACTTCTGGCGGGGCGCGCTGCCCGACGTGCGGGACCTCGGGTACCGGCTGTCGGGCTCCAGCGACCTGTACGCGTGGGGCGGCCGGCGACCGTACGCCTCGGTGAACTTCGTGACGGCCCACGACGGCTTCACCCTGCGGGACCTGGTGACCTACGAACGCAAGCACAACGAGGCGAACGGGGAGGAGGGCCGCGACGGCACCAACGACAACCGGTCGTGGAACTGCGGGGCGGAGGGCGAGAGCGACGACGACCGGATCGGGTCGCTGCGCCGGCGCCAGCTGCGCAACCTGCTCACCACGCTGCTGCTGTCGACCGGGGTGCCGATGCTGGTCGCGGGCGACGAGTTCGGTCGGACCCAGGGCGGCAACAACAACGCCTACTGCCAGGACAACGAGACGGGCTGGGTGGACTGGTCGCTGCTGGAGGACCCCTCCTGGAACGAGCTGTTCGCCCTGACCCGGCGGTTGATCTCGCTGCGCCAGGCCCATCCGGTGCTGCGGCGCAGGGCCTTCTTCTCCGGCCGGGCGCAGGGCGCCGACGGGCTGCGCGACCTGGCCTGGTTCACCCCGCGGGGCGCGGAGATGACGGAGCGGGACTGGTACGCGCCGGCCGCCTCGGTGGGGCTGTACCTGTCGGGGCGGGACATCCCGGGCCGCGACGAGCGGGGCCGGCAGGTGACGGACGACAGTTTCCTGGCCCTGCTGCACGCCGGGGACCGGCCCGTGGAGTGGCTGCTGCCGGGGGCGCCGTGGGCGGAGGTGTACGAGCTGGTGCTGGACACCTCGCGGGAGGCGCAGGCCGTGCCGCCCGCGACCCGGCACCGCGGCGGGGAGGCCCTCACCGTGCCGGCCCGGTCGGTGATGCTGCTGCGCGTGCTGACGTGACGGGAGGGGGCCGGGGCGAGGACCGGCCCCGGCCCCGGTCCTGGCGTCGGATCAGCTGCGGGGCGGACCGGAACCGGGGAGCCGAGCGGCCGCGGTCAGCGCGTTTCGACCTGGATCAGCATCCGCTTGAGGAGGGCGGCGAGAGCGGCGCGGTCGGCGTCGTCGAGGGGTTCGATCATCCGCGCCTCGGCGATGCCGCGCCAGCGCATGGCGTCGGTCCAGCGCCGGTGCCCCTCACCGGTGAGCTCGACGTCGACCCGGCGGCGGTCCGCGGCGGCGCGCAGCCGCCGGACCAGGCCCGACTTCTCCAGGGTGTCGAGGCGTCCGGTCATGCCGGCCGGCGAGAGGAGCAGTTCGGCGGCGAGTTCGGAGGAGGGGGCCCGCCAGGGGGCGCCGCGGGATGCGAGGCGGTGCATCGTCTCGAACTCGAAGGACTGGAGTCCGGTCTCGGCGAGGGCCCGTTCCTTGCCGTGCGCGACGTGCTTGGCGAGCAGTTGGATCCGTGTGATGACGGCCTCGGTGGGCACGTCGAAGGGGACCTTGCCGCTCCAGCGCGCGATGTGGCGGTCGACCGAATCGTCCGCGGGTGCCGCCGGCTCCGGCCGGTCGAAACCGGGGCGGGGGGCGGGGTCCGTGGTCCCGTGCGGTGCCGGGGTCGCGCCCGTCTCTGTGCCCATGTCGGCATTATGACCCGGGCCGCGGCGGCCTCGTCCCCGCCCCCGGGCGAAAGCATTCGGCCGGCGAACTCTTCGCCGGCGAAATAATCCTCGCGGCGCGACCCCGGTCCTGCTGCGCCTCCTCGCGGTCCGTACCTGCGCCGCCTTCGGCACGGCGCTGATAGCCACCACGCCCACCCTCGCGGTGATGCGCACCGGTTCGGCCGGCGACCCGGGCCCGGTCCTCGCCGCCGAGTTGCCGCCGACGCCGCCCCTGCCGCCCGTGGCGGGGGTGTCCGTACCACTGCTTCCGGACGTAAGGACGGATCCGGAGCGGAAGCCTTCGCCCGCCCTGCGATGATGTGGCCCTCATACGAACACGCGTGCATCGCGCACGTGTGCCATCGAAGGGCTCAGGGGTACGCATGGCGAGAGTCGGGACCGCGCTGCTGGAGCTGCGCGGGGCGCAGAAGTCGGCGAAGGGGGTGTCGCTCTACTCGCGGTTCGTGAACCGGCCCGCCGGGCGGTACCTGGCCGCCGGATCGTACGCGCTGGGCCTCACTCCCAACCAGGTGACGCTGATCAGCGCCGCCTTCAGCTTCGCCGCCGTGGCGGCCGTCGCGCTGGTCGCGCCCTCCTGGGGGCTGGGCGTCGCCGTGTGGGCGGCCCTCGCGGTCGGCTTCGCCTTCGACTCCGCCGACGGGCAGCTGGCCCGACTGCGCGGTGGCGGCAGCGCGGCCGGCGAGTGGCTCGACCACGTCGTGGACTGCGCGAAGCTGACGGCGCTGCACACCTGTGTGCTGATCGCCTTCCACCGGTTCCCCGAGGCCTACGGCACGGGCTCGGAGGGTTGGCTGCTGGTGCCCCTCGGGTTCCAGTTCGCCGCGATCGTCACCTTCTTCGGCGGGCTGCTGACCGAGAAGCTCAAGCCCAAGCCGGCCCCGGGCAGCCCCGCCGCCGCGCCGTCGACCCTGCGCGCGGTGGCGTTGCTGCCCGTGGACTACGGGGTCTTCTGCCTGGTGTTCCTGCTGCTCGGCGGCGGCACGCTGTTCCGCTGGGCGTACGCGGGACTCGGCGTGGTCGCCGCCCTGTTCCTGCTGGCGTTCCTCACCAAGTGGTTCCGGGAGCTCAGCGCCGTTCGGCGGTGAGCGCCTCGGGCCCCGCGAGGGGCTGGGCGAGGGCGTCCAGGGCCCGGCGCAGCTGGGTGCTGGACGTGTGGACGGTGTAGGGGAAGTAGACGACGTCGACCCCGTGGGCGGCGAAGTCCTTCTCCAGCCGGTCGCCCTTGGGGGTGCCCCGCCAGTCGTCGCCCTTGAAGATCACGTCGAAGCGGACCTGCTTCCAGGTCTCCACCTTGTCCGGGACCGTCTCGACGAAGGCCGCGTCGACGTACTTGACGCTGCGGACGATCTCCAGCCGTTCGACCAGGGGAATCATCGGTCGACGGCCCTTGGCCAGTTCGGCCATCTCGTCGGAGACCACTCCGGCCACCAGGTAGTCGCACTGACTCCGGGCGTGCCGAAGGATGTTCAGATGTCCGATATGGAACAGGTCGTAGGCGCCGGGCGCGTACCCGACCCGGTACGGTCTGCGCGCGGACGGCCCAGGCTCGGACATATCGTGCTCCATCATCAATTACCCCCCAGCGGCCACACCCCCGGGTGTGGCGGATTAGCAGACAATAGCGTGCACGTTCCGCACCCTGTCGGTGAACGAATAGGGTGACGTGCGCATCATCCAGGGGAGAAGGGGACGTTCAGTGTCCAATTCCGGTCACCGGCGCCTGCTGCTGGTTTCCACCAACTACGCCCCCGAGCACGCGGGCATAGGCCCGTACGCCACTCAGATCGCGGAGCACTGGGCCAGTATCGGCCACGAGACCCACGTCCTGGCGGGCATGCCGCACTACCCGGCGTGGTCGGTCGAGCCGGAGTACAAGGGGGCGCTCCGGCGCACGGAGGGGCGCGCGGGAGTGACCGTGCACCGGCGTGCGCACACCGTGCCCCAGCGACAGACCGCCGTGAAGCGCGCCCTTTTTGAAGGATCGATTCTGCTGCACGGCGCCGTGGCCCCGCCCCGGATGCCGAGGCCGGACGCGGTCCTCGCCCAGATGCCCAGCCTGGCCGGCGGCGTGCTCGCCGCACGGTTGGCGGCGCGCTGGAAGGTTCCGTACGTACCCGTCGTCCAGGACCTGATGGGGGCCGCGGCGGCACAGAGCGGCATCAGCGGCGGCGACAAGGCCGCGGCGATCGCGGGGCGCGCCGAGGCGTACGCCCTGAAGCGGGCCACGCTGGTCGGTGTGATCCACGAGACGTTCGTGGACCGGGTCGTCGGCATGGGCGTGGACCCGAAGCGGATCCGCCTCGTGCCCAACTGGTCGCACGTGCCGCAGCCCACCAAGCCGCGCGGGGAGACCCGCCGTCACCTGGGCTGGGCGCCCGGCCAGACGGTGGTCCTGCACTCCGGGAACATGGGCCTGAAGCAGGGTCTGGAGGTTCTCGTCGGCGCCGCCCGACGGGACCCGTCCGTCCGCTTTGTCCTGATGGGTGACGGCAGTCAGCGGGCGGCGCTGGCCTCCCTCGCGGCGGACGTTCCGAATCTCGACATCATCCCCCCTGCCGCTGACGGCGAGTTCCCCGATATTCTCGCCGCGGCGGACGTGCTCGCTGTCACGCAGCACGCGGCCGTGCTGGACATGAGCGTTCCGTCCAAACTCACCTCCTACTTCCAGGCCGGCCGGCCCGTCGTCGCCTCCGTCGCGGCGGAGGGCGGGACCGCCCAGGAGGTGGCTCGTTCGGGCGCAGGGGTGCTCGTACCGCCGGAGGATCCCGACGCGCTGTTGAAGGCCGTACGGGCTCTGGCGGAGGACCCCGAGGGCGCGGACGCGCTGGGCGCTGCCGGGCCCGTCCACGTGGCGGCCCACCTGAGCCGGGAAGCGGGCCTCGCCCGCATCGACGCACTGATAGACGAAGCACTTGGGGGCACCCAGCCGTGATCGAGACGAACCGCCCAGCAGCGGCCCCGGCCGAGGACGAACCCGATCTCCTCAGGGACCAGTTCAAGCAGCTCCTGCGCTACCGCCGGCTCATCGGCGCCGGCGTGGGCATCGGCCTGCTGGGCGGCGTCTACCTCGGCATATCCACCGCGGACACCTACGTGGCGACCGCCGACGTGGTGCTGCGCGCCCCGACCGACGACCCGTTCAACCCGAGCCTCGCGCCCGACAAGGCGATCAACATCGGCTCCGAGCGCCAGGTCGCGCTCTCCAGCTCCATCGCCGAGGCGGCCAAGAAGAGCCTCAAGATCCCCGATCAGGACTTCGCCTCCCTGCGCAGCGGTCTCCAGGTGACCAACCCGCCGCAGACCATGGTGCTCCGCTTCACCTACACCGCGTCCTCCCCCAAGGAGGCCGCCCGCCGCGCCAACGCGATGACGCAGGCCTACCTGCTCAAACGGCAGGAAGCCCTCGACGCCACCCGCGACAAGATGGTCAAGGGCTACAAGGAGCAGCGCGACCCGGTCGCCAAGCAGCTCGACGAGCTCTCCAAGGAGATCGCCCGGATGCCCGCGGGCGCCGCGCGCGACGCCGCGACCTCCTCCAAGACCGACCTGCAGAGCGAGGTCGGCGGCTACAACGGCAAGATCACCAAGCTGGAGGCCCTGGACATGACCCCGGGCCGGGTCACCAGCGCGGCGACGGCCCCGACCGGCCCCGACGGCCCCGGCATCTTCATGTCCCTCGCGCTGGGCGCGGCCGTGGGCCTGGCGCTCGGCCTGCTCGCCGCCTGGGTCCGGCTCGTCTTCGACCCGGCGCCGCGTTCCGAAGGTGACGTCTCGCGGGCCCTGCGGGCTCCCGTGCTGGGCTCCCTGCCCCGGGACAAGACGGGCGGCGGGCCGCTCCTCGCGGCCGGTGAGGCCGACCCGAGGCTCGCCGAGGAATACCGCTCGGTGGCGTTCCGGCTCGCCTACGACTCCCGCTTCGCGGACCGGCGTCGACTCCTCGTCGTCGCCCCGCGCGGCAGCAGCGAGACCGCCGCCGCGGTGGCCGTGAACCTGGCCGCCTCCTTCGCCGAGACCGGCAAGGACGTCCTGCTCATCGAGGCCGACCTGCGCACCCCGGTGCTGGCCAGCCAGTTGCCCACCGACGCCGGTGGCCGGCCCCGCTGGAGCCAGATGCCGGGCGGTCCCTCCGCCGGCGGTCACGGCGAGTCCGACTGGCCCGACGGACGGCAGCTCGTCGTGGACGCCGGGGAATCGGGCGCCTTCGACCTGATCCCGGGTGAGCAGGTCCGCAACGTGCCGCGCGCGCTGACCTCCCCGCGCGCCACCCGGCTGATCTCCGAGGCCGACTCCCCCAACTCGACCGTCGTGGTGCTCGCCCCGCCCGTGCTCTCGTACGCCGACGCCCTCGCGCTCGTCGACCGCGTCGACGGCGTGCTGGTGGTCTGCGACCCGCGCGCCGTGCACCGCACCGACCTGTCCCGGATCCGTGAGCTCATCAGCGGCGCCGGCGGAACGGTGCTGGGCGCCGTCCTGCACACCCCGCTGCCGACGGAGAAGCGTGGCCGCGGCAAGGGCAAGGGGAAGGGCGCGCCCGCCCCGGCGACCCTGCCCCCCGCGCCGGCGAAGTCCGCGCCGCAGCCCCTCACCCGTGAGCCGGCCGAACCCGAGCAGCACATCCCGGGTGACGGCACCGACACCGTCGCCCTGCGCACGGTGCGCACGGGCCGGCGGTGAGCCGGCGGGGCCTCGCCGCGGTCTCCTCGGTCCTGGACCAGGCCGCCTCCAGCGCCACGAACATCCTGGTGCTGGTGCTGGCCGCCCGGTTGTCCTCGGCGTCCGGCTTCGCGGACTTCTCGATGGTGTACGTGGCCTTCAGCGTGCTCCTCGGGCTGAACATGGCGTACGTCGGGCAGACCGTCGTCCTGGAGAAGGGCGAGCGCCTCGGCGCGGTCTGCCGGTCCTCGGTCCTGTTCACGGCCGCCGCCTCGGCGGCGGCCGGACTGCTCCTCGCCGCGGTCGGCCTTGCCCTGCCCGGCGCCGCCGGCGCGGCCTTCCTCGCGCTGGGCGCCGTCCTGCCCCTGGTCCTCGTCCAGGACGGGCTGCGCTACTGCTTCTCCGCCCTGCGGGTGCCCGAACGGGCGCTGGCGGCCGACGCGCTGCGGCTGCTCTGCGTCGTCGTCGCGCTGGCCCTGCAACCGTCGGGTGCGTCCCCGGGACGGCTGGTGCTCGTGTGGGGGCTGTCCGCGCTCCCCGCGCTGGCGCTCGGCCTGTGGCTGCTGCGGCCCTTCGTGCGCGGGGTGCGCGGTGAACTGCGGCCCTACCTGCGCCGCGGGCACCTGGGGCAGCGGTTCGTGGTGGAGTTCGCCGTGGGCAACGGCTCCAGCCAGCTCGCGGTCCTCGGACTCGGTGTCTTCGCGACCCCGCTGGCCGTCGGCGCCCTGCGGGGTGCCACCACCCTCTTCGGGCCGCTGAACGTGCTGTTCAACTCGGCGAACGCCTTCGGCCCTCCCGTGGTCGGCCGCGCCCGCGGCAAGCGGGGCGTCGTCCGGCTGACGGTCCTGATGGGCGCCGGCCTCGCGGTGCTCGGCGCGGGGTGGGCGGCGGTCCTGTACGCGCTGCCCGAGCGGTGGGGCCGCCACCTGCTCGGCGACACCTGGGCCGCCGCGTCCGCCCTGCTCCCGGCGACGGGAGCGCAGTACGCCGTCATGGGTCTCGGCACCTGCGCGCTGTTGACCCTGCGCGTCCTGAACCCGAAGGCCACCCTGTCCCTGCAAGTGGTCTTCTCCCTGCTGTCGGTGGCCCTGCTGCTCGGCGGGTACGCCCTGTGGGGCGTCGCGGGGGCCGCCTGGGGCCTGGCCCTGGGCTCCGCGGCGAAGGCGGCGGCCGGCTGGCTGCGCGTCGCCCGCCTGGAGGCGCCGGCCGGGGACCCGACACCCGCCGCCCCGGACACCGCAGGGCGGACGGCCGCCTGAGCGGCGGCGGGCCGGACACGGCCGCGGGGGGGGGGGGGGGGGGGGGGGGGGGGGGGGGGGGGGGGGGGGGGGGGGGGGGGGGGGGGGGGGGGGGGGGGGGGGGGGGGGGGGGGGGGGGG
>NZ_JBVIVP010000024.1:0-115272 GCF_055595445.1 Streptomyces sp. NPDC040432 | reverse complement strand
CATCCCGCAGCCGCGCCGCATCGAGGACGCCGACGTCGCCGAACTGTCCCTGGAAATCACCGAACACCTGCGTGGGGAGATCCGCCGCCATGGCCAGCACTGACACCACCACCGAGGCCTCCGCCCGGCGGAAGGGCGACGACCTGGCCGGTCTGGAAGCGGGCCTCGACGCCCTCGACGCGGTCCAGATCCGCCGCACGCCGATCCGCGAGGTCCTCCTCAAGAAGGTCCTGCCCCCGCTGCTGGCCGTCGGCCTCGTGCTGCTGGTCTGGCAGATCCTCGTCGCGACGAAGGTCACCGACGAGACCAAGCTCCCCGCCCTGTCCGCGGTCTGGGACAGCCTGTCCGACATGTGGGTGAAGGGCACCCTGCTGGAGGTCATCTGGACCAGCGTGTCGCGCGGTCTGCTCGGCTTCCTGCTCGCCCTGGCCATCGGCACGCCGCTCGGCCTGCTCGTGGCCCGGGTGAAGTTCGTCCGCGCCGCCATCGGACCGATCCTCCAGGGCCTGCAGTCCCTGCCGTCGGTGGCCTGGGTGCCGCCGGCCGTGCTCTGGTTCGGCCTGAACGACGCCATGATGTTCACGGTGATCCTGCTCGGCGCCGTCCCGTCCATCGCCAACGGCCTCGTCTCCGGCATCGACCAGGTCCCGCCGCTGTTCCTGCGGGCCGGTCGGACCCTGGGCGCCACCGGCCTGCGCGGGGCCCGGCACATCGTCATGCCCGCCGCACTGCCCGGCTACCTCGCCGGACTGAAGCAGGGCTGGGCCTTCTCCTGGCGCTCCCTGATGGCCGCGGAGATCATCGCCAGCTCCCCCGACCTCGGACTCGGCCTCGGCCAGCTCCTGGAGAACGGCCGCAACAACATCGACCTGCCGGGCGTGTTCCTCGCGATCATCCTGATCCTCGTGGTCGGCATCGCCATCGACCTGCTGATCTTCAGCCCGGTCGAACGGTGGGTGCTCCGCTCCCGCGGCCTGCTGGTCAAGAGCTGAGTCCCGTGTCCCGCGCACTTCTGGTCATCGCCCACGGCAGTCGCGACCCGCGGCACGCGGCGACCGTGCACGCCCTCGTCGGGCGGGCGCGGGAGCTGCGGCCCGGGCTGCGGGTGGAAACTTCCTTCCTGGACTTCAACGGCCCGACCGTCTCGCAGGCCCTGGCCTCGCTGTACCTGACCGGCGTACGGGAGGTCGTGGCGCTGCCGCTCCTCCTGACGCGGGCCTTCCACGCGAAGGCCGACATCCCGGCCGTGCTGGCCGAGACGACGAACCGGCTCCCGGGCCTGTCGGTCCGGGTCGCGGACGTCCTCGGTCCGTCCCCGCTCCTCGTCGCGGCCCTGGAACGCCGCCTCGCCGAGGCCGGTCTCGGCCTCACCCCGGCGGACCGCGCCCGCACCGGTGTGGTGCTCGCGTCCGCCGGATCCTCCGACCCGGAGGCGATCGCAGTGATCGCTGAAATCGCGCGGGAGTGGCGGCACACCGGTTGGTGCGCCGTGCGACCTGCGTTCGCCTCCGCTGTTCTCCCCCGCACCGAGGACGCCGTACGGTCCCTGCGCGCCGAGGGGGTCCGCCGGATCGCGGTGGCCCCCTACGTCATCGCGCCCGGCCGGCTCCCGGACCGCATCGCCGCGGGCGCGGCGGAGTCCGGCGCCGACGTGGTGGCCGACGTCCTGGGCGCGGCACCGGAGCTCGCCCGCCTGCTGCTCCGCCGCTTCGACGCGGCCGTGTCCTCCCGGACCACGCCGGCCGTCCGCGACGCGCTGACGGCCTGACCCGACGGCCGAAACCTGAAGGCCCGGGCCGCGCGGCCCGGGCATTCGGGTTTCGGCGGGGTCAGCCGCGGGCCGCGGCCTCGTCGGCCAGGGCGGTCAGGTCCTCCACGGACATGGCGCCGGGCGGCAGGGACTCCCGGGCGAAGATGTTCGCCGCGTGCCGCAGCACGTCGTTGACCGGGGTCGGCACTCCGTGCAGGCGGCCCAGGAGCGAGATCTCCCCGTTGAGGTAGTCGGCCTCGACGGATCCCGTCCGCCGGGCCAGGCTCTGCCAGGACGACCCTCCCCGCACACCGGCGGGCTGTTCGACCTTCCCGTCCCGGGCGTCCGCCTGCTCGGCCTCGGAGGCGTGGTCGATGCCCGCGGCCCCGAACGCCGCCTTCGCCTCCCGGACGGCGCGCAGCATCAGCGCCGCCTTCGCCGGGTCCGGTTCGGGTCCGGTGGTCGCCTGGATGGCGTTGCCCAGGTTCCCGAGCAGCTTCGCGTACTTCCAGCGCATCACGTCCTCGACGACGGGCGCCCCGAATCCGGCCAAGGCCAGGTCCGCGGCGATGTCCCGGATCCGCCGGTCGGCGCCGCCGGTGGCCTTCCCGAGGTGCAGGATCCCGGTGAGGGGGGCGCACAGCGCGGAGACCACGCCCGGCTCCAGGAAGGTCGCGGGCAGCCACACGCAGACGCCGTACACGCGCGCGAAGCGTCGCAGGGCGAGGCGTTCGCTCTCGACGCCGTTCTGCGCGCACAGCAACGGCAGGCGCTGGGCCGCGGTGCCGCCGCCGTCGACCTCCGCGTCCCCCCACGCGTCCAGCGCGGCGATGGCGTCCTGGGTCTTGACCGTCAGCAGCAGCACGTCGTCGGGGCGCAGGGCGCCGAGTTCCCCGGGCGCGGTGACGACGGGCAGCCGGTGCACCAGCGTCCCGTCGGCGGTGGTGAGGCGCAGCCCGTCCGCGCGCAGCGCCTCGGCGTGCGCGCCGCGTGCGACGAGGACGGTGTCGAGGCCGGCTCCGGCGAGACGTCCGCCGATGGTCGCGCCGATCGCCCCGGCGCCGATGATGATGTAACGCATGCCCCGAGCCTGGCACACCGGGTGGGTCGGGGTACCGTCGGGCCATGGTGGACACGGTGTTCGACGTGGGTGGGGATCTGCCGGTGGGTCGTCTGGGCTTCGGCACGGGCGGTCTGGTCGGGGCCGGCTACTGGGGTCCGCGGGGCGGCCGGGTCGAGGCGCACGCGGTGCTGCGGGCGGCGGTGGAGGCCGGGGTCACCCTGATCGACACGGCCGACAACTACGGCCCGTCGCTGGCGGAGGAGCTGATCGCCGAGGCCCTGTACCCGTACGGGGAGCACCTCGTGATCGCGACCAAGGGCGGGGTGGTGCGGACCGGACCGGACC
Organism: Streptomyces sp. NPDC040432; assembly: GCF_055595445.1. NCBI lineage: Bacteria > Bacillati > Actinomycetota > Actinomycetes > Kitasatosporales > Streptomycetaceae > Streptomyces > Streptomyces sp. NPDC040432. The sequence continues at coordinate 112,114 of NZ_JBVIVP010000024.1, read as the reverse complement.
AGTGGCACGTGGCGGGGCGTCCCGAGCAGTTGCGGGCGATGTGCGAGGCGAGTCTGCGGCGGCTGCGGGTGGAGCGGATCGATCTCTATCAGTTGCACCGTTTCGATCCGGCGGTGCCGATGGCCGAACAGCTGGGCGCTCTGGAGGGGTTGCGGGCGGAGGGCAAGATCCGGCACGTCGGGCTGAACACGGTGTCCGCCGAACAGGTGCGGTCGGCGCTGGAGTTGTCGCCGATCGCCTCGGTGCAGAACCCGTACAACCTGCTGGACCGGTCGTCGGCCGAGGTGTTGGCGCTGTGCGAGGCGCACGGGATCGCGTTCCTGCCGTACTACCCACTGGGCAGCGGGGCCCTGACCCGGGAGGGCGCGGCGGCGGTGACGGCGGTGGCCGCCGCGCACGGTGCGGGCCCGGGGCAGGTCGCGCTGGCCTGGTTGCTGCACCGTTCGCCGGTGCTGTGCCCGACCCCGGGCACCGGTTCGCCCGCCCACCTGGCGGAGAACCTGGCGGCCGGGGCGATCCGGTTCGAGCCGCGGGAGCTGGCGCTCCTCGACGCGCTGGCTCCGTAGGGCCGGCCGGTCGGGGCGGGGCCGGCCGTCAGGGGCGGGTCAGCTCGACGAGTTTGACGACCGTGTTCCAGTTGCGGGTGGTCACGTCGAGGCCCTTGACGACAGCGGGCCGGGCGAGGGCCTCGGCCAGTTTCGAGCGGCCCAGGCCTTCGGGGGCGTAGAGGTAGACGACGCGGTCGCCGATCCGGTACTCCTCGGGGAGGTGGGCGGCCGGGTCCACGGACCGGAAGCGCTCCTCGGCGGGCTGTTCGGAGAAGAAGGTGGCGTGGAGCTGCTTGCCCTCCAGTTCGGCGGCGGGGAAGGGGCAGGCGTCGGCTACGGCTTTCAAGTGGTCCCCGTCCACGACCAGGCACGCCACCCGGAAGCCGAAGTGGGCCTCGATGGCGGTCTCCAGTTCGCGGGCGAGCGCGTCGGGGTCCTGCCGGGTGCTGCTGAAGACGGCGTTGCCGCTCTGCAGGTAGGTCCGCACGTCACCGTGGCCGAGCGCCTCGATGAGCGGGCGCAGCTGCGCCATGGGGACCTTCCTGCTGCCGCCCACGTTGATGCCGCGCAGCAGCGCCGCGTACTTCCGGGGGGTGTTCGGGGTGCCCGTCCTGTTCGTCATGGCGGCACCTTAGGGGCCGGGTACGACACTTCGGGTGCGCCCGTCGCGGCGCGGCGGCCCGGGGCCCGGCTACGGGAGTTCCGCCTCGATGAGGTCGGCGGCCCGGTGGGTGCCGCCCTCGGCGGCCGTGTCCGCGCGGAGGGCTTCGGCACGGACGGCGACCTCGGGGTCGGCGAGCAGGCCGAGGACGGCCTCCCGCAGGGTCGTGGCGTCCGCCTCCTCCATGGGGAGGTGGCGGGCGACGCCGAGGGAGGCGAGCATGTCGGCGTTGCCGAACTGGTCGACGGCCTGGGGGACGGCGACCATCGGGGTGCCGGTGGCGAGGCCTTCCTGGCTGCCGCCGGCGCCGGCGTGGGTGATGAACGCGTCGGCCCGGTGGAGGATGTCGAGCTGGGGTACCCAGCGGTGGACCTCGGCGTTGGCGGGGACGGGGCCGATCTCGGCCTCGTCGGTGAACCTGCCGATCTGCAGGACGACGTGCCAGTCGGGGAGTTCGGCGAACGCGTCGAGGCAGGCCCGGTAGAACGCGGGCTGCTTGGTGAAGGTGGAGCCCAGCGAGACCAGGAGGACCTTCTTGCCCTCGGCGGCGGGCGGGCGGGTCCAGGTGCCCTGGGTGGCGCTGCGGTCGCCCTGACAGGCCCCGACGAAGCTGTGCACGGTGGTGTCGACGCGGTCGGCGTGCGGCTGGAGGGCGCGCGGGATGAGGACGATGCTGCGGCGGGGGCGGCCGACGAAGGGGTCGGGGTCGTCCGCGATGCCGTTCTCGTCGAGCCAGGAGCGGAAGCGGGCGTAGTAGGCCCGGCCGCGTTCGGTGGCGCGCAGTGCGGCGGTCATCGGCTCGGCGACCTCCTCCTCGTAGCCGGTCCAGGCGACCAGGTTCGGGGAGAGGGACACGCAGGGGACGCCCCACCGGCGGGCGAGGACGATCGCCGGGTAGGAGGTGATGTCGTGCAGGACGAGGTCGGGCTCGTCCCCCTCGAAGGCGGCGGCGAGCTGCGGCAGGGCCTGGACGGCGTCGTTCAGGAAGGGCTCGATGTTGTCGATGAGTTCGGTGCCCCAGGCCTCGGGCTCCTCCTCGGTGGGGAGGGTGGAGTTCCAGATCACCGGGGTGGCGCCGGTCTCCGCGATCTTGTCGGCGTACGGAGCGGGGATGGCGTAGCTGACGCGGTGGCCCCGGGCGACGAGTTCCCGGATCACTTCGATGCTCGGGTTCACGTGGCCGGCGGCGGCGATGGAGAACATGGCGATGTGTGCGGGCTTCGCTGAGGTCATGGCAGGAGCCTAACGAGACGAGACGTCTCGTGCAACCCAGTTCCGGCAGTCGACCCGGAGCACCCGCGTCCACCCGGGTGTCCCCGCCTTCGCCCGATCGCGCACACTGGCCTAGGATTTCGAACTTCCGCCCGATGGCGGCGGGGTCGCTTCCGGGACGTCCGGGCAGAGTGCGGGGAGGTGCCGCGGGGTGCCGCGAGGAACGTTCCTCCGTCGATCGGACCGGACCGCGAACGGTTCGCCCGCCCCGGTCCGCAACCGGGCCGTCCGTAGGGAGGCCCGCCGCGCGGTCCGCTCCATGCCACTGCCCCACCCCTTCAGCACGGCCGCGCTGATCTCCGCCATCGAGGCGGAGCGCGGGCGCCGGATCGAGCTGGTGACCGCCCCGGACAGCCTGCTCGGGCAGAGCGACGTATGCGGGCTGTGGGTCCACCACGAGCGGCTGCTCCTGGACCTGATCCTCATCCCGGAGAGCATCTCCGGGTACCACCGGCAGCGGGTCGTCTTCCACGAGCTCGCCCACCTGTGGTGCGACGACCCGACGACACGACCCGACGGGGCGGCCGCCCTCCTGCCGGAACTCCCACCGGAACTGACGGCCCGCCTGACCGGGGCGGGCCCGTTCATGGCCCGCCACCGCTACGACACCCATGTCGAACGGCGCGCCGAGATGATCGCCGACCTGCTCCACGAGGAGGCCTTCGCCACCGACCGGATCGAGGACGGCACCCTGCGCGGCCTCGACGACACCCTCTCCCGCCCCTTCTCCCGACCGGCCAGGAGTGGACTTGTCTGACGTCTTGACCTACGCGATCGTGCTGCTCCTCCTCGTGCAGGCGCTCTGGCGCATCCCTTCCGCCCTGCGCGGCAGGACGAGCGAACGCTCCCTGTGGGGCGCGTTCGCCGTGCTCGGCTGCGCCTGGTTGCTGCGCACCGACCTGGGCCGCCACCTGGTCGACGGCCTGGGCGTGGACGACCTGTCCACGCTGCTCAAGCACTGCTTCGTCGTGGCGGGCATGTGCGTGCTCCTGCGGTACGTCGCCGCCGTCTACCGCGGGGCCGCGGGCGACGGCTCCGCCTCCCGGGGGGCCCGCGTGACGGTGGCCGTCCAACGCCACGCCGTCACCGGGGCCGCGGCGGTCATCGCCGTCATGGCCGCCGTCTTCCTGCTGGTCCTGGATCGCGGTCCGGTGCCGGAGGGCTCGCAGTTCATGGCCCGGCACGCCGGCGAGGCCGGCCTGGCCGTCTACATGCCGCTCTTCTACGGCTACAGCGGGGCCGTGATCGCACTGTGCGGCCACCAGTGGGCTGGCGCCGCCCGCAGGGCCGCCCGCCGGACGCTGCGGACCGGACTCACGGTCATGGCGTTCGGCATGGCCGCGGGCGCGCTGTACGCGGCGGTCCGGGCCGCCTACGCCGTCGTGGTCGCCTTCCACCCGGTCCCGGAGGCCGCCGCCGACTTGCAGGAGACCGCGAGCGACGTCCTGCTGTACACGTCCTTCCTGTGCTGGACCCTGGGGGTCATCGCCCCGGCCGGCCAGGCGGCCGTCAACCGGGTACGGGCGTACCGGATGCTGGCGGAACTCCACCCGCTGTGGCGGGACCTGGCCCTGACCGCCCCGGACCTGGTGCGCCGGGCACCGAGCCGACTGCTGCCCGGCCGGCCGCTCGCCGGCCGCGTCAACACCCTGCGCGACCTGATCGCGCACGACGCGTCCCCCCAGGTGCGGTTGGGGCGGTACGTCACGGAGATCCGCGACGTCATCCACGCCATGCGGCGCCGGGCCCCGGACGACCTGTACCAGGTGTCGCTCGAACTCGCGGAGAGCGAGGGGCACGAGGGCCGGGACGCGGAGGCCGTCGCGCAGGCGTACTGGATCCTGTCCGCGCGGCTGAACATGCGGGACCCGGTCCGCGACCCCGGCGTGCCGGCGGAGTTCCCCGACGCCGGGGAGGACTTCTTCGCGGACGAGGTGCCGTGGCTGCTGCGCGTCGGCGAGGCGTACGCGCGGGCCGATCCCGCGGTCGCCGAGGAGGTGCTGGAGGATTCCCTCGCGTAGGCGGGCGGCCTCCGACGTGACCGGGCGACGAGGGGACCGGGCGACGACGCGACCGGCAATGCGCCGACCGACCGACGGCGGGCCCGTCACCGCGCCGACCGGTCGGCGCGGCGCGCGTCACCTGGGACGCATGCCGTCGACGACGCCGCCGATGAAGTCCAGCAGCTCGGCGGGCAGACCGTCGCCCCCGCCGCGGGCGGCGATGCCCGCCAGGCCGCCGCGCACCAACCGCATGCCGCTGATGATCCGGTGCACCTCGGCGTCGTCGCTCCGGAAGAAGAGCGGCGGCACCGCCAACGCCGCGGCGAGCGCGTCGAGCACCTCCTCGGAGGCCGCCTCCACCTCACCCGTCCGCAACCGGCGGACCAGCTCCTCGCTCAGCACCGCGGACCCGACCTCGGCGTTGCCGCGCGCCGCGATCGCGGCGTCGGAGGGGTGCGGCGCCGTGTAGGTCTCCGTCAGGAGGTGGACGATCCGCTCCGACAGGGTGCCGGGGGGACGTCGACGCGACTCCCCCGCCGCGGCAACCGGCCCGGGCTCCCCCACCGGGGCGACCGCGGCTGCGGGGGCGACCGCGGCGTCCGGCGGTGCGGGGTTGAAGGAGCGTTCCTCCGCGGCCAGCAGCGCCTCGACGCTCACGCCGTACGCCTGCGCGAGGAGCGGCAGGAACTTCTCCGAAAGGCGCCGCCTGCCCCGTTCCGCGTTGGCCACCGGGCCGGCGCTGCGCGTCCCCGTGATCGCCGCCGTCCGGTACTGGGAGTACCCGGCGTCGCAGCGGAGGTCGGCCAGGTCCGGGGGCAGCGAGCGGGGGAACAGTTCGTCCAGGTCGGCACGGAGCGCCTGCGCCAGCGCCGGGAGCTTCTCGCCGTCCGGCAGGGACTTGCCGCTCTCCCATCCGGCGACGGCCGGGACGGTGACCCCGAGCCGGTCCGCGACCTCGCCCTGGGTCAGGTCGGCGGCGCGACGTACTTTGCGGAGCAGGTTTCCGTCGACGTGACGAACCGGCATGGGCTCTCCTGGGCTGGCTCGGCAGGTGCTGCAACTCTAACGAGTGGACCACTTGATCGGTTCTGCAAATTTAGATAACTTCATTTCAGCGAACGGGGGTCGCTCCTCCGGGCCTGGCACCGCGTTGCGGCGCAGGGCCTTGCCGTGGGCCGGCGTGTGGGGGGACGCGTCGGTCCACGGGTCCGGGGACTTCGCACGGGATGCGAGACTGGGCGGATTCACGACGGTCCGGACCCGGAGAACGAGATGGACGAGGCGCAGGCCAGGAACGTGCTGGAAGCAGTCGGCCTGGGCGCCGGCGCCGAGTTGGTGGCGCTCGGCGAGAACGCGGTCTTCGCCGCCGGGGACCTGGTGGTGAAGGTGGGCCGCGCGGATCCGGCGATCGTCGGGCGGGCCGCGCACGAGCTGGCCGTCGCCCACTGGCTGGAGCAGGCCGGCATCCCGGCCGTCACCGCCGCCGAGGCGGAACCCCGGATCGTCTCCGGACACCCCGTGACCCTGTGGCGCCGACTCCCGGACGCGGTCCGACCGGCCGGCCCGGAGGACCTGGCCGGACTGCTGCGGCTCGTCCACACCCTGCCCGCGCCACCGTTCGCCCTGCCGCCTCGGGAGCTCCTGGGCGGCGTGGAACGCTGGCTGCGGCTGGCCGGCGACTCCGTGGACCCGCAGGACGCCGCGTACCTGCGGGCCCGCCGCGACGCCTACGCCGGCGAAGTCGCCCTCCTCACACCCCACTTGACGCCCGGCCCGATCCACGGTGACGCCCTGACCCGGAACGTCCACGTGGGCCCCGACGGACCGGTCCTGGTCGACCTGGAGACCGTCTCGGCCGACCTGCGGGAGCACGACCTGGTGGTGATGGCCCTGGCCCGCGACCGGTACGGGCTGCCCGCCGATTCCTACGAGGCGTTCGTTTCCGCGTACGGATGGGACGTACGGGAGTGGGACGGCTGGCGGGTACTGCGCGGCGCCCGCGAGACGGCCAGCTGTGCCTGGGTGTCCCAGCACGCGCCGGCCAATCCGAAGGCGCTGGCCGAGTTCCGCCGCCGCGTCGCCTCGCTGCGCGAAGGCGACACGGAAACCCGCTGGCACCCGTTCTAGGGACCGTCGCCGGGCCTGCCGCCCCCGGTATCGGGGAGTGCTGACCGGTGCGGTCAGCCTCTCCGGGGGATGAGCGGCCAGGCCGGCTCGACGACCGCCGCCGGATCCACGGCGCGCCGCAGATAGGCCTGCAACGACACCGACTGTTCGGCCGCCGCGCGTATCTGGAGCTCGTGCAGGTCCGCCAACGGCATCAGGCCCACGGGCTCGTGCTTCTCGCCTATGCGTCGCACCACGCGGGCGGCGGCCACGGCGTCGGCCCTCGCGTCGTGCGCGTCGTCGAGCGACACCCCGTAGTGGGCGCACAACGCGTGGAGGGCCCGCTTGCCCTTCCGGTACTTGTCGATGTGCTTGTCGATCACCAACGGGTCGATGACGGGCGAAGGCCCACCGCCCAACCGCTCGCTGATCGACGCGACCTCGTGCCGCCGACACTCGCGGTCCAGCAGGGACAGGTCGTAGCGTGCGTTCATCACCACGAGGGGCGTCCCCGAGAGCAGCCCCTCGGCCACGGCCCGCGCGATCTCCTCGACGGCCGAAGCCGCCGGTGCCCCGTGCTCGCGGGCATGTGCCGTCGAGATGCCGTGGATCGCCGATGCCTGCTCGGGTATGGCCACCCCGGGGTTCAGCAACCACGTCCGCTCGGCCGAGACGGCGCCGGACGCGTCCAGACGCACGACCGCCGCCGTCACGATGCGGTCGGTCTCGACGTCGGTGCCGGTGGTCTCCAGGTCGAAGGCCAGCAACGGCCCACCGATCCAGCCCATCACGCGGCCCTCGTTCCGGCGTGGAGCGTCGACCGGCAGCGCGCCGCGCCGTCCCGCCCCTCGATCACCGATGCCGTCACGATCCAGGATTCCCCCGGCTCCCCACCGGTCGTCCCCGGGTCGAATCCGACCCGTGCTCCCCCGTGCCACGCCACCATGACGTGCCCTCCCCCGTTTGTCCGGTCAACGGGTTTCAGCCTGACACGGCCCACTGACACCGCCGCCGCCGGGGTTCGACCACCGCGTCGGGCGCCGCCGGAACGCGCTCCGGGTCCGCCGGCGCGTCGAGCCCGGACGGCGTGGCCGTGCCCGCCCCCGACCGGGCGCGCCGCCGTGGCCGCGGGCGCCGGCGACCGTGACGCCGGCCCCTCGTCACGAGACCGGGCGGGAGTCCTCCCACACCGACTCGAACTCCTCGCGGTAGGTCGTGAAGAGTCCGTGTTCGGCGTCCTTCGGTACGCCGCGGCCGCCACCGCGCAGCACCAGCACCGGGGCCTCCATGCCGCGGGCCCTGCGCAGGTACGACTGGACGACGGCGATGCCCGAGGTCTCGCCCTCCACCAGGTAGGCGGTGAAGCGCGGGGTCTCGTCGAAGACGTGGATGTCGAAGCGCGAGGGGTCCCGCAGGCCCGCCCGGACCCGGCGCACGTGCAGGATGTTCATCTCGACCGAGCGGCTCAGCTCGCCCTTGCGCAGTCCCAGCTCCCGCTCGCGGCGTTTGACGGCGCTGCTCGCCGGGTTCAGGAACAGCAGTCGGACCCGGCAGCCCGCCTCGGTGAGCCGGACGAGTCTTCGACCGGAGAAGTTCTGCACCAGCAGGTTCAGGCCTATGCCGATGGCGTCCAGCCGCCGTGCCCCGCCGAAGAGGTCCTCGGCCGGGAGCTGCCGCTGGAGCCTGACCCGGTCGGGGTGGACCGAGATGACGTCCGCGTACCGGTCACCGACGAGGTCCTCGACCGCGTCGATCGGCAATCGGTCCGCCGCCGGGCTGCCCGCGCCCGCGCCGAGGACTTCCAGCAGGCGCGCGGAGGCGCGTTCGGCCTGCTCCAGCACGGGGCGCGACAGCGCCCGGTTGCGGGACACCACGTTCCGGGTGACCTCCAGCTCGTCGAGGGCCAGCTCGATCTCCCGCCGGTCGTCGAAGTAGGGCTCGAAGCAGGGCCAGTGCTGGACCATCAGCTCCCGCAGCTGCGGCAACGTCAGGAAGCTGAGTACGTTGTCGTCGGCCGGGTCGAGGAGGTAGCCCTTGCGGCGGCTGACCTCGCGCACCGCGACGGCCCGCTGCACCCACTCCTGCCCCGCGGGGCCGGCGGCCGCGACCACCCAGTCGTCGCCGCCGTGCACGGGTTCGTAGACGGGCCGCAGGACAGCGCCGACCACCGACCGCAGGCGCTGCTCGATCAGGTTCAGCCAGATGTAGGCGCGTCCCGCGCGCTGGGCACGGATGCGGACCTCGCTCCACGCGTCCGCGCCCCAGTCCAGCTCGGCGCCGGCCCGTACGCTCCCGGCCTCCGGCGGGGCCACCGACACCGTCCCGGCCGCCACCCCCGCGGGGGCCCCTCCTGGGGCATCCGCCGGGCCACCCTCGTGACCACCGTCACCAGGGGGCAGCTCCAGACCTCCCGAGCTCACCCGTGCACCGCCTTCTGCGTCTGGACGCCCGTCTCCAGTGATCACGGAAGGGTACTCCGCGCGCGCGGTCCGATGCAGCCCGAAGCGGCCGTCGGGTGAGCCCATGCTCCTTGCCCCGGCAGCCCGTTGACTCATTATGTGATGCGCGGACTGTCCGTTGACCGGCCTATCGGTTCTCCGGGTCACCCGGTAGGAGCATCCCAAGTCCACGCGTGGAGACCCTCTTTCGGGGAAGATCTGGCAGTGACGTGGTCCACGCCGGATCAGCCGGGACATCCTCCGACCCCGAGGAAAGAGTCGTTATCCATGCAAGTCTGGCCGGGACAGGCGTATCCGCTCGGCGCCACGTACGACGGCGCCGGGACCAACTTCGCGGTCTACTCCGAGGCAGCGCGCCGCATCGAGCTGTGCCTGCTGGCCGACGACGGCTCGGAGACCGCCATCGAGCTGCGCGAGACGGACGCCTTCGTCCGCCACGCCTACCTGCCCGGGATCATGCCGGGCCAGCGCTACGGCTTCCGGGTCCACGGCCCGTACGAGCCCGAACGGGGACAGCGCTGCAACGCGGCGAAGCTGCTGCTGGACCCGTACGCGCGCGCCATCAGCGGGAAGGTCGACTGGGGCGAGGAGGTGTACGGCTACCACTTCGGTCGTCCCGACTCCCGCAACGACCTGGACTCCGCCCCGCACACGATGAGTTCGGTCGTGGTGAACCCGTACTTCGACTGGGCCAACGACCGGCCGCCGCGCCACGAGTACCACCACACGGTGCTGTACGAGGCGCACGTCAAAGGCCTCACCATGCGGCACCCGGACCTCCCGGAGGAGTTGCGGGGCACCTACGGGGCCCTGGCGCACCCGGCGGTCATCGGGCACCTGACGAAGCTGGGCGTCACGGCGTTGGAGCTGATGCCGGTGCACCAGTTCGTCAACGACCACCGGCTGGCGAACGACGGCCTGAGCAACTACTGGGGCTACAACACCATCGGGTTCTTCGCGCCGCACAACGGCTACGCCTCGGGTGACCGCGGGCAGCAGGTGCTGGAGTTCAAGTCGGCGGTGCGGGCGCTGCACGAGGCCGGGATCGAGGTGATCCTGGACGTGGTCTACAACCACACGGCGGAGGGGAACCACCTCGGTCCGACGTTGTCCTTCCGCGGCCTGGACAACGCCTCCTACTACCGGCTGGGCGACGACGCCCGGCACTACACGGACACCACCGGCACCGGGAACTCACTGCTGATGAGGTCCCCGCACGTACTCCAGCTGATCATGGACTCGCTGCGGTACTGGGTGACCGAGATGCACGTGGACGGCTTCCGGTTCGACCTGGCGGCCACGCTGGCCCGGCAGTTCCACGAGGTGGACCGACTGTCCTCGTTCTTCGACCTGGTGCAGCAGGACCCGGTGGTGAGCCAGGTCAAGCTGATCGCCGAGCCGTGGGACCTGGGCGAGGGCGGCTACCAGGTGGGCAACTTCCCCCCGCTGTGGACCGAATGGAACGGCAAGTACCGAGACACCGTACGGGACTTGTGGCGGGGGCAGCCGCGGACGCTCGCGGAGTTCGCGGGCCGGCTGACGGGCTCCTCGGACCTCTACCAGGACGACGGTCGGCGGCCCTTGGCCTCGATCAACTTCACCACCTGCCACGACGGTTTCACCCTGCACGACCTCGTGTCCTACGACGAGAAGCACAACGAGGCCAACCGGGAGGGCAATCGGGACGGCGAGACGCACAACCGGTCGTGGAACTGCGGCGTCGAGGGGCCGACGGAGGACCTTGAGGTCCGGGACCTGCGCGAGCGCCAGATGCGCAACTTCACCGCCACCCTGATGCTGTCGCAGGGGGTGCCGATGCTCAGTCACGGGGACGAGTTCGGGCGGACGCAGGGCGGCAACAACAACGCCTACTGCCAGGACAACGAGGTGGCGTGGGTGGCCTGGCCGGAGCCGGGCAAGGAGCCGCCCGCGTTGCTGGAGTTCACCCGGCGGATGGTCTGGCTGCGCCGCGACCACCCGGTGTTCCGGCGGCGCCGGTTCTTCCACGGCCGGCCGGTCGAGGGCACCCACGACGAGCTGTCCGACATCGCCTGGTTCACCCCGCACGGCGAGGAGATGCGGGCCAGGGACTGGCAGGCGCAGAGCGCGCGGGCGCTGACCGTGTTCCTCAACGGGGAGGCGATCTCGGAGCCGGGCACCCGCGGGGAGCGGATCACCGACGACTCGTTCCTGTTGATGTTCAACGCCGGCGCGGAGCACCAGGACTTCACGATCCCGGCCGGGCACGGGGCGCGCTGGCACCTGGTGGTGAACACGGCGCGGGCGGACGTGCTGCCACCCGGTACCGGGCCGCAGTACGCGGCCGGGGACCGGGTGGCGCTGACGGGGCGCTGCCTGGTGGTGCTTCAGCGTCCGGCGTAGGAGGTGCTGTCCTCCCCGACGGCCGGGGAGGCGCTCCGCTGGGCCGGGATGAACGGCTTGGCGGGAGTACGGGCGGACGGGACGCGGGTGACGAGCGCCAGGGTCAGACAGAGGGCGGCCGCCCCGACCGCCACGGCGAACGCCCCCGACGGCCCGTACCACTCGGCGAGCCGACCGGAGACGGCGAGGGCGACGGCCTGTCCGGCGACGAGGGAGCTCGCGGCGTAGGCCATCGCCTCGGCGAGCCGGGCGGGTTCGACGACCCGCTCGGTGAGCGCGAACGCGGTGATCAGGTGGGGGGCGTAGGCCGCGCCGAGCACGGTGACGACCGCGTAGAGCGGCCACAGCGAGTCGGTGAACAGCAGCGGCACCGACAGGACCAGCGCCGCGGCGGTGGCCGCCCGCCAGCGCAGCCGCAACCCGAAGCGGGCGGGCAGCGCGCCCAGGGCGAGACCGACGAAGGCGCTGACGACGCCCATGGCGGCGTACACGAGCCCGGCCTGGCCGGGGACGCCCAACTCGGCGGTCAGCGAGGCGATTCCGGCCTGGCAGGCGCCGAACATGGCGCCTTGGAGGGCGAGGGAGCCGCGGACGGCGTGGACGACGCGGGGATGGCGGTTCCGGCCGCCCGCCTCCGCCTTCGGTCGCGCGGGGGACCCCGGCGTGGCGGCGGCGGTCGGGTGCAGGGCGTAGGCGGTGCCGAAGACGACGACGAGTCCGGCCGCGCCGGCGAGGGCGACGGCCGGGTGCGCGACGAGCGCGGCGAGTCCCACGAGGGCCGGGCCGAGAACGAAGGAGACCTCGTCGAGGGTGCCTTCGAGGGAGTGGACGGCGCCGATGACGCCCTCGTCGGACTCGGCCCGGTGGGCGAGGGCGACGGAGCGGGTCCGGGCGAGCGGTCCGATCAGCGGTACGGACGCGCCCGTGACCGCGCCGATCGCGGCGAGCGGGACGGTCGCGAGGCCGCCGAGGGCTCCGGCGACGAGGGCGGCGGTGGCGACGGCGTTGACGGCCGCCGCGGTCAGGACGACGGGCCGCTGCCCGTGGCGGTCGGCGAGCCGGCCGAGGACGGGACCGAAGACCACCTGGCCGGCGGAGAGGGTGCCTCCGACGATGCCGGCGGTGGCGAGGGAGCCGCTGGTCTGGGCGACCAGCAGGACGCTCCCGAACTGGGACATCGCGACGGGCAGTCGGGCGAAGAAGGAGACGAGGGGGAGTAGGGGCCCGGTCAGGGCGATGACGTTTCGATAGGTGTTGACGGTTCCAACCACTTGATCAACGCTAACCCGCCGCAGTCACCCGGATGCATTGGGTAATGGCACGGAATCCGGCAGGCTGGGTACGTACGTTCTCATGAGCCTGCCGCAGCACAGCACCCGAACGGAATCTGATGTTCCGAAACCTGTCACTCCGGCGTCGACCTACCGCCTCCAGCTGTGCCCGGAGTTCCCGTTCGAGGCGGCCGGGGCGGTAGTACCGCACCTCGCCGCGCTCGGCGTGTCGCACCTGCACCTCTCCCCCGTCCTGGAGGCGGCCCCCGGCTCCTCGCACGGGTACGACGTCACCGACCACGCCCGGGTCCGGGCCGAGCTCGGCGGCGAGCCGGGCCTGCGCGCCCTGGCCGCGACGGCCCGCGCCCACGGACTCGGCCTGGTCCTGGACATCGTGCCCAACCACATGGCGGTGCCGTCGCCGCTGAGGCTGAACCGGGCGCTGTGGGAAGTGCTGCGGGAGGGGCCGCACTCCCCGTACGCCCGCTGGTTCGACATCGACTGGGCGGCGGGCGGCGGGCAACTCCTGCTGCCGGTGCTCGGCGAACCCGCGGACACCTACGACATCCGGGTCGGTGGGGACGTACTGCGCTTCGGGGAGCAGGAGTTCCCGCTGCGGGCGGGCACGGCCGGGTTGCCGCTGCCCGAGCTGCTGGCCGCCCAGTGGTACCGGCCGGCGTGGTGGCGCGAGGCCCGGACCGGACTCAACTACCGTCGTTTCTTCACGATTTCGGACCTGATCGGGGTCCGGGTCGAGGATCCGGCCGTGTTCGCCGCCACCCACGCGAAGGTCCTGGAGCTGGTGCGGGACGGGGTGATCCAGGGCCTGCGCATCGACCACGTGGACGGACTGGCCGACCCCGGGCAGTACCTGCGCAGGCTGCGGGCCGCCGCCGGCGACGGCTGCTGGGTCGTGGTGGAGAAGATCCTCGCCCGCGACGAACGACTCCCGTCGGCCTGGCCGGTGGCGGGCACCACCGGGTACGACGCGCTGCACCGGATCGACGGGCTGTTCACCGATCCGGCCGGCGCGGCCGAGCTGGCCCGCGCGTTCGAGCGCACCACCGGGCTGCCCTCCTGGGAGGAGACCGCCGCGACCGCGGCGCGGGAGGTCCTGACCGTGGACCTGGCCGCCGAACTGGCCCTCCTGGAGCACCGGGCCGGCCCCGGGGCGGCCCCGGCCGTACGGGAGCTGCTGATCGCCCACCCCGTCTACCGCACCTACCCCGACGGACCGGGGCCCGACCCGCAGACCCTGGAGGAGGCCGCCCGGTGGGCCGGGCGGCCCGCGGTGGACGGCGTACGGGACCTGCTGCGGGGGGATCCGGCCTTCGCGGCCCGGTTCGCCCAGACCTCGGCGGCCCTGCGCGCCAAGTCCCTGGAGGACCGGGCCTTCTACCGCTGGGCCCCGCTGCTGTCGGCCACCGAGGTCGGCGGGGAACCGGGCGCGCCCGCCGTGCCCCTCGGGGAGTTCCACGCGTACTGCGCCGCCCTGGAACGGGACTGGCCCGCCTCGGGGACCGTACTGTCCACGCACGACACGAAGCGCAGCGCGGACGTCCGGGCCCGGATCGCGGTGCTGTCCCAGGCGCCGGAGCTGATGGCCGAACCGGGGCCGCGGGCGGAGGACCCCCAGCTCGCGTGGGTCGCCCGGCAGAGCTCGCTGGGGCTCGGCGAGGCCCCCGAGCGGGCGGAGCGGCTGGCCGCCGCCCTGCTGAAGGCGGCCCGGGAGGCGGGGCTGCGCACCTCGTGGACCGATCCCGACGAGGCGTACGAGGCGGGTGTGGCGGCAGCGGTCCCGAAGGGCGGGGACGGGCTCCCCGTCGAGCTGGCGGACGCGGCCCGGGCCGGTCTGCTCGGCATGACCCTGCTGCACCTGACGATGCCCGGGGTGCCCGAGGTGTACCAGGGTGCGGAGAGCGAGTACCGGGCCCTGGTCGACCCGGACAACCGGCGCCCGGCGTACTTCGCCCACCGGGAGCTGGCCGCCCTGGACGCGGGCGCGGACCCGGACGGCGTGTCGCAGGAGAAGCTGGCGCTGACCGCGGCCCTGTTGCGGCTGCGCCGCGACCGGCCCGCCCTGTTCACCGGGTACGCCCCGCTGGAGGCCCGGGGGCCGGCGGCGGAGCACTGCGTCGCCTTCGCCCGTACGGGCGGGCTCGTCGCCGTGGCCACCCGCCTCTCGCACCGGCTGGCCGGCGCCGGCGGCTGGCGGAGCACCACCCTGGCCCTGCCGCCGGGCCGCTGGACGGTGGTGCCGGGCTGCGGCGCCGGCGCCGCGGACACCTCGTACGAGGGGGCCGTGGACCTGGCCGGGCTGCTGGCCGGGCGCCCGGCACTGGCGCTGATCCGCACGGACGCGGGGACGGGCGCGGACGCCGGGCGGGCAGGAGGGGCGTAGGGCGGTTCCCGACGCGGCGGGGCGGGTCGGGGCGGGGGCGCGCAAGGCGTTGGCCAGGGATTTTCGGAGGGGATTCGGAGAAGTGCGGGGTGCGGGGAGCAGTAGGGGGTGCGCGCGGCGGGCATGGCATCCCCTGTGACCCTCCTCCGTGAAATGCGCTACCCGACACCACACGAACTCGCCCTGGCCGCACGCGCGCTGGCGGACGAACACCCCGCCCGGGTCCGGATCCGCCGGGTCGGCACCTCCCGGGCGGGGGCGCCCCTCCGGCTGCTCTCCGTCGACCCCGGCAACAGCGCCCGCGACGTCCTGGTCGTCGCCGGGGCCCACGCCAACGAACCCGTCGGCGGGGCGACGGCCCTGTCCCTCGCCCGTCGGATCGTCCGGGACCCCGCCCTCGGCGCCGGGGCGGGCTGGCACTTCCTGCTCTGCGCCGACCCGGACGGGGCGGAGCTGCACCGCACGCCCCGCCCGTACTCCCTGCTCGACTACCACCGGAACTTCTTCCGTCCGCCGGGACCCGAACAACCCGAGTGGGCACCGTCCTTGCTCGCCCCGGACCGGCTGCCGCCCGAGACGCTGGCGCTGACCGCCCTCATCGACGAGCTGCGGCCCGTTCTCCAGGTCTCCCTGCACGGCACGGACCTCGGCGGGTCCTGGGTACAGCTCACCCGGGACATACCGGGGCTCGCCGGGCCGTTCGGAAGGTCGGCGGCCGAACTCCGCATCCCCGTCGAGACCGGGGCCTCCGACGCCGCCGGCTGGCCCTCCCCCGGGCCGGGGATCTTCGTGATGCCGGAGCCGGGGGCCGGGCCCGGCGGCGCCTTCCACCCCGAGGACACCCGGCTCAGCACCTGGTACCGGGTCCACCGCCACCACGGGACCACCGCCATCGTCGAGGTCCCCATGTGGGCGTCCGACCTGGTGGACGATCCGGCCCCGCACCCGGACCCCCGGCACGCCCTGCGCGTGCTCGCGGCCCGGCTCACCGAGGACGCCGCACGCGTGGCCGGACCACGGGACACGGTCGGGGGCTCCGACCCCGCGTCCGCCGCCCTGCTGCGCGCCGTCGACTGGACGCTCGCCCTGATCCCCCGGATCACCGCCGAATGGACCGGGCCCGGCGCTCCCGTCGACGCCACCGCGGCGGCCATCGGCAGCATCGACGCCTTCGGACGGCGGCTCTCGCTGCGCGCCGCCGCGATGCTCCTGCGGGTCCTGCGCGTCCAGGGCCACCCGGCCGCCCCGGCCCTCGACCGGCTCGTGACCGGCTGGTGCGAGGAGTTCTCGGCCCGCTTCCAGGCCCGCCGGGTCCCGGTGGCCACCCAGGTGGAACACCAGTGCCGGACGGTCCTGGCCACGTACGAGCGGCTCACGCACGCCTCGTGCGCCGAGCGGGTGTAGGCGAGCGGGCGAGGGCCGACCGACCCGTCCGGCACCCGCCGCCCCCGCTCCGACCCGGTGGGGGGGGCGGCCCGCGGCCGTCGCCGGGCCGTCCCCTCCGGATCCTGTCGGACCCGCGCCGCCCGACGGGACCCGGAAGGGACAGCCCTTAGACCGGCCGGCTGTAGCGGCGTTTGGGCAGGCCCTGCGCGCCGAGGCGGTCCTAGAAGCGGATCGCGCCCTCGTTCCAGTCGGGCGTCTGCCACTCGACGTGGTCCAGGCCCAGCTCCCGGGCGAGAGCGGTCACCCCGTCCATGAGGGCCCGGCCGAGCCCGTGGCCGCGGGCCCCGTCGGCCAGGTAGAGGCAGTCCATGTGGAGGTGGTGCCGGGCGTCCCAGAAGGAGAACTCGGCGGCGCAGGCGGCGTATCCGACCACGGAGCCCCCGGGCGTCTCGGCCGGCAGCACCCATTGCCGGGGGTCCTCGGCGAAGAGCTGCGGGCCCAGCCGGGCGGCCAGACCGGGCGGGCGCGGGGCGGAGCGCTCGTAGGCGATGTGCTCGTGGATCAGTTCGACGAGACGCGGCAGGTCCTCGGGGCGCGCCGGGCGCACCGCGGGCGTGGGTTCTTCCATGACGTCATCCTGCGCCCCGCGGCGGCCCACCGCGCCGCCGGGTACACAGCGCCGTCTGGCCCGCCCCGAGCCGGCGTCAGGTCGCGGACAGCCGGAAGTCCATCCGGCCGAAGCCGATCTGGTCGCCGTCCCGGACCACCGCCGAGCCGGACACCCGACGGCCGTTGACGGTGGTGCCGTTGGTGGAGCCGAGGTCCTTGATCACCCAGACGCCGTCGCGCATGCTCAGTTCGGCGTGCGCCCGCGAGACGGTCTCGTGGCTGAGCCGCAGGCCGTTGCCCGGGTCGCGGCCGATCCGCAGCGGCCCGGCGCCCGGGTGCGGCAACAGCAGCCGCGGCAGCCGCTCCACCTGCCAGGCGCGGCGCACCCCGACGGAAACGGCGGACGCACGGCCCACCCAACCGAACAGTCGCCGGCTCCAGGGGGCTTCGCCCCCCTCCCTGGCCTGGAGGTCGGCGGTGAGCACCGCGAGGTCCTCGGCCCGGCGGGCGGTGAGAGCGAGTTCCATCCGGCGCAGGAAGGTGTCGTGCGAGAGCCGGCCGAGCGCCGCACCCTCTCTGAGCTGGCCAAGCACCCGGTCGCGCTCGGCGTCGGAGAGCCGCGGCGCGGGAAAGGCGGGGAACTCGAAACTCGATGTCACAGGGTGATTGTCGGCCCGTCGGGTGCGGAGTGTCCAGAAGTCCTCCGGAAGGCCCGGAATGATGGGCACGATACGCATGCTGGACACCGCCGGAGACGAGGGGACCGTCCGTGCAGTTCGAGGTATGGGCACCGCTGACAGGTCGGGTCGCCATGCGACTGAACGACACCGCCTACGAGATGACACCGGATCGGGATCCCGGCCGCGCCGGCTGGTGGACCCTGGACGCCCCGGCCGCCGACGGCGACCGGTACGGCTTCCTGCTGGGGGACGACCCGGTGGTCCGCCCCGACCCGCGCGGGCGGCGCCTGCCGGACGGGCCCGACGGCCTGTCCGCGGTCGTAGACTTCGGGCCGCTCACCCCGCGGGGTCCGGCGCCGCGCACCCGGCTCCAGGACGCGGTCCTGTACGAGCTGCACGTCGGGACCTTCACCGCCGAGGGCACCTTCGACGCGGCCGCGGCCCGGCTGGGGCACCTCACCGCGCTGGGCGTGACGCACGTCGAGCTGATGCCGGTGTGCTCCTTCCCCGGCCGGCACGGCTGGGGGTACGACGGGGTGGCGCCCTGGTCCGTGCACGAGCCGTACGGCGGCCCGGCCGGGCTGGCCCGGTTCGTGGAGGCCGCGCACGCGGCGGGACTGGGCGTGGTCCTGGACGTGGTCCACAACCACCTGGGTCCGTCCGGGAACCACCTCCCCGCCTTCGGGCCGTACTTCACCGACACCCACCACACGCCGTGGGGCTCGGCGGTGAACCTTGACGCGCCGGGTTCCGACGAGGTGCGGGCCTACCTCCTGGGCAGCGCGCTGGCCTGGCTGCGGGACTACCGGATCGACGGGCTCCGACTGGACGCGGTGCACGCCCTCGTCGACGGGCGGGCCCTGACGTTCCTGGAGGAACTCGGCGCGGCAGTCGACGAACTGGCGGTGGAGACCGCCCGGCCGCTGTTCCTGATCGCCGAGTCCGACCGGTGCGACCCGCGCACCACGGCCTCCCGCGCCCAGGGCGGACTGGGCCTGCACGCGCAGTGGAACGACGACTTCCACCACGCCCTGCACTGCGCGCTGACCGGCGAATCGCAGGGCTACTACGCCGATTTCGCGCAGGCCCCGCTCGGCGCCCTCGCCAAGACCCTGACCCGGGCCTTCTTCCACGACGGGACCTGGTCCTCCTTCCGGGGCCGGACCCACGGCCACCCGGTGGACCGCAGGCGCACCCCCGCACACCGGTTCGTCGGGTACACCCAGACCCACGACCAGATCGGCAACCGGGCGCTCGGCGACCGGCTCTCCGGCTCGCTCTCCCCCGGCCTGCTGGCGTGCGCGGCGACGGTGGCGCTGACCGGGCCCTTCGTCCCCATGCTGTTCATGGGCGAGGAGTGGGGGGCCGGCACGCCCTGGCAGTACTTCACCGACCACCCCGATCCGGAGCTCGCGGAGGCGGTACGGGCCGGTCGGCGACGGGAGTTCGCCGCACACGGTTGGAAGGCGGAGGAGATCCCCGACCCGCAGGACCCGGCGACCCGGGACCGGTCCTGCCTGGACTGGGCGGAACCCGAACGGGCCGCGCACGCCCGGCTGCTGGCCTGGTACCGGACACTGGTCTCGCTGCGCCGCACCCAGCCGGACCTGCGCGACCCCGACCTCGCGGCGGTCCGCGTCGCGCACGACGAGGAGCGCCGTTGGCTGACGTTCCGAAGGGGCGAGGTCCGCGTCGCGGTGAACCTCGCCCCGGAGCCGGTGACGATCGCGCTGGGCCGCAACGGCGTACGGGTCCTGGCCTCCTGGGAGCCGGCCGAGCATCCGGGGCCGGACGGGCGGATCCACGTACCGGGCGAGTCGGCGGTGGTCCTGGCTCCCTGAGGGGCACCGCCGACGTGCACGGCACGCGGGGCCCGCGCAGTGCCCGTCCCGGGATCCCGCCGTGAGTCGGGCGGCGAGCGCGGCCGTGGCGCCCGTCACGGCCTTCGGCGCGAGCAGTTCCGTACGGTGCACCAGGCGCGGCGCGGCCAGCGGGTGCCCGGCGGGCAGGAGCACGGCCGGCTCCTCCTCGCCGATCCCGGTGACGGTGAGCGGAGCGACGTCGGGCAGCCGCAGCGGGTCGCTCGGCACGGCCGGCCCGTCGAGGAGCCCGAGGTCGCAGCCGCCGGTGGCGACGGCGGCGGGCACCTGGTCCGGGGCAGCACGCGCAGGGTGACCCCGGTGGCGGGCAGGACCGCGAGCAGCGCGGGCCCCACGGGGCCGGCGGGGAGGCGGCGAGAGTGACCCGGCCGGGCGCCGGCCGCGCGCGACGGGCTCGTCCTGGACGCCTTCTGGATCCCCACCGCCGACGCCGGGGCCGAGGCGACCGGCGGCACCCTGGCGGGGTTCGCCGCAGTGGGTGCTGCCCGGCAGCCCGTACGCCGGTGAGGCCGGGGTGCTCGCCGCGATCCGGGTGGCGCGGGAGGAGGGCATCCCCTTCCTCGGCACCTGCGGCGGCTTCCAGCACGCGCTGCTGGAGTACGCCCGCAACGTCTGCGGGCTGCCCCACGCGGCACACGCCGCGAACGAGCCGGGGGCCGTCGACCCGCTGATCGCGCCGCTCGCCTGCTCCCTCGTCGGGCACGAGGGGCTCGTCCGGGCCGAGCCCGGCTCGCTCGCCGAGTCCGCGCCGGAGCCGAGCGGACGATGGAGCGCTACCACTGCGGCTGCGGACCGGCGCCGCGGCACCTGCCCTCGCTCGCCGCGCACGGCCTGCGGCTGTCGGGGCACGACGAGGACGGTCAGGTCCGCGTCGCGGAGCTGCCGGGGCGCCCCTTCTTCCTCGCGACGGTGTTCCGGCCCGAGCTCGCCGGCGACGGCACCCGGCCGCACCCGATCGTGCGGGCCTTCGCCGTGGCCGCGGCGGCACGGGCCGCCCGCCGCGAGGAGCGGTTCGTCCTCGTGGCGGCTCCCACCGGCAGCCGGTCCGCCGGATAACGCGTCGCGGAACCACCCCTCTGATCGGCTATGCTGTGCTTGCACATCGAACGGGTGGTTCCGCCGCCCTTCGTGGTGGGTGTAGCTCAGTTGGTAGAGCACCTGGTTGTGGTCCAGGTGGCCGCGGGTTCAAGTCCCGTCACTCACCCTTTTTGATCCCGTGGGGCACGAGGTTTCCTCGTGCCCCACGGGTTTTTTCGCGTTCCGAGGCGGCGTACGGGGTGCTCGGCGCTGTGGGTCTAGCCGCGCAGGAAGGCCTCGACGTCGGTGGCGAAGGCGACCGGGGTCTCGTGCGGTGGGTAGTGGCCGGAGCCCGGGACCGTGACGACGCGGCAGTTCGAGTACCAGGCCTGCCACGTGGCGCGCATCACGTCGGCCGTCAGCGCCAGGTCGTACTCCCCCACCAGGACCAGCACCGGGACCGTGCTGCCCTTGACCGCCGAGGACAGATCGAGCGGCTGCCAGCTCGCGAGGTAGCCGGCGAAGGCCTCGGGACGGGAGATCGCGAGCGAGTGGGCGACCATCCGGTCCAGCCAGTACCGGCTCGCCCGGTGGCCGGTGACCAGGTCGAGGATGGCGAGGCGCTTGTCGGGGTCCTCGGCGGCGCCGTGGAAGAGGGCGTGGGTCCGGTCGTCCATGACGTAGGGCCCGGCCGGGACGGGGGCCGTGCCGATCAGCTTCTCGATCCGCTCGGGGGCCCGGACGAGCACCTGCTGGGCGGCCTTGGCGCCCATGGAGTGCCCGAGCAGGGAGAACGTGTCCCAGCCCAGCTGGTCGGCCAGTTCCAGGACGTCGTCGGCGATCTCGGGCAGGGTGTGGCGGCCGGGGACGTCCCGCCGCTCCCCGTAGCCGCGGTAGTCGAGGAAGGCGTACGAGAACTCCTCCGGGTCCAGGTGGTCCAGTACGGAGCCCCAGTTCGCGGAGGTCCCGAACCAGTCGTGCAGCACGATGACGCGGACGGGTCCGGTGCCGATCCGGCGATGGGCGATGGCCATGCGTTCCCCTTCGATGACGGGCGAAGAAAGCAACGCGGTACCTCTGCCCATCCGGCCCGCCGTCACACCGCACGGCCGGTTCCCCCCGCCCCACGACCACCTGGTTCCGGACGGTCGGCGGGGCCCCGGCCGGCAGCGGGCCCCCGGCCGGCGGGTCAGACGGTCCTGATCGCCGGGTCGGAGACGCCCGGGGCGCCCGTCTCCACGTGGCCGGCGAACCGGCGCAGGAACGTCGCGTCGGCGTCCGAGACGACCGTCACGTCGTACCAGCGGCCCGAGGCGCGCAGGTCCACCGTGTGGGAGACGCTCGCGCCCGCGTTGACCTTGAAGGTCTGGGCGGCGCCGCCGTAGGCGTTGGTCACGGTGAGGTTCACCGCGGTCGTGCCCCCGTTCTTCAGGGTCAGGGCCAGGTTGCCGCTCGTGTCCACGTGGCGGGCCGTCACCTCCGGGCCGGCCTTCTTCGCCGGTCCCTTCCAGGTGCGCAGGAAGCCGTTGGGGCCCCACACCGTGAGGTCGATCCGGTTGCCGGTGGAGGCGCTGGTGCTCCAGGTGTCGGACAGGGTCCTGCCCGCCTCCACCGTGTAGGGCCACGGGCCGTCGGTCCGGTTGCCCGAGGTGCTGTGGAAGTGGGCGCCCAGCGACGGACCGGAGGCGAAGGTCAGCGTGAACTTGCCGGTGGAGACGGTGGCCCCGCCGTCCACGTACGGGCTGTAGCCCAGGGCCCGGGTCGGCTTCCCGCCCGCCTCCTGCCTCGGCAGCGTCCCGGTCGCCGGCGGGGTCGGGTGGTAGGACGGGTGGCGGTCCTTGTCCGGCGGGACGTAGCCGGCCGTGGAGGGCAGCGCGGCGGGCGCGGAATCCGCCCGGGTGAAGTCGAACGCCGAGGTCAGGTCACCGCACACGGCGCGGCGCCACGGCGAGATGTTCGGCTCCCGCACGCCGAACCGCTTCTCCATGAAGCGGATCACCGAGGTGTGGTCGAAGGTCTCGGAGCAGACGTAGCCGCCCTTGCTCCACGGCGAGACCACGATCATCGGGACGCGAGGGCCGAGACCGTAGGGGCCGGCCGCGTAGCCCCCGCCGCCTGCGTACAGGTCGCGTGTGACGTCGGCCGTGGACAGGCCCCACGCCGAGGAGGTGGGCGGGTACGGCGGGACGACGTGGTCGAAGAAGCCGTCGTTCTCGTCGTAGGTGATGAAGAGGGCGGTCTTCGCCCAGACGGCCGGGTTCGCGGTCAGCGCGTCCAGCACCTGCGAGATGTACCAGGCCCCGAAGTTCGTCGGCCAGTTGGAGTGCTCGCTGAACGCCTCGGGTGCGGCGATCCACGAGACCTGCGGCAGGGTGCCGTTCACCACGTCCGCGCGCAGCCGGTCGAAGTAGCCCTCGCCCGCGGCGGCGTTCGTGCCCGTGCGCGCCTTCTCGTAGAGGGGGCTGCCGGGCTGGGCGTTGCGGTACGTGTTGAAGTACAGCAGGGAATTGTCGCCGTAGTTGCCGCGGAAGGCGTCGTTGATCCAGCCCCAGTGGCCCGCCGCGTTCAGGCCGTCGCCGATGTCCTGGTACACCTTCCACGACACCCCGGCCGATTCCAGGCGCTCCGGGTAGGTCTTCCAGCCGTACCCCAGTTCCTGGTTGCCGAGGACCGGGCCGCCGCCCGTGCCGTCGTTGCCGGTGTGCCCCGTCCACAGGTAGTAGCGGTTGGGGTCCGTCGCGCCGATGAACGAGCAGTGGTAGGCGTCGCAGACGGTGAACGCGTCGGCGAGGGCGTAGTGGAACGGAATGTCGTTCCGCGTCATGTACGACATGGTCGTGGCCGTCTTCGCCGGGACCCACTTGTCGTACTTGCCGTTGTTGTAGGCCTGGTGGCCACCGGCCCAGTCGTGGTTCAGGCCCTCCAGGAACTGCATCCCGAGGTCCTCGATCTGCGGGTGGAAGGGCAGGATGTCCTTCGTCCCGTTCGACTGGTGGAAGACCGACTTCCCGTTGTCCTGGAGCACGGGACGCGGGTCCCCGAAGCCGCGGACGCCCTTCATGGACCCGAAGTAGTGGTCGAAGGACCGGTTCTCCTGCATGAGGACGACGACGTGCTCGATGTCCTTGATGGTCCCGGTGCCGCCCTGCGCGGCCGGGATCGCGGCGGCGCGCGCGATGCTCTCGTTCAGCATCGCGACGGCGGCGGTCCCGCCGGCGATTTGGAGGAACCTGCGTCGGTTGAGTTCAGCCATGGGTGACGACCTCTGGAAGTGAGGGGGGGAGTCGAGGGGCGCCCCAAGAACAGCCGTCCCGGGGTACCGGACGGAGATCCCCGTCTGACGTCGGGCCGTACAGCGGGCGAACGGAAAGCCCCGCGAAACGGTTCCCGCACGGCCCCCGCATCTGCTGGAATGACCTTCACACACTGCACGGGGGGCGCAGACGTATGGCGGGGACCGAGCGCGGGCACGCCCTGGCCCGGTCCGGCGCACCCTCCGACCACCCGCCCGCCGCACCGGTGGTGCGATACGGGGCGCACGGAGCGGGACAACAGACACCGGACGTGCGGAAGTTCCGGAGGTCGGACGCGCCGGCCCGGTACGGGAGGGGTGCGCCGCCCCGGGGCGGGTGGGCGTGGACGCCCGACGGGACGACCGCCCGTTCGGAGGGGGACGCATGAACCTCGCCCAGCTCCACTACGCCTCGGGGGTGCCCGGCCCGGAGGGGTCCGGTCCGCGCTTCACCTCCGTCACCCCGGGCGTGCCCGCCGAGGTGCTGCGCGAGGCCGGGCAGCTGATCGGTTACGAGTCGCCCGCCGACGCACCGGCGCATCCGTCGGCGGAGCAACTGGCCGCGCTCCCGGTGGCGCTGAGCCTGAGCATCCTCTCCGACGGGAGCCGGCTGCTGGCCCGCTCTGCGTGCACGGGCACGGGCACGGGCAGCGACATGGGCATGGGCGGCGGAGCGACGGGCGCAGGGCCGGCGGGCCGCGGGGAGGTCGGCCCGCCCTTCCACGCGCACGCCGTGCACCTGCCGGGGGCGGCCGGTTCCGGGGCGGCCCAGGGCGCCCTGCCGATCACGGCCTGGGGCTCCCCCCAGTGGGCCTCTCGGACCCCGCCCGGCGGGCCTCCCCCGCCGCTCGCGGCGGTGCCCGCCCCGGGACGGCACGACGGCCCCGGGCTGGCCGCGTTCGTCGCGGCGCGGGGCGCCCGCCTCGCGGGGTTCTTCGCCGACGTGCGGCGGCTCGGCAAGGACCCCGAGGCCCCGCGGATCGTGCTCGTGGAGCACGACAGCCTGGACGTGGCCCGCTGGGTGATGCTGGCGTGCAGCGTGCTCCCGCACCAGCGGGGGCAGTGGCTCACCTTCACCACCTATACGCGGCGTCCCGACCTGGCCCCGCAGCAACTGATCGGCGTACGCCCCGGCGCGGAGGCCGAACTCGCCGCGCTCGCCGGGCGGGAACACCGCTACCGGATCCTCGACCCCGCACACGAGCCCCACACCCCGGCCGGCTCCGACGCGTCCGCCGGCCCGTGGGCACGGACCGCGGCGCTGGTCTGGCAGGCCGGCCGGCCCCACCTCTTCGCGGAGGTCCGTCGGCTGCCCGGCGACCCCTACGACGCGGGCCCGTTGGCCGCGCTCGCCCTGGCCGCCGGGCTGCCGTTGGACCCGGTGGCCCACGCGGAGGCCGCCGAGTGGACGGCCGAACACCGGGACGCGCTGCCCGGTGCCCGGGCACCGCGCCGCGCGACCGGGCCCGGCCGGACGCCACCGGCACCTCCCGCAGCGCGGCCCGCCGGCCCCCGGCACGCGCGGCCGGCACCGCAGGCGGAGGACGGCGTGCGCGACGACGCGCCGCGCCGGACCGCCGAGCCCGAAAGCGCGGGGGCGGTCCCACCGGGCGCCGGTGCCGGCGACAACGGCCCGCACGGGGTGACGGACCGGCGCACGCGGATGGCCGCCGCCCTCGGGGTGGGCCCCGTCGCGCCGTTGCCGGAGGTGGCGCGCCGGCTGGCCCTCGCGCTGCTGGGCGATCCGGAGCGGGCCTACGGGGAGGACGTACGGGACGGGCTGGCCGAGCTGCCTGCCCTGCGGATCCTCGTGCTGGACCGGCTGGACGCCCTGTCCGCGGGCGATCCCGCCGCCGGTGTCCGACTGTTCGAGCACACCGGGATGCGGCTCGGCGCCGCGGAGGCGGTACCGCACCTGCGGATGTGCGCGCGGGCCGCGGAGCCGGCATGGGCGGGGACGGACCGGTGCGTCGCGCTGGACACCCTCCTCGGGGACTGCGGGGTCTCCCTCTACGCCGAGCCGCTGGTCCTGCGGACCGGGATGCGGCTGGTGTGGGGCGCGGAGCCGCTCCCCGCGGACGAGGCCCGTCTGGTGCTGGCGACGACGGGCGCGCCGGTCCACCGCGATGCCGGTACCTGGGACCTGCTCGCGCTGGCGGCGGTGCGGGCCCCGGCCGGGGACCCGGCGGCGACGGACCTGGCGCGGGAGGTGCTGGGCCACTTCGCGGCGGAGCTCCCCGAGCGGCTGCGTCGGGAACTCCTGCTGGTGGGGACGGCCTCCGGGCCGGAGGCCGACGCCCGGCCCGACGATCGGGACGGCGACGCGGGCGGCGACCGGTACGCGGTGCGCGGGAACACCCGCCGCCCGGACGGCCACCCCGACGATCGCCCGGCCGACCGGACCACGACGGCGATCCGGGCCGGGACCGCCGGGCGGTCGACCCCGGACCCGGCCCCCCGGACGGCCGCGCGGCGCGAGGCCCCGGCGAACAACCGCGACGCCCGCGACGCCCGGGACGCCCGGGACGCCCTGCCGTCGGCACGGCCGGGCGCTGACGGAAGCCGCCCCGTGCGGGAGGTCGGGCGGCCGGACGTCCCCGCGCAGGCCCCCGAACCCCGGGACCCCGACCCCGAGGCGGACGCCCCGGGTGGTGCGGTCGCCGCCACGGCGGCCGCGCTGCTCTCCCCCGACCGGTCGGGCACGGCCGGACTGCGGGCGCTGATCGACAGCGAGGACGCCGAGTTGCTGTCGGCGTACCGGCGTGCGGCGCACGATCCCCGGGTCGGGGCGCTGCTGCGCCGCTCACCGCGCTTCCTCGCGGACTGCTTCGCCGTCTGGTCCTCGCACCCGCAGGCGGGCCCGCTGTGGCAGGAGACCCGGACCGACCTCCTGGAGGGCGTGCTCCGACCCGCCGTGCGGGACCTGTCGCCCGAGCGGCTCCTGGAGGCCGAGGAGGAGCTGGCCGGTCACGGGGCGCGCCGGGCGGAGGAGTTCCGGGCCTGGCGGCGGCCCAAGCCCCTCGCGGGGCTGCGTGAGCGGCTGTCGGGGCTCCTGCGCCGCCGCCCGCCCGCGCCGGACCCCGGTCCCGGTCCGGGTCCGGGGCGTGACACGACGGCCTCCGTTCCCGACCGCCCGGCGGGCGCCGACTGGGCGGGCGTCACCCGCCGCCGCGTCATCCCCCCGCCGCCGGACGAGCCGCCCCGGGGCCACTGAGCCCGGGCGGGGTCCGGCCTTCACGGCCACAACCCGCCCTGTGGCACACGTGGTTGGCCCGTGGACGGCGGAACGGGCGGCCGCACGGCGTGGCTGGTCCTCCGCCGGGCGGCCTGGGTCGGAGGTCGGATGCGGATCGGTGGATGTCGCCATAGTCTCGTCGCATGACGGAAGTTGACTCCCTCCCCGCCGGACCCCGCAGCCCCGAGCAGCGCAAGCGCGAGGCCTTGGATCGGCTCGCGCGGGACGTGGACGTATGGGTCGCCACGGCCGACGCCGGCGGCGAGCCCTGTCTCGTGCCGCTGACCTTCTGGTGGGACGGCGAGGCCGTGTGGCTCGCCACCCGTGACACCAATCCGACCGGACGCAACCTGAGTGCCTCGGGTCGCGTCCGGCTGTCCTTCGGCCATACCCGGGACGTCGTCCTGGTCCACGGCACCTCGCGCACGGTGTCCCAGGAGGAGCTGCCCGACGGGGTGGGCGAGGGGTTCGCCGCCAAGGACGGCTGGGACCCGCGCGACAGCGGGCCCGCGTACTTCTTCTACCGGGTCGTCCCGCAGGTGCTCCAGGCGTGGGGAACCGTGCCCGAGCTGACCGGACGGACCCTGATGCGGGACGGGAAGTGGCTGGTCTAGGACCTCGGGACGGCGGTGGGGCGGGGCTCGCGGACCGGGCCGTGACGGTCGGGGCCGGCGGCCCCGGCGGAGTGCGGGCCTCCTACTCAAGGCGTGCGTACGGGATCTGAGCATCCGTACTCAGGACCCGGCACCGGCGGCTTGTCATCGTGAGGGCATGCCTATTCAGCCGTGTGATCCGCCCCCGCGCGTCGGGATAACCGCCGTCGGCAGCCTGCTGCCCGGCGACGTCCTGACCTCCGACGACCTCCAGCGGGACGTGACCGGGTCCGGCGGCATCGCGTTGCCGCCGGGAGTCCTGTCCCGGGCCACCGGGATCGTGTCCCGGCGCGTCGCCGCCGAGGGGGTGTACGCCTCCACGCTGGCCGTCGGCGCCGCGCGCCGGGCGCTGGAATCCGCCGGGCTCACCCCGCACGACGTGGACCTGCTGGTCTTCGCCTCGGCGTCCCGGGACCTCGTCGAGCCGGCCACCGCGCACATCGTGCAGGCCGAACTCGGCTCCCGCGCACACGCCCTGGACGTCACGAACGCCTGCAACAGCTTCGTCAACGGCATCGACCTCGCCCGGACGATGATCCTCGCCGGGCGCTCGCGCCGGGCACTGGTGGTCACCGGGGAGACCCCGAGCCGGGCCGTGCGCAGGGCGCCCGCGGACTTCGCGGAGTTCCGCGACGGCTTCGCCGGCTACACGTTCGGCGACGCGGGCGCGGCCGTGGTCCTGGAGGGGGTGGAGACCGGCGGGATCCTCGACGTCGACACCGAGACGCATTCGGAGCACTGGGAGGTCGGCGGGATCCCGGGCGGCGGTTCGCGGCACCCGCGCGGGGACGCGTACACGTACTTCCGGGGGGACGGGCACGAGCTGCGCGGGGTGTTCGAGAAGGTCGGAACGGCGGTCGTCGACCGGACGTTGCACCGCACGGGTCTGGACTGGGACGACTTCGCGAAGGTGCTGGTGCACCAGGTGACGGTGCCGTACCTGGAGCGGTTCGCGGAGCTGACGGGGGTCCCCGCGCGGAAGTTGGTGGTGACCGTCCCGGAGCTCGGGAACGTGGCGAGCGCGAGCATCGGCGTGCAGTTGGACCGGGTGTTCGCGGACCTCGCGCCGGGGGAACGGGTGCTGTTCGTCGGTCTCGGCGGTGGCATCAGCATCATGACGATGGTCTGGGAGAAGTCGTGAGGGGCCCCCGCATGTGGGTGGTGGTGCCCGCGCACGAGGAAGAGGCCCGGCTGGCGGACACGCTGCGGGCGCTGGCCGCGCAGCGGGACCGGGACTTCACCCTGCTGGTCGTCGACAACGCCTCGGCGGACGGGACGGGCGACATCGCGCGGGCGTTCGCGGCGGACGCGCCGTTCCCGGTGCAGGTGATCGAGGAGCCGCAGAAGGGCGTCGGGTCGGCCGTGGACACCGGGTTCCGGTACGCGATGGCCCGGGGGGCGACCCTGCTGGCCCGGACGGACGCCGACTGCCTGCCGCGACCCGGCTGGACGGGTGCGGCGCGGGCCGCGCTCCTGGCACGGCCGGGGCTGGTGTGCGGTCGGATCGTGGCGCGGGGCGACGAGCACGGCCCGCTCGGGCGGGCCGTGTTCGCGGGGCTGGTGGCGGTGGCCGCGCTGTTCGGGCGGCTGCGGCCGGAGCACGCCCGCCGCCACGGCTACCGGGCCCCGTACCGGATGCACGCGGGGAACAACATGGCGATCACCGCGGACCTGTACCTGGCGGTCGGTGGGATGCCCCGGCGGCCCTCGCCGACGGACCGGTTGTTCCTGAACGCGGTGCGCCGCCACACCGACCGCATCAGCCACTGCCGGGCGATGGTCGTGGAGAACTCCACGCGCCGGCTGCGGGCTTACGGCCTCGCCGGTACGGCCCGCTGGTACCTCGACCAGGGCAGCGGCGCACACGGAACGGATCCCCGCTGATGCTGGACCGACTCGCGGACTCGCTGAGGTCCCGGCCCGAGCGGCCCGCCGTCCTGACGGCGACCCGTACGGGCGCCACCCGGGTCCGCGTCACCCGGGGTGAACTCGCCGACCTGGCCGACGCGTACGCCGCCGCGCTGCACGCGCGGGGCCTGCGGGCCGGGGACACCGTCGGGGTGGCGGTGCGGCCCGGACCGCGGGCCCTCGCGGTGCTGCTGGCCCTGTGGCGGCTCGGGCTGCGCGGGGCCGTCCTCGACCCGGGGGCCGGGGCGGAGGTGTTGCGGGCCCGGCTCGCGCTGGCCCGGCCGGCGCTGGTGCTGGCCGACGCCGCCGCGCAGGCGGTCGCGGGGTGGGCCGGGCCGCTGGCCCGCCGGTCCGGGCTGGAGCTGCCGGAGCTGTCCGGGCTGGGGCCGGTGGCGACGGTCGGGCCCCGGCTGCCGGGGTGCGCGCCGGCCCTGGGGACGGGGGCCTCCCGGGCGGGGGTGCCGGTCGGCCGGGACGACGACGGCGACGGCGACGCGGTGATCGTGTTCACCTCCGGGACCACGTCCCGACCGCGTGCGGTCGTGCACACCCGGTCCGGTCTCGCGGCCGGGATGGAGACGGTGGCTTCGCTGTTCGACTCCGGGGACGACGGTGCGCCCGTGCTGGGCGGTACGTTCTTCGTCCTCGTGCCCTCCCTGACGCGCGGGGCGCCGGTCGCCCTGCCGGCGCGCCGGCCGCGGGTCCTGGCCCGGCAGTTGGCCCGGCTTCGGCCGCGGGACACCTATCTGACGCCGCCGGGTCTGCGGGACGCCCTGGACGCGGGCGCCCGGTTCACGGGCCGGGTGTGGACGGGTTCGGCTCCGGCGAGCGCCGGGCTGCTGAACCGGGTCCGGGAGGCCGGCGCCGAGCAGGCGTGGGGGGTGTACGCACTGACCGAACTGTTCCCGGCGGCCGCGGTGGAGTCCCGGGAGAAGGCCGCCTTCGAGGGGGTCGGGGACCTGGTCGGCGCCCCGCTGCCCGGGGTGCGGGCGGTACGGGACGCCGGCGGGGAACTGTTGCTGGCCGGGCCCGCGGCCCGGCACCGCTACCTGGGCGAGGAACCCGATCCGTGGGTGCGTACGGGGGACCGGGCGCGGCTTGATCCGGCCGGGCGGATCGTGCTGGAGGGACGGTGCAAGGACATGGTGCTGCGGCGGGCGGAGAACATCTACCCGGGTCTGTACGAGCCGGCGCTGCACGTGCCGGGGGTGGAGCTGGGCGTGCTCGTCGGAATTCCGGCGGGAGACGGGGACGAACGGCTGGTGGCGTTGGTGCAGCCGCGCCGTGGTGTTCCGGAACCGGTCCTGCGGTCGGCGCTGTCGGGGCCGCTGCGGCGGATGGGCTCGGCCCGGCCCGACGCCCTGCTGTTCGCCCGGATCCCGCTGTCGGGTCGCTCCCGCAAGCCGGACCGGGCGGCGGCCTCGGCCCTCGCGGCGGCGCGCCTGGGTGCCTCGGCCCGGCGGGGGCTCTGACGTGCGCGCCGCTCGTCGGGGGCGCGCCGCGCACCCTTCTCCGGTATTGGGACCGGCGTACCGGCCCACCGACACGAAAGAGGTACACGTCCGATGAACGGCGCTGCCACGACCGATCGCCCGACGGCCTCCGATCGGGCGAGGGCCCGCCGCCGTGACCGTCGGGTCTACCTGCGCGGGCATCCGCTGTTGTTCGGGCTGCTGGCCGCGACGCGCGGCCGGGGTGTGCGCCGGCTGGGCGGGACGCTGCTGGTGCACGACGCGGATGCCTACCGGGAGGCGTTGACCCGGCTGCCGTTGGACCGTACGGCGGCGGGGACGACGGGCGGCGCGGCTCGGGCCGCGTTGCGCGGGGACGGAGACGTGCTGTTCGACCAGGAGGGCGGGGTGCACCGGGCCGACCGGCGGGCCCTGGCGGTCCGGCTGGGGGCTGCCGGGGTGGAGGGGCTCCGGCCGGTGTGGCTGCCGCTGCTGGCGCGCGGGTCGGCCCGGCTGGCCGGGGGCGGGGAGGTGGACGTGGTGGCGCTGACGCGGGAGGTGGCGGGGTCGGTGGCGGTCGCCCTGCTGCGGTCGGACGCGGATCCGGTGGTGTTGGCGCGGGCCGCGGCGCGGGCGGCGTCGACTTCGGTGCGCAGCCACCTGCCGGGCCTGCCGAGGCCCGGTGCGGCGGCTGCGGCGGCCGGGGCCGCGGCGCGGCTTCGGGAGCTGGCCGGGGCGGGGGACGCGCTGTCCTCGATGGTGGCGGTGGCCGCGGTGAACACCACCGTGGCGGCGGTGCCGCGGGCGGTGGCCTGGTGCGCGGACGCGGGGCTGTGGGGGCAGGCCGCGGACCCGGGGCTGCGACCGCGGCTGGTGGCGGAGCTGCTACGGGTCACGGCGGCCTCTCCGGTGCTGCCGCGGGTGGCGGCGGCGGCCGGGTCGGTGGGCGGCTGTCCGGTGCGCGGCGGGGACCGGCTGCTGCTGGTGGCCCGGCACGCGGCGGGGGCGCACCGGCGCGACCCGGATGCGCTGGATCCGGCGGGGTCGGAGGTGGCGCGGCTGGTGTTCGGCGTGGGGCCGCACGCGTGTCCCGGGGCGCGGCTGGCCTCCGTCCTGCTGGCCGATGTCCTGGCGGAGCTGGCCGTCCACCGTCCGGTGGTGGTGCGGGCGCGGGTGGACCGGCGGGCGGCGCTGCCGGGCTGGCGGTCGCTGACGGTGCGGGCGGGGGCGTGAGGACGCGGATCGCGGTGACGGGGGCGAGCGGGTTCTGCGGCGGGCAGGTGGCCCGGTCGGCGGCCGCGGCCGGGGCGTCGGTGGTGTGCGTGGGCCGGCGGCCGGGGCCGGTGGGCGAACACCGGTTCTGGGACGCGGCCCGCGGTGAGCCGGATCTGGCGGGGGTCGACTTCGTGGTGCACTGCGCGGCGGCCGTGGGCGATCCGGCGCCCGGCGGGCGGGCCGAGGCGGTGATGCGGGCGGTCAACGAGGAGGGGACGGCGCGGCTGCTGCGGGCCGCCGAGGGGCGGCCGGTGGTGTGGGTGAGCAGCGCCAGCGTGTACGACCCGCGGTGTTCGCGCGAGCGGGTTTCGGAGGAGCATCCGCGGGCGGGTCACCTGAACGCGTACGGCCGTACGAAGGCGGCGGGCGAGGCGCTGGCGCTGGCCGGGGGCGCGGTGGTGCTGCGGCCCCGGGCGGTGTACGGGCCGGGCGACACGCAGTTGCTGCCCCGGCTGCTGTCCCGGGTCCGGGCGGGGACGCTGTTGCTGCCGGGGCCGGACGTGCGGCTGAGCCTGACGGCGGTGGAGAACCTCGCGGACGCCGCCCTGGCGGCCGCGGGCTGGCCGCCGGGCGCGTACAACGTGGCGGACGCGGAGCCGTACGGGCGGGACGCGGCGGTCGGGGCGGTGCTGCGGGCGCACGGAGTGCGGGCCCGGATCCGGCACCTGCCGCTGCCGGTGGCGCTCGCGGCGGCCGGGGCGGCGGAATCGGTGGCGCGGCTGACGGGCTCGGAGCCCTTCCTCAGCCGGTACGCGGTGGACCAGCTCTCCCGTCCGGTGGTGCTGGACGTGAGCAGGGCCCGGTCGCGGGGATGGAACCCGCGCCGGACCCTGGAGGACCACCTCAGTTCCCTGCGGACTCCTTCGGGGTGAGGCGCAGGGAGATGCTGTTGATGCAGTACCGCTGGTCGGTGGGGGTGGGGTAGCCCTCACCGTCGAAGACGTGCCCCAGGTGGGAGCCGCAGGTCGCGCAGCGGACCTCGGTGCGGACCATGCCGTGGGTGGTGTCGGCGATCAGCTCGACGGCCTCGGTGTCCTTGGGGTCGAAGAAGGACGGCCAGCCGCAGTGCGATTCGAACTTCTCCGTGGAACGGAACAGCTCGGACCCGCAGCCGCGGCAGGAGTAGACGCCCTCCGTCTTCGTGTCCGTGTACTCACCGCGGAAGGCCGGCTCGGTGCCCGCCAGGCGCAGCACCTGGTACTCGGACGGGGTCAGCTCCGCCTGCCACTGCTCGTCCGTCTTCTGGACCTCGTACGCCATGACGTTCCCGCTCCCTCAGTTCGACAGGCGGGCGAGGATCTGCGGTCCGAGATCCGTGACGTCGCCGGCGCCCATCGTGAGAACGAGATCACCGGGCTTGGCCATTCCCGCGATGACGTCGGCGACGGCCTCCTTGGCGTGCTCGGCGGTGACGTCGGCGCCCGCCGCGCGGGCCGCGGTGATGATGATCTCGCTGGTGATCCCGGGGATCGGGTCCTCGCGGGCGGGGTAGATGTCGAGGACCACGGAGGCGTCGGCGAGGGCCAGGGCCTGGCCCATCTCCTTGCCGAGCTCCTGGGTGCGGGAGAAGAGGTGGGGCTGGAAGACGACCAGGATGCGGGAGTCCCCGGCGGCGCCGCGGATGGCCTCCAGGTCGGCGGTCATCTCGGTCGGGTGGTGCGCGTACGAGTCGATGACCTGCACGCCTGCCTCCTCGCCCTTGAGCTGGAGGCGGCGCTTGACGCCCGTGTACTTGCCGAGGGCGGAGGCCAGGTTGTGGGCCGGGATGCCGAGCGCGACACCGGCCGCGAGGGCGGCGACGGCATTGTGCGCGTAGTGGCGTCCGGGCACGGACACGGTGAAGGTGAGCATCCGGCCCTGGAGGACGACGGTGACCTCGCTGGTCAGGCCGCGCGGGGTGATCTTGGTGATGCGGACGTCGGCGTCGGCCTCCTCGCCGTACGTGACGACGTGGAGGTCGGGGTTGCCGGCGACCCGGGCGGCGATCTCGGCGGCGCCCGCCTGGCCGTGGGCGACGACGAGGGTGCCGCCGGGCACGATCTTGGCGACGAAGGTCTCGAAGGACTCGTAGATCTCTTCCATCGACGCGTAGTTCGCGTGGTGGTCGAGCTCGGCGTTGAGGATGATCGCGACCTGCGGGGTGTACTTGTGGAAGCTGCGGTCGCTCTCGTCCGCCTCGGCGACGAAGATGTCGCCCTCGCCGTGGTGGGCGTTGGAGCCGGGGGCGTCCAGGTCGCCGCCGATGGCGTACGAGGGGTCCAGGCCCAGCGCCGACAGGGAGACCGCCAGCATCGAGGTGGTGGTGGTCTTGCCGTGCGTACCGGCGACGGCGATGGGACGCAGGCCGTCCATCACGCCGGCGAGGGCGTCCGAGCGGTGCACGACGGGGATGCCGCGTTCGGCGGCCCGGGCGAGCTCGGGGTTGTCGGCGCGGATGGCACTGGAGACGACCACGCAGGTGGCGTCGTCGGCCAGGTGCCCGGCGGCGTGCCCGACGTGGACGGTCGCGCCGTGGGCGCGCAGCGCCTGGGCGGTCTCGGAGTCACGGGAGTCGCTGCCGGCCACCTTCGCGCCGCGCTGCGCGAGGATCTTCGCGATGCCGGACATGCCGGCGCCGCCGATGCCGATGAAGTGGGGCCGTTCCATGGCGGTCGGCAGGCCGGGCTTCATTCAGGTCGCTCCTGGATCGTGTACGGGGTGCAGCGGACTGCGGCGGGCTGTGCGGTGTGACCGCACCAGCCTATTCGTTGTGGGCGAAGAGCTTGAGCACCGGAACCCCGACCTTGTGCCGGGCCCGGGAGGCCCAGTCCCGGTGGAAGAACTCCTCGACGAAGTGCGGGGCGGTCAGGACGATCACCTCGTCGGCGCCGGTCTCGTCCACGACGGCCTTCAGCTTGTCGAGGGGATGGTTCTCGACGATCTGTCCGACGGCCGTGGCCCCCTTCGTGCGCAGGGCGACGAGGGAGTGTTCGAGGGCCGTCTCGGCGGGTCCCCTGGCGTGCTCCCCCTCGGGTACGTCGCCCTCGTGGAGGGCTTCGGGCAGTTCGCCGAGCGCCACGTCGTCGATGGCGCGGAGCAGGCGGTCCTGGTCTCCCCGGGGTTGCATGAGCACGACGAAGGAGACCTGGTCGTCTCCGTGCAGGGTGGTGACGAAGTCCACGTCCACCGTGGTCAGCGGCTGCTCGATCATCAATACGCTCGTGAACACGGACGCCCTCTCCTTCATGGGCCGGGGCCGGTCGGCCGGCCCCTGCGGAAACCATCCTGCCCCGCTGTCCCGCGGGGCCGTGCGCAGTTATGTGTGCCCAGGTATGTGCCCGGCGGAAGCAAAGCGGAACGACAAATTCCGCCTCTTTCTCAGATCCGACGGTAACGGGTGAACAGGAACCCGGCCTCCTCCAGGACCTGGGCCGGGACGAGCCGGTGCGGAACCGTGACGGTGGGCCCGCCCGCGATCCGCTGGGCGGCACCCGCCGTGAGCGTCGGGGAGATCGTCAGGCACAGCTCGTCCAGTACGTCGGCGGCCACGAACTGGCCCAGCAGCCTCGGGCCGCCCTCCGTGAGCTGACGGCGCAGCCCGCGCCCGGCCAGCTCCCGCAACGCCCGGGCGGGGTCCACGGCCGCCCCGTCCCCCGCGACGACCACCTCGGCGCCGGCCTTGCGGGCCTCGGCCACCCGTTCGGCGGGCGCCGCCGAGCCCGTGAGGACCAGGGTCGGCACCAGCGGCGAGGTGAACAGCGGCAGGTCGAAGTCCAGCTCCATGCTCGCGGTGATCACCGCGATGGCGGGCGCCGGCCCCTGGCCCGCGGCCGCGCGGCGGGCCGCGAAGACCTCACGGGCCCGGGCCGGCCGGTACCCCTCCTGGCGAACCGTTTCCGCGCCGACGACCACGACGTCGGCCAGCGCCCGCAGGGTGCCGAAGATCCGCATGTCCGTCTCGCCGGAGA
This sequence comes from Streptomyces sp. NPDC040432, assembly GCF_055595445.1. NCBI lineage: Bacteria > Bacillati > Actinomycetota > Actinomycetes > Kitasatosporales > Streptomycetaceae > Streptomyces > Streptomyces sp. NPDC040432. The sequence goes on along the minus strand of NZ_JBVIVP010000024.1, from coordinate 75,678 downwards.
TCGGCTGCGAACGGCCCTCGTGCTGGGCCGCCCCGTCCAGGGTCGAGACCATGTTCGCCCGCAACCAGTGCGCGCCCGGGGCCGGCTCGGGATAGGCGTAGGCATCCGCGAGCTCGTCGAGCGACCACGCGCGGTCGACCGCCTCCTGGGACGGGGCTGATGTCTGATCGGTCACAGGGAACAGGCGTCGCATCGGTGCAGTGTGCCACGCCCCGTAGAGTTAAGAGCTGTGTCAACATCTCTCCCCACCCCCGGCTCTGCCCCCGGGCACCCGACGGACGACGCGGGCCCGCAGGCCCTGTGCGCCCGCGAACCGCGCGTGCCCGCCGAACGGCTGGTGGCGGAGATGGTGCCGCCCCCGCGCTTCGACTCGGTGCGTTTCGACACCTACGAGCCCGACCCCGCCCAGCCCAGCCAGACCGAGGCCGTGAGCGTGCTCAGCGGCTTCGCCGCCGGCCTGGGCGGCGCGCACGCGAGCGGCTCCGGCAAGCGCCGCTGGTTCTCCAAGGCCCCCAAGGCGGCCCCCGCCGGACCGCGCGGCGTCTACCTCGACGGCGGTTACGGCGTCGGGAAGACCCACCTCCTCGCCTCCCTGTGGCACGCCACCCCGGCGGAGCCCGCGCTCAAGGCGTTCGGCACCTTCGTGGAGCTGACGAACCTGGTCGGCGCGCTCGGCTTCCAGCAGACCGTGCAGACCCTGGGCGGGCACCGACTGCTGTGCATCGACGAATTCGAGCTGGACGACCCGGGCGACACCGTCCTGGTGTCCTCACTGCTCAGCCGCCTGGTCGAGCAGGGCGTGGCGCTCGCCGCCACCTCCAACACGCTGCCCGGCAAACTCGGCGAGGGCCGGTTCGCGGCGGCCGACTTCCTCCGCGAGATCCAGGGACTGTCCGCGCACTTCCGGCCGCTGCGCATCGACGGCCAGGACTACCGCCACCGCGGCCTGCCCGACGCCCCCGCCCCGTTCTCGGACGAGCAGGTCGCGAAGGCCGCGTACGCGACCCCCGGCGCGAGCCTGGACGACTTCCCCGGCCTCCTCGACCACCTGGCGAAGGTCCACCCGAGCCGGTACGGCGCGCTCACGGACGGCATAGCGGCCGTCTGCCTGACCGACGTGGGCCCGGTCCCCGACCAGTCGACCGCGCTGCGCCTGGTGGTGCTGGCCGACCGGCTGTACGACCGGGAGGTCCCGGTTCTGGCCTCCGGGGTTTCCTTCGACCGGCTGTTCAGTGAAGAAATGCTCAACGGTGGTTATCGGAAGAAGTACTTCCGAGCCATATCGCGGCTCACCGCCCTCGCGCGCGACGCGAAGCCCCTGGTCTCCCAGTAGGTTTGGCACGGTCGGGGCGCTCGCCGCCCGACCGTTTCCACATCTGCGAAGGGACAACCATGGCCACCACGCGTCACGCGCACACCGTCTGGGAAGGCAACCTGCTGGAGGGCAAGGGTGTCGTCACCCTCGACTCCTCGGGCCTCGGCTCGTACGACGTCTCCTGGCCCTCCCGCGCCGAGGCCGCGAACGGCAAGACCAGCCCGGAGGAGCTGATCGCCGCCGCGCACTCCAGCTGCTACTCGATGGCGCTCTCCCACGGCCTCGCGGGCGCGGGCACCCCGCCCACCCGCCTGGAGACCAAGGCCGACGTCACGTTCCAGCCCGGCGAGGGCATCACCGGCATCCACCTCAGCGTGCGCGCCGAGGTCCCCGGCCTGGACGCGGAGGGCTTCGCCGCCGCCGCCGAGGACGCCAAGAAGAACTGCCCCGTCAGCCAGGCCCTGACCGGTACGACGATCACCCTGAGCGCCGAGCTCGTCTGATCACCTCCGTACGCGCCTCCCGTCCGGCCCCGGCGGCCGGACGGGACGCCACGGCGTACGGGGACCCGCAGGGGTGACGGATCCGCGGCCGCGCACGCGCCGCCCGGACCCGCCGCGCACCACGTGGTACCACGGGCCGGTCACATCTCCAGGGAAACAGCGGGGAGTTGCCGATGTCCGTCACCCGACGCGGCCTGCTGGCGGCAGGCGCGGTCAGCTTCACCGGGGCACTGGGCGCCCTCTTCGCCGGCGGCGCCCCCGCCGCCGGCGCGGCCGGCCGGGCCGGTTCCCCCGGCTACGGCCCGCTGCTGCCGGATCCGGACGGGCTGCTCGACCTGCCGGCCGGGTTCTCGTACCGGGTCCTCTCGCGCGCCGGACAGCCGCTGCGCTCCGGTGAGGGCCTGACGCCGGCCAACTGCGACGGCATGGCCGCCTTCGGGTCGGGTACCGGCACGGGCGCCGGTGGTGGCTCCGTCCGGCTGGTCCGCAACCACGAGAACCGCGCCACCGCCGCGCTGCGCGTCCCCGCCGTCGAGGGCCTGACGTACGACCCGGCGGCCCTGGGCGGCTGCACCGTACTGGAACTGGATCCGACCGGCCGGGTCATCGCCGAGCGTGTCGGCCTGGCCGGTACCGCCGTCAACTGCGCGGGGGGCCGGACCCCCTGGAACACCTGGCTGAGCTGCGAGGAGACCGAGGACCGGGCCGGTGACTCCGGATACTCCCGCGACCACGGGTACGTCTTCGAGGTCGACCCCGTCGACCCGCGCCGCCTCGGTGCGGTGCCGCTGACCGCGCTGGGGCGGTTCGCCCACGAGGCCGTCGCCGTCGACCCGTACCGGGGCGTCGTCTACGAGACCGAGGACGCCTTCGTCGAACCCTTCGGCCTGTTCCACCGGTTCCTGCCCGCCCGCCCCCTCGGCGGCCCGGGATCGCTGCGCGCGGGCGGCGTCCTGGAGGCGCTGCGCGTGCCCGGGCTCGACGACCTCTCGCGGGTGGACCGGACCGGGGCCGAGTTCCCGGTGGAGTGGGTCCCCGTACCGGACCCCTCGGCCCGGGTGACGCCCGTCCGGCTCCAGGACTTCGGACCGCGCGGCATCACCCACGCGCAGAAGCTGGAGGGCTGCTACTGGGGCGGCACCGGCGTGTACTTCGTCTCCAGCTACGCCCGCAGCCGGGAGGGCTCCGCCGGCGACCACCAGGGGCAGGTGTGGTTCTACGACCCGCTGCGCCAACGGCTCCGGCTGGACGTCCTGTTCGGCCCGTCGTCCGGAGTGCACCTGCCCGGCGACTCCCCCGACAACATCTGTCTGGCCCCGGACGGCGGCCTGATGGTGTGCGAGGACGGCGGCGGGGAGCAGTACGTCCTCGGTGTGTCCCGCGGCGGGGCGGTCCACCCGGTGGCCCGGAACGCGGACGACGTGGGAACGCCCGGGGACCCGCAGTGGGGGGAGTTCGCGGGCGTCACCTTCTCGCCCGACGGCCGCACCATGTTCGTGAACGCGTACACGCCGGGCACGACGTTCGCGGTGACCGGCCCCTGGCACTGAATCGAACCCCGCACGGGCACGGGCAGGCCCTAGGTCCGACCCTGCGCACCCGACCGCGCTCCCCGCCCCGCGCCCCCGGACCCCGCCGTGTCGCGAACCTGTTCGACCTCCTGGAAGATCGGACGGAGTCGATCGAAGGGGGTGGGTGACCGTGGCCAAGAAGGACAAGGGAGTCCGCGGGGGCGAGCAGGGCGGGGCGGCCCGGGCGACCGAGGGGTCGACGGCGGCCAAGGGTGGACGGGCGTCGAAGGGCGGGGCTCGCGGTGGGGGCGGCGGCGCCCTCGACGGGCCGGCGCTCGGGCCGGTGCTGCGTGTGCCGGTCGGCGAGCGGGTGGACCTGGCCGCCCTGGATCCGGCGGGGACGCCCGCGGGTCCCGCGGACAAGGCGTCCGGGTTGGCGGCCACGTCCCGGATGGCCGAACGGCTCGCCTCCCTCCAGGACCGGCTGTACGCGGCGAGCACGGCGGGCGACCGCCGCCGGGTCCTGCTGGTGCTCCAGGGCATGGACACCAGCGGCAAGGGCGGCACGGTCAAGCACGTGATCGGCCTGTTCAACCCGTCCGGCTGCCGGATCAGGTCCTTCAAGGCGCCCACGCCCGAGGAGCTGGACCACCCGTTCCTGTGGCGCGTCACGAACGCCCTCCCACTGCCGGGCGAGATCGGCATCTTCGACCGTTCGCACTACGAGGACGTCCTCGTCGCCCGGGTGCGCGAGCTGGTGTCGCGCAGCGAGCTGAAGCGCCGTTACGCCGAGATCAACCGGTTCGAGAAGGACCTCGCCGAGGACGGGGTGACCGTCGTCAAGGTCTTCCTGCACCTCGGTTACGAGGAGCAGCGTCGGCGTCTGCTGGCGCGGCTGGACGATCCGGACAAGCACTGGAAGTTCAGTCCGGACGACATCGAGGCGCGGGCCGCGTGGCCCGCCTACCAACGGGCGTACGAGCTGGCGCTGGAGCGGTGCTCGACGCCGGCGGCGCCCTGGTACGTCGTGCCCGCGGACCGGAAGTGGTACCGGAACTGGGCGGTCGGTCGGCTCCTGCTGGAGCACCTGGAGGAGCTGGCTCCGGCGTACCCGCCGGGTGACTTCGACGTGGAGGAGTGCCGCACCCGTCTGATTGCCACATAGTCATATATTTTGCCTACGTGACCACTTCTGTGCGCAAAGCGGCCGTCGTGGCCGTCATCGGTGCTGCCCTGGGTGCCGCCCTCACGGGATGCGCGGGCGGCGCCGCTCCGTCCCGGGGCGACGGCCAGGCCCGCATGGGGAGCCCCGCGGCCTCGGCCCCGGGCACCCCGCAGTCCGTCTCCCCCGCCCCGTCCGGGGCGTCCCCGCAGGCCGGCCCGCCCGGCAGGGCCCCGACCATGGCCCCCGGCCCGAACGGACTGACCCCGGTCTTCGAGCGGGCGCGGCAGCGCACCGACAAGACCGTCGCCCTGACGTTCGACGCCGACATGACCGCCGACCAGGGACCGCGCGCCGCCTCGGGGGAACGTTTCGACAACCCCGAGCTGATCTCCACCCTGCGCCGGCTCCAGGTCCCCTCGACGGTCTTCATGACCGGCCGCTGGGCCGAGGAGTACCCGGACCAGGCCAAGTCCATCGGCACCGATCCGAACTTCGAGATCGCGAACCACTCGTACAGCCACCACGCCTTCAAGGCGCCCTGCTACGGACTCCCCACCCTCGACGGCGCGGAGGCGCGGGCCGACGTGGACCGGGCCTTCGCCGCGTTCCGGACGGCCGGCGCGGTCAACACCGTGCCGTACTTCCGCTTCCCCGGCGGCTGCTACGACGACGGGGCGCTGCGCTCCCTCCGCGAGGCCAAGGTCACCGCCGTGCAGTGGGACGTGGTGAGCGGGGACGCCTTCGCGCAGGACCCCGACGCGGTGGCCGAGCAGGTGCTCGCCGGGGTGAAGCCCGGCTCGGTGGTCGTCATGCACTGCACGCGCAGCGCGGCCCCGGTCACCGAGGAGGCCATCCGGAAGATCGTCCCGGAGCTCCGCGCGCGCGGTTACCGCTTCGTGAAGGTGTCCGACCTGATCGGGAAGTAGTTCGGGCGGCGCGCCGCCCGGTCAGCCGGAGCAGGCGGTGCGCTGCGCCTCCTGCCACTCGCAGACCGGGCACAGCACGATGCCCGGGGTCGCGACCCCGTACTCGGTGGGCCTGCCGCACTCCAGGCAGTCGGCGTACGGCGGCCCGGGCATCCGCCCCGCGGGCGCGGCCGGGGCGGGGCAGTACGCGGCGTTCTCCTGCGATCGGTCCATGCCCACGAGCGTACCCACCCCGGCCGCGGCGGGCCGGGGCCCGTTCAGTGCTGCGCGGCCGCCTCGGTGACCTCGCTGGGGCGGACGATGACGAAGCCCTCGCCGCTCAGCTTCAGCTGGACGGCCTCCCCCGAGCCGCCTCGGATCATGGAGCCGACGGACTGGGAGCGGTGCAGGCCGGTCTCCAGTCGGGCGCTCCAGCCGACGACCGCGTCGGTGTCGACGAAGACCGGTTCCTGCGGGGTGACGGGAATGATGATCGGGCTGCCGTCACACACGACGGCGAGCTTGCCGGTGCCGGTGAAGAGGCTGTTGAAGAGGCCGCCGCCGGTCATGCCGGCGCCCTTGACCATCTTGATCTCGTAGGAGAGCGTCGGGTCGAAGCACAGGACGTTGCGGCCGTTGACGGTCAGCGCGTCACCGGGTTCGAAGTCGACGATGAAGCAGTTGCCGCCCTGGTGCGCGAACCAGGCCTCGCCCTGGCCGCGTACGGACATCAGCGCGAGCCCCTCGCCGGTGACGGCGCGCTTGAGCATGCCGCCTATGCCCTGGCCCTTCCGCTCGAACTGCAGGTTCCCCCGGAAGGCGATCATCGCGCCCTGCCGGGCGAGCACCTCCCCGTTGACGGTGTACTTGACGGACTTGGCGTTCTGCAGGGTCATGCCGGGCGCGGCAGCCGGCTGGGCCAGGTTCTCGGACGCGAAAAGGTCGCTCTTCATGGATGCGATCCTCGCGCGGGCGGGGTACCCGGAGCATCCTCCTCAGGTCGGAGGCCGGCATCCTTGGCGGGATGAGCAGCCGGCACACGAACGAGACCACAGACGTACCCGCGGACGGTGACGCACCGGTATCCGCGGGCGTCCCCGCCGACGTACCCGCGGTCGGGGCGGGCAGCCCCTTCCGCCTGGAGCACGTACTGCGCGACGAGGCACCCCAGTTCGTCCTGCCGCTGGTCGTCCGGATCGAGAAGACCGAGCCGCCCGCCCGGACGGACGCGCTGGAGACCGCGGCCCGCGCGGTGCTGGTCCTGCTGGCCGACGAGAGGGCGCACGGCGAGGGCGAGTGGGCCGAGGCCGTCCGCGACTGGCAGGACGCCCGGATCCGCAAGGTGGTCCGGCGGGCGCGCGGCGCGGAGTGGCGCAAGGCGGAGACCCTGCCGGGCATCACCGTGAGCGGCGAGGCCTCCCTGGTCCGGGTCTTCCCGCCGGTGCCGTTGGACGGCTGGCCCAAGGAACTGGCGAAGCTCCAGGTCTCGGGCACGGATCTGGACGACCCCGGTCCCGTTCCGCCGGCCGCCGCCGACCTCCCGGTGCTGTGGCTGAACCCGGACCTCGACATGTCGGCCGGCAAGGCGATGGCGCAGGTCGGGCACGCGGCTCAATTGGCCTGGTGGGAACTCACCGCGGCAGAGCGGACCGCGTGGCGGGACTCCGCTTTCCGGCTGGCGGTGCGCACTGCCCCGCGCGAGCGGTGGGCCGGGCTCGGCGGGAGCGGGTTGCCGGTGGTCCGGGACGCCGGTTTCACGGAGATCGCCCCGGGGTCCTGCACGGTCGTCGCGGACCATCCGGCCCTGCGGGCACGGCTCTGAGGCTCCGGCGGGAACCTCAAATCATGCTCTGAACGTCCCCCCACGCGGATTGGCCGGGCTCCGACAGGGTCATCACACCGGCACACGGTCCGACGGACCGAAGAGAAGAGGGGGGCGGCGACATGAAGCCCATGACGCGCCTGGGGGTGGGGATCGGCTGGCGGCCGGAGATCGCGGACGCGGTCGAACGGCTGCCCGGCCTGGACTGGGTCGAGGTGGTGGCGGAGAACGCCTGCCCCGGCCACCTGCACCCCGGCTTGCTGAGGTTGCGCGAGCGCGGCGTCCACGTCGTACCGCACGGTGTGTCGCTGGGCCTCGGCGGAGCCGACCGGCCCGACGCCGGGAAGCTCGCCGCGCTCGCGGAGCGGGCGGTGGCGCTGGGGGCGCCGCTGGTCACCGAGCACATCGCCTTCGTACGGACCACCTCGCCCGCGCTGGAGGCCGGCCACCTGCTGCCCGTGCCCCGCACCCGCGACGCGCTGGCCGTGCTGTGCGAGAACATACGGATCGCGCAGGACGCGCTGCCGGTGCCGCTGGCGCTGGAGAACATCGCCGCGCTGCTCTCCTGGCCCGGGGAGGAGCTGACGGAGGGGCAGTTCCTGACGGAGCTGGTCGAGCGGACCGGGGTACGGCTCCTCATCGACGTGGCCAACCTGCACACCAACCGGGTCAACCGGGGCGAGGACCCGGCGGCCGTCCTCGACGGGATTCCGCTGGAGGCGCTGGCCTACGTGCACGTCGCCGGTGGCGTGGAGCGCGACGGCGTGTGGCACGACACCCACGCGCACCCGGTGCCGCCGGTGGTGCTCGACGTCCTCGCGCAGCTGCGCGAGCGGGTGGACCCGCCGGGGGTGCTGCTGGAACGGGACGACGACTTCCCGCCGGAGGCCGAGCTCGCCGGGGAACTGGAACGGATCCGGGCCGTGGTGGGCGAGGCCCCCGCCGCCCGGCCTGCGGCGGCGCCCGACGGGGGCCCGGCCGCGGACACCGGGGCCGGCCGGCCCGACGAGGACGCCACCGCGCCCGACGGCGATGCCCCCGACACCGGGGCGGCCCGCACCCGGCTGGGGCTGGAGCAGGCGGCCCTGCTGTCGGCGCTGGTCGCCGGCACCCCGGTGCCCGAGGGCTTCGACCGGCAGCGGATCCGCGTCCAGGCGCGGGCGCTGGCCGCCAAGCGGGCCTCCGTCGTGGCCAAGGTCGCGCCCGAACTGCCCGAGCTGCTCGGCGGCCCCGCCGCCTACCGCACGGCCTTCCTCGCGTACGCCCGCCGGCGCCCCATGACGGCCGGCTACCGTCGTGACGCCCTCGACTTCGCCGAGCACCTGCTCATCCAGGACCTGCCGGCCGACCCGGCCGCCCGCCGCCGGCTCACCACCTGGTGGCGGGACCGCGCCGGGGCCCGGCCGCCCCGCCGGATCGTCCGCTGGGCCCGCGCCCTGGTGGGGAGAGCCGCGTGAACGCCCTCATCGCCCTCGTGTGGATCGCTGTCGCCACCTCCACGGTCCTCCTCCTGATCGCCCAGCGGCGGGCCCGACCCGCGGTGGCCGGGCCCGCTCCGCGGCTGCACGACCTGTCCGAGGCCGCCTTCATGGCGGGCGGTCCCGGAGCCGTCGTCGACGCCGCGCTCGTCTCCCTCCTCGGCGACGGCCGGCTGGTGATCGGCGGTCCGGGGATCGTCCACGTACGGTCCGGGGCCCGCGCCGACGACCCCGCCGAGCGGGCCGTGCTGCTGGCCCTGCGACAGGCCCCCTCCGGCTGGCTGTACCGGATCCGCTACGCCGCCATGCTGGACCCGGCCGTACAGGAGATCGGTGACGCCCTGGCCGCCCGCGGCCTCGTCGCCGAACCCGGCACGGGCGGTGGCCGGCGGCGCTGGGGCAAGCTCCAGGCCCTGCTCTGCGCGGTGCTGGCGTTCGCGTCGCTCCCGATCACCATCGTGACGCTCGCCCTGGACGCGGGGCCCCGGATACCGTTCGCCCTCGCCGTGCTGCCCGCCCTCATCACCGGCCTGGTGATGGGCGTCGTCTGCGCGAAGCGCGCCCGCCGGCGGATCACCCCGGCCGGGCGGGCGGCGCTCGGGGAGATCCGGGCGCAGCACGTGGGCAACCCGGCCCCGCACGTGCAGACCGCCCTGTTCGGGCTGCGTGGTCTGCAGGATCCGTACCTGAGCTCGCACCTGGTGCCCGCGGCCCGCGAGGCACGGCTCGCCGCCGCCCAAACGCGGACGGGCGGGCACCGGCCGCACTCCTCGGGTTCGTCCGGGTCGTCCGACGAGTTCGCGGTCCCGGTCGTCTGGTGCGCGTCGTCCGACGGCGGGGGCGGCGGCGGTTCCGGATGCGGTTCGGGACCGGGGTGCGGCTCCTCGTCGGGCTGCGGCAGCGGTGGGGGCGGGGGGTCCGGTTGCTCGTCGTCCGGCTCCAGCTGCGGGAGCAGCAGCAGCTCCAGCTGTGGGAGCAGCAGTTCCAGTTGTGGGAGCAGCAGCTCCTGAACGTCCGTCATCACAGGTCACGGGGTGCTCACATGTGCGCGGCGCCCCTGACCATCGGCTCCGACAACGGGTAGGAATCAGGCATGTTCTGGGTCCTGTTCCTCCTGCTGGCGTGGGCCGGCGTGCTGCTGGCCTGCGTCCGGCTCCTGCGGGCCACGACCGAGGCCGCCGGTTCCGTCGAGAGCTTCGTCATCGAACACCGGCTGAGCCTGTACGAGGCCGCGTACCTGGCCGGCGGCCCGGACCGGGTCGCCGTGGTGACGCTGCTGTCCATGGAGCGCGGGCGGCGGCTGCTCCTCGCCCACACCGGCTGGGCCACCGTCGTCGATCCCGTCGGCCGGGACCCGCACGAGCGGGCCATGCTGGAGGCGTTCGGGCCGCAGGGGCAGGCCACCGTTCGGGAACTGCGGACCGCGGCGGCGGGTCACGAGGCAGTACGGGTCCTCGCGGACCGGCTGGGGTCGGCGGGGCTCACCGTCCCCGACGCGGTGCGGGACGACCTCGCGGAGGGCCTGCGGGGGGTTCGCCGGGCCACCTGGCTGGTCCTCGCCATGGCGGCGGCCTCGCTGGCCGCGGCCCCCGCCGGCAGGGGCACCACGGTGACCGTGCTGTGGTGGTTCTCGCTGCCGCTGCTGCTCACCCTGAGCTGTCAGGCCGTCGCCCGCTTCGAAGGGCACCGGCACTCCCCCTGGGCGTCCCCCTCGGGCCGTCGGCTGCTGCTGGAGCTGCAACGCGAGGACGGCGTCCCGGACCCCCTCACGGCGGTCGCCGTGCACGGGGTGCGGGCCGTGACCGACCCGGGGCTGCGGGCCGCGCTCACCTGACGGCCCGTCGGGTCGGCGGACCCCCGCCGCCACGACGGGACTTCGACGGGGACGCGCCGGCCGGGGCCGATCGGGCGGTAACGGCGGCCGGGCCCGGGGCGCCCGGCGGTGCGCCTGTACAGGGCGACGGACCTGGCATCTCATCGGACCAGCCGATGAGACGAAGGAGCCGCCATGCGGATGCCGACGCCCGCCCGCGACCGCACGACGCCCACCCGCCGCGCCGCCGCCCTGGCGGCGCTCTCCCTCGCCCTGTGCCTGCCCTCCCCGGCACTCGCCGCCCCCACCGCGCGGCCCGGTCCGGCGGACCGCGCCACCGGGGAGTCCGGGGCCCCTTCGGGCTCCGCCGGGACAACCGGATCCCCCGCCCCCGGCGCCCGGACCGCCGCCGAGGACGCCGGGGCCGTGCGCGTCGCCCTGCGCGCCGCCCACGCGGCCCGCGGCGGAGCCGGGAAAGGGCTGGTCTTCGGGCGCTGCCCCGTGGTCGAGGAGCTGCCCGACCCGGTGCGGTGCGCCGCCCTGCGCGTCCCGCTCGACTACGCCCGCCCCGACGGCCCGCAGATCTCCCTCACCGTCAGCCGGGTCCCGGCCACCGGGCGAGGGGGCGCCGCGCGCCAGGGCGCGCTCGTCCACAACCCGGGCGGCCCGGGCGCCTCCGGGATGTACTTCCCGCTGTTCGCCGGGCTCCCGGCCTGGCGCGGCATCGCCGCCGCCTACGACCTGGTCGGCTACGCCCCGCGCGGGGTCGGCCGGTCCGCCCCGCTGTCCTGTCACGACCCGGCCGCCCCGGCTCCGGCCGGCCCGACCCGGGTTCCCGCCGAGCCGTCCGCCGCGTACAAGCGGGAGCGGGTCGCGGCGGCCCGGACGTACGCCCTGGGATGTGCGCGGCGGGCCGGAGCGGCCCTGGCGCAGTACACGACCCTGAACAACGTCCGGGACCTGCACGTGCTCCGGGCCGCGCTCGGCGAGGACCGGCTGACCTTCATGGGGGCCTCGTACGGCACCTACCTGGGGGCGGTGTACGCGACCCGCTACCCGGGGCACGTGCGGCGCATGGTCTTCGACTCGGCCGTGGACCCGGACCCGCGCCGCGTCTGGTACCGCAACAACCTCGACCAGGCCCCGGGCTTCGAGCGGCGTTGGTCCGACTTCCGGACCTGGGCGGCCCGCCACCACGCCACGTACGGGCTCGGTGCCACCGCGGTTGCCGTGCGGGCGAGTTACGAGCGGGTCCGGGCGGCGGTGTCCCGGGAGCCGGCGGGCGGGGTCGTCGGGACGGGCGAACTGCACGCGGCGTTCCTCCAGACCGCCTACTACGACGACGTCTGGCCGGAGCGGGCGGCGGCCCTGGCGGCCTTCCTGCGGGGTGATCCCGGGCCACTGGTCGAGCAGGCGGGGCCGCGCACCCGGGACGCGGCGCGGGCCGCGAACGCGACGGCGGTCTACACGGCGGTGCTCTGCAACGACGCGCCCTGGCCCACCGAATGGGAGACCTGGGACCGGGACAACACCGAGTTGGCGCGCCGGGCGCCCTTCGAGACCTGGGTGAACGCGTTCCTGAACCTGCCCTGCGCGTTCTGGCCGGTGGCGGAGCGGCAGCGTCCGGTGGCCGTCGGGGCGGGGCCCGCGGGGCTGCCCCGGACGCTGATCGTGGCGGCGGAACGGGACGGGGCGACGCCCCATCGGGGCGCGCTGGAACTGCAACGGCGGCTCGGCCCGCGGGCGGCGCTGGTCACCGAGGAGGGGGCGGGCAACCACGGGGTGGCCGGCGGACGCAACGCGTGCGTGGACCGGCGGGTGGAGCGGTACCTGCTGACGGGCGCCACTCCGGGGTGGCGCACCACGTGCGCGCCGCATCCGGAGCCCGCACCGGTGTCGCTGGACGACCGGGCAGCGGGCGCTCCCAGGGCGCTGCTGCCGCCAGTCGTCTGAACTTCCGGGCGGGGTCTCCGGCTGCGTCGATTCGGGGGCAGGGCCTCCCGATCCCCGGAGGAGGTCATACCCTCCGGTCCTTCCCCCCAGGGGAGGTATCAGGCGAGTCCGGCCACCAGATCGGCGACGGACTTGCGGCGCCCGGTGTAGAAGGGCACCTCTTCGCGGACGTGCATGCGGGCCTCGGAGGCACGCAGGTGACGCATGAGGTCGACGATGCGGTACAGCTCGTCGGCCTCGAAGGCCAGCATCCACTCGTAGTCGCCCAGCGAGAAGGAGGCGACGGTGTTGGCACGGACGTCCGGGTAGCCGCGGGCCATCATGCCGTGGTCCTTGAGCATGCGGCGACGGTCCTCGTCGGGCAGCAGGTACCAGTCGTAGCTGCGCACGAAGGGGTACACGCTGACGTACTCGCGGGCGACCTCGTCGGCCAGGAAGGCCGGGATGTGCGACTTGTTGAACTCGGCGGGGCGGTGCAGCGCCATGTTCGACCAGACCGGCTCCAGGGCGCGGCCCAGCTTGGTGCGGCGGAACAGGTTGTAGGCGGTCTGCAGCTCGTCCGCGGTCTCGGCGTGCCACCAGATCATGACGTCGGCGTCGGCGCGCAGACCGGAGACGTCGTAGGCGCCGCGGACGGTGATGTCCTTGGCGGCCAGCTGGTCGAACAGCTCCTGGACCTCGTCGGCGAAGCCGGTACGGTCCTCGGGCAGGACGTCCTTCAGCTTGAAGACGGACCACAGGGTGTAGCGAATGACCTCGTTGAGGTCCTTCGCCTTCTTCCCCGCGTTGGGAATCTTCTCCGGTGCAGTCATGCGTCCATTGTCCCGTGTGCTGATCAGTGGTCTGCGCCAGGGGTGGCCAACGAGGCGATCACCACATCGGCGGCCTTCCCCGCGCTCGCGACGCAGGCCGGGATGCCGACGCCGTCGTAGAGGGCGCCGCACACGGCGAGGCCGGGCAGGGCCGCGACGGCGGCGCGGATCCTGGCCACCCGGGCGAGGTGGCCGACCGGGTACTGGGGCAGGCCCCGGTCCCAGCGGGTGACCGTGGAGGCCACGGGGCGGGCGGTGAGGCCGACGGCTTCGCCGAGGTCGGCGAGCGAGACGTCGACGAGTTCCGCGTCCTCCCGCTTCAGGTCGTGTTCGTCGCCGTGCCGGCCGACGGAGGTCCGCAGCAGGAAGAGGTCCGGATCGGCGCCGCTCCAGGCCCACTTGTTGCTGGAGAAGGTGGAGGCCTTGATCGTGCGCCCGTCGACGGGCGGTACGAGGAACCCGCTCGCGCCGCCGTCGGCGATCGACGGCGGCAGGTCGGCGCGGCGGAAGGCCATGGTGACCAGCGCCATGGAGGCGTACTCGGCCTCGCGCAGTTCGGCGCAGGCCGCGGGGGCGAGCGCGGCGAGCAGGTCCGCGGCAGGTCCCGCCGGGGTGGCCAGCACCACGGCGTCGGCGTCGATGACGTCGGAGCCGGTGACGACGCGCCATCCGCCGGCGGTCCGCAGCACCTCGTGGACGGGGGCCGAGGTGCGCAGCTCGGCGCCCGCGGCCCGGCAGGCCTCGGCGACGGCCAGGGGCAGCCGGCCGATGCCGCCGTCGATGCCCGCGAACACGGGTCCGCCGGCCTGCGGCTGCCGGGCGGCGCGGGCCTGGAGGTCCCGTACGGCCTCGCCGAGCATCGGGTGGGAGCGGGCGGCGTCGAAGAGCTGGGGCACGGCGGCGCGCATCGAGATGCGGTAGGCGTTGCCCGCGTACACCCCGCCGAGGAGGGGTTCGACGAGCCGGTCGACGACCTCGTGGCCGAGGCGGGCGGCGACGTACTCGCCGACGGCGACGTCCTCGCCGATCTCGACGGGCGGCAGGTCGCGTTCGGCCTCGATCCGGGCCAGGCCCTCGCCGGAGAGCACGCCGGAGGCGGCGAGCGGCCCCGGTTCCGCGGGGACGCCCATGACGTGGCCGCGCGGCATGGGGCGCAGGGCGCCGCGGGTCCACAGGTGGGCGGTGGCGGTCGCGGGCGGCTGGAGGGCGTCGCCGAGGCCGACGGCGCGGGCCAGGTCCACGGCCTCGGGGCGGCGGGCGAGCACGGATTCGGCGCCCAGGTCCACCGGGAGGCCGGCGAGTTCGCCCGCGTGCAGCTTGCCGCCCAGACGGGGTCCGGCTTCCAGGAGGGTGACGCGGAGGCCGTCGGTCAGCAGCCGGTGGGCCGCGGCGAGGCCGGCGATGCCGCCACCGATGACGACGGCGTGGCCCGGGGACGCCGGGTGGCCCGTACGCGTGTCCGCTTCATCCATGGACACATCGTCTCAGACCACCCGGTGAGGCCGGACCGTGACCTCATCGCGACCGGTCCGGAACCCTGCGTGCGAAACCGGGGGCGGGGCGCCGTACGTCGAACGGGCGACATTCGGCGGATTCCCCGGGGGTACTCACGATGCGCACGCTCCACAGACACCGTACGGCCGCGGCAGTCGCGGCCCTGTCCCTGGCCGGGGCCCTCGCGCTCACCGGTTGCGGGGCGGACGGCTCCGGCTCCTCGGCGGACCGGGGCGCGGCGGCGCCGAAGGGCGCCGAGGCGGGCAGGGCCGGGGCGGAGGCGGTCGCGCCGCCGGCTGCGGCCGACGCCAAGGCCCCGAGCGGCGCGGCCACGCCGGGCGCCCCGCAGGCGCCCGCCGTGATCCGCCCGCACGTCATCCGCACCGGGACGATCGGCATCGAGACGGCCGAACCGCAGAAGGCCCTCGCGGCGGCGCGTACGGCGGCGGAGGGCGCGGGCGGCTACGTCGGCAACGAGTCCACCCAGCGCGGCAGGGAGGGGCGGATGACCTCGACGCTGACGCTGCGGGTGCCCGGCGAACGCTTCGACGCGGTGATCGGCGCCCTGGAGGGCGGCGGGAAGCTCCTGAACCGCAAGGTCGAGGCGCAGGACGTGACCGAGAAGGTCGCCGACATCGACAGCCGGGTCAAGTCCCAGCAGGCGAGCGTGGCCCGGGTGCGGGAGATGATGGAACGGGCCACGGCGCTGGGCGACGTGGTCATGCTGGAGGGCGAACTGAGCCGGCGCCAGTCCGACCTGGAGTCGCTGCTGGCGCAGCAGACCGCGCTGAAGGACCGGACCTCGCTGGCCACCATCACGCTGGCCGTGTCGGAGCCCTCGCCGGCGGCGACGGAGGAGAAGGACGAGGAGACCGGCTTCGGCGACGCGCTGGCCGCCGGGTGGGCGGTGTTCAGCACGGTGGTGCGCTACCTCCTCCTCGCCCTCGCGGCCGTCCTTCCGTTCGTGGTGGCCGCGGCCCTGATCGCCCTCGCGTTCAAGGCCCACCGCCGGCTGCGGCCGGCGAAGCGGAAGTCTAAGCCGGCTGCCGGCCCGACGTGGGTCCCGCGCCAGGAGGGCGCCGCGGAGGCGCCCGTCGCACCGGCGCCGGGCACGGGCTCCGACCCTGCTCCGGCCCGGGACTCCGACGGATCCGGGGCGGACCGGGAGGGCTGAGCGCGCGGGGCGCCCGTACCGTGGCCCCGTGGACGACGGCACGGAACGGGGCGGACGATGACGGCGGAACGACTGGTGGTGGTCGGCGGTGACGCGGCGGGGATGTCCGCGGCGTCACAGGCCCGGCGGATGAAGGGCCCGGCGGAGCTGGCGATCACCGCCTTCGAGCGCGGGCACTTCACCTCGTACTCGGCGTGCGGCATCCCGTACTGGATCGGCGGTCTCGTGGCCGAGCGGGACGACCTGATCGCCCGGACCCCGCAGGAGCACCGGGAGCGGGACATCGACCTGCGCACCCGCACGGAGGTCGTCGAGCTGGACCTGCCCGGGCGCCGGGTCCGGTCCCGCGACCTGGACTCCGGGGCCGAGTCGTGGACCGCGTACGACAAGCTGGTCCTGGCGACGGGGGCCCGCCCGCTGCGCCCCCGACTGCCCGGCATCGGCGCCCACGGGGTGCACGGGGTCCAGTCCCTGGACGACGGGCAGCGCCTGATGACGTCCCTGGAACGGGCCCGGGGCCGCCGGGCGGTCGTGGTCGGCGCGGGGTACATCGGCGTGGAGATGGCCGAGGCCCTGGTCGGGCGGGGCTTCGAGGTCACCGTCCTGCACCGCGGCGAGCAGCCCATGGCCACCCTCGACCCCGACATGGGCGGCCTGGTGCACAGCGCGATGAACCGGATGGGCATCCGTACGGTGTCCCGCGCCGAGGTGACGGCCGTCCTCACCGACGAGGAGGGCCGGGCCCGCGCCGTGACCACGGCGACCGGTCAGGAGTACCCGGCGGACGTGGTGGTCCTCGGCATGGGCGTGGAGCCGCGCACGGCCCTGGCCCGCGCCGCGGGCCTGCCGCTGGGCACCTCGGGCGGCATCCTGACGGACCTCTCGATGCGGGTGCGCGGCCACGAGGACGTCTGGGCGGGCGGTGACTGCGTGGAGGTCCTGGACCTGGTGGCGGGCCGCACCCGGCACCTCCCGCTGGGCACGCACGCCAACAAGCACGGCCAGGTCATCGGCGCCGGCGTGGGCGGCGGTTACGCCACCTTCCCCGGGGTGGTGGGGACGGCCGTGAGCAAGGTGTGCGACCTGGAGATCGCCCGCACGGGGCTGCGCGAGCGGGACGCGCTGGAGGCGGGCCTGCGGTTCGTGACGGCCACCATCGCCTCCACCAACACGGCGGGCTACTACCCGGGCGCGGTGGAGATGACGGTCAAGATGCTGGCCGAGCGGCGCACGGGCCGTCTGTTGGGCGTGCAGATCGTGGGCGGCGCGGGCGCCGCGAAGCGGGTCGACGTCGCGGCCGTCGCCCTCACCGCGGGCATGACGGTGGAGCAGGTCGTCGCGCTGGACCTGGGCTACGCCCCGCCGTTCTCCCCGGTGTGGGACCCCGTCCTGGTGGCGGCCCGCAAGGCGGTCTCGGCGGTCCGGGCCGCCGTGTAGGGGCCGCGGCCGTCGAACCCCGTGACACGCCGACGCGCCGCAGGACGGGGTCCTGCGGCGCGTCGTTGCCGCTCCGGTCGGGGCGGCGGGGGATCAGCGGGCCGTGCGGGTGTGGACGTGCTCCACGAGGCGGGTCAGCGCGTCCGGGTTCGTGGTCGGCAGCACGCCGTGGCCGAGGTTGAAGATGTGGCCCTCCAGGCCGGCGGCGGCGGCGAGGACCTCGTCGGTCTTGGCCTCGACGGCCTCCGTGGTGGAGAACAGCACGGCCGGGTCCAGGTTGCCCTGGAGCGCCTTGCCGGGGCCGACGCGACGGACGGCCTCGTCGAGGGCGACCCGGTAGTCGACGCCCATGACGTCGGCGCCTGCCTCGCCCATCAGGCCGAGCAGCTCGCCGGTGCCCACGCCGAAGTGGATGCGCGGGACGCCGTACGAGGCCACGGACTCCAGGACCTTCGCCGACGCCGGCATCACCGAGCGGCGGTAGTCCGCGGGGGCGAGCGCGCCGACCCAGGAGTCGAAGAGCTGGACCGCCGAGGCGCCGGCCTCGATCTGCACCTTGAGGAAGGCCGAGGTGATCTCCGCGAGCCGGTCCAGCAGCTCCGCCCACAGCTGCGGGTCCCCGTACATCAGGGCCTTGGTGTGCTCGTGGTTCTTCGACGGTCCGCCCTCGACGAGGTAGCTCGCGAGGGTGAACGGGGCGCCGGCGAAACCGATCAACGGCGTGGAGCCCAGTTCACCCGTGAGCATGCCGATCGCCTCGGTGACGTACGAGACGTCCTCCGGGGTGAGGTCGCGCAGCTGTGCGAGGTCCTCGCGGCGGCGGATCGGCTGGGCGACGACCGGGCCGACGCCCGGCTTGATGTCCAGGTCGACGCCGATGGCCTTCAGCGGGACGACGATGTCGGAGAAGAAGATCGCCGCGTCGACGCCGTGGCGCCGCACGGGCTGCATCGTGATCTCGGTGACCAGGTCGGGGCGCATGCAGGACTCCAGCATGGCCGTGCCCTCGCGCACCTTGCGGTACTCCGGAAGCGAGCGCCCCGCCTGCCGCATGAACCACACGGGGGTGTGCGGAACCGGCTCGCGCCGGCACGCCTTCAGGAAGGCGGAATCGTACGTCTGACTCGGCTGGCCCGTCGGGCGTTCGTTGGCACTCACGACCCAAATCTTCGCACGTATGAAGAAGTGCCCGGCCCGGTGCGGGTGTCCCTGCGCCGCAGGGGCGCTCGTTCCGCCTAGTCTTCCCGGCATGGCTGCGGCTCAGGGACGATTTTCAGATGGCGCTGACGGTGTGGACAGCGCGAAGGAGAGCTCGGTCCCGCTGCCGTTCCGGCGGGCGGTCGACGGCTTGAGGAAGGCGCGGCTGCGCCCGGGGATCGAGATCGACCCGACGAAGCCGCCGCAGAGACTGGCGCCGTACGCCTACGCCCTGGAGGCGGCGGTCGTCGACGGCGAGGACGACCTGGCCGACGGCCGGCTGATCCTGCTCCACGATCCGTCCGGGCACGACGCCTGGCACGGGACCTTCCGGCTGGTGACGCTCGTACGGGCGGAACTGGAGCCGGAGATGGCCGCGGACCCGCTCCTCCCGGAGGTGTGCTGGTCCTGGCTGACCGGGGCGCTGGACGCGCGCGGACTGACGTACGGGGAGCCCAGCGGCACCGTGACCATGGCGAGCTCCCACTACTTCGGTGGGCTCTCGGAGCGGCGACCGGCGACCCAGATCGAGATCAGGGCCTCCTGGACGCCGCGGGAGGGGGTGGGAGGGGTGCCGGAGACCTCGGCGCACCTGGCCGCCTGGTGCGAGTTGCTGTGCCAGATCGCGGGCCTGCCCCCGGTGGGGCCGACGGACACCGTCACGGGCGTGGTGTCCCTGCCACAGCGCCGCGGTCCGCACCACCCGTAGTCGAGGGGCCCCGCGGGGCCGTCCGGCCGCGGGCACGCACCGCGCACGACCGGTCGGGACCGTCACGGAGTGTCGGAACAGCGCATCCGTTGCGGGCTTCTGATCATCCCCTGATCGATCGTGCGTCCGAATTGCCCGAATTGTTACTCACTAAATCGTGATCATTCCCTAAAGCCGGGCGGGTGACGTGCCGAAGGAGTCAGTGACCATCCGCACGGTTCGCACCGGCTTCCTTCCCCCAGCCGGCCCGTCCCGCCACTCCCCCAGGAGGCCTAGGTGTCCGTTCTTCTCGAGCAGCCCGCAAGCCTGGTCGCCTACCGCCCGAACAAGCCGACGGCCATGGTCGTCGTGGCCGACCCGCGCGTCCGTTCCACCGTGACCCGTCATCTGTGGGCGCTCGGAGTTCGTGACGTGATCGAGGCGTCGTCCATCGCGGAGGCCCGCCCCCGCGTCGGCAGCCCGCGCGACATCTGCGTGGCCGACGTACACCTGCCCGACGGTTCCGGTCTCACCCTGCTCTCCGAGACCCGGGCCGCCGGTTGGCCGAACGGCCTCGCCCTGTCCGCCGCCGACGACATCGGCGCCGTGCGCAACGCCCTCGCGGGCGGCGTGAAGGGCTACGTCGTCACCGGTACGCGCACCAACATCGGGCTCCCCACCAGGCCCGGCGCCGCCCCCATCGGTGCCGCCGCCGCCCGTATGCACCGCCGCCCCCCGGGTGCCCCGAGCCACCCGGGCGGCTACCGCGAGCTCTCCGGCCGCGAGGTCGAGGTCCTGCGCCTCGTCGCGGAGGGCCAGTCCAACAAGGCCATCGGCGTCTCGATGGGCCTGTCCGCCCTGACCGTCAAGTCCCACCTCGCCCGGATCGCCCGCAAGCTGGGCACCGGCGACCGGGCCGGGATGGTCGCCGTCGCCCTGCGGACCGGGATCATCCACTAGGACCCGGAGATCGTCCGCCCCCACTCCCCCTCGCGCCCGTCGACGGAACGTTCCGGCGACGGGCGCGTCACATCCACGGATACCCTTGACCGGTGACCGACGCCCAAGAGACCGCAGCAGACCTGCGCACCACCACCGGGGGCGGCCCCCCGGACGACACGGTTTCGTCCGATGGGCCGCCGATCCCCTTGTTGGAGCCCCGCGAGGGCATCCCGCCGGTGGTGGCCGACGCCGACTCGCTCGCCCGGGTGGTCGCGGCCTTCGCGGCCGGGACCGGGCCCGTGGCGGTCGACGCCGAACGCGCCTCCGGATACCGCTACGGCCAGCGCGCCTACCTGGTGCAACTGCGCCGCGAGGGGGCCGGCTCCGCGCTGATCGACCCGGTCGGCTGCCCCGACCTCTCCTCCCTGGGCGAGGCCCTTTCCGGCACCGAGTGGATCCTGCACGCGGCCACCCAGGACCTTCCCTGCCTGCGCGAAATAGGCATGACGCCCACCTCCCTGTTCGACACCGAGCTCGCGGGCCGGCTGGCGGGCTTCCCCCGGGTCGGGCTCGGGGCCATGGTCGAGAGCGTTCTCGGCTACGTGCTGGAGAAGGGCCACTCCGCCGTCGACTGGTCCACCCGCCCGCTCCCCGAGCCCTGGCTGCGCTACGCCGCCCTGGACGTGGAGCTGTTGGTGGACCTGCGGGACGCGCTGGAGAAGGAGCTGGACCGGCAGGGCAAGCTGGAGTGGGCCCACCAGGAGTTCGACGCCATCGCCTCCGCCCCGCCCGCGCCGCCCCGCAAGGACCCCTGGCGCCGCACCTCCGGCATGCACAAGGTGCGCCGCCGCCGGCAGATGGCCGTGGTCCGGGAGCTGTGGGAGTCCCGCGACAGGATCGCCCAGCGTCGGGACGTGTCGCCCGGCAAGGTCCTCGGTGACGCGGCGATCGTCGAGGCCGCCCTGGCCCTTCCGGCGAACGTGCACGCGTTGTCGGCCCTGCCCGGGTACGGACAGCGGATGGGTCGGCGTCAGCTCGACCAGTGGATGGCCGCCGTGGACCGGGCGAAGGCCCTGCCCGAGAACGAGTTGCCGCAGCCCGGAGCCAGCCAGGCGGGCCCGCCGCCGCCGCGCTCCTGGGCGGACAAGGACCCGGCCGCCGCGGCCCGGCTGTCGGCCGCCCGTGCGGCCGTGTCCGCGCTCGCCGAGGGGCTGAACCTGCCCCAGGAGAACCTGATCACCCCGGACACCGTGCGTCGGCTGTGCTGGGAGCCGCCGCAGCGGCTGGATACCGGAACGGTGACCGAGGCCCTCGCGGCCCACGGCGCCCGCCCCTGGCAGATCGACCAGGTCACGGCGGCCCTCGTCACCGCCCTCGCGGCGACCGACTGAGCCCCGAGCCCTCCACGAAAGCCCCCGGCCGACGGCCGGGGGCTTTTTGTTACGGGGCCATGACACTCCGCACCTTTTGAACACGCTCAACAATCGCTAACTTCTTGAACATGATCAAAACTCGGAGCACGAGCGGGACCACGTACGCGGCATGGGTCGAGGAGTTCGAGGCCGAGCGGGACCGCCGCGCGGCGCTGGGGGACCCGGACTGGGGGCGCGGCGCGGCGCTGCCCGCCGCGATCGTCCGCAGCGTCCAGAAGTTCCAGGTCGGCGAGGACGGTGACGGCTCAGCACTGAGCGGCAAGGCGGACCGCGCCGGTGACGACTCGTACGCGGCGGCGGTGCGGCTGTTCATCGCCGAGGAGCAGAACCACGCGCGGATGCTGGCCCTGCTGCTGACGGCCGGCGGGGCGGGGACCCTGGACGGCCACTGGAGCGACGCCGCGTTCGTGCGGTTGCGTCGGCTGATGGGGCTGAAGCTTGAGCTCCTCGTCCTGATGGTCGCCGAGGTGGTGTCGCTGCGCTACTACCGGGCCCTGCGCGACGGCAGCCCCGACCCGCTCGCCTCGGAGGTCGCCCGCCGACTGCTGGCGGACGAGGAGCGGCACGTCCCCTTCCACTGCCGCCGCCTCAACGCGGGCCTGGCCCCGCTCCCCCGGCCGGCGCGACGGGCGGTGATCGCGGGCTGGCGGGTGCTGCTCGCCGGTGCGGCCGTCGTGGTGGCCGTCGACCACGGCCCGGCGCTGCGCGCGCTGGGCGTGGGGCGCGGCGCGTTCGTCACGGACGTGCTGCGCTCCTCGACCGTCATGGCCGCGGCCATGGTCGACGGGCCCGTCGCGGAGCCGGTGGCGGGACATCTGCCGGTGTGACCTTCGCCGCTCCTCGGGGAGGGGGTGTGCACATTGGTTACCCACAAGTAGCATGGGCCGGGTGAGCGGGCGCTCAGGACCACGTCCCGGGCCGCCCCCGCGCAGCAGTGCACACCCGCACCTGGAGGAGAGCCAACGTGCCTCGTACCGTCAGGGACGTCGTCTTCGTCGACGGCGTCCGCACCCCGTTCGGCAAGGCGGGCCCGAAGGGCATCTACCACGAGACCCGCGCCGACGACCTCGTCGTGAAGGCGATCCGGGAGCTGCTGCGCCGCAACCCGGACCTGGACCCCAAGAAGATCGACGAGGTCGCCATCGCCGCGACCACGCAGATCGGTGACCAGGGCCTCACGCTGGGCCGCACGGCCGGCATCCTCGCGGGCCTCCCGCAGTCCGTACCGGGCTACTCCATCGACCGCATGTGCGCCGGCGCGCTGACCGCCGTGACCGCCGTCGCGGGCGGTGTCGCCTTCGGTGCCTACGACGTCGCCCTCGCCGGCGGTGTCGAGCACATGGGCCGTCACCCCATGGGCGAGGGCGTGGACCCGAACCCGCGCTTCGTCTCCGAGAAGCTGGTCGACGAGTCCGCCCTGTTCATGGGCATGACCGCCGAGAACCT
Organism: Streptomyces sp. NPDC040432; assembly: GCF_055595445.1. Classification (NCBI taxonomy): domain Bacteria; kingdom Bacillati; phylum Actinomycetota; class Actinomycetes; order Kitasatosporales; family Streptomycetaceae; genus Streptomyces; species Streptomyces sp. NPDC040432. Next base: position 52,590 of record NZ_JBVIVP010000024.1, on the reverse strand, counting down.
GCACGACCGGTACCCGACGATCACCAAGCTCCGCGCCGACGAGTACGCCGTGCGCTCGCAGGAGAAGGCCGCCAAGGCGTACGCCGACGGCAAGATCCAGCAGGACCTGGTCCCGATCTCGGTGCGCAACACCAACGAGGCGGCCGGTGAGACGGGCTGGGGCCTGGTCACCACCGACGAGCCGATGCGCCCGGGCACCACGCTGGAGAACCTGGCCGGTCTGAAGACCCCGTTCCGGGTGCACGGCAACGTGACCGCGGGCAACGCCGCCGGTCTCAACGACGGCGCCACCGCCGCGATCATCGCCTCCGAGGACTTCGCCCGGGAGAACAACCTCCCGGTCAAGATGCGCCTGGTCTCGTACTCCTTCGCGGGTGTCGAGCCGGAGGTCATGGGCTACGGCCCGATCCCGGCGACCGAGAAGGCCCTGGCCCAGGCCGGCCTGACGATCGACGACATCGGCCTGTTCGAGGTCAACGAGGCCTTCGCCGTGCAGGTGCTGGCCTTCCTGGAGCACTACGGCATCGCCGACGACGACGCCCGCGTGAACCAGTACGGCGGCGCCATCGCGTTCGGCCACCCGCTGGCCTCCTCCGGCGTCCGCCTGATGAACCAGCTGGCCCGCCAGTTCGAGGAGCAGCCGCACGTCCGCTACGGCCTGACCACCATGTGCGTCGGCTTCGGCATGGGCGCCACGGTCATCTGGGAGAACCCGAACTTCAACGCCGAGGGAGACTCCAAGTGAGCACCACCGCTGAGCTCCTGAAGGGCGCGGCCGAGCTGTTCCCGGACGAGGTCGTCACGTCCGCGCACGTCCGTCACCTGGACCTGCCGTTCGGCGCCGGGCGCTTCGCGCTCATCACGCTGGACAACGGCTTCGACCACACCAAGCCGACCACCTTCGGCCCGCAGTCCCTCGCCAACCTGAACGCGGCGATCGACCAGGTCGAGCAGGAGGCCGCCGCCGGCACCATCGTCGGCGCGGGCATCACCGGCAAGCCGTTCATCTTCGCGGTCGGCGCCGACCTCAAGGGCGTCGAACTGCTGAAGAAGCACGACGAGGCGCTGGCCATCGGCAAGGGCGGCCACGACGTCTTCAAGCGTCTGGCGGCCCTCGCGGTCCCGACGTTCGCCTACTACAACGGCGCGGCGATGGGCGGCGGTGTCGAGGTCGGTCTGCACTGCACCTACCGCACCGTCTCGAAGGCCATCCCGGCGTTCTCGCTGCCCGAGGTCTTCCTCGGCCTGGTTCCGGGCTGGGGCGGCTGCGCCCTGCTGCCGAACCTGATCGGCGCCGAGCGCGCGGTCTCGGTCATCATCGAGAACTCGCTGAACCAGAACCGCCAGCTCAAGGGCAAGCAGGTCTTCGACCTCGGCATCGCCGACGCCCTCTTCGAGGGTGCGGACTTCCTGGAGCAGTCGCTCCTGTGGACCGCGAACGTCCTGAACGGCACCACCGAGGTCGCCCGCGCGGACATCGACCGCGGCGAGGCCTGGGACGCGGCCGTCGCCAAGGGCCGCGCCATCGCGGACTCCAAGGTGCACGGCGCCGCTCCGGCCGCCTACCGCGCGCTGGACATCATCGCCGCGGCCAAGGACGGCGACCTCCAGGCCGGCTTCGACGCCGAGGACACCGCGCTGGCGGACCTCATCATGGGCGGCGAGCTGCGCTCGGGCATCTACGCCTTCAACCTGGTCCAGAAGCGCGCGAAGCGCCCGGCCGGCGCCCCGGACAAGTCCCTGGCCCGTCCGGTCACCAAGGTCGGTGTCGTCGGCGCGGGCCTGATGGCCTCCCAGCTGGCGCTGCTGTTCCTGCGCCGCCTGGAGGTGCCGGTGGTGCTCACCGACATCGACCAGGAGCGCGTGGACAAGGGCGTGGGCTACGTCCGCGCCGAGATCGAGAAGCTGCTCGGCAAGGGCCGCATCAACCAGGACAAGGCGAACCGCCTGAGCGCCCTGGTCAGCGGTGTCCTGGACAAGGCCGAGGGCTTCGCGGACGCGGACTTCATCATCGAGGCCGTGTTCGAGGAGATGTCCGTCAAGCAGAAGGTGTTCGCGGAGGTCGAGGCGGTCGCCCCGGCGCACGCGATCCTCGCCACCAACACCTCCTCGCTGTCGGTCTCCGAGATGGCCTCCAAGCTCCAGCACCCGGAGCGCGTGGTCGGCTTCCACTTCTTCAACCCGGTCGCGATCCTCCCGCTGCTGGAGATCGTCCGCGGCGAGAAGACCGATGACGCCTCGCTGGCCACGGCGTTCGGTGTGGCCCGGAAGCTGAAGAAGACCGCGGTCCTGACGAAGGACGCCCCGGCGTTCGTCGTGAACCGCATCCTGACCCGCTTCATGGGCGAGATCCAGAACGTCATCGACGAGGGCACCCCGGTGGTCACCGCCGAGAAGGCCATCGAGCCGCTCGGCCTGCCGATGTCCCCGCTGGTGCTGCTGGAGCTCGTCGGCCCGGCGATCGGTCTGCACGTCTCCGAGACCCTGAACCGCTCCTTCCCGGAGCGCTTCACCGTCTCCCCGAACCTGGCGGCCGTGGTCAAGGCCGGCAAGCGCGGCTTCTACGTCTACGATTCCGGCAAGCCGGAACTGGACCCCGAGGTCGCCGCGCTGCTGGTGCAGGGCGACTCCGTCCTGACCGAGGAGCAGGTCCGCGACCGCGTCCTGGACGCGGTGGCGCAGGAGATCGGTCTGATGCTGGAGGAGGGTGTCGTGGCCGAGGCCCAGGACATCGACCTCTGCCTCATCACCGGTGCGGGCTGGCCCTTCCACCTGGGCGGCATCACGCCGTACCTGGACCGTGAAGGCGTCTCGGAGCGGGTGAACGGCAAGAAGTTCCTCGCCCCGGGCGTGGCGAGCGTTCCCGCGTAACACCCGATCAACAGGAAGGGGCCCGTCCGCACCTCGGTGCGGACGGGCCCCTTCGCGCGTGCGGCCCGCGCTACTTGCGGCCGGGCCGGCCGTTCTTGACCAGACGCCGGGCCGCCGGCGAATCGGGGTTGAGGCCCAGTGCCTTCCCGGCGGCCTGGCGGCGCAGGTCGTCACCGGGCTTGCCGAGCTTCGCGGCGGTCTCCGAGATCCGCAGCCACACCAGCGCGCGCCCGCTACCGGCCGAGATCTCCATGGCCCGCGTCAGGCGCCGCTTGGCCTGTTCGGTCTCCTTGCGACGGATGTGGGCCTGGGCCATGCCGAGGAGGAGGTCGAGGTTCTCGTGCTCGGCGAGCAGCCGGGCACCGACCTCCAGGACGCCCCGGTCGTCCTTCGCCTCGACGAGCGAGGCGAAGCCGCTGAGGGTGATGTCCGTGAAGGGGACGTCGTCCGGCTCGTTGCGGTCCCGGCTGCCGCGGAAGGTCCAGCCCTTGCCCTTGCGCCACTTCCAGGTGCGGGGGCCGGGCAGGTCCAGTCGGGTCCGGGTGCGTTCGTTGAACTGCATGCCCAGCTCGGGGCGGCCCTCCCACTGGTCGACGGCCGCGGCGACGTACTCCTCGGCGACCGGCCGCAGGAAGGCGTACCGCTTGGGCTGCATGCAGTAGCCGACGGCCTGGACGTACGGGGTGACCTCCGCCCGGATGTGTCCGACGTCCAGCACCCGGTCGGCCGGATGACCGGTCGGCACCTCCAGGTCGGGCAGCAGCGCGTGGGTGATCGTCGCGGGGATGCGGTTGCTGTTGGCGTACGGGCGCATCCTGCGGATCACCTCCAGGGCGCCGATCTGCGCGACGGGGATGCCGTAGAGCGCGCGGGCGGTGAACAGGCCGGTGGAGAAGCAGCCGATCACCTGGCGGGGGGCGAGGTACTCGAAGACCGTCTCGGCGAGGACGGGCACGTCCAGGACGAGGAAGGCGACCCCGGCCTCCCGGGCGGCCAGGCCCAGGGCGTCGGCGAGGCTGGACGGGGCGCTGGGGTGCGGCTTGAAGACCACCGAGGTGAAGCCGAGCCGGAGCGCGTTGTGGAACATCCGCAGGTGCAGGTCCTCTTCCTCCTCCTCGGTGAGGATGCCGAGGGGGGAGAGGTACTGGCCGAGGAGGACCGCGGTGTCGGGGCCGTTGCGGGCCAGTGCCGGCGGGATCACCCGGTCGAGGACGGCCCGGCACTCGTCGGTGACCTCCGCCATCAGCTTGAGGACGGCCGCGGTGTGCACGGGCCGCGAGGGGATGTCGTACTCGGTGAGGAGCATCGGCAGCAGGGTGGGGACCAGGTCCAGGTAGAGGACCTGGGTGATCCGGCCGTGGATGCTGCGGGGCAGGTCGTTGCGGGTGGGCCCGTAGCTCATGACCCCGTCGGCGTACACGGCGAGCGTGGCGTCCGAGAAGATCTTGCAGAGCGTCTGGGCGGGTTTGACCTGGATCGACTCGACGACGAGTTCCAGGGGTCCGGGGCGGATGCCCATCTTCTCCGCCATGACGGTGCGCCAGAGCGGGGAGTCCTCGTCCCGCGGGGCCCACAGCGCCGGGTGGAAGGGGTAGATCAGGTCGTTCCAGTAGACGACGCGGTGGAAGCGCGCGAGGACGGCGGCGGCGCCCGGCATGTGGTGCAGGGGCGTCGCGACCTCGGGGATCTCGACGTTGTTGCACACCAGCAGGACGCGTTCGCGGTCGTCGTCGCCGAGCTGGCCGGCGTCGATGGCGGCGGCCACGGTCATGGCGCCGTAGAGGGTGGAGGCGGCGAATATGCGGGTCATCGGGCGGCGGCGCCCTGGTGCCGGGCCATCAGCGCCCTGAGCTTGTTCACGCGTCCGGAGTCCATTCCCGCCAACGTTCCCTCGACGACGTCCCGGGGCAGGTCCCACAGGATCAGGGCGCTGCGGTCCCTGAGCAGTTCGCGGGTGGCCTCCTCGTACGACTCGGCCCGGTCCATGTGAATGACGATGAGAGCGCACAGGGTCCGCATCGCCTTGAACGACAGTTCATATCCGCGCGGATGGTGTGCCAGCTCCTCGAAAATCAGGCGGAATGCCGGGAGGAAGTCGAGCTGGCGTTCGTCCGGGGCCTTGGTGAGGGAAGTCGACACGTCTCGGCGGTAGAAGACGCCGTGCAGGTCGACGACTCCGAATGAGCCGGTCCGCAGGTGCAGCTTGTAGAACCAGGGCCGGTCCTCGGCGGTCCTCAGGCTCTCGTCGAAGTAGAGCGCGTCGACGTCGAGGAGGCGCCGGCGGTCGTAGACGCCCGCCCAGGACTGGGGGTAGTCCATGAAGGTCGAGGCGTCCACGGGGCCTATCCAGTCCACGGGATTCAGCGGAAGGGCCCGGGGGGCGAGCGGCGCCATGACTATCCTGCGCTTCCTGCCGTACACGCGGACGTGGCCGGTGCGCAGGAAGTCGACTCCCGACTGGCTCATCCAGCCGACCAGTTGGGCGAGATAGCCGGGGGCGTACCAGTCGTCGCCGTCGAGAAAGGTGAAGAACCGTCCGCGGGCGGCCGCGAGGCCGATGTTCCGGGTGGCCGATATTCCCAGGTTCCGCTGATTCGTGATCAGTACCGCGCCGGGAATGCGCGGCACCATCTCGCGCAGGATCTCCGACGTCCCGTCGGTGGAACCGTCGTCCACGACGATGAACTCGAAATCCTCCCGGGCATTCAGCACCAAGGACTTGAGCGCCGTCCGGCAATAGTCTCGGACGTCACACATCGCGACGATTACCGAAAGGGTCACCATCGGAGGCACTCACCTTCTCCCCATTTTCAACACACTTCTCCGGAAGGGTTCCCGCGCGGGCCGTCGGCGCGACCCTCCAGTCTACGTTCGAGTAACAGGTCGCCATCATGACAGAACCACTCGGAAGCCCCGTACGGGCGCCTCGGTGTGACGTACAACTCCCCTGGCCGTCGAGGCCTATTCGTGACGTGTAAGGCCGGGATCAGCATGTAGGGTCTAACGGACCGCTCGGCAATCCGCCCTGTGTCCGCGCCCAGCTGCGGCTATCCCGACGGCAGTTGGGCCCGACCGACCGACCAGGAATCACCAGTGCGCATCCACGTGCTCGCAGACTCCGACACCCGCTGGAAATGGGGAGCGGGTCTGGCGGTGGGGCTGGCACCCGGCAGCGAGGTCCACGCACACATGTTGCGCGGCCGCAGCACGCCCACGGCACGACAGCTCGCGGAAGTCGGCATCTCGCCCGCCTCCCTCTCCGAGGTCACCCTGGCGGGCTTCGCGGCGGCTCCGGAACTCGACGAGGCGGATCTGATCATCCTGGGCACCGTCGGCGGCGCGACGCACGCGGCCCTGCACGCGCTCGCCCGCCGCTTCCGCACCGCCCGGCGGCGACCGATCCTGATGACCGGTTATGTCGGCGTCGTCTACGAGAAAATGGCCGACGGACTGCTCCTGCGCGCGGGTGCCGACATCGTCCTCGCCAACAGCCCTTTCGACAGGCGCCGTTTCGCGGACATATTCGAACCCCTCGGAATTCCCGCGTCGTGCATCGTCCAGACAGCACTCCCCTTTCTCGACCAACGTCCCTACGACGCCAACCGCACGCACGCCCGGCACCCCTATACGGTCTGCTTCGCCGTCCAGCCGTCGGTACCCGCCGATCGCAATGGCCGCCTCTACATGCTGCGTCGGGCGATATCCCACGCACGCTTGCGCCCGGGACGCGACGTACTCGTCAAACTCCGCAGCAAACCCGGTGAGGCGACCACCCACGTGGAAGCGCACCACTACCAGGTCCTCGCCGAACAACTCGAAGAACCGCTGCCCCCCAATCTGCATTTCGTGTACGGCAACATGTCGGAAACCCTGGACCGCACCGACCTGTTGGTCACCGTCAGTTCCACCGCCGCCCTCGAATCCATGCACCGTGGCATGCCGACCGCCATATTGAGCGATCTCGGCGTGCGCGAGGTGCACGGCAACCACTATTTCGCCGCTTCCGGATGCGTCACCGACTGGACGGCCATAGACGAGGGCGCCGCCCCCCTCGCCCACGAATCCTGGACGACCGACCAGGGAATCCGGGCCGTCGATCCGTACGGGGAACTCCGCACCCGGATCGACGAATTGTGGGGCATTCCGCTGCCGCCCATCACCCCCTACTACACGGCCGAGAGCGCCCCCGAATACGTCGGCACGCTGCTGCGCCGCAGGGGCCTCGCCCCGGACGGCTCCCCGGGGGCGGGGACCCTGACGCGCACCGCCGGGCCGATGCGGCGCACCTCCCGGCGCGTCATGAAGGTCGCCTACCGGTTCGGGGTCCAGCGGGTGGCCCCGAAGATCCAGCAGTGGGGCGGCGTATGAGCGGGCCCCGCCCGTCCGCCACGGCCGTGCCGACGGCCGTGCCCGTACCCGTCCGCGCGCTCGCATCCGTGCCCGTCCCGATCGCCGCACACCAGGGGGAGAACCCGTGAACGTCACCGCCGTCATACCCGCCCGGGGCGGCTCCAAGGGAATCCCCGGGAAGAACGTCGCCGAGGTCGGCGGCGTGCCCCTGGTCGCCCGGGCCGTGCTGGCCTGCCTCGGAGCCGCGCACGTCACCCGGGTGGTGGTGTCCACCGACGACGCGGCCATCGCCGCCGCGGCCCGGGAGGCCGGCGCCGAGATCGTCGAGCGCCCCGCGGAACTGGGCTCCGACCTCGCGTCCAGCGAGTCCGCCCTGCTGCACGCGTTGGACCGGCTGGAGGAACGGCACGCCGAGGCCGTCGGCGTCCTGGTCTTCGTCCAGTGCACCAGCCCGTTCGTGACGTCCGAGGAGGTCGACGAGACCGTCCTGGCCGTCCTGCGCGACGGCGCCGACTCCGCCTTCACCGCCGTTCCCTTCCACGGGTTCCTGTGGGGCACCGGGTCCGCCGGCCCGGCTCCGGCGGACTCCCCCACCGGCCCCGGTCACCGCGCGCACGGCGTCAACCACGACAGCTCCGTGCGCCCGCGCCGCCAGGACCGCACCCCCGAGTACCTGGAGTCGGGTGCCGTCTACGCCATGCGGGCCGACGGCTTCCGCCGCCACGGCCACCGCTTCTTCGGCCGGACCCAGCTCGTCCCCACCGCCCCGGAACGGGCCATCGAGATCGACGAACCCGGCGACCTCGCCCGCGCCCGGGCCCTCGCCCCCCTGCTCGACGCGCCGCACGGCGCACCCCGGGTACCGGCCCCGCCGGTACCCGGGCAGCACATCGGAAAGGAACTCTGAACAGTGGTACACAGCAGCCGCATCCGCCGGATCGGGAACAAGGAGGTCGGCGCGGGCCGGCCCACCTATGTGATCGGCGAGATCGGGATCAACCACAACGGCGAGCTCGCGCACGCACTGGCGCTCGTCGACGCGGCCGCCGACGCGGGCTGTGACGCGGTGAAGTTCCAGAAGCGCACCCCCGAGATATGCACCCCCCGCGACCAGTGGGACATCGAACGGGACACGCCCTGGGGCCGGATGACGTACATCGACTACCGCCACCGCGTCGAGTTCGGCGAGGCCGAGTACCTCGCCATCGACGCGCGCTGCGCCGAGCGCGGCATCGACTGGTTCGCCTCCCCGTGGGACACCGAGGCCGTCGCCTTCCTGGAGAAGTTCGACGTCCCCGCCCACAAGGTGGCCTCCGCGTCCCTCACCGACGACGAACTGCTCCTCGCCCTGCGCGCCACGGGCAGGACCATCATCCTGTCCACCGGCATGTCCACGCCCCAGCAGATCCGGCACGCCGTGGAGGTGCTGGGCAGCGAGAACATCGTCCTGCTGCACGCCACCTCGACGTACCCGGCCAAGGCCGAGGAGCTGAACCTGCGGGTCATCCAGAGCCTGGAGGCGGCCTACCCGAACGTCCCCGTCGGCTATTCCGGCCATGAGACCGGCCTCCAGACCACCGTGGCCGCCGTGGCCATGGGCGCCTGCGCCGTCGAACGGCACATCACCCTCGACCGGGCCATGTGGGGCTCCGACCAGGCCGCCTCCGTCGAACCCGGCGGCCTCACCCGCCTCGTCCGCGACATCCGCACCATCGAGACCGCCCTCGGCGACGGAGTCAAGCGCGTCTACGACTCCGAACTCGCCCCGATGAAGAAGCTCCGCCGCGTCCCGGGCGCCCTCGCCGTCGAGGGCGTGACGGCCTCGGCATGAGCGGCACCCTCGCCCTGGTGGAGAGCCCGGCTCAACTACTGAACGTCCTGGAGTGGGCCCACGTCCACCCGGGCGAGGCAGCGTCCCTCACCGTCGCCGTCCTGCAGCCGACGGATCCGCGCTCACGCGAACAGGTCCGCCGGCTGTGCCGGCACGCCGCGCGGGCCGGGGTGGCGTGGCGGCGCTACGAGGTCCGCGCCGGGTACCTGGAGCGGGCCCAGGAACTGGTCCGCCTCGGCCGGGCGGTCTCGGCCGCCGAACGCCTCGTGATCGGCGACCTGTTCTCCCGGACGATCCAGCTGCTGCTGCCGCGCTCCAAGGCCCGCGAGGTGGTCGTGGTGGACGACGGTACGGCCACCACGGAACTGGTCGGCCTGCTGGCGTCCGGGCATCGGTTGACCCGCTGGCACCAGGGCGAGGTGAGACCGTCCGCCAAGGCGGGCCCGGTGAGCCGCTGGCTCGCCCGCGAGGAACTGGCCCGCGCCACCTTCTTCACCTGCATGCCGGTGCAGGCCCCGCCGGGCACCGAGGTCCGCGCCAACACGTACGCGTGGTGCCGGGAGAGCTTCGGGCCGGTGCGCGTGCTCCCCGGGGCCGACCTCGCGGGCAGCTCCCTCGTGGAGACCGGCGTCATCGACGAGGACCGGTACGTCGAGGCGGTCGGCTGGATCGCCGACAGCCGCCGGGCGACCCGGTACCTGGCGCACCGCAGGGAGAGCCGGCGGAAGCTGGACCGGATCGCCGGCGCCACCGGCATGGAGATCGTCCACCCCGAACTACCGCTGGAACTCACCGCGTTGACCGAACCCATCGGTCTGTCCGTGCTGACCTTCGCGTCCACCGTCGCCTACACCCTGCCCATCGTGCTCGGCGGTTCGCCGGTGCGGGTGGAGCTGTGCGAGCTCGACGACGCCTGGATCACACCGGACACGGCGGAGCGGTCGGTGGACTTCCTGCGGAGGATCTCCGCCCAGGCCGTGCACCGCCACGGGCTGGCGAGGATCCCGCCCCAGGGGCGCGGCCGACGCCCCTCAGAACCGCTGCCAACGCCCCAGTGAGAGGGCGGCCCCGTCCTTCTGCCGGTTGACGAGCAGCTCGCCCCGGGCGCTGAGCGAGGCCACGACCACCCGGCCGTACGCGTCGAGGGCGAGGGCCGGGGACGCCAGCCCCTCCTCCCCGATCTCCGTCCACCAGAGGCCTGCGTCCTCGTGCTCGGTGGGGTAGGCGGCCAGGGCCGTACGGCCGCCGACGGTCCGCAGGGCCAGTACGGTGCAGTCGTGGCCGTCGACCACGGCGCGGGTCGCGGCGACGGCCCCGGAGGCGGGGCCACCACCGAGGGCGTGCGCGCCGGCGCCCTCGCGGTGGGCGAGGACGCCGCTGCCGTCGGCCGCGTGCCAGAAGTGGGTGAGCCGTCCGGGTGCCGTTTCGAGGGCGACCGGCGATCCGTCCTGGGCGAGGAACGGAAGGTCCTCGCCCCTGTCCACGGAGGCGCCGGGGGCGCGCCGGGTCCAGAGGGAGATCCCCTTCTCGCCGGGTGCGGCGAGCCCGACCCGGCCGTCGGCGGTGGAGGCGGCGCTGATCCCCTCGAAGGCCTTGCTGCCGTGCAGGTCCTCCCAGTCGCCCCAGTCGCCCTTCGCGCCCTGGCACTTCATGTGGATGCCCCGGCCCGCGTTGCGCACGAAGACGTGGGCCCCGCCCCGGGCGTCGACGGCGACGGCCGGCGGGCCGCCCCGGTGGGACATCTCCGGCTTCCGGTAGAGGGTGCCGAGGTCCTGCCACGGCGCCGGCGGACGGCCGGTCTGGTACTGCACCGCGTGGTGGTAGGTGACGGTGACACGCTCACCGTCCGGTGACCGGCGGCGGCGCCTGCCCACGAAGTGGGCGTACCCGTCGGGCCCCTGGCCCACCGCGAGATCGGTCAGGTCCGGTGCGGGGAACAGGTCGGGGCCGCTCCAGTCGGGACCGCCGGGCGCCCGCTCGGTCCAGCGCAGCAGGCCGCCCTCGGTGCGCGCGTAGGCGGTGAGGCGTCCGTCGCGGCCCGCCAGCAACCAGCGGCCGGTCAGAGGGCCCAGGGCGACGGATTCCCAGTCACCCGCGGGTGCGCGGGCGGCCTCCGGGCGGGCGGTGTCGGCAGCGGGTTTGCGCGCCTTGCGCGTGGATCGCGTCGCCATGGCCCGCCAGCAACCTTTCCCCTTCGCCATTCGAACAAATTGAGGATACCCCGGGGCTCTTGCGGGCCCTCCCTGCGCTTATCTTGTAGCCCGCTACATCCCCCGCATCCCGTTCGGAAGGCCGGTCACCGGGCATGACTTCAGACAGCACCGCCACGACGACGCTCCAGGAGGGCCCGTCGACCTCCCGGCGTGCGCCCCGCCCGCCCCGTTCGCGCGGCAGCCGGATCCGGCGGGTGCTGGCCTGGAGCGCGGCCGCGGTGGTCCTCGGCGCGGCCGGCACCGGCTGGTGGGTGTACAGCCACCTGAACGGGAACATCGACAGTGTCGACCTCAACCAGGCGATCGGCACCGACAACCGGCCGCCGAAGGTCGTGAAGAACGCGCAGAACGTCCTGGTGCTCGGCTCCGACTCACGGGCCGGCGCCAACGGCGACCTCGACCACGGCGATGTCAGCGGCGCCCGCTCCGACACCGCGATGCTGGTGCACATACCCGAGGGCCGGGCCAGGGCCACCGCGGTGAGCATCCCCCGCGACACCCTGATCTCCCGGCCCGAATGCAAGGACAAGGACGGCAAGGCCGTCTCCGCCGCGAACCGGGTCATGTTCAACTCCGTGTACACGCTGGCCGGCCCGGCCTGCGTGGTGAAGACCGTCGAGCAGATGTCCGGGATCCGCGTGGACCACTTCGTCGAGGTGGACTTCGCCGGCTTCAAGGGTCTCGTGGACGCCCTCGGCGGGGTCACCGTCACCCTCGACCAGCCGATGACCGGTGCGAAGGGCGGGCTCAAGCTGGACGCGGGCACGCACCGGCTGGACGGCACCGCCTCCCTGAAGTTCGTCCGCACCCGCTACGGCTACGGCGACGGCAGCGACCTCGGACGGATAGGCCTCCAGCAGCAGTTCATGCTCGCCATGCTGTCCGAGATCAAGAAGCAGGACGCCCTCGGCAACCCCGCGCGCCTCTACAAGCTCGCGGACGCCGGCACCAAGTCGCTGACCACCGACTCCGACCTGGCCTCGCTCACCGCGCTGTCCGACTTCGCGCAGAGCATGAAGGGCGTGGACCCGGCGACGATGGAGACCATCATGCTGCCCGTGGCCTACGACAAGGTGGACCGCAACCGGGTGGTCGTCGCCGAACCCCAGGCCTCCCAGCTGTGGGACGCGCTGCGCACCGACCAGAAGGTGCCCGCGGCGGCCAAGGACTCACCCGCGAAGGGCGGCGGCCAGGCCGCCAAGTCCCCGGCGCCCAAGCCGTCGCCCTCCTCGTAGCCGCGCGGCCGTACCGGCCGCGGGCCCCGGTCCGGCGGTCTCCCGTCTAGCGGTCCGTGCGCGGGCCCACCTCGCCGCGGCCGAGGCGGCTGTGGCCGCGCCCGTAGAGGAAGTAGACGACCACGCCGATCGCCATCCAGATCCCGAATCGGATCCAGGTCTCGGCCGGCAGGTTGAGCATCAGCCAGAGCGAGGCCGCGATCGACACGATCGGGATGAACGGCACCCACGGGGTGCGGAACGCCCGGTGCAGGTCGGGCCGGGTCCGGCGCAGGATGATCACGCCGAGGGCGACGATCACGAAGGCGAACAGGGTGCCGATGTTCACGAGTTCCGCGAGCTTCTCCAGGCTGGTGAAGCCCGCGAGGACCGCGATGAGGACACCGAGCAGGATCGTCGCCCGGTAGGGCGTGCGGTACTTGGGGTGGGTGACCGAGAAGACCCGGGGCAGCAGGCCGTCACGGCTCATCGCGAAGAACACGCGGGTCTGCCCGAGGAGCAGGATCATGCACACGGTGATCAACCCGACGGACGCGCCGAGGCTGATGGCGCCGGCGAAGAACGGTTGGTTCACCGATTTGAAGGCCTCGGCCAGTGGCGCGGTCGGTGACATCTCCGTGTATTTCTGCATGCCGGTGACCACCAGCGTGACGGCGACGTAGAGCACCGTACAGATGATCAGCGAGCCGAGGATGCCGCGCGGCATGTCCCGTTGTGGGTTCTTGGTCTCCTCGGCCGCGGTCGCCACGACGTCGAAGCCGATGAACGCGAAGAAGATCAGCGAGGCGGCCGTGAAGATGCCCATGACGCCGAAGTTGGTGGGCGCGTACCCGAAGAGCAGCTGGACCAGCGGCGCGTGGATGCCGCCGCCGGCCTCCTGCGGCTGGGCCGGTGGGATGAACGGGGAGTAGTTGTCGGCCTTGATGAAGAACAGGCCGGCGATGATGACGAGCATCACCACGGTCACCTTGATGGCGACGACGATCGCGGTGAGCCGGGCCGACAGCTTCGTCCCGATGACGAGGACCGCGGTCAGCACGAGGATCAGCAGGAACGCCAGCAGGTCGAAGGTGCCGCCGGCGTCCGGCCCGGACAACGCGGCCGGCATCTCCCAGCCGAGGTTGGTCTCCATGAGGTGGCGTACGTACCCGGACCAACCGACCGCCACCACGGCGGTGCCGAGCGCGAACTCCAGCACCAGGTCCCAGCCGATGATCCAGGCGGGCAGCTCGCCGATGGAGGCGTACGCGAAGGTGTACGCCGAGCCGGCCACCGGCACGGTCGAGGCGAACTCGGCGTAGCACAGGGCCGCGAGGGCGCAGACGACGCCCGCCGCCACGAAGGCGAGGGCGGTGGCGGGTCCGGCGTTGTTCCGGGCGGCGATGCCCGTGAGGACGAAGATGCCGGTGCCGATGATGACGCCGACGCCGAAGACCGTCAGGTCCCAGGCCGAGAGCGATTTGCGGAGCGCGTGTTCCGGCTCCTCCGTGTCACGGATCGACTGCTCGACCGATTTGGTGCGGAAAGGACTGTTCAGATCCGTACTCACCGACGCACCTCCGAAAGGTGGCGTACGCAGCACGCGGACGCGAACGGGCCGGGAGGCCCACCCTCCAAGGGTGATCTCCCGGCCCGTGACGTGCAACCGCGCGTGATCCGGGCGGGTGGCCCGGCGTCGACTAGTCGACGGTGGCGGCCTGCTCGCTGTCGTAGCGGCCGTCCAGCTTCGCGACGAGCCCCGTGACCTGACGTGCGATGTCCGGAGCGGTCAGGCCGATTTCGGCCATGATCTCCTTGCGCAGGGCGTGGTCGAGGAAGCGCTGCGGGATGCCGAAGTCGCGCAGCGGGACGTCGACCCCGGCGTCGCGCAGTGCTTGCGAGACGGCTGCGCCGACCCCGCCGGTGCGGCCGTTGTCCTCGACGGTGACGACGACGCGGTGGCCGTCCGCGAGCGGGGCCAAGGCCTCGTCCACCGGCTTGACCCAGCGGGGGTCGACGACGGTCGAGGTGATGCCCTGCTTGTCGAGCAGGTCGGCGATCTCCAGGCACATCGGGGCGAGCGCGCCGACCGAGACGATGAGTACGTCCGGACGGGTGACGTCGGCGGCCGGGGTGCGCAGCACGTCCATGCCGCCGATGCGGCCGACGGCCGGCACGGCCGGGCCGACGACGCCCTTGGAGTACCGCACGACCGTCGGAGCGTCCTTGACCTCGACCGCCTCGCGGAGCTGGGCCCGCAGCTGCTCCGCGTCACGGGGTGCGGCCAGGCGCAGCCCGGGGACCACCTGGAGGATGGACATGTCCCACATGCCGTTGTGGGAGGCGCCGTCGTCGCCGGTGACGCCGGCCCGGTCCAGGACGAAGGTGACCCCGCACTTGTGCAGGGCCACGTCCATCAGGACCTGGTCGAAGGCACGGTTGAGGAAGGTCGCGTAGACGGCGAAGACCGGGTGGACGCCGCCGGTGGCGAGGCCGGCGGCCGAGGTGGCGCCGTGCTGCTCCGCGATGCCGACGTCGTAGATGCGGTTCGGGAAGGCCTCGGCGAACTTGTTCAGGCCGACCGGGTGCAGCATCGCGGCGGTGATGCCGACGACGTCGGGGCGGTCGTGGCCGAGCTTGACCATCTCGTCGGCGAAGACGGAGGTCCAACTGGCGGCGGCGGTCTTCACCGGCAGGCCGGTGTCCGGGTGGATCACGCCGACCGCGTGGAAGCGGTCCGCCTCGTGTTCCAGGGCCGGGGTGTAGCCGCGGCCCTTCTGGGTGAGGCAGTGCACGATGACCGGGCCGCTGAAGCGCTTGGCGCGCGTGAGGGCGGACTCCAGGGCCTCGATGTCGTGGCCGTCGATCGGCCCGATGTACTTCAGGCCCAGGTCCTCGAACATGCCCTGCGGCGCGATGAAGTCCTTGAGGCCCTTCTTGGCGCCGTGGAGGGTCTCGTAGAGGGGCTTCCCGACGACCGGGGTGCGCTCCAGGAGGTCCTTGCCGCGGGCCAGGAAGCGCTCGTAGCCGTCCGTGGTGCGCAGGGTGGCCAGGTGGTTCGCGAGGCCGCCGATGGTCGGGCCGTACGAGCGCTCGTTGTCGTTCACGACGATGACGAGCGGGCGGTCCTTGGCGGCGGCGATGTTGTTCAGCGCCTCCCAGGCCATGCCGCCGGTCAGCGCGCCGTCGCCGATGACGGCAGCGACGTGGTGGTCCTCGCGGCCGAGGACCTCGTTGGCCTTGGCGAGACCGTCGGCCCAGCCCAGCACCGTGGAGGCGTGGGAGTTCTCGATGATGTCGTGGTCGGACTCGGCGCGCGAGGGGTAGCCGGACAGGCCGCCCTTGGAGCGCAGGTCGGAGAAGTCCTGGCGGCCGGTGAGCAGCTTGTGCACGTAGGCCTGGTGCCCGGTGTCGAAGAGGACCTTGTCCTTCGGGGACTCGAAGACCCGGTGCAGGGCGATCGTCAGTTCGACCACCCCCAGGTTGGGGCCGAGGTGCCCGCCGGTCTTGGAGACGGCGTCGACGAGGAAGGACCTGATCTCTGCGGCGAGCTGGTCGAGCTCCTCCTGGCTGAGCCGGTCCAGATCGCGCGGTCCCTTGATGCGGGTCAGCAGCACCCGTGCCTCCTTGCAGTTGCTTGCTGGTCTGTCGAGTCTAATGTTCCGCTCGCGAGGGCGGTCATCGGGCGGTACCCGGAAGGTCACGCCTTTGTCATACCTGTACACCCCGTCGCGTAATCACACATCCCAAACGGGCTCATACCCGTACACCTGTGCGCACACATGTACGCACAGGTGCCCGGCGCCACACGAGGTGGCACCGGGCACTGTGACGGGTCTTACCGCCTGGGGACGCCCCCGGGCGCGCGGTCAGGCGCGTCCGGCCGTCTTCTGGGTCTTGCGGGTGACCGAGTCGATGACCACCGTGGCGAGCAGGACCGCACCGGTGATCATGTACTGGATCGGCGTCGCGATCCCCTCCAGGGCCAGACCGTACTGGATGGAGGTGATGACCATGACGCCGAGGAGGGCGTTCCAGGTCCGGCCCCGGCCGCCGAAGAGGCTGGTGCCGCCGATGACGGCCGCCGCGATCACGTTCATCAGCAGGTCACCGGCGCCGGCGCTCTGGTTGGCGGCCGCGATCTTGGAGGCCCAGAAGAGTCCGCCGATGGCGGCGAAGGTGCCCGCGATCGCGAAGACCGTGATGCGGATCCCGTTGACGTTGATGCCCGCGCGGCGGGACGCCTCGACGCTGCCGCCGAGCGCGAAGACGTTCCGGCCGAAGGAGGTGCGACGCAGCAGGAAGTCCGTACCGGCCAGGGCCAGGACGAAGAGCACGACCGCGAGCGGCAGGCCCTTGTACTGGTTGAACACGGCGGCGGGGCCGAAGGTGAAGACGGCGAGCACGCCGGTGCGCAGCAGGATCTCGGTGAGCGGCCGCGAGGGAACCCCGGCGGCCTCCCTGCGACGGTTGTCGAGGAAGGTGGCCAGGAAGTACCCGGCCACCGCGACCGCCGCGAGGCCGTACCCGGCGGCGACGTCCGAGAAGAAGTACGTCGTGAGCTTGCCGACCACGCCGTCGGAGTCGAGGTTGATCGTGCCGTTGCTGCCGAGGATCTGCAGCATCGCGCCGGACCAGAACAGCAGGCCCGACAGGGTGACGGCGAAGGCGGGGGCGCCGATCCGGGCGAAGAAGAAGCCGTGGATCGCGCCGATGAGGGCGCCGCCGACGACGGCCGCGAGGATCGCGAGCCACTCGTTCACCCCGTGGGTGACGGAGAGGACGGCGACGATCGCGCCCGAGACGCCGCTGACGGAGCCGACCGAGAGGTCGATCTCGCCGAGCAGCAGGACGAAGATGATGCCGACGGCCATCATGCCCGTCGCGACCATGGTGATCGCGATGTTGGTGAGGTTCTCCGGGGAGAGGAAGTTCGAGTTGAGGCCCTGGAAGATGCTCCAGATGATGATCAGGCCGAGGACGACCGGGATGGAGCCCAGGTCGCCCGCCTTCATCTTGCGGCCGAACTCGCTCAGGTACCCGGAGAGGCCCTGTTCGCGCACCAGCAGTCGGGGGTCCACGGCGGGGATGGCGTCCGTCGCGGCGGCCGGGTTGACCGGGTCGACGTGCCCTGCCGGCCCCTTGCCCAGGGGATCGGCGGCGGGATTCTGGGTGCTCACTTGCGGGCCTCCCCGGTGCGGGCCGCCCGGCGGGTCACGGCGTTGTCCGTGGCTCCGGTGATGGCGGAGATGATCTCTTCCTGCGAGGTGTCGGCGACGTCGAAGACACCGTTGTTCCGACCCAGTCGCAGGACCGCCACCTTGTTGGCGACGGCCTTCACATCGGCCATGTTGTGGCTGATGAGGATGACGGCGTGGCCGCGCTCCCGCAGCCGCTCCACGAGGTCGAGGACCTGTGCGGTCTGCTCGACGCCGAGGGCCGCCGTGGGCTCGTCGAGGATGACGAGCTGGGGCTCGCCCAGCATCGAGCGGGCGATGGCCACGGTCTGGCGCTGCCCGCCCGAGAGCGAGGCGATGGGGATCCGGACACTGGGGATCCGGATGGACAGGGTGGTGAGGAGCTCGCGGGCGCGGCGCTCCATCTCCACCTCGTCGAGGACGCCGAAGCGCTTGAGCTCGCGACCCAGGAAGAGGTTGCCGACGACGTCGATGTTGTCGCACAGCGCGAGGTCCTGGTAGACCGTCGCGATGCCCAGGTTCTGGGCGTCGTGGGGCTTGTTGATGGAGACCGGGCGGCCCTGCCACTCGATGACGCCGTCATCGATGGGGTGCACGCCGGCGATCGTCTTGACCAGCGTGGACTTGCCGGCGCCGTTGTCGCCGACGAGGGCGACCACCTCACCGGAGTGGATTTCGAGTTCTACGTCGGTCAGGGCCTGGACGGCACCGAACCTCTTCGAAACCCCTCGCAACGCCAGCACGGGCGCAGCGGACACATGAACCATCTCCTTCGCCGCCTGACCGGCGGGGATGTCGTGCAAAAGAGCAGGAGCGGGGCGGATGGGGAACGACACGGGGGTCGTGGGGGCGGGGGTGGTGCAAGAACGTTTCTGCCCGGCGCCCCGCAGGTGGCGGGAAGTTGGGGCGGGGCGCCGGGCAGGCGCGGGGGGCCGCCCCGGCCTGAGCCTGGGGCGACGGGGCCTACTTGAGGCCGAGGGTGGCGCAGGCGGCCGCGTACTTGTCGGCGCAGATCTCTTCGACCGTGTAGACGCCGTCCTTGACGACGGTGTCCTTGATGTTGTCCTTCGTCAGCGAGACGACCGGGATGAGGACGGACGGAACACCCTTGGAGGTCGGGCTGTCGACCTTCTGGTTGATGATCCCGTCGATCTTCTCGCCCTTGGCGAGGGCGACGGCCATCTCGGCGGCGGCCGCGGCCTCGGGGGCGTACGGCTTGTAGACGCTCATGAACTGCTCGCCCGACACGATCCGCTGCACACCGGCGAGTTCGGCGTCCTGGCCCGTGACCGGGGGCAGGGGGGACAGGCCGGCCGCCTTGAGGGCGGTGATGATGCCGCCGGCCATGCCGTCGTTGGCGGAGTACACGCCGACGACCTTGTCCTTGCCGAGGGCCGAGAGCGCGCCCGCCATGTTGGTGTTGGCGTTCTCCGGCTTCCACTCCTTGGTGTCGTACTCCTTGCCGATGTTCACCTTGCCGTCGAGGACGGAGTGGGCGCCCTTCTTGAACAGCGCGGCGTTCGGGTCGGTCACGGAGCCGTTCATCATGACGATCTGGCCGTCCTTGGCCTTGTCGCCCAGCGCCTCCAGCAGGGCCTTGCCCTGGACCTTGCCGACTTCTTCGTTGTCGAAGGAGGTGTAGGCGTCGATCGGGCCCTCGGCGAGGCGGTCGTAGGCGACGACCGGAATGCCGGCGTCCTTGGCCTTCTTGACCGAACCCGCGATGGCCTTGGCGTCGACCGCGTCGATGATCAGCGCGTTCACCTTGTTGGTGATCATCGTCTCGACCTGGGAGTTCTGCGTGGTCGCGTCCTGCTTGGCGTTGGCGTAGACGACCTCGGCCTTGCCGCCGGTGAGGTCCGCGATCTTCTTCTCGATCAGCGGCTTGTCGAACTTCTCGTAGCGAGCGGTCTGGTTCTCCGGCAGGAGCAGACCGATCTTGATCGCGTCACCGACGGCGGCGGAGTCCTTCGGGCCGTCGCCGGCCTCCTTGGCGCTTCCACAGGCGGCCAGCGAAACGGCCATGGCACCGGCGGCGACGGCTACGGCGGCTCTACGCATACGCGTGTTCATTACTTGAACCTCCCTGACGAGGCCGCAACACCGCGGCCGAGGTGGATGTGAGTCAACCCCGGCCGCGAGTTTGTCGTCAAGGAGTGAATCCTTAACGAGATGACAACGGTGCCATCCGTTATCTAACTGAAGACATGACGGCGGGTGCCCTCACCCCGAGACCATTTTCCGCCAAAAGCGTCGAATCGCCCATCTCGCTGAGGACGAGGGCCAAGGCGCCGAGCACCTCGGCGCGGCCCCCCAGCGACCCCGTGAGGACCGACAACTGCCGGGCCGCGCTGGGGATCGCGTACCGCCCCACGGACTCACGAATGGGCGTCAGGACCAGTTCCCCGGCCTCCGCGAGCGAGCCGCCGAGCACCACGCGGCTCGGGTTCAGGAGGTTGCACAGGCTGGCCACGCCGCTGCCGATGTGCCGACCGACGTCGGTGACGACCCGACGGCAGCCCGGGTCCCCGTCGCGGGCCAGTTCGACCACCCGCTCCATCGTCAGGTCCGGTCCGTGGCTGCTCTCCAGGAGCGGCAACACGTAGCGGGCCGCCGCGAAGGTCTCCAGGCAACCCCGGTTGCCGCAGCGGCAGACGGGGCCCGACTCGTCGAGGGTGATGTGCCCGATCTCGCCGGCCGTGCCGCCGGGGCCCCGGTAGATCTGGCCGTTGATCACCAGGCCCGCGCCGACACCGCTGGCCACCTTGATGTAGGCCAGGTCCTTGACCCCCCGGCCGCTCCCCCAGACCAACTCGCCGAGTGCGCCGAGGTTCGCGTCGTTGTCCACGTAGACCGGCACGCCGAGTCGCTGCGAGAGCTCCTGGCGCGGATTGATCCCGGCCCAGCCCGGCAGGATGGCGGTGGAGCCCAGCGTTCCGGACTCCACGTCGATGGGGCCGGGCACGCCGAGACCCACACCGATGACCTTGTCCCGGCCCACGCCGACGCCCTCGATCAGCCGCCCCACCAGCGCCTCCGCCCGGTCGAAACCGTCCACCCAGGACGCGTCCACGTCGAGCGGCTCGGACTCCTCCGCCAACACCTGGTGCGCGAGGTTGCCGACGGCCACCCGCAGGTGGGTGTGGCCGAAGTCGACGCCGATCACGATGCCCGCATCGCCGCTGAGCGAGACGCTGCGGGCCCGGCGGCCGCCGGCCGAGGTGTCGATGACCTCGACGGTCCCGGCCTCCTTGAGCTCGCGGACGATGTTGGAGACCGTGGCCGCCGACAGTCCGGTGGCACGGGCGATCTCCGCCTGGGTCAGCGAACCGGCGAGCCGCACGGCCCGCACGACCCGTTCCAGATTCGCGCGATGCAGCGAGGACTGCGATCCGGGAGTCTGCACGACTCATCCACTCCTGCCCATAAGCGACGGCGAGCCGTCGCCCCCCTGGCCGGCCGTCGCGGCTGAGCGCTCCGAGACTCCGGCGTCTCTCCAACTTGTGAACCTTAAGTCGAGCCTTTGGGCCTCCACACGTCAAGAGGCTGACGCAGCACGAAAAGGACACCGGTGACCAAAAGGATGATCGGGTACCTCCCGGATCGTGTTACGGTCGCTGAGGCGCCGGTCCTCTGCGGCCTTTCCGGCCGGATCGGGCGCCCACCATGACGGCGCTACGCGAGGAGGTGTTCGGGATGAGTCCCGATCGAAGTCCTCGCAGTGCCCTGCTCGGCTGACCCTTCCGATCGGCCGACCCTCCATCGGATGATCACGGCGGCGCCCCCGGCGCACCCGTGCCCCTTCCATTGAGGCACCGCTCCCTTCCTTCCGCACGCCCCGCACCTCCCGTGCCGGGGCCGCGTCATCCATGCCCACCGGCGCGCCGGGCCCCTTCATGGCCACTCCGCGCCGACCTGTGATCACTCCACGTGCCCGTGCGGCTCCGTGCTGCCCGGACACCGTGGAGGGAGGTATTCGTCATGACCATGCTCACCCCTCGTACCCCCACGAAGCTCGCACCGCCGGGCCGCAGCCGCCGCGAGCGCAGGGCCGCCGAGTCGGAGGCCGCAACCCGCCTCGTCGGCGAGCGCCTCACCGCGCTCGGAGCCCGCACGGGTGTCCAGGTCCTCCAGGACCTGGACACCTCCCGCGTCGGTCTCACCCACGCCGAGGCCGCGCTCCGCCTGGAGCGGCACGGCGCCAACGTCGTGGCCCGGGAGCGCGCCCCCCGCTGGTGGGTCCAGCTCGCGAAGGCGTACGGGAACCCCTTCATCGGCGTCCTGGTCTTCCTCGCCGCCGTCATGTTCTGGCAGGACCCGGCCGACCCGGGCGTCGTGATCCTCGCCGTGATGGTGGGGATCAGCGGACTGCTCCGCTTCTGGCAGGAGTTCCGCTCGGGCCGCGCGGCCGACGCCCTGAAGCAGCTCGTCACCACGACCTGCGCGGTCCAGCGCCGGGCCGGCGGCGGCTCCGCGCCGACCACGTTCGAGGTGCCCATGGACCGGGTGGTCCCGGGTGACCTCGTGAAGCTGGCCGCGGGCGACCTGATCCCGGCCGACCTGCGGCTCGTCGCCGCCAAGGACCTGATGGTCTCCCAGGCCGCGCTGTCCGGGGAGTCGCTGCCGGTGGCCAAGGCCGACATCCGGGCGGACGACCCGGGCACGGTGACCGTCGACGACCCCGTCGAGGCCGACAACCTCTGCCTGATGGGGACCTCGGTCACGTCCGGGACCGCGACCGGCGTCGTCGTCGCCACCGGGGCCGACACCTGGTTCGGCTCCATGGCCGGCTCGCTCGTCGGCGCGCGTCCGCAGACCAACTTCGACACCGGGGTGCGCAAGGTCAGCTTCCTGCTGATCCGCTTCATGCTGGTGATGGTCCCGGTCGTCTTCATGATCAACGGCCTGACCAAGGGCGACTGGAACGAGGCCTTCCTCTTCGGTATCGCCGTCGCGGTGGGACTGACCCCCGAGATGCTGCCGATGGTGGTCTCCGCGAACCTGGCCCGCGGCGCGGTCGCGATGTCCCGCCGCAAGGTGGTCGTCAAGCGGCTCAACGCGATCCAGAACCTGGGCGCGATGGACGTCCTGTGCACGGACAAGACCGGCACCCTGACCGAGGACCGGATCGTCCTGGACCGCTACCTCGACGTCCACGGCGACGAGGACACCGAGGTCCTGGAGTACGGCTACCTCAACGCCCACTTCCAGACGGGCCTGCGGAACCTCATGGACCGGGCCGTCATCGACCGCGTGGACGAGGCCGAGGAGGTTGTCGTCGACGCACGGTTCTCGATGGTCGACGAGATCCCCTTCGACTTCGCCCGACGCCGGATGACGGTGGTCCTGAACCGCAACGGCCTCGCGGCCGGCCCCGCCCGCGCCGAACACGTGATGATCACCAAGGGTGCCGTCGAGGAGGTCCTCGGGCTGTGCACCCACATGGCGGACCGCGGCGGGCGCACCGAACTGACGGCGGAGCTTCGCCGGCGGGTGGCCCGGATCGCCGAGGACAACAACCGGCGTGGACTTCGGGTCCTCGCCGTCGCCACCCGCACCGTCGCCCGACCGCGCGACACCTACACCGTCGCGGACGAGGACGGGCTGACCCTGGTCGGTTTCCTCGCCTTCCTCGACCCGCCGAAGGCCTCCGCCGCCGCGGCCCTGACGGGCCTCCGCGACAAGGGCATCGCGGTCAAGGTGGTCACCGGGGACAACGAGCTCGTCGCGGCCCGCGTCTGCGCCGAGGTCGGCATCGAGGTGGGACACGTGGTCCCGGGCTCCGAGGTGGACGCCCTCGACGACGCGGCGCTGCGCGCGCTGGCCGCCCGCACGACGGTCTTCGCCAAGGCCAACCCCGTCCAGAAGGCCCGCATCGTGCGGGCCCTCCAGGCCGAGGGGCACACCGTGGGTTTCCTCGGGGACGGGATCAACGACGCGGCCGCCCTGCGGGACGCCGACGTCGGCATCTCGGTCGACACCGCGGTGGACATCGCCAAGGAGTCGGCGGACATCATCCTGCTGGAGAAGGACCTGACGGTCCTGGAGCAGGGGGTCGTCCAGGGTCGGACCACCTTCGGCAACACGATCAAGTACATCAAGATGACCGCGTCGTCGAACTTCGGCAACGTCTTCTCGGTGCTGGTGGCGAGCGCGTTCATCCCGTTCCAGCCGATGCTCGCGATCATGTTGCTGGTCCAGAACCTGGTCTACGACATCTCGCAGCTGGCGACCCCCTGGGACCGGATGGACGCGGAGTACCTGCGCAAGCCCCGCAACTGGGACGCCAAGGGCATCTTCCGTTTCATGGTCACCATCGGCCCCATCAGCTCGATCTTCGACATCGCCATGTTCGTGATCATGTGGAACGTGTTCGCCGCGAACAGCGAGGCGCACCAGGCGCTCTTCCAGTCCGGGTGGTTCGTCGAGGGCCTGCTCTCGCAGACCCTGGTCGTCCACATGATCCGCACCCGCAGGATCCCCTTCTTCCAGTCCCGCGCCTCGTGGCCGGTGATGGTGATGACGGTCCTCGCGGTGCTCACCGGCCTGTGGCTGCCGTTCTCGCCGCTGGCCTCCTCCCTGGGGTTCGTGGCCCTGCCGGCGAGCTACTTCCCGTGGCTGATCGGCGTGCTGCTCGCCTACTGCACGCTCACCCAGTTCGTGAAGACGCGCTACATCCGCCGCTTCGGCACCTGGCTCTAGGAACACCCGACGGTGGGAAGGAGGAGGGCCGATGACCCTGCTCAGCGAATGGGGGATGGCCGGGCACCTCGGAGCCGCGCTCGGTTTCGGAGCGCTGATCGGCCTGGAGCGGCAATG
This sequence comes from Streptomyces sp. NPDC040432, assembly GCF_055595445.1. Classification (NCBI taxonomy): domain Bacteria; kingdom Bacillati; phylum Actinomycetota; class Actinomycetes; order Kitasatosporales; family Streptomycetaceae; genus Streptomyces; species Streptomyces sp. NPDC040432. The sequence continues at coordinate 28,094 of NZ_JBVIVP010000024.1, read as the reverse complement.
GCGGGCCCGGCTGGCAGGGCTGCGTACGAACGCCCTGGTGGCGGGTGGGGCCGCGCTGTTCGTGCTGCTCTCGCAGTACGGGTTCCTCGGGACCGTCTCCGAGGTGAACTACGACGGATCCCGGGTCGCCGCCCAGGTCGTCTCCGGGATCGGCTTCCTCGGCGCCGGAGTGATCATGCGGGACGGGCTCGGTGTGCGGGGCCTGAACACGGCCGCCACCCTCTGGTGCTCGGCGGCCGTGGGCTGCCTGGCGGGGGTCGGCCTCTTCGTCCTGGCGGCCTTCGGCACGGCGGGCGTGGTGGGGACCAACCTCCTGCTGCGCCCGCTGGGCCGGCGCCTGGACAGGGAGCCGCGCGGCGGGGCGGAGGTGGCGTCCGACTACCACTTCGAGGCGGTGTGCCCGGAGGCGGAGGAGGCCCGTATCCGCCACCGGGTGGTGGACGCGCTGGGCCGGCCCGGGTACCAGCTGCGGGAGATCCGCAGCCAGGACGGGCCGGCCGGCGGGCTGGTCACCGTATCGGCGCTGCTGACCGCCGAGGGGACGCAGGGGCGGACGCTGGAGGAGGCCGTCAGCAGCCTCTCGCTCGACCCCGCGGTCTCGGCGGTCAGTTGGTCGGTCCTGCCGGACCGGGCGTGATCCGGCGCTACTTGAGGGTCGCGGAGGTCAGGCCCGCCTGGATCTGGCGCTGGAAGGACAGGTAGACCACCAGCATCGGGATCATCGCGATGGTCACGCCGGCGAACAGCACCGGCAGGTCCGTCTCGTACCCCATCTGGTACTGGAGTTGGATCAGGCCCTGGGTGAGCATGTACCGCTCGGGGTCCGATCCGCTCTGGGGCTGCATCAGCACGGAGGGCAGGATGTACTGGTTCCACTGGCCCAGGACATTGAATATCCCCACGCTGATCAGGCCGGGCTTGGCCATCGGCAGCATCACCTGGAAGAAGATCCGGGTGTCGGAGGCCCCGTCGATCACCGCCGCCTCGTGCACCGCCGTCGGCAGGGTGCGGAAGAAGGAGTGCATGAAGAAGACGGTGAACGGCATCGAGTAGGCGACGTAGACCAGGATCAGGCCCTGGTAGCTGTTCAGCATGTCGAGGCGCTTGACCATGAAGAACAGCGGGACGAGCGCCAGGAACACCGGGAACATCGCCCCGCTGACGAAGAAGTAGTAGATGATCCGGTTGCCCTTGAAGGGGTACCGGGCCAGGACGTACGCCGCCATGGAACCCAACAGCATGGTGAGCGGCACCGAGAACACCATCACGATGAGGGTGTTGGCGAAGTAGTCGCCGATGCCCTTGTCCCAGGCCCGCCCGAAGGCGTCGAAGTTCCAGTTCGAGGGCCAACTGAGGGCCGATCCGCCGATCTGGGCGTCCGTCTTGAAGGACCCGAGCGTCAGCCAGAGCAGCGGCAGGACGATCAGTATCGCCCAGACGGCCAGGAAGCCGTGCGAGAAGACGTTGAGCACCATGCCGTCGGAGGTGCGGCTCCCGCCCCCCTTGGGACGGCCGCTGCCGCCGGACTTCTCGGCCGCGGCCTCACCGGGGGCCTTGATCACTGTGGTCATCGTGTCTCCCGCTCAGAACTCGATGCGCTCGCGGCGGGTGGCGCGCAGCGTGACAAGGGAAAGGATCAGGGTCAGGATCAGCATGACCACGCCCATGGCGCAGGCGTATCCGCTCTTGCCGAAGTAGAGGAAGTTGCGCATCAGGACCGTGGCCATGACCTCGCTGTGGTGGTCCGGTCCGCCGCCGAACTGGCCCGAGGTCATGGTCGACACGAGGACGAACATGTCCATCGCGGCGATGCCCAGGTAGACCGCCGAGGTCTGGACGGAGTCCCAGAGGAGCGGCAGCGTGACCTTCACGAAGGTCTGGGCGCGGCCGGCGCCGTCCAGCAGGGCGGCCTCGTAGATGTCCCTCGGGACGGACTGCATGGCCGCCGAGAAGAGGACCAGGTAGAAGCCGACGCCGTGCCACACGACCACGAGCAGCAGGCACCAGAGCACCAGGTCGGGTTCGTTGAGCCATTCGACGGGGTGGGCCGGGTCGACGACCCCGATCCTGGTGAGGAAGCCGTTCAACAGGCCGCCCTCGTCGCTGCGGTACACGGCGCCGAACAGCACCGCGAGGATCGCGAGGGAAAGGACCTGCGGGAAGAAGTAGACGATCTTGTAGAAGGCCGATCCGCGCACACCCCGGACGCCACCGGCCCCGCTGCGCCCTCCGGCGTTCACCATGAAGGCGAAGAAGAGGGCGAGCAGGATGGTGACCGTGGGGACGAACACCAGGAGCAGCAGGTTGTGCCACAGGGCCCCGAGGAAGACCTGGTCCTTCATCAGCGCCGCGTAGTTGTCCAGCCCGACGAGCTCGAACGTCGGTGACTGGCCCGACCAGTTGGTGAAGGAATAGCCGAACGTCTGGATGTACGGCCAGATGACGAAGGTCAGGTACAGCGCGAGGGGCAGGATGAGGAATCCGGCGATGAAGCCGCCCCGTCCCTTGCTCGTGGCTACTTGGCTCATGGTGTCCGTCCCTGATGGTTCCGGGTGCCCGGTGGACGCGGGGTCAGCTGCGCTTGTTGTTCTTGGCGTTCGGGTCCTTGGCCGCCTTGTCGACCGCGGCCTGGGCCCGCTTGATCCATTCCTTGGGCTGGATGCGCTGGGCCATCAGCTCGTTGGACGCGTTCTCGATCTCGGTGCCCATCTCGCTGTACCACTCGGTGTACAGGTAGTTGAAGGTGTTGTCCCCCGCGCCCTTGAGGGCCTCGACCGCGGACTGGGTGCCGGGCCGCAGCTTGACGTTCGGGTCGACGCCGTCCTTGACGACGGTGAGCGAGTTGGCCTGCTGGGCGAAGATCGTCGACCATTCGCGGGACAGCATCGAGCGCAGGAACTCCAGGCCGCCGGCCTTGTTGGCGGCCTTCTCGGGGACGATGAAGGGCTCGCCGGCGCCGGCCCGGATGGCCTCGAAGGGGAGCTTGCTGTCGGCCAGTACGGGCATCGGCAGGAACTTCATGTCGAAGTCCTCCGGGGTCTGCTTCAGCTGCTCGTTCTCCAGCCAGGAACCGGAGGGGATGAAGGCGGCCTTGTACTGGTTCCAGGCGGTCTGGGACTCCGTGTGGGTGAGGCCGTTGGTGCCGGGCATCAGGAGGCCCTTCTCGACGACCTCGTAGACCGCCTCGACCGCGGCCAGGGCCGCCGGGTTGCCCTCGAAGGCGTTCGGCTCCAGGTTGTCGATGGCCTTCATGGCCTCCAGACCGCCCTTCTTGGCGATCAGGTCCATGATGACGACGTTGATGTAGTACGGGTACTTGCCCTGGTGGGCGAGGCCGCCGATGCCGGCCTCCTTGGCCTTCGTGCAGACCGCGAGGAACTCGTCCCAGGTCTTCGGCGCCGTCCAGCCCTTCTCCTTGAAGAGCTTGCCGGAGTACCAGAGGCCGAAGACGGTGTAGACGTAGTTCAGGGCGACGAACTTGCCGCCCTGGGTGCCCTGTTCGATCGTGCCCTTGATGAGGGTGTCGCGCACCTTCTTGGCGGGGTCGTCGAGCGAGGGGGCGTCGAGCACCTGTGTGAGGTCGGCGAGCTGGCCGCCCTTGAAGAGCACGTCCAGCTTGATCTGCTGGGCGCCGGCGTCGTCGACGACGTCCGGCGGGTTGCCGCCGTTGAAGCGGGGCTGGAGCTTGGCCGTGATCTCCTGGGTGCCGAGGTGGGAGCTGGTGGTGCCCCACTTCTTGTCGAAGGCGGCCTCCCAGGCCTTGGCGTAGTCGTCACCGAACCCGCCCTTGAATACGACCACCTCCAGCTTGCCGCCCTTGGCGACGCCGAACGGGTTCTCGGGGGAGGTGGCGGCCTTGGACTCGTTGCCCTTCGGGGCCGCCTCGCCGCCGGAGGCGCAGGCGGACAGGAAGCTCATCGTCGGGACGGCGATCAGGCCGAGTGCCGCGGAGCGCTTGATCAGGTCCCGGCGGCCGAGGCCCTCACCGGTGCTGTTCTCGCCGTGGGCGGAGGTGGATCCCATGCTCAAGTCCTCGCCTTCGTCAGGAGTGTGAAGGAGGCGGGAAGACACGGCAGTTCCCGTGCATGCGGCATCACCGCAGGTCCCCGCCGTCCCCCGGCCCGGAGCCGCTCATTTCGCGGTGGTCCGGACGGGCACAGGTATAGTCCACTTCCGCTCGGCTGAGCAAGATCGTGCACAAGGATCGTCCCCGGCTTTTCCGAGTTGAGACCTCACCGTCACCTGGCCTGCTCCCCCAGGAGCGCCCCGAGCAAACGGAAGGGCCGTATCCCCTTGTACGGGGATACGGCCCTATGGTGCCGATCTCGGGCGGATCGCTCCGCCCGGCGCGCCCTTAGCCTCGGATGAGGTTGCGGAGCACGTACTGCATGATGCCGCCGTTGCGGTAGTAGTCCGCCTCACCCGGCGTGTCGATGCGCACGACCGCGTCGAATTCCACTCCGGTGTCGGTGGTCACCTTGACGGTGCGCGGGGTGGTGCCGTTGTTCAGCTCCTCCACACCGGTGAAGGAGAAGGTCTCCTCGCCGGTGAGGCCCAGGGTGGCCGCGGTGACGCCCTCGGGGAACTGCAGGGGCAGGACGCCCATGCCGATCAGGTTGGAGCGGTGGATGCGCTCGTAGGACTCGGCGATGACGGCCTTGACGCCGAGCAGCGCGGTGCCCTTGGCGGCCCAGTCGCGGGACGAGCCCGAGCCGTACTCCTTGCCCGCCAGGATGACCAGCGGGATGCCGGCGGCCTGGTAGTTCTGGGAGGCGTCGTAGATGAAGGAGACCGGTGCGCCCTCGACGGTGAAGTCGCGGGTGAAGCCGCCCTCGGTGCCCGCGGCGATCTGGTTGCGCAGGCGGATGTTGGCGAAGGTACCGCGGATCATGACCTCGTGGTTGCCGCGGCGGGAACCGTACGAGTTGAAGTCGCGGCGCTCGACGCCGTGCTCCGTGAGGTACTTGCCGGCCGGGGTGTCGGCCTTGATGGCGCCGGCCGGGGAGATGTGGTCGGTGGTGACCGAGTCGCCCAGCTTCGCCAGCACGCGCGCGCCGGCGATGTCGGAGACCGGGGTGGTCTCCATCGTCATGCCCTCGAAGTACGGGGGCTTGCGCACGTAGGTGGACTGCGGGTCCCACTCGAAGGTGTTGCCGGTCGGGATCTCCAGCGCCTGCCACTGGGCGTCGCCCGCGAAGACGTCCTGGTAGGACTTGTTGAACATGTCCTCGCCGATGGCGTTCGCCACGACGTCGTTGACCTCGGCCTCCGACGGCCAGATGTCGGCCAGGAAGACCGGCTTGCCGTCGGTGTCGGTGCCCAGCGCGTCCTTGGTGATGTCCACCTTCATGGAGCCCGCGATGGCGTACGCGACGACCAGCGGCGGGGAGGCCAGGTAGTTCATCTTGACGTCGGGGTTGATGCGGCCCTCGAAGTTGCGGTTGCCCGAGAGGACCGAGGTGACCGCGAGGTCGGCCTCGTTGATCGCCTTCGAGATCTCCTCGTCCAGCGGACCGGAGTTGCCGATGCAGGTGGTGCAGCCGTACCCGACGAGGTTGAAGCCCATCTTGTCGAGGTACGGGGTCAGACCGGCCTTGTCGAAGTAGTCGGTGACGACCTTCGAACCCGGGGCGAGGGTGGTCTTGACCCACGGCTTGCGGGTCAGGCCCTTCTCGGACGCCTTCTTGGCCACGAGCGCCGCGGCGACCATGACGTAGGGGTTCGAGGTGTTGGTGCAGGAGGTGATCGCGGCGACGGTGACGGCGCCGTGGTCGATCTCGAAGGAGGTGCCGTCGGCCAGGGTCACCCGGGTGGGCTTGGTGGGCACACCGTTGGAGGACGCCGGGGCGTCGGACGCCGGGAAGGACTCCTTGCCGGCCTCCTCGTCGTCGCTGACGTAGTTGCGTACGTCGACGGCGAACTGCTGGGAGGCGTTCGCGAGGACGATGCGGTCCTGCGGGCGCTTCGGGCCGGCGATGGAGGGGACGACCGTGGAGAGGTCGAGCTCAAGCTTCTCGGAGAAGTCCGGCTCGGCGGCCGGGTCCAGCCACAGGCCCTGCTCCTTGGCGTACGCCTCGACCAGGGCGACCTGCTGGGCGTCGCGGCCCGTCAGGCGCAGGTACTTCAGCGTCTCGTCGTCGATCGGGAACGTCGCGGCGGTGGAGCCGAACTCCGGCGACATGTTGCCGATGGTGGCGCGGTTCGCGAGGGAGGTGGCGGCGACGCCCTCACCGTAGAACTCGACGAACTTGCCGACGACGCCGTGCTTGCGGAGCATCTCGGTGATGGTCAGCACGAGGTCGGTGGCGGTGGTGCCGGCGGGCAGCTCGCCGGTCAGCTTGAAGCCGACGACGCGCGGGATCAGCATGGAGACCGGCTGGCCGAGCATCGCGGCCTCGGCCTCGATGCCGCCGACGCCCCAGCCCAGCACGCCCAGGCCGTTGACCATGGTGGTGTGCGAGTCGGTGCCGACGAGGGTGTCGGGGTACGCCTGGCCGTTGCGCACCATGACCGTGCGGGCCAGGTGCTCGATGTTGACCTGGTGCACGATGCCGGTGCCCGGGGGGACGACCTTGAACTCGTCGAAGGCGGTCTGGCCCCAGCGCAGGAACTGGTAGCGCTCCTTGTTGCGGCCGTACTCCAGCTCGACGTTCTGGGCGAACGCCTCGCGGGTGCCGAACTTGTCGGCGATGACCGAGTGGTCGATGACCAGCTCGGCCGGGGCCAGCGGGTTGATCTTGGAGGCGTCGCCGCCGAGGGCCTTCACGGCCTCGCGCATGGTGGCGAGGTCGACGACGCAGGGGACGCCGGTGAAGTCCTGCATGATCACGCGAGCCGGCGTGAACTGGATCTCCTCGCTGGGCTGGGCCTGCGAGTCCCAGTTGCCGAGCGACCGGATGTGGTCGGCGGTGATGTTCGCGCCGTCCTCGGTGCGGAGCAGGTTCTCCAGCAGGACCTTCAGGCTGTAGGGAAGGCGGGCGGAGCCCTCGACCTTGTCCAGCTTGAAGATCTCGTACGACTCGTCGCCCACCTGCAGCGTGCTGCGGGCGTCGAAGCTGTTCGCCGACACGACAGTCTCCTTCATGCATGATTTCGCGCGTATTACCGCAATCCTGCCGTGTGGCGCTCTGGCCAATCCGCTAAGGTGAGGCTAAGTTAGGTAACCCTTACCGGCGGGACGGCTGCGGTACGCCTTGGGCAGTTATCTCGATGTCGAGATAACTCTAGTACATGTCCGGGGGAAGGGACGAGGCACGCACCCTCAGTCCTGCCGCCACCGTGCGCTGACCCGGGGATTCCGCATGCCCTGATTCGATCAGTGTGACCAGCGCGGACACCGCCGTCACGGCAATCCGCTCGGGGCACAGCGTGACGGTCGTCACGGCGGGTTCGGACACCGCGTACGCGGGATCCTCGCTGGCGCAGACCAGCAGCAGGTCCCCGGGCGTACGGATCCCGTGGCGCGCCGCGGCGGCCAGCACCTGACGGCCGCCCGGGTCGTACACGCTGTACACCGCGTCGGGGCGGTCCGGCGCGGCGAACGCGGCGTCGAAGGCGTGCCCCGCCGCGTCCTCGGGGTCGAACACGACCGTCCGTGCGCTCCGCCCGTGCTCCGCGCACCACTGTTCGTAGGCCGAGGTGACGGCCCCGGTGTAGAACTCCCGGCCGTAACCGGAGTGCAGGGCGATCCGGCGGGCCCCGGACGCCGCGAGGTGGTCGAGCACCTCGCGGGTCGTGGCGGCGTGGTCGTTGTCCACCCATATGTCACCGGGGCGCGGGTCGGTGGGGCGGCCGTCGAAGACCACCGGGAGCCCGCGCGCCCGCAGGGCCCGCAGCACCCGATCGCCGTCCGGGCTGTCGAGCAGCAGCATCCCGTCGACGGCGAGGGTGTGCCACAGGGGCTCCGCGCCCCGGTCGGCCGGGAGGGTGGTCAGCGCGTAGCCGTGGGCGTGGGCGGCGGAGGTCGCCGCGGTGAGCAGGCGGGAGAAGTAGGCGACGCCCGCGAAGTCCCACGCCGAGCCTGCGTAGGTCGTGACGGCCACGCCCAGGGTTCGGGTACGGGGGCCGCGGTGGGCTCCGTACCCGAGGGCGGCGGCGGTCTCGCGCACCCGGCGGCGGGTGCCCTCGCCGAGCCGGCCGGTGCCGTTGAGGGCGTGCGAGACGGTGGCGGTGGAGACCTCGGCGGCGCGCGCGATGTCGGCGATGGTCGGTCCCGGTCCAGGCACGCGGCCATCGTACGGACGGAACGGTGGCGGGGCGGCGGCCGGTGCTGCCGATGGGGCGGCCGTGGGGGCTGCCGCAGCCGCCGCTCCTGCGGAATCCGTGGGGCGGGACGGGTACCGGTTACGGGCTTAACCAAGGAACGTCCTGACCTCGCCCCATCCACCGATCCCTTCTGTTGCGTTCGGAGCGGCCATGACGACACCCCTGCCCCTGCCCCGGCACACCCCCTCCTCCCCCACCGCGTCCGCGTCCGCGCCGCCGCCCGCGCCCACCCCGTCGGGCGCCCTGTCACGGCGGGGGCTCCTCGCGGCGGCCGGCGCGACGGGGGCGGCCGGACTGCTCGGCGCGGTCGCGACGCCCGCCGCGGCGGCGACCGCCGGCTCCTCGGGGCGCGCCTCGGCGGCGCTGGTCATCCACAACGCCCGGGTGTTCACCGGGGTGGAACAGGGCGGTCCGGGGGCCGCCGGTGGTCCGGCCCGGTCGGTGGCGGTCGGGCGGGACGGCCGGATCCTGGCCGTGGGTTCGGACGCGGCGCTGCGCCGGTACGTCGGCCGGGACACCGGGACGGTGGACGCGCGCGGGAACACCGTCATGAGCGGCATCCACGACGGCCACGTGCACCCGCTGGGTGCCGGGGACCGGTCGCTGCGGCCGTCCCTGGAGGGTGCGGAGACCACCGGGGAGGAGCTGCGGGCGATCCTCACCGGCTTCCTCGCGGACACCGGGGGCGAGGCCGCGGAGCCGGACCGCTGGCTGGTGGTCGAGGACTGGAACCCGGTCGGGCTGCTGCCGACCGGGACCGCACCGCACCACTCCCTGCTGGACGCGCTGGCGACCCGCCGACCCGTGATCCTGGTCGGCGGCGACGGGCACAACCTGTGGGCGAACCGGCGGGCCCTGGAGATCGCCGGTGTCACCGCCACGACCCCCGATCCGGTGGGCGGTCGGATCGTGCGGGGCCCGGACGGGCTGCCGACGGGCGTGTTCAAGGACGACGCCCAGGACCTGGTGAAGCGGCACGTGCCGGAGCCCTCCCGGGCGGAACTCGTCGCGGCGTGCGCCGCGGTGCTGGAGCTGGCGGCGGCCTCCGGGGTCACCACGATGATGGACGCCCTGGTGGGCCGGCACGAGCTGGACCTCTACCGGGAGTTGGCGGGGGCCGGCCGGCTGCCGCAGCGGATCGTCCCCGCGATCCGGCTCGACGCCGCGCAGGCGAAGGACCCGTCGGCGGCGCTCGCGTACGCGCGGGGCCTGCGGCGGGAGTTCGACGGGGTACCGGGCCTGCGGTTCGGGATGGTGAAGGTGTTCCTCGACGGGGTGATCGAGCACCCGGCGCAGACGGCCGCGCTGCTGGAGCCGTACCTGGACGGGGCGGGGAAGCCGACGGGGAACCGGGGCGAGCTCTACACCTCGGCGGCGGACTACGGCCGGCTGACCGCGGCCTTCAACTCGGCGGGATGGCAGATGCACGCCCACGGCCTGGGCGACCGGGCGGTCCGTACCGCTCTGGACGGGTACGCGTACGCGCGCCGGACGACCGGGCTGCGGGATCCGCGCAACGCGGTGGCGCACCTCCAACTCGTCGACCCGGCCGACCTGCGGCGCTTCGCGCAACTCGGCGTGGCGGCCTGCATGCAGCTCCAGTGGGCGGCGCGGGACACCTGGACGATGGAGGCACTGCTGCCGTACATCGGACCGCGACGGCACCGCTGGATGTACCCGGCGCTCAGCCTGGAGCGCGCCGGCGCGCGCCTCTCCGGCGGCTCCGACTGGCCCGTGGACGCCCTCCAGGTGTGGAACCAGCTGCGTACGGCGATCGACCGGCAGGGCGCCCACGGTTCGGGACCCCTGTACCGGGAGCTGGAGGGGTTGGGGCGGAGCAGCGTACTGCGGATGCACACCTCCGGGACGGCGTGGCAACTGCGTCAGGAGGGGCTGACGGGGACGGTGGAGCAGGGCAGGGCGGCGGACCTGATCCTCCTGGACCGCGATGTGACGCGCTGCCCGGTGGCCGACATCAGCGGCACGGAGGTACGACTCACCCTGGTCGGCGGCCGGGTGGTGCACGACGCGGATTCGACGGCGGGGAAGGCCGCTTCGGCCCGGATGGCCGTCCGGCCGGTGTCGGGTCCGCGCCCCGTCTCCGCGACGGCGGTGCACGGCGGCCGTCACCGCGCCTGCGGCTGCGCGACGAGCTGAGCCGCCGCCCGTCGGTCGGGGACGCCGACGAAGGGAAGGGGGCCCACGAAGGGAAGGGGGCGTCCGCGGGCGCGCGGCGCCCCTTTCCCTCCACTTCAACACGGCCCGCGCAAAACCGCCCCGTATGCGGCCTATCACCCCTTCCGTCACCCGAAGGGACGCACCCCCGCCACCACTCCCCGCCCCAACTCCACGACGGACCGGGGAGGCAGCCACCCGGCGGCGCCCGCACCCCCTCCCACCTCAGCGGAAACATCCGCCACACGGTGAGCCGGGCAGTGGATCTGACGGTAAGTAACACCCGCCTGCCACACCCAGCGCGAGCGGCATCTCATATCTGAGATACCGTGCACCCATGGCAGACGACTACCTCGTACGCATCGGCAAGCTCATCCGTGACGCCCGGCAGCACCGTGGCTGGACGCAGAGTCAGCTCGCGGACGCCCTGGGCACCAGCCAGAGCGCCGTGAACCGGATCGAGCGCGGCAACCAGAACATCAGCCTTGAGATGATCGCCCGCATCGGCGAAGCTCTCGACAGCGAGATCGTCTCTCTGGGCTACGCCGGTCCGATGCACCTGCGCGTCGTCGGCGGCAGGCGCCTGTCCGGCGCCATCGACGTCAAGACGAGCAAGAACGCGTGCGTGGCCCTGCTGTGCGCCTCGCTCCTCAACAAGGGCCGCACGGTGCTCCGGCGCGTGGCCCGCATCGAGGAGGTGTACCGCCTCCTTGAGGTCCTGAACTCCATCGGCGTGCGCACCCGCTGGATCAACGACGGCGTAGACCTGGAACTCATCCCGCCGGCGCGCCTCGACATGGACGCCATGGACGCGGACGCCGCCCGTCGGACCCGCAGCATCATCATGTTCCTGGGCCCGCTGCTGCACCGCATGGACCACTTCCGCCTGCCCTACGCCGGTGGCTGCGACCTCGGCACCCGCACCATCGAGCCGCACATGATCGCCCTGCGCCGCTTCGGCCTGGACATCACCGCGACCGAGGGCATCTACCACGCGCAGGTGGAGGCCGGCGTCTCCCCCGACCGCCCGATCGTGCTGACCGAGCGCGGGGACACGGTCACCGAGAACGCGCTGCTGGCCGCGGCCCGCCACGACGGCGTCACCGTCATCCGCAACGCCTCCTCCAACTACATGGTCCAGGACCTGTGCTTCTTCCTGGAGGCGCTGGGCGTCGAGGTCGAGGGCATCGGCACCACCACCCTCACCGTCCACGGCGTCCCGAACATCGACGTCGACGTGGACTACTCCCCCTCCGAGGACCCGGTCGAGGCGATGAGCCTGCTGGCCGCCGCCGTCGTCACCGAGTCCGAGCTGACGATCCGCCGGGTCCCGATCGAGTTCATGGAAATCGAGCTCGCGGTCCTGGAGGAGATGGGCCTCGACCACGACCGTTCGGCGGAGTACGTCGCTGACAACGGCCGCACCCGCCTGGTCGACCTCACGGTCCGCCCGTCGAAGCTCGAAGCCCCCATCGACAAGATCCACCCGATGCCCTTCCCCGGGCTGAACATCGACAACGTCCCGTTCTTCGCCGCCATCGCCGCCGTCGCCCAGGGCCAGACCCTGATCCACGACTGGGTGTACGACAACCGGGCCATCTACCTGACCGACCTCAACCGCCTCGGCGGCCGACTCCAGCTGCTGGACCCCCACCGCGTCCTGGTCGAGGGCCCGACCCGCTGGCGCGCGGCGGAGATGATGTGCCCGCCGGCCCTGCGCCCGGCGGTGGTCGTCCTGCTCGCCATGATGGCCGCCGAGGGCACCTCGGTCCTGCGCAACGTCTACGTCATCAACCGCGGCTACGAGGAACTCGCCGAACGCCTGAACTCGGTGGGCGCCCAGATCGAGATCTTCCGGGACATCTGACCCGCCCACGGGTGACGCGCGGCTTTCGGCGGACTCGTGCAAAATGGCAGCGCCCCCTCCCCGACGCAAACGGGGAGGGGGCGCCGTGCTGTGCGGGTCGGACGTACCGCCGCCCGTCCGGTCGCCCGGGCGGACGGACTGGGGGCGGAGAACGCGACCGAAGGGAACCCCATGGCCAACGGGTGGCTGCCGCCCGCGGAGTACGTCCGGACCATTGCCCGGGCCACCAGTTACGCCTGCCTCTACTTCACCGATGCCGTCGGCCGGCCGGTGCAGTTGCGGGCGGTGCACGCGTACGAGGAGTGGCAGTGGCCCGGCGGGAACATGGATCCCGGGGAGACGCCGTGGCAGTGCGCGGTGCGGGAGTGCCTGGAGGAGACCGGGATCGTCTTCGAGGGTCCGCCGCGGCTGCTCGGTACGCACTTCATCGGGCACCAGGGCGACGCCTGGCCGGCGAACCACATCGGGTTCGTGTTCGACGGGGGCACGCTGACGGACGAGCAGATCGACGCGATCGTCCTGGATCCTGCCGAGCACCGCGAGGTCGGGGTCCGTTCCGTGGCGGAGTGGGAAGCGCTCATGACCCCCGTGAACTTCCGGCGGCTCAAGGAGATCGACGCGGCCCGCAGGGAGGGGCGCGTGGCGTACATGGAAACCCCCTGACGCGGATGTGATGTCAGTGGAATATGACTGCAAACAGCTGACCCTGCGGGGCTGACACGAATAGACTGCGGCGTTTTCCGTTTCCATACCGTTTGACACCGTTGACATCGTTGACCTGGGGGGTCCAACCATGTTCCACCGTCGCAGCGTTGCCATATGCGGGGCCGTGGGGGCCGTCGCCCTGTTGCTCACCGGGTGCGAGGACACCGCGCCGAAGAAGGGGGCGGACGCGAAGCCCGCCGCCGCCGCGCCGTCCTCCGGCGCCCCGGCCTCGCCCAGCGCGTCCACGGCTCCGGTCATGCCGGCCGTCGTCGGGCTCAAGTTCGCCGCGGCCGAGACGGAGGTGAAGAAGGTCATCACCGGGAAGATCGAGACCCGGGCCGCGTATGCCAATGTCACCCTGCCCGCCGACCGTTCGCAGTGGGACGTCTGCTTCCAGACCCCGGCCGCCGGCAGCGCGGTGACGGCCCCGGGTACCGCCGAGCTGTCGATCGTCGCGGCGGGCACGGCGTGTCCGGACAAGGCCGGGGCCGCCCTGCGGCCGTCGAAGGCCCCGACGACGGCCGCCCCCAAGGCGACGCCCAAGCCGACGCCGACGCCGGCCAAACCCAAGGCGACGACCGGTTCGGGTACCGGTACCGGCGGGACCACCGGCGGCGGATCCGCGACCGGCGGGACGAGCGGCGGCACCGGTGGAGGTGGCAGCGCCTACTACGCGAACTGCGACGCCGCGAAGGCCGCCGGCGCGGCGCCCATCCGGCGCGGCGAGCCCGGCTACCGCGCCGGCCTCGACCGGGACAAGGACGGCATCGCCTGCGACAAGTAGGCGACCGCGGAGGCCGGGGCGGATCGGGGAGCGGACCACGGGGCCGGAGCCGGGTCCCCGGGCGGCCACCGACCGCGACGGACGACGTCGGTATTCGGCCGGCCGCCCCGCCTCCCCTCGCCGGGCCCGGTGACGGGGCGGCAGAATCGGCCCTTCGGTACGGTGTCGAGGGGGCGGCCATGGCAGTGGTGACGGGTGCGGGCAGAGCGGTTCCGGGGCTGGAGGGGATCCCGTTGCTCGGGTCGCTCCTCGACCTGACCTCGGACTCGCTCGGAACCTACCTGCGGGCCCGCGAGCGGCACGGTGACGTCGTACGGATCACCGCCGGCCCGCCCGGACTGCGCGCCGAGCTCCACTGCGTGTTCTCCGCGGAGGGCGCCCAGCAGGTGCTGGCCACGGAATCGGCCAACTTCCGCAAGGACAACGTCTTCTACCAGGAGATCCGGGACTCCTTCGGCAACGGCCTGCTGACCAGCCAGGACGCGGACTACCTCCGCCAGCGCCGGCTCGTGCAACCGCTCTTCACGCGGAAGCGGGTGGACGGGTACGCCGGGGCCGTCGCGGCGGAGACCGGGGCGGCCGTGGCCTCCTGGGCCGAGGCGCCCGACGGGGTCGTCGACGTCCACGACGAGATGACGCGCCTGGCCCTGCGGGCGGTGACCCGGATCCTGTTCGGCACCGACGCGGACGCCACCGTCGACGTCGTCGACCGGTGTTTTCCGGTCATCACGCAGTACGTGCTGCGCCGCGGCTACTCCCCCGTGAAGGCGCCCCGGTCCTGGCCCACCCCGGGCAACCGGCGGGCGGCGGCCGCCCTGGAGGAGCTGTACGCGGTCTGCGACCGGATCGTGTCCGAGCGGCGCGGGGCGGCGCCGGACGGCGGCCGGGGCGAGGACCTGCTGACCCTGTTGGCCGAGGCGCGCAGTGCGGACGACGGCGCCTTCGACGCCGCGGAGCTGCGCGACCAGGTACTGATCTTCCTGCTGGCCGGGCACGAGACGACCGCCACCTCGCTGGCGTTCGCCCTGCACCTGCTCGGTCGGCACCCGCAGGAACAGGCGCGGGCCCGTGAGGAGGTCGTACGCGTCCTGGGCGACCGGACGCCGGAGGCCGCCGACCTCGACCGGCTCCCGTACCTGACCCAGGTGCTGAAGGAGGCGATGCGGCTGTACCCGGCGGCGCCGGCGATCGGTCGCAAGTCGGTCGCGGCCACGGAGATCGGCGGGTACGCGGTCCCCGCGGGGGCGGACGTGATCCTCGCTCCGTGGGTGACGCACCGCCACCCGCGCTACTGGCCGGATCCGGAGCGTTTCGACCCCGACCGGTTCACCCCGGAGGCGGAGGCCGGACGGCCGCGCTACGCCTGGTTCCCCTTCGGCGGCGGCCCGCGCGCCTGCATCGGGCAGCACTTCTCGATGCTGGAGTCGGTGATCGCGCTGGCGATGATGCTGCGCGCCTACGAGTTCGAGGCCGTGGACGCGCAGGTGCCCGTGAGTGCCGGGATCACCCTGGAGACGCGGGGCCCGGCGCGCTGCCGGATCCGCCGCGCGACCGGCTGATCCCGGGGCGGTGGGCCCGCCCGTCCCGGCGCCCGAACGCGGGCCCGAACGCGGGCCCGGGCGGACCCGCCCGGGCCCGACCGGAACGCCGGCGGGCATCCGTCGGCGTCAGCGGTAGTCGTCCGGGTGGCCCTGCATCCACGTGTTGATCTTGTCGCGGGTGGCGATCAGGGTCGTCTGGTTCTTCTTCAGGTTCTCGAAGCTCCGGTCGCCGCCGAGCTGCTTGTCGAGTTTCGCGATCAGGCTGATCGGCTCGGGGAAGTGGCCCGGGCCCTTGGGGTCGGCCTTCATGGCGCGGTCCATGCGGTGCAGCTCGTCGTACACCCGGCCGAGGAAGTACGCGCAGTTGCCGGGCGTGCAGGAGTCGTCCAGCGTGGCCTGGAGGCCGGCGAAGGCGTCGCGCACGAGGGAGACGGGCTCCTCGCCGGGGGTGCCGGAGGAGGCGGGCACGGCGGCCGTCGGGGACCCGGCGGAGGAGGCGGGCGCGGAGGGCGACGCGGGAGGGGACGCCTCGGCGGACGGCGCGGCGGAGACCGGGGCGGATGCCGACGTCGACGTCGACGCGGAGGCCTTCGGGTCGTCGCCCCCGCCCCCGCAGGCGACGGTGAACGTCGCCAGGGTCAAGGTCATGAGTGTGGCCGCGGCACCCCGCGCAGTCGTACCGAACATGGTTCCCCCCGTGTCTGTGGTCAGCAGACGGGACCTTACCCACCCGGTTCCTCGCGGACGGTGGTCGGGGTGTGGTTGCCCTGGAGTCGGGCCAGGTCGGAGGGCCGAACCTGGATCACGAACAGCGCGATGAGCGCGCCGACGAGGGTGAACAGCGCCGCCACGACGAAGGCGGCGCTGACGCCTGAGGTGAGGACCTGGTCGCCCCACGGGTCGGGGAGTCGGCCCGTGCGCAGGAAGGCGGCCTTCTGCCCGGGGTCGGCGGTGCTCAGGAAGGCCGGGACCTGGCTGCGGGCCTCGTTGCGGCTGGCGGTGCCGAAAACGGTGACCAGGATCGACAGGCCGAGCGAGCCGCCCACCTGCTGCATCGCGTTGAGCAGTCCGGAAGCCGCGCCCGACTCCCGGTCCTTGACGTTGGACAGGGCCATCAGGGTCAGGGAGACGAACTGCAGGCCCATGCCGGTGGCGAAGATCAGCATCGGGCCGAGGACGCTGCCCAGGTACGTGGAGTGGACGTCGGTCTGCGTGAGCCAGGCCAGTCCGACCGCGCAGCACAGGGCGCCGGTGACCATGAAGGGTTTGGGTCCGAACCTGGGCAGCAGTTGGGAGGCGGTACCGGCCGCCAGCGCGATCATGACGCTGACGGGCAGGAAGGCGAGGCCGGCGCGCAGGGGGCTGAAGCCGAGGACGTTCTGCACGAAGAGGGTCAGGAAGAAGAACATGCCGAAGATCGCGCAGGCGAGGAAGAGCATGATCCCGTAGGTGCCGGCCCGGTTGCGGTCGGCGAACATGTGCAGCGGTGTGATGGGTTGGGGCGAGCGGCTCTCGTTGAGGACGAACAGGAGCAGCAGGACCACGGCCGCCCCGAAGGACCCGAGGGTGATCGGGTCGCGCCAGCCGTCCTGGGACGCGCGGATGAACCCGTAGACGAGGGCGACCATGCCGAGGGTGGACAGCAGTGCGCCGGCGATGTCGAAGTGTCCGGGGTGGCGGGCCGATTCGCTGATGACCTTCGGGGTGGCGATGGCGATCAGCAGGGCGATCGGGACGTTGACGAAGAGGACCCAGCGCCAGTCGAGCCATTCGACGAGGATGCCGCCCGCGAGCAGTCCGATGGCCCCGCCGCCGGCCGATACCGCGGCGAACACGCCGAAGGCGCGGTTGCGTTCGGGGCCCTCGCGGAAGGTGGTGGTGATCAGCGCGAGGGCGGTGGGCGAGGCGATCGCGCCGCCGACTCCCTGGAGGGCGCGGGCCGCCATCAACTGGCCCGCGTTCTGGGCGAATCCGCCGAGCAGGGAGGCGAGGCCGAAGAGGACCACGCCGAAGATGAAGACGCGCCGGCGGCCGAGGATGTCGCCGACCCGGCCGCCGAGCAGGAGCAGCCCGCCGAACGTGAGGGTGTAGGCATTGACGACCCACGAGAGGCTCTCGGTGGAGAAGTCGAGGGCCGTCTGGATGTGCGGCAGCGCGATGTTCACGATGGTGATGTCGAGAACGACCATGAGCTGGCAGGAGGCGATGACGAGCAGCGCCGGCCCGTGTCGGCTCCCCCGGACCGTGCCGTCGGTCCCGTTGCTGGTCGGCAGTGCGTTCGGGTCCACCTAGTCGACGCTATGCCCGGTGCGCAAGCGTCACCACTCGAATGGACTAGGCTACGTCACCTATCCCATGTGATATTTCACATGACACACTGTTTCGCATGGACGATTTCCTCAGCCTCTCCGCCGCCACGGGCCGTTTCACCCACGGCGCCCCGCACGGCTTCTCGTTCGGCGACGACGGCCGGCTCCTCTGGTTCCTCCGCTCGGACGGTCCCACCGACCCCCTCGCCGGCCTGTGGGTCCTCGACACCACCACCGGCGCCGAGACCCTCCTGGCCCACCCCCGCACCCTCTCCCCCGAGCCGGGCGAACTCCCGATCGCCGAGCGCCGGTTGCGTGAGCGGACCCGACTGGTGGCCGCCGGGATCGGCTCCTACGCCCTGTCCGGCGACGGCCGTCACGCCGTGTTCCCGTTGTACGGGCGGCTGTACGCGGTCACCTGCGACGGCGTCGGCGGCGCCGAGGAGCTCCCCGTCGCCGGGCCCGCGCTGGACCCCCGCCCCGACGCCGACGGCTCGCGCACCGCCTACGTCGCCGACGACACCCTCCACGTCGTCCCGGGCGGCCGGATCAGCCCCGACGACGGAGCCCGCTGGGGCCTCGCCGAGTTCGCCGCGGCCGAGGAACTCGGCCGCGCCCGCGGACACTGGTGGGCCCCCGACGGGGAGCGTCTGCTCGCCGCCCGCGTCGACGAGGACGCCCTCCAGCGGCGCTGGTTCACCGACCCGGCCCGCCCCCACCTGCCCGCCGAGGACTTCGCCTACCCCGAGGCGGGCGGGCCCAACGCCGAGGTCGAGCTGTGGGTACTCGGGCCGGGACGACCCGTGCGCCTCGACCGGGACACGGAGTCCTTCCCCTACCTGTCGGACGCCTCCTGGGCGTCCGACGGCGAAATCCTGCTGACCGTCCAGGACCGGCTCCAGCGGACCGTGTTGCTGCTCGCCGCCGACCCGGACACCGGCGTGACCCGGGAGCTGTCCCGCACCACGCACCCGCAGTGGGTCGATGCCCTCCCCGGCACCCCGGCCCGGCTCCCCGACGGCCGGATGCTGACCGCCGCCGACACCCCGGGCGGGCTCGCGCGCGCACTGGCCGTCGACGGGAAGCCCCTGACGGGCGACGGGATCCAGATCCGCCGCGTGGCCGGGATCCACGAGGGCCGGCTGCTGGTCGAGGCCGGCCTGCGCGACCCCTCCGAACAGCAGGTGCTGCTCCTGGACCCCGACACCGGGGAGGTGACCCCGCTCGCCGACGGACCCGGCGTGCACGGCGCGCTCGCCGCCGCCGGCTCCCTGCTGCTGACCTCGGCCGACGCCGACGGGATCCGCCGCACCCTGCACACCGCCGACGGCCGCCGCATCACCCCCGCCGACCGGTCCGCAGCGCTGCCGTACCGGGTGTCGCCCGTCCTGGAACGGGTCACCGAGCACGGGATCCCCACCGCGCTGGTCCTGCCCCGCGACCACGTCCCGGGCCGCAGGCTGCCCGTGCTGGTCGACGCGTACGGCGGACCCGGATACCAGGACATCAGCGCCGAGCCGGTCCGCTGGCAGGCCAAGCAGTGGTGGGCCGACCAGGGCTTCGCCGTCGTCACCGTCGACAACCGGGGCACCCCGTACGTCTCGCCCGCCTTCGCGCACGCCGTCCACCGGGGCTTCTCCGACGTCACCCTGGAGGACCAGGCCGCGGCGCTGCTCGCCCTGGGCGAACGGCACCCGGACCTGGACCTGGGCCGGGTCGGCATCCGCGGCTGGTCCTACGGCGGCTACCTGGCCGCCCTCGCCGTGCTGCGCCGCCCGGACCTCTACCGTGCGGCCGCGGCCGGGGCCGCCCCGACGGACTTCCGGCACTACGACACCGCCTACACCGAGCGGTACCTGGGCCTGCCCGCGGAGCATCCCGAGGTGTACGAGCGGGACTCGCTGATCCCGGACGCCCCGGGACTGAGCCGGCCGCTGCACCTGACCACGGGCCTGGCCGACGACAACGTCCACCCCTCGCACACCCTGCGGCTGTCCCGCGCCCTGACCGACGCGGGCCGCCCGCACCAGCTCCTCGCACTGCCGGGCGTCACCCACATGACCCCGGGCGGCACCCGGGAGAAGGTGATGGCGCTGCAACTGGACTTCTTCCGGCGCGAACTGGCGTAGAACCCGCTCCGGGGGCCCGCCCGGGCCGCGGCGGCCGGTTCGGCGGGAACGACGGGGCCCCGGGGACGTCGTCGTCCCCGGGGCCCCGCGCCTTCCCGTGATCCCCGTCAGTCACCCGGGAAGTGACAGGCCACCTCGCGCGAGGCGGCGGGCCGCAGCAGGGGCCGCTCCCTGCGGCACCGTTCCTGCGCCTTGGGGCAGCGCGGGTGGAAGGTGCAGCCCGGGGGCGGCGCGGCCGGGCTCGGCGGGTCGCCGAGCAGCACGATCCGCTCCCGCCGGCGCTCCGCCGCCGGGTCGGGCAGCGGGACGGCGGACAGCAGGGCCCGGGTGTAGGGGTGCTGGGGGTCCTCGTACAGGGACTTCTTGTCGCCGATCTCGACGATCCGGCCGAGGTACATGACGGCGACCCGGTCACTGACCCGTTTGACGACGGACAGGTCGTGCGCGATGAACACGTAGGCCAGGCCCAGTTCGGCGCGCAGCCGCTCCATCAGGTTGACGATCTGGGCCTGCACGGAGACGTCGAGGGCGGAGACCGGCTCGTCGGCGATCAGCAGCCGGGGACCGGTGGCCAGCGAGCGGGCGATGCCTATGCGCTGGGCCTGGCCGCCGGAGAACTCGTGCGGGTAGCGGTCGATGTGCTCGGGGATGAGCCCGACGAGTTCCATCAGTTCGGCCGCCCGGCGGCGGGCGTCCGCCGCGCTGCGGCCCTGCACCAGCAGCGGGTCTGAGATGATCCGGGCCACGGTCTGGCGCGGGTTGAGGGAGGAGTGCGGGTCCTGGAACACCATCTGGATGTTCCTGCGGACCGGCCGCAGGGCGCTCTGGGACAGCCGGCTGATGTCCCGACCGTCGAAGGTGACGGTGCCCGAGGTGGGTTCGAGCAGACGCACCAGCATCCGGCCCGTGGTGGACTTCCCGCAGCCCGATTCCCCGACGAGGCCCAGGGTGCGGCCGGCCTCCAGGTCGAAGGAGACCCCGTCCACGGCCCGTACGGGTGCGCCCCGGCGGCCGGTCACCGACCGCTTGCCGGGGAAGGTCATCGTCAGGTCCCGTACGGACAGCAGCGGTCCGCCCGCCCCGTCGGGCCGGGCGGCGGGCGCCCCGGTGGAACGCGTGGTGTCGGGGCTCATCGGGAAACCTCCGGGACGGCCGCGGGGCGGCTGTGGTGGCAGGCGCTCGTGCGGGCCGGGCCGGCGTACGGGTCCGCGTACGGGACGAGTTCGGGGCGGCGCGTCGCGCAGAGGGCCCGTTCGGTGTCGGTGCCGGTGGCGGCGCGCCCGCAGCGCGGGGCGAACGCGCAGCCCGGGGCGCGGACCAGCAGGGAGGGCGGGGAGCCGGGGATGGCCCGCAAGGGTGCGTCGTCGGTGTCGTCGAGGCGGGGCAGCGAGTCGAGGAGCCCGCGCGTGTAGGGGTGGGCGGGGTCGGCGAACAGGTCGTCGACCGGGGCCTGTTCGACGGCCCGGCCGCCGTACATGACCAGCACCTCGTGGGCCACGCGGGCGACGACGCCCAGGTCGTGGGTGATCATCACGACGCCGAGGCCGTGTTCCTGCTGGAGGCGGGCGATCAGCTCCAGGATCTGGGCCTGCACGGTGACGTCGAGGGCGGTGGTCGGCTCGTCCGCGATCAGCAGTTCGGGCTCGCAGGCCAGGGCCATGGCGATCATCGCGCGCTGGCGCATGCCGCCGGAGAACTGGTGCGGGTACTCCCCCGCCCGGCGGGCCGGTTCGGGGATGCCGACCTCGCCGAGCATGTCGACGGCCCGTTTGCGGGCGGCGGCCCGACCGGCCCGGAAGTGCACCCGGACGTGCTCGGCGATCTGCTCGCCGACCGTGTAGTACGGGTGCAGGCTGGAGAGCGGATCCTGGAAGATCATGGCCATCCGGCGGCCCCGCAGTTTCGACAGCCGCTTCTCCGGCAGGCCCGTCAACTCCTGTCCGGCCAGGGCGATGGAACCGGCGACCTCCGCGCCCCGGTGCAGGCCCATGACCGCGAGGGAGGTGACGGACTTGCCGGAGCCGGACTCGCCGACGATGCCGAGGGTGCGCCCGGCCTCCACGGTGAAGTCGAGCGAGTCGACGGCGCGCACCGTGCCGCGCGGGGTGGTGAACGTGACGCTGAGGTCGCGCACTTCGAGGAGCGGGGCGTCGCTCATCAGTACCTCACCCTCGGATCGATGACGGCGTACAGGAGGTCGACGGCGAGGTTGGCGACGACGATGAAGAAGGCGGCGAGCAGGGTGACGCCGAGCACGACCGGTTGGTCGGAGCTGACCAGCGCCCCGTAGAACAGCCGCCCGATGCCGGGCAACCCGAAGATGGACTCGGTGATCACGGCTCCGGCGAGGAGCCCGCCGAGGTCCATGCCGAAGATGGTCAGGATCGGGGTCATGCCGGAGCGCAGCCCGTGTTTGACGACGACGGTCCGCTCGGGCATGCCCTTGGCGCGGGCGGTGCGGATGTACGGCTCGGCCATCGCCTCGATCATGGAGCCGCGGCTCTGGCGGGCGTACATGGCGGCGTAGAGGAGGGCGAGGGCCGTCCAGGGGAGCAGCAGGTTGGCGGCCCAGCCGATCGGGTCGTCGGTGAGTGCCTGGTAGGTGGGGTAGGGCAGGAGTCCGGCGATGCGGATGACTCCGTAGATGAGCAGGACGGACGTGAAGTAGACGGGCAGGGACGCGGCGGCGACGGCGCCGACCATCAGGGCCTTGTCGGTCGCGGTGTCCTTGCGCAGGGCGGCGGTGACGCCGGCGCCGAGCCCGAGGGCCAGCCACAGGACGGCCGCGCCGAGGGCGAGGGAGGCGGAGACGGGCAGCCGGTCCATCAGCAGGTCCCACACGGGCAGCGAGCTCTCGTACGAGTAGCCCAGGCAGGGGAAGTCGCAGGCGACGGCGTACTGGCCGGTGCCGAGGGTGCGACCGGTGAAGATCCCGACGAGGAAGTCGGCGAACTGTTTCCACAGGGGCTGGTCGAGGCCCAGGTGCATCCGTACGTCGGCCAACCGCTCGGCGCTGCAGGTCTTGCCGCAGGCCGCGGCGGCCGGGTCGGAGGGCAGCACGTAGAAGATCAGGAAGGTGACCGCGGCGATGGCGAGCAGGACACCGGTCAGGGCGAACAGCCGGCGGGCGAGGTAGAGGATCACGTACGGCCGCCCCTCGGGTCGAGGATGTCGCGCAGGGCGTCACCGAGCAGGGTGAAGGCGAGCACGGCGAGGAAGAGGAAGACGCTGGGGATGACGAAGTACATGGGGTCGGTCTCGTAGAAGGCGACGGACTCGGCGATCATCTGGCCCCAGGAGGGGGTCGGCGGGCGCACGCCGACGCCGAGGTAGCTCAGCGCCGCCTCGGTGCTGATCATGCCGGGAATGAGGAGGGTGGTGTAGGCGATGACCGGGCCGGCGACGCCGGGGAGGATGTCGCGGGTCAGGATCCGCCAGGAACCCGCGCCGCCGACGCGGGCGGCGTCGACGTACTCGCGGTGTTTGAGGGAGAGGGTCTGGCCGCGGACGACGCGGGCGATCCCGGGCCAGCCGAAGACGCCGATGACGGCGGTCATGAGGACGATCCGGTTGACGTCCTTGGCCACGGACAGCATCGCGATCATGAAGATGAGGGACGGGAAGGACATCGTCAGGTCCATGAGGCGGGACAGGACGGCGTCGGTTCGGCCGCCGAAGTAGCCGGCGGCGATGCCCGCGGCGGTGCCGGTGATCACGACGATCGCGGTGGCCGCGAAGGCGATGAGGAGGGAGACCCGGGCGCCGTGGACGACGCGGGCGAACAGGTCGCGGCCGGTGACGGGTTCGACGCCGAGCCAGTGGTCGGGGCCGATCCCGCCGAAGGAACCCAGGGGCAGTCCGCCGAGGTAGGGGTCGACGGCGGTCTTGTCGAACTCCTCGGGGGACCATCCACCGAGCGCTCCCAACCACGGCGCGGTGACGGCCATCAGGACGAAGAGCAGGACGACGCAGAGGCTGACGCGGACGGCGGGCCGGCGGCGCAGTTCCCGCCGGGCGAGCTGCCAGGGGCTGCTGCCCGGGGGGACGTCCCCGGTGCGGGGGGCTTCGGGGGTCGGTGCGCCGTCCGGGGCGGCCGGGAGGCCGTCGCCCTGTCCGGCGGGTCCCCGGCCTGCGGGTTCCTGTCCGGCGGATCCCTGTTCGGCGGGTCCCTGTCCGGCGGCGCCCGGTGCGGTGGTGGTCATGGTGTCGAAGGCCTCCGGATCCTCAGCCCTGGCTCTTCGACGGGTCCTTGAGGCCGACGGTCGCGTAGTCGATGGTGCCGGTCCACACGGGGTGGCCGAAGGCACCCGCGACGTTCGGGCCGACGAGGAGCGGCTTGCGCTCCAGCAGGACCGGGACGGACGGGGACTTCTTCATGATCTCGGCGTCGAGGTCGATCCAGGCCTGGTTGGCCTGCTTGGCGTCGGCCATGGCGTTGATCTCGTCGATCCGCTTCATGGTGGCCTCGTCGCGGAACTGGCTGTTGTTGCCCTGGTTCCCCTTGTCCTTGATGGTGCGGCCGTCGAAGACGAAGGGGATCCAGGTCGAGCCGGAGGGATAGTCGGGGCACCAGCCGCTGAGGGACATGTCGGGGGTGGTCGAGAGGTCACCGATGACGTCGTAGTAGGCGCCCGGGTCGATGGTGTCGATGACGACCTCGATGCCGGCGCGGGACAGGCCCTGCTGGATGGCCTCCGCCTTGCCCTTGTCCCCGGTGGAGACGGCGAGGGAGACCTTCAGGGTCTCCTTTCCCGCCGCCTTGAGGAGTTCCTTCGCCTTGGCGGGG
The DNA here is from genome assembly GCF_055595445.1 of Streptomyces sp. NPDC040432. Taxonomy (NCBI): domain Bacteria; kingdom Bacillati; phylum Actinomycetota; class Actinomycetes; order Kitasatosporales; family Streptomycetaceae; genus Streptomyces; species Streptomyces sp. NPDC040432. Next base: position 3,533 of record NZ_JBVIVP010000024.1, on the reverse strand, counting down.
TCGCCCGCGGCGGGGATCTTCAGGGTGTCGGCCTGCTTGCCGCCGGAGAGGGCCGGGGGCAGGTAGGCGGTGGCGACCTCGTTGAGGGCCGGGCCGCCGCCCGCGGTGACCACGGCCTCCTTGTCGACGGCGTACTGCATGGCTTCGCGGACCTTCGGGTCGTCGAACGGCGCGCGGGAGTTGTTCAGGTGGAGCATCTCGGTACAGCCCTGGGACTCCGCGAGCAGCCGTGCCTTGACGTCCGGCTTGGGCAGCACCTTGGGGGCGCTCTCGGGCCGCATGTCGGAGTACTGGACGGCGGAGGCGTCGGCTCCGTCGCCGGCGATGATGCGGTCGTCGATCTGGCCGCCCTTGAGGCCCATGACCACGACGAACCTGTCGGGGTAGGCCTTGCGGACGGTGTCGGTCCTCGGGTCCCAGTGCTCGTTGCGCACGAGGACGAGCTTCTTGTCCCGGTCGTACGTCTCGATCCGGTACGGGCCGGAGGAGAACGGGCGGGCATCGTACTGGGTGCCCTTCTCCTGGGACTGCGGGACCGGGGCGAAGGTGGGCAGGGTGGCGGTCGCGGAGAACTCCGCGACGGGGCGCTTGAGTTCGAAGACGATCGTGCGGTCGTCCGGGGTCTTCACCGAGTCGAGGTGCTTGCCCTGGAGAGGGCCCTTGTACCCGTCGGTGCCGGCCAGGTACTGGGCGGCGTAGTCGGGGCCGCCGGTGAGGTCGGGGGCGAAGGAGCGCTCGACGTTGTACTTGATGTCCTGGGCCTTGATCGGCGAGCCGTCCTCGTACTTGACACCCTCCTTGAGGGTGAAGGTCCAGGTGCGGCCTCCGTTGGAGGGGGTACCGAGGTCGGTGGCGAGGTCGGGGACCAGCTCGCTGCCCGCCTTGCCCGGTTCGGCCTTGAAGGTGACGAGCGTGCGGTAGAGGAGGCGGGTGCCGAAGTCCATGGTCGGCATGACCCAGTTGCGGGCGGGGTCGAGGTGGGCGAAGTCCTGGTTGGACAGGACGGTGAGGGTGCCGCCCTTGACGGGGGTGCCGCCGAGGGTCTTGCCGTCGTTGGCCGCGGCCGGGTTCGCGGCGGAGGGTGCGGCGGAGCCCTTCTTCGGATCGGAGCAGCCCGAGGCGCCGAGTGCGAGTGCGGCCACGACGGCCGTGGCGAGGGCGAGTTGGGTGCGCTTGGTCATGGGTCACTCCAGTGAAGGGCCGCGCTTTAGGATGTGACCGGTAACATAGTAATGTGAAATTGTACTGACAAGGGTTCTGCGGCCCCGTTATCCAGCCGTGTCCAAATCCCGCCCTCTGGAAGGGTGTTGGCGATCGGCGGAGCGGGCCGGGCGGTCTGCCGTCCCCCGCAGGCCGGCAGACTGCCGGGTCATGAGCGAACACGAGATCGAGCGGGCCGCCGGGGGCGGGGCCGTGGGCTCCTGGGTGACCTTGGGGTTGCTCGCGGCGTGGGCCGTCCATGACGCGGAAGAGGTCGTCATGGTGCCGCGTTGGGTCCGGGGCGGGGTGCCCGAACTACGACAGCGCCTGCCGCGGGTGCCCGATCGGGTGTGGCGGCGCCTGGAGTCGATCGACCGGACCGAGTTCACGGCCGCGGTCGCCGTGATGGCCTGCGTGGTGGGCGCGGCAGCCGCCGACGGGTACCGCACCGGCGGCCGGTCCGCCTTCTACCAAGGGGCCCTGAACGGATTCGGGCTGCACGGCGTGGTGCACCTGGCGCAGGCCGCCGCGGTCCGGGGCTACACGCCGGGATCCGTCACCTCGCCCCTGGTGGTCATCCCCTTCACCCTCTGGGCCCGCGGCCGACTGCGCCGGGCCGGGGTCCTGCGCCCCTCGCGCCCGCGCGACGCCGTACAGGGCCTCGCCCTCGCCGCCGCCGCCACGGTCGGGGCCCACCGCGTGGCCCGCCGGGCCGTCGCCGTCGTGGGATCGGCTTCGCGCGCCGGGAGTTGACGGGTGTCCGGGCTCCGGGCTCCGGGCTCCGGGCTCCGGGCTCCGGGCTCCGGGCTCCGGGCTCCGGGCTCCGGGCTCCGGGCTCCGGGCTCCGGGCTCCGGCGGGATCGTGCGCGGGCGGGGCGCGCGGTGCCTACGAGGTGCCGGACGTGAAGCGCCAGACGGCGTGCTCCAGGCCGCCGGGTTCGTGGCCGAGGAGCACGGCGGCCTCCTCGTAGGCGGCGCGGAGTTGCCCGTAGGGAAGGTTCGGGACGCCGGCGTTCGCGGCGAAGGTCCGCAGGTGCACGTCCACGGCGACCTGCGAGCGGCCGACGAGGTTGCCGATGTAGTCGACGGACTTCGGCCCCACGCCCTTCACCGTGCGCAGGGCGGCGCGGTTGGTGCGGTGGCCGAGCCAGGCGTGGAGCTCTTCCCTGGTGTCCACGCCCCGGTCGGACAACAGGTCCGCGATGGCGTGGGCGGTCGCGACCCTGCGGGGGCTGTTGAAGTCCATGGCGACGGCCAGTTCCTCGGTGGCGATGCGCGCCCGGAATCCGCGAACGGTCCTGGCGTCGGGCCACCGTTCCTGAAGTCGCACGAGCCTCGGCAGGACGGTCGACCGGTACTTCCGACGGGCGTGGAAGCTCGCGTCGCAGATGACGGCTCCCATGTGCGTCCAGCCGCCGGGCGCGGGGAACGGTCCCCCGCCGAGGGCGTCCTGGACGTGCGCGGCGAGCAGTCGGGCGGGAGTGGGGGCGGTCATGGGCCCATGATGCCGCCCTGTCCGATCGCCCGGGGTGAAAGCGCCGAAGCCGACGGCCCAACGCCCCCGGGGGCGTGCCGGGGGGCCCGGGCCCGGGCCCCGGGGCGGCGGGCCCTGGAACAACAGCCTTGGGGCGGCGGTCCCTAGGACCTCACCCAGGTCCCGTCCGCTTCCCAGCGGGCGAACCGCTCGTGGACGGTCTGCCGAGGTCCGTACCGTTCGGGCAGGTCGCGCCAAGGAGCCCCGGTCCGCAGCCGACACAGCACCCCATTGACCACCTGCCGGTGATCACGCCACGGACGACCCCGCCCATCCGCCCGCGGCAACAGGGGCTCCACTCGCTCCCACGCCGCATCCGTCAGCTCACCTCGACCTGCCACAAGATCAATGATCACACCGGCTATACAGTCCCGCCTGTGACAAATCATCAGGACGAAACCAGGGTGGCCTACGACGAAGTCGTCGAGCTGTACGCATCGCTGTTCGCGGACCGGCTGGAGACACAGCCGTTCGCCCGGGCCATGATCGGCACCTTCGCCGAACTGGTACGCGCGACGGACAACCTGCGGGCGGCTGACGTCGGGTGCGGGCCCGGGCATTTGACGGCCATGCTGCACGAACTGGGCCTGGACGCCTTGGGGCTCGACCTTTCCCCCGGCATGGTCGATCACGCCCGGCGGGCCCATCCGGCACTGCGCTTCCAGGAGGCGCGGATGGAATCCCTGCCGATCGAGGACGGCGCGCTCGGCGGCGTACTGGCCCACTACTCGATGATCCACACCCCTCCGGGAGAACTCCCGGAGCTGATTGCTGAGCAGGTACGCGTCCTGGCGCCGGG
>NZ_JBVIVP010000023.1:0-136405 GCF_055595445.1 Streptomyces sp. NPDC040432 | reverse complement strand
TGCACAACCTCGCCCTCGCCGGATAGGCAAGCGGCCCGCACCGCAGCCAACCACGTCCGAGGCGACTCGGAGATCAGTTACGGGACAGCCCTTAGGCTTCGTGTCCTGACGCCCGACGCCGCCGCAGTGGTCGCCCGCCAGCAGGAGCTGATCACGGCCGTGGGCAAGGAGCTGCCCGGTGTCACGCTCGATGGCGACCTGCGCGCTCGTCTGCGGTACGTGGCCGAGACCTCCTGTGCCGGCCTGCAGGTGTTGGTGACCCGAGAGCCCGAGTTTGTGCGATTGGCCGACATCGCCTGGGCCGTCGCACGCGTCAAGGTGGTCTCTCCGGCAGCGGTGACGCTTCAGGTGGACGAACTCCGCCAAGCCCAGGTGTACCGACCGGCCGATCTCATGGGCACGGCCTTCTCCGCTACGGAAGTCGAGCACGGTACTGAAGACGGGCTCGTCGCTTTCTTCGAGCGGGACGGCGACGGAGGGGCAGCGTTCGCGGAGCGCTTGAAGGGTCTTTCCCAAGGTGGGGTGCTGTGGCGCAGGGAACTGCTCCGGGACGGCGACGGACACCCTGTAGCCCTATACGTTTGGGCGTTGGACGGCCCTACCCTGACCGTTCCGATCCTTCGGACCGCGTCGCACCCGCTTGAGGAGACCATCGCCCGACAGTTGCTCTTCATGTTGAAGAGGATCGGCCGGGAGAGGGAGGCCCAAGTCGTACGGATCACCGATCCGTCCCTCTCCCGCGCGGCCATGGCTGCGGCGGGTGGAGACGGCTTCGTCGAGGACGAGAACGGCTTCACCGCGCTCCTCGTCGATGTGTGCGGGCCGGCGGAGGAAGTCTCAACGGCTGCGGGGCAGATCGCGGCTCGACTCGGTAGCGTGACGCCTCGTCTGGACACCCACGTGTCACCGGAGATCGCGAGCGTCGCCGAGAGGGTCTGGTGGCCGGCGAAGCTCGTCGACACGGCTCTGCCGTCCTTCATCGCTCCCGTCAAGCCGCGCTGGTCCACGGAGCTCTTCAACGTCCCGGCGATGCTCGTGCCGCGCGACGACGTGCTCGGCATCAGCCGTGAGCACGTCTACTACAGGTCCCCGGGTCATCGCGGAGAGAGCGTTCCCGCCCGGATCCTCTGGTATGTCAGCGAGGGGATCGCCGGGCAACAGGGCAAGATGGTGATCGGTTGCTCGCGGCTCGACGAGGTGGTCATCGGCGATCCGGACACCCTCTTCTCGCAATTCGAACACCTGGGCGTATATGGTCGTCCCGAAGTGCGTCGGACGGCCAGTGATGCGGGCAGGGTCATGGCGCTCAGGTTCTCGGACACGGAGCTGTTTCCCGTACAGGTGACGCATTCGCGATTGGCCGCGCTGGCGAAAGGGCTGGGGCTACGGTTGTCGCTGATGTCGCTGTCGAGGATCAGCGACGCGCTGTTCCAGGCCGTCTACGAAGAGGGGCACCGAAAGACGTGAACGATCCGGAGCGCGCGATGCTGCTGTCCGTCCACCCGCGGTTCGCGACGGCGATCCTGGCCGGAACGAAGACGGTGGAAGTGCGCCGTCAGCGCGTCGCCGCTCCTCCCGGGACGCCCGTACTCCTGTACGCGACCGCACCAACCATGGCCATCGTGGGCATGGCGCGGATCGCGTCGGTACAGGTGGCCACCCCTCGTGAAGTCTGGACGACCAGCCGTACCAGCACCGGCATCAGTCGGCGCGAGTACGACGAATATATGAGCGGAGCGACACGGGCCAGTGGTCTCTCGCTGGAGGAACCGGTCAGCTTCGAGGTGCCCGTCCCGCTGGCGTCCCTCCGAGCCACCGGCTCGTTCCATCCACCGCAGAGCTACAGGTATCTGACCGACGAGGACGTGCGAAAGCTGGCTGCGGCGATGCCATCCTCGGGTGTTGCCCTTCACAGAGCTCTGGGTGACCTGGCGTCTGTCTGAGTCGGGATCCTGCCCTGTATGCCGGGGCTGGAATGGTTCCCGGCCGGGCGCCAGCCTCATTCGTCAGCCACTCGCTTACAGCCTCTGGCTCCAGGTTCACAAACACTCGGCCAAGGGCTCCTATGGTTCATGGGCGTGGCAGGGCTTCGCCCTCCAGGTACTCCATGACCACCTGGTGTGCCCGCCAGCCGTCCGGGAACTTCGGCGGAACGTCGAGGTAGACCGGGCTGCTGCGGGGATGACGGTCCAGGAGATCAGTGATGCCGGCCCGCGCCACCACGATGCAGGCGAAGCGGTGGCGGGAGAGGAGGACGCACAGACGGCCGGTCTCGAGGTGGAAGGCGGAGGCGTCCTGGCGGCCGGAGAGCGGATGCCAGACCAAGGTGACGTCGAACTCACGCCCCTGGAGGCGGTTGGCGGTGTCCACCGTGATGTCCGTAAGGCCTCGTGCGTGCAGCCGCGTGCGAACCGAGTCAGCCTGGACGGTGCGGGCCGCACCGATGGCGATGCGAGACGCGGTGAGCGTTTCGCCGTTCACGAGAGCCCCGCGTGCCAGCAGTCGGGCCGCGGTGTCCGCGAGGGCGTCGGCGACCTCTGGGTCGTCATCGAGGGTGTGCTGGGCGGGGAGTTCCAGCAGGCCCCATCCGGACTCGGCCGCGCGGGCCAGTACAGCATCTGGCGGAGTCACCCCGTGCGGAGCGGTGCCGTAGGAGAGCACGCGGTCTCCTGCCCGACTCCCGGAGACGAACGGGTAGAACGGGTAGAACGCCTTCTCCACCAGGGGAGCTGCCATTTCCGGCAGCCGCCAGGAGACGGGGAGTTTGAGCCGCAACAGGTCGGGGTTGTGTGCCAGGGTGACGTCGACGGCGTTGCGGAGCGGGTCCCAGGTCAGGCCGTGCCAGCGGTCGGTGGCGACAGTGGCGAAGGGGTCCAGCTGGCCGGGGTCGCCGACGAAGAGGGCGCGCGATCCTTCGCCGCTGAACAAGGGCGCCGTCGCGAGCAGGGCGTCCGATCGCATTTGGTACGCCTCGTCCACGATGGCCCAGCGCCACGGTGGACACTTCTCAGGGGTCACGTACGACCACTTCTTGGCGGTCGAGACCACGACCGGTAGGTGGCGCAGGTCGCCTGCATCGTTGCTGCCGCGCACGCTGCCGTGCCGGCGTACTCGTTCGGGCAGGGCGAACCCGCTCGCATGCAGGCGACCGATGGGGACATCGGGATACTCCCGGGCGATGTTGTCGACCAGGTCGTCAACTTGCTCGTTGGTTTGCGCGACGATCATGACCTGATGGCCGGCCGACGTCAGGTGGCCAGTGGCCCGCTTCACCAGCGTGGACTTTCCGGCGCCGGGCGGCGAGTCCACCACGATTCCCCGCCCGGCGGTGGAATCGAGGCCGGACAGCACTTCGGCGACCGCCCGGTCGGCGAGCGCGCCGGGCGACACGTCGTTGCCGTCCTCCGGGGTGGCAGTCATTCCCAAACCTCTTCCGCGTCCTCGTCGGTGGGTTCGTACGGCTGCGGTGGGCCGCCGTGGGTCCAGGGAGTGTCCTCTTCGGCCGGGAGCGAAGACGGCATGCTCCTCGGGTCGATCGAGGTGAAGGTGACCGTCTCTCCCAGGTCGGCCAAGGTCCCTTCAGGTGCTGGGGGCTTGCGCTTGTTGTCGAAGCCGCCGTTCAACTGGATCAGGACAGTGACTCCGGCTCCGGCTCCGTGGGTAATCACCTCAAGGATCTCGGCCTTCTGTCCGGGCCTGGCCGGGCACTTGACCGACGTCCCGGCCGCCATGGACACTGGGAGGTCACAGTGCAGGGTGATGGTCGGGCGCCACAGCGGAGATCCGGGCCGTTTCCCCGGGACGGTCCGCCCCTCGTCCCGAGCGGTGACGAGGCCCGTGAACGCATCTCCCGTCAGCTCGTACTCCGCCATCACCAGCGGATCGTCGTACGCGCGCTCGGCGTCGTACCGTGCCTGGGCCTCCTCCATACGGGCGAGGCGTCGGGCCGCCCCCACCGCGTGGTCGCGGCGGGCTTGGGGTCGGCCGTCGTCGTTCAGATAGGCGGCGTACTCGCCGAACAGCTGTCGGTCGAAGGCTCGTCGGCGGGCGACGTGCTCCCCCGCAGGGAGCTCTCGCAGCCGGCTGATTCCCTGCCACATCAGCTGCCACGTCGGCAGCATCTGGGCCCGGAGTTCATGGTCGATGGTGCGGGCGGCGGCGTCCTGCCCCCGCTGCCCTGGCGCGCTGTCGTACTTCGCGATCAGCTCGTCGAGCGTGCGATCGAAGACCGGGTCGGTCGCCGGGCCCGCGGGCGGCCACGTCGCGGGATCCTCGCGCTCCCGGGCGGTCTCGGCACCGGTGCGTCCGGCGGGCGGATCGATCCAGCCGAGCAGGGAAGCCAGGTGCGCGTCCTGGGCGGGGCTCTGCCCGGTGGCCCAGTGGGCGGAGAGGGACCGCGTCATGGCCTGGAGCAGGCCTGAGTCCGGGAACTCGGCCCGGTCGGCGAACCAGGTCAGCCACTTGCCGAGCAGGGGGACGGACAGGGAGACCGAGTGTGGACCGTCCGTCGCGCGCAGTCGGGTCAGGCGGCCGAGCAGCCGGACGTACGAGATCCCCCCGGTGTTCGGGACGAGCAACTGGGGTGCGCGCAGGGGCCGTTCCCGCTCCTCCTTGTCCTTCCCGCGCCCGACCGTGTACGGCTCCTTCGGTGCCGCGCGGCACTCCTCGATGTAGGGCAGGAGGAGGTCCCCGAGCCTCTCGACGAAGCCGAATCGGTCAACCTGGTCATGGGGGTGGCGGACCGTCAGGAGCGCCGGGTGGTCGGGATCCGTGCCGGCGAGTGCGGCCAGCGGGGCGCAGGCCTCGCCAGCGAGGGTGAGGGGGACGAGAACGAAGGGGGCGTCGTCCAGGTGCACGTGACGCACGGTCGTTAGCCGCTCGGCGTCTCCGGACTCGGAGGCCCGGAGGGCAGCCACCGTGGCGATGGCGTTCATGGGGTCGCACCTCCCCGCAGCCGGCGGAGATGTTCGGCGGCCCGCAGCCTGTTGATGACCGCTTCCTCGGCGGAGCCCGGGGCGCTGGTGCCGTCGAGGCAGCGGAGGGCGGTTCGGGTGGAGTCGATGCCGGGCAGGCTGCTGCGCACCATTGTGCCAAGTCGCGCGGGGGAGGCGCAGGCCGTGGCCTCGTCCCGGCAGTACCGGGACATCTCGCAGAACGAGAGGCAGTCGGGGGTGAAGCTGGCCTCCAACTCGCGCATCGTGGCGTCGATCTCGGCCTCCGGCCGTTCGGTGTCGAGGGTCGCGGAAAGCGAGAGGGTGTGCGCCAGATCGTCGGCCCTGCGCAGACGGGACAGCTGGAACCGCAGGGCATCGAGTTCCTGGCGGAGGTCGATCAGCTTTCCGTAGGGACGGTTGGAGAAGTCCTTCGGGCAGATGAGAAGGAACTCGTGGGCGATCACCGAGGGATCGAGGCCGAGTTCGGTCAAGGTCTGCCGCAGGGCGAGCACGGAAACCGCGGCCTGTTTCGTGGTCTGGGCGACCGCCGACGGGTTCGCCTGGCCGTCGATGGCCGCGAAGGAGCGGATCTCCACTACGTAGAATTGTCCGCCCGTACGGTGGCTGAGGGCCTGCGGTATGACGTGGGCGGTCTGGCCGGCGACTTCCAAGGTCAGGACGGGTCGGTCCAGGATCAGCCGCTCGTCGACTCCCGAGGCCAGTCGGGTCAGAAACCGCCGGGTCTCGCCCGCTCGCACGGCGAGCGAAGTCTCGCCGCCCACCTCGGACAGGTCCGCCACCGCGGCTTCCTCGACGGGGGCGTCGAGCTGTTCCCGGAGCAGACGGATGAGCTCTGCATATCCGCCCCACTTCACCAGGGCCTCAAAGCTCTGCTCGCGCCGAATCGCGAAGGGGGACCGGCCGAAACGCGGCTCATGACCCAGGCGTTGGGCAAGAAGGGCCTTGTCCACGCCCGCTGCGTCGAGTACGGCGCGGCGGGCGCAGGCAGGGTTGGCCGTGAGGGCAGTGATCTTGCGTGCCGTGTACTCCTGTGGAGGACGCGGTCCACGGAGGACGGCGAGCCTTCCCGGGGAGGGGGCAGAGGGGTGCTGCGGAGGCATCTTCTCTTCTTACGCGTAATTCTGTGGCGGCACCGGAGGAATCCGGCAGTCGGTCAGGCGGTGAAGCCGGCCGAACCGCGCAGGGCGTCGTGCATGGGCGGGGCCCCGAAGAGCTGCTGCAGGTCGGCGAGTTGGCCACGAGCGCGGTTGGCGGCCGCACGGCGCAATGAATCGTCCGCCTCCTGGTGCACTGCGGCCTCCGTGCGTGCCGCGGAGATCACGCGCTCGGGGTCGATCTGCTCGTCGTCGTACGCGCCGGGGATGTTGAGCGCGAAACGGCGCAGCAGTTGGTGGGCAGCATCGGACGCGGGATAGCCGGCGGCGTCGAGTCGCAGGACCTGCTCGGCGGTGCCGATGGCATGGATCAGGAAGTCGGTGCGCGGACTCAGCGGACCGACTATGCGCCGTTCCAGGGGCCAGACGGACACGGCGAGGAGACCGCGGGCGGGGGTGAGTCGGTCGTGGGCGAGGGTAGCGCAGATGTAATACGGGCGCGCGTAGCCCTGTGCGCTGAAGGACCTCTCCTCGTCGCGGCGGAGCGAAGCGAGTTTCGTCGCGATCAGCGGTTCGGTGAAGAACGCCTCGTACACGGACGAGATCAGCTTCGGCGGCGCGGGAGCGCCGAGCAGGGTGAGTGCCTGGTGCACCTGCTCGCGGACCGGGACGGCGCCGTGGGTGGGCTGTCTTCCGTGGGCCTGAGGTCGGAAGCGGGATGCGGTCCCAGCGGTGGGGGTGGGTGCCGGGGTTCCGCTGGGCGGCGGCGAGGGTGAAGAGACAGGTGGAGCTGCCCCCTCCCCCTCCTCGGCGTCCAAGGCCTGCTCCCACGCGACTTCCGCCTCGCGGAGCTCGGTGCGGATGCGAGCGGTGGCCACGTTGTCGCGGGCCCGTCTGGCCTCTCGCAGGAGGGCGCGAAGGCGCGACAGGCGTTCCTCGAGATCCTCCAGCGATGCGGTCATGGGCGCACTCTACCGCCGATCCCTTCCATTTCCAAACTTCTCCAAGGAGTTCCAAAGTTGTGCGCTACGCTCGGCGACACGGCCTCGGGGTTAGCGACGGCCGGTGGATCTCCGTGCTTCGACCAGGAGGGGAAAGCCGTGACCGACGACGTGCCGTGGCGTGCGCCGCAATGGATGACGGGGAACGAGGGTCCGGTCAGGATCGGGCCGGGCACCGGCGGGGGAACGGACGAGGCGCACGGCTGCCCGTCCCGCGATGCGGCGAAGGCCCGGCCGGGCCTTCGGGCAAGGGTGCCGTCGCAGCTTCCCCGGGAGGAGCACGAGACCTTCACGCTCGGTCCTGTGTGTGCGGTGCTGGACCGGATCGAGTTCAGCGGCTCCACGGTGGAGGAGGCGCTGGACGCGCTGTCCGGCCACCAGCCCGCCCTGCACGAGGGACACCGGATCTACGTGGAGCACGCGGTGCGGCAGTACACGAGCCGGGGTCCGGACCCCTTCGTTCCCGTCCGGCCGTACTGGGCGGTGCACAAGGACAACGGTCGGCGCTGGGAGCTCTACGCATGGTGGCGCCGCTACCAGTCGGCCGACGGCACAGTGCGCGAGTACCGGAGGCTCAGGCACGGGGACGCACGCACATCGAGCCGGGGCGAGATCGCGGTCGCCGCGTACACCGCGGCGTTCGGGGCCGATGCGGCGTGGCCGCGTCGCTGGAACGAAGAGTTCGCGATTCAGGGGCCTCCAGGGCGCGTCGCGAGAATCAGGATCATTGAGGTCGGCCTGGGCGACGGATCACGGACCGTTCAGTTCGACGGAACGGCGGAGGAGGCCAAGGCGTACTACGAGGCCCACGGTGACGCCCACGTGAGGAGCGTGGTCAGGGGCGGACCAGAGCGCCCCGGGGCCGCCTGCTTCGATTGCAAGCAGTTCACCGGGTGCGGCGCCGTGTCCCGATCTCCGGGGGTTTTGGCCCTGCCCTCCAGTAGGTTGCCGCTGCGCAAGGTGTCCATCAGCGACCTCAGGTACCACGCCGCCTGCCCGGCGCAATCACTGCTGCGCTCCCTGCACCTGCCGAAGGCCGACGAGTACGGCGACGCGGCCAAGCTCGGTCAGGCCGTGCACGGCTGGATCGAGGCGCTGCACCGCCGCACGGGCCCGGTCCCCTGTACGCGCGACGACATGCCCCCGTACGGGGAGAACTGGACCGCCGGCCGGTGGAGGGTGCCGGACGAGGAAGCGGAGACGGGTCGCCGCATGCTCCTGCAGCACGTGGACTCGTGCCCGTTCCAGCTTCCCGAGGCCATCGAGCGGGTCGAGTGCGAACCGACCCGGGTGTTCCACGACACGGCGGCCCAGGCCCTGGTAGTGGTCAAGCCCGACCTGCTCTACCAGGAGGACGGCTCCTGGATCTGGCGGGAACTGAAGACGACCCGCACCCCGCACCGCATCGGCAAGGACCTCCTGGACGTGTATCCGCAGCTCGCGCTGGCCGTCGTCCTGCTCGCCCGGGCGGAGCTGGGCGGCGACCCCTCCGGATCGAGGGTTGAGTTGGAGGTCCTCCGTCCCGACGGATCCGACCCCCACGTGATCGACCCGATGGACGCGGAACGCCTGGCCAAGGCGGGAGCCGTTCTCCGCCGGTACGCCGACCCCTGGCGCTCGGACCGCGCGTGGGAGGCGAGGCCGGGCGGGCACTGTCGCCAATGTCCGGTCTCGCGATGGTGCCCGAGCGCTCAGACCCCGGCCGACACGGAGGAAGCGGCATGAGCACCCAGACCACACGGAGCGCCGAGGTCGTCCGATCCGCCCCGCCGCCCCGACCCGTCGTGGGTTCGGACGAATCTCTGCTCCGGGAGGTCGCCAGTGCCTTGGTCCGTCTCTCCCGGCAGCGCGGCGTGCCCCACCCGGTCTATCCAGCCAAAGTTCAGAACGCGTACAACCGACTGGTCCTGCACTGCCTGCGGAGCGGAGTCGAACCGCCCGACAGCGTCCCCGGGATGGTGAGCTGGGCCTGCGAACGACCGCTAAGGCAATGGCCGCTGAAGCTGCCTCCCGAAGCGCGTGGGGCCGCCGGTACGCTCGTGGATCCCCAGACGAGGCTGCCGCACCAACTCTGCTTCGAATGGGAGGTCGACGCGGCGGACCCCGCCGCCGAGATCTTCGAGAACCAGCGCATGCTGGAGGCCCTCACCGTGTGCCGGGCCGCAGGCGCGCCTGCGGCATATACCGCCTTCCGGTCCCTGCTGATCTCCCGGCCCGTGCTCACCGGAGCGGAGCTCGCGCTGCTCGGTGGGGACCCGCAGTGCGGACTTCTGCTCCACCACGTCATCAGGCAGTGCTACGAACCCGTGTCCGTCACGTATCGGAGCGACGGCGGCTACCGGCAGTGCGGGCGCTGTCGCTGCCTGATGGTGCCGCTGCCGGGTGGCGGTCACCGCTGTGAGCTGGACCGCTGCCGCCGTGACGCCACGGCCGCCACCGCGGTCCCGGTACGCCCCGACCGCAGCGGGCTGTACCAGCTCAGTCGCCCGCTGCGGATGTTCGTCACCAGCCCGGGCCTGGCCGAGCACGACATCGGGGCGGCCCTCAAAAGACGCTTCGGCATCGACCCTGAGATGTGGCCCCAGTTCGACGCGTACGACCTGCGCGTCCCGATGCCCGGTGGCCGGTACTGGGCCGTGGACGTCAAGGACCGGGTCAACCCCGTCCTGCTCGCTCGCACGCTCACCCCGTTCCGGGCCGAACCGCCCTTCGACCGCGCCTTCCTGGTCGTGCCCCGCTACCGGTTCCGCGAGAACGAGGCGTACGGACGACAGTTCCGCCGGAACCTTCCCGACGAGCTCACGGGGCGCATCACCCTGCTCGACGACCGGACCTTCCTGCGTCTCGTGGCCGAGCAGATCGCCGGGCGGGTCGCCGGCCTGACGGAAGTCGCATCCCCCCGCTCCGAAGGAGACCACCATGCGTGATCGCAGCGGCTGGCACCGTCGTTGCTCGCCCCGCCAACTCACCGACGTATGGCCGGACGGTCTCGGGGCGTTCCGGGCCGCCGATCTCCTCGACGTTGAGCTGGGTCTGTACCTGCTGCAGAGCGTGGCGCCCACGCGCGCCGCGATCGATGTGTGGCCACTGCTCGGCGGATACCCCTACAGCGAGGCGTTCGGGGACGTGCGCTCCGACGAACAGCGGCTGCGCATTCTGCGCGCGCGCCACCACCTGTGGGTCCTCAGACGCGGACACGCCTGGACAGAGGCGCTGGAGGCGTACCTGCGCGTGCCGCAGCAGCTGCGCGGATACGACCTGGCGGGCGTCGATGCGGTGCCGCACCGACGCGTACCGGCCCGGGCGACGCGCCGATTCGAGGTGTTCGAGAAACTGCTCAATTCCGGCCCCGAGTTCGCGACCCGCCGCCTCCCGCTCGCCGAGGCGGGCGAGCACACCTTCCGGGCCCAGGACCGGATCCACTCGGTCCGGATCACCGACGACCTGCTGCCCGGCGCCCTGCCCAGGTCGCACGCCCTCGACGCGCTGCCCGCCGGGCGCGGGGAACCCATCGACGTCACCTGGAGGGAACTCGAGACGGCCGCCGAAACCATGGACGGGGCCGAGGAGGCCGCCGACGGTCCCCGAAGCGGATGGTGCGATCGACTGAGCCGTGTCCGGCTTCTCGTCCGGGACGAGGCCCTCGGCCGCTTCACCCGGGGCGAACGCTTGAGGATCGACCAGCTGCTCCACATGGTCGGCATGGTCGGTGCGGGCAAATCGACACTTCGCGACATCCTCACCTTCCACCTGGTCACCTACATGTCGCGCCGCGTCACCCTGGTGGTCGGCGACGTGGCCGAAGCCCTGGCCGTCGTGGAGCTGTTCAACCGGCTGGGGGTACCGGCCGCACCCGTCCTCGGCCACTCCACGCGAGAACGGAACATCGGACGGCTGCACCGCCGTTCCGCGGTGGCGGGCGCCGACACCATGTTGGGGCACGACCACTCCGGCTTCGCGTACCTGAGCAGCGCCTGCCCCGTGGACGTGCTGCGCGGCATGGAGGCACGCAGGCCCCTCGGCATCAGGGAAGCCCCGTGCCTCGGGCTGTACCCGGCCGTGGACCAGGAAGAGACCCCTGATGATCCGCTGTTGGAAGCGGAGAGCCCAGCAGTCCGGAGGCCGCGCACCAAGCCCCAGAGGCGACTGTGCCCGTTGTGGAACCGCTGCCCGAGACACCGTGGCGCCCGGGACCTCGTCGACGCCCGCGTATGGGTCGCGACCCCCGCCGGGCTGGTCCACAGTGCTGTTCCCCAGCACCAGCACGACGAGCAGATCCGCTACTTGGAACTCGCCTGCCGACTCAGCGACCTCATCATCGTCGACGAAGCGGACCGCGTGCAGATGCAGCTCGACACGGTGTTCGCCCCGGCAACCACCCTCGTCGGCACCTATCCGAACTCCTGGTTCGACGAGGTCGCCGTGCACAAGTTCCAGCAGATGGCCCGAGACGGCCGCCTCCAGCTGTCCGAGCGCGACGTCGACGACTGGACGAACGCCGTAAACACCGTGAGTGCCGCAACCGACCGGCTCTACTCCCTCTTGGTCAAGGACGGAGAACTACGGCAATGGATCAGTGTGGACTACTTCAGCGCGTTCACCCTGCACAACCTGCTGATCGACAGCTGGTTCCCGGGCCGGGACGCCGGTGACCAGCCGCCGCCCGCAGCACGGCTGCTGGACGAGGCGTTGCTCCGTTTCCGGGACGACCCCCTGCACGAACACGAGATCACCGGCGACGACGACCAGGTGACCTCCCTGGTCAACACCTTCGTCCACCTGACCCTCGAACTGCTCCACGCTCCCCAGGGGGCCCGCACCCGCGAACGGCTCCGATCCACCCTCACCTCCGTGGTGGGTCACGACTCCGGAGTCCTCGACCGGATCGACGTACAGGCCCGGCGCTTCGAGTTCACCTTGCTCCTCGCCGCGCTCCACAGCCGACTCGACTTCATGACCATCCTTTGGCCGCGGGTCGAGGCCGCACTCCACCTGGAGAACGCCTCGAACGTCCTCTCCCGCAGGCCTCCCAAGGACTACGAGGCGGTCATCCCCGAATCGCCGATGGGTAACGTCCTCGGCTTCCAGTTCCGTCTCACGGACCCGGAGCGTGACGGCGACCGCAGCGGTGAGCTGCGCTTCTTCCACTGCAACGGGGTGGGACGCGAACTCCTCATGCGGATGGGCGACCTGTGCCGGGTGGACGGCCGACCCGCCCCCCACGTACTGCTCATGTCCGCGACCAGCTGGGCCGGCACCTCCAGCCGGTACCACCTGCACGCCGAGGTGGGGGCCGTGCTCCGACCGCGCGACGAGGATGTCGAGGCCGTCCTCGGCACCGAGTTCCGCAAGGAATTCCTCCACTGGCCGGGGAGCGCAGGGCCGCGGCCCTTGCGGCTGTCGGGCTGTCGTCCGCAGGAGCGGCCCCAGGCGCTCGTCGAGATGCTCCGGCAGCTCGCGGTCCCGGACCGCAGCCTGCCCGGCGCGTCGAGCATGCTCGATACCGAGCTGGACGAGATCCCCGACCAGGACCGACGGCGCATCCTGCTGCTCGTCGGCAGCTACGACGAAGCGCGGCGCGCGGCCGAGTACCTCAACGGCGTGCCCGAGTGGAACGGCCGGGTCGTCCAGCTGGTGTCGGACGACGCGGACGTCGATACCGCTTGGGCCCGGCTGCCGGAGGACCCCGCTGTGCGCACCCTGACCCGAGGTGACGTGCGGTCCTTCGCGAAGGTGGGCGGTGAGCTCCTGGTCGCGCCTCTGCTCGCGGTCGAACGAGGGCACAACATCGTGCTGAGCACGGGCAAGGCGGCCATCGGCAGCGTCTACTTCCTGGCCCGCCCCCACCCCCGGCCCGACGACATCGCCCTCGCCATCCAGTCGATCAACGACTGGGCGGTACGCCAGCTCCGCGACACTGGCAGGGTCTTCACGCAGGCGACGCTCGCGGCGGCGACACCGCACCAGGCCGCCATCGGCTTCCGTAGTCGCGCCCGCCGCCAGTGGAACCGGTACCTGACCCGCCGACTGGCCTGGTCCAGCCTCCGGGACGAGGAGAAGGTCGCCTTCACCTGGGACCAGCTGGTCGTGATGTGGCAGGTGATCGGCCGTCTCGTACGCGGTGGAGTACCCGCCAGGGTGGCCTTCGTGGACGCTGCCTTCTCACCGCGCGAGGCAGGATTCGAGGCCGTCGACACCCCGGACACCAGCCTGCTGGCGAGCATGCGCGCCGTACTGGCCCCCTACTTCGACGAGTCCGACGTCGTAGTTCACGGCGCCGAGGCCCCGCCGGAACCCACCCCGATCGACAAGTCGCTCGTCCGTGAACTCTACGAGCCGCTCTATCGAGCCCTCGTCGGCATGGGCTGAGGCCGCGCTGCCTGCCCCTTCCCGCTCTTGTACCTCCCTCCGATCTGAGGAGACCCGCAACATGGCGTACCAGCACGTCCGGACCGCCTCGTATGTGCCCGATCCGGCACAGGGGCCGTTCACCGTCCTACGGCACACCCTCTCGCTGCCCACCCACTGGGAGGAGCCGCTCGGCCGACTGCGTGACCACGGCCGGCCGGAGGGCCGATGGTCCGGTCCGCGTCGCATTCCCACCTGGGAGATCAATCAGCTGATCCGTGCCACCGCCCCGGACGTCGTCACCGTTGCCTCCAACGCCACCTTCGGAGCGGACACCCCCTGGCTCTACTGCGCCGAGCCGCTCCCCGCCGCGGTGGCCAACCTCTACGCCGCCACGTGGCTCAGGAGCCTCATCCGTGATCCCGAGGACCCGGCCGCACGGCGTCTGCTCATGGAGTGCTTCCGTGACTTGGACACCGGATCCCTGGCCTGGCGGGCAGACACCATCGACTTGATCGAGCAGCAGCCGTCTCCCGGCGGCACCGCCATGCCCGTCCGTTTGGCATACCGGCTACTCCCCGATGAACTGGCCGCACGCATCGCCCGTGAAGGCGCCTACGAGCACGGTGGCCAGCAGCTCACGTTCCACCAGGTCGCCGGCGCCGGCGGCGGCTACGACGCAGGGAACAGCAGCGCGGAACTGATGTCGTGGCCGCCGATCGAGTACCGGCCCGCGGGCAGGGGCGGCGAGCAGAAGCCGTCCTACTACGCGGCCACCATCCGCGTCGGCGTACGCACCGTTCCCTTCTCGCCGGTGCCCCGGATCCATCTCAGCGCGGGGATCCGCCGGTTCGTCACCGGGAAGGTCTGGATGCCCTCCCGCAAGGGTGTTTCGGTCTACTTGCTGCCGGAGATCCCGCTCGTGCCGGACGGGCCGGTGTCCCAGCGGCTGTCGGTAGCCATGCTGCAGTGGCGCAACGGCACCACGGACTGGCGGCAGGGCGGACCTGGCGGCATGCTCGCGGCGGTCGCAGCGCTCGACGGTCTCCCTTCGGTCGATCGGCTGGTGAAGGAAGCCGACCACTGGATGGGGCACGGAAGGGACGGCATCGGGCTGGCGGTGGGCCACCAGGCAGCCATGGGCAGGCACCCCATCGGAACCGGGCTCATGCCCAGCGAACGCCGCCGCCTCATCGAGTGGGCAGAGCGGTCGTTGGCCCCCGAGTTCGTACCCGCCCCGAAGCTCCAGCGGAGTCGGTACGGACGCCCGCCCGTCAGGCAGCTCACGAAGCGGCCCGCCATGCCCAAGAACGCCACGGCCGAAGAGCTCGCCGCCGTCCTGGAACGGACGGAACGGACGGCGGCGGAGAACGCACGGGTGCGCCGCGCGGCACTCGCCTCGACGCTGGACGGCGATGACCTCGTCGTCCTCCTGCTCCACCAGACCGATGACCAGCGGGACCGGCTCGCGGCAATCGCGGAGGGCGCCCTTGGTCTCAAGGAATTCCGATGTGAACAGGGACCGGAGACATGGGTGTGGGAGGCCGGAGATCTCACCGTACGGCTCCACGCCCACCCGCTCGGTGAGCTGGGATCCCCTCTCGGTACGGAGGGTCCGCCGCCGCGCGCGGGACAGGAACACGACCGAGCCATCCGCGAGCGGCGCGGACGGGTCGCCGAGACGATGGTCCGCCTCCGGACACGGGTGTCCGGGGCGCGGATTGCCCTCGTCGAGTTGGAGGGAAGCGAAGCGTTCCAGGGCCCCGCGAGGCGCACCGACCCCAAGCACGCGATCAGGCTCGGGTGCGCGGACGCCGGCCTGGTCACCCAGTTCATCCGGCCCCTGGACACCACGATGGACAAGGCCGACGCCGAGAAGGACGCCGTCCTGCGGGCCGAAGCGGCCTGGGCGGACGGGCTCCGCCAGACCGGGATGCGCCTCGTGCCCCGGCACACGCTCGGCGGCCGCATTCCTCCCGGACTGAACCAGGTGGCCTTCCACCTGGTGGAGCGCCGGGTCGACGGCCCTACGGGCAAGGCACAGTTCACACCGATCGCGGTGCTGCTCCGCCCGGACGCGCCGTGCGTCCTAGGGCGCACCGCGGACGCATCGGAGTGGATGCCCTACCCTGACCTGCTCCGGACCCTGACCGGGCGAGTACGCGGGAGCGACCTGAGGACCTCGGCACAGCAGTCGGCCGTCACCGCGGCCTTCATCAGGAGGACCCTGGCGAGCCTGCGCGGTACGCCGACCCTGCTCCTTGCCCACGCACAGGACGTGCGCAAGCGTTGGTCGTGGCTCACCAACGGCGGGCTGGAGGCCGACCGGATCGAGTTAGACGGCGGTCCTGCGCAACGGATCGGTCTTTACGGCAAGCACCTCAGGGTCGTCAGGGTCGCCGACAGCGGCCGTGACGAGACGCCACAGTGGTGGGCGGAGAGGGAGGAGCGCGAGGCCGATCTCGCCGGGCAACAGCGGGGAGGCTTCGGAATGGGACTGTGGGTGCCCCACGAGCCCGGAGCTCCCGGCCGTGTCTTCTACAGCACGGCGGACAAGGCGAGCACGCAGACGAAGCTGACGAACGACGACGCGAAGCTGACCCCTCACGTCAACCCCGTCGGCCGGAGTGCCCACCGGCCGACGGCGAACGCGTGGAACCCGGAGCTACTGGAGATCAACACAGCCTGCCTCCAGCCTGGTGACGACCCCGAGGCATGGGCGGCGTTCGTCCACCAGCAGCGCATCTGCAAGGACGACTACCGGGACGTGCTCGGGCTGCCGCTCGCCCTCCACCTGGCGCGGCTCGCGGACGAGTACGCGCTGCCGCACGACGAGGAGGAGGCGG
Organism: Streptomyces sp. NPDC040432; assembly: GCF_055595445.1. Lineage (NCBI taxonomy): Bacteria > Bacillati > Actinomycetota > Actinomycetes > Kitasatosporales > Streptomycetaceae > Streptomyces > Streptomyces sp. NPDC040432. The sequence continues at coordinate 120,161 of NZ_JBVIVP010000023.1, read as the reverse complement.
TGGACCCGACGGCGGGACCGGTCGCGGGGTCCCTCGCGGTACCGGCCCAGGGGGCTGCCGCACAGGGCAGTTCCAACCAGCTCGCGTTCGACTTCGATACCGACGAGGACAGTGGGGACGAGGCACGTGACGACGCGTAGTACGAAGGCCGAGGAGCTGGCCCGCCAGACCGCCGCCCGGCTCCTCAACCAGGAAGGGATGCAGGAGGCGGTAGACGTATCGGAGCCCGACGGCGAGGCGGCTACGGCGGCGGCCGTCGAGCACCTCGGTGCTCTCTTCGCGGCCCTGCCGGGACTGGTGCGCCACGCCTTCGACCGCACGAGGGACCATGCGGGCAACCTCTCGAGCGACCGGCTGCAGGGCCTCTCCGAGATCGTCCAGAACGCAGAGGACCTCGGCGCCACAGATGTACGCGTCCTCACCAGGGAGCGGGACCTATTGGTCGCGCACAACGGCGACCCGGTACGGCTGCCCAACGTGGTGGCATTAACTCTGCCGTGGCTGTCCAGCAAGGCCGACCAAGCCGAGTCGACGGGGCGATTCGGCATCGGACTGATGACCCTGCAGTCCCTCTCGCCCCACCTGGAAGTGCACAGCGGCCACTACCGCGTCCGCATCGGGGACCCGTACGTTTCCGTCGCCGAACCGCTCGCCGTGCCGGACTGGTTCGCCGACGAAGCCTGGACCGTACTCCGCATTCCTCTGGAGAAGGGTGTGCTCGCCGCGGAGACGGTGGACGAGTGGCTCGACTCCTGGTCGGCGGGCGCGCTGCTCTTCCTCGGCCGGGTGGCCGGTGTCACGCACCTGGATCCTCGGGGTGGTGTCCGACGCAGGCTCGCCCTGACCCGTGAGCCCGGCCCCGCCTTCAAGGCGGACGTCGGCGGTGGGCCGGTCGAAGTCGAGACCCACCTCGCGCGTGCCGACGTTGGGTCCCGGTGGCTGGTGTGCCGGACCACCGTTCCGAGCCCGGCCGGAGTCGCCAGGGCCCACAAGGCCGCCGGGCCCACCACCACACTCGCCGTCGCCCTGCCGCTCGGACACGGTGGTCCCGGCCGGATTCATGTCGGCCTGCCGGTCGAGGAGACCGGGCCGGCTCTCTGGGCGAGTGCCCAGTTCGATCCGCTTGCCAGTCGGCAGAGGCTCGACGAGACACCGTGGAACACCGCGCTCGTTCCGCTGGTGGCCGACCTGTGGACGGCCGCCGTCCTGTGGCAGTTCAGGCACGACCCGGTCCACGCATGGGGGGCTGTTCCGCTGCCCGGAGACGTCCGTGACGCCCAAGGCCCGGGCGCCGCTCTGGAGCGCCGACTGCTCGACCACGCCCGACGGTTCGTGTCCGCGAAGCTGCTGCTCGAGGTGCCGGGGAAGGGGCCCCTCTGCCTCGACTCCCTGGCCGTGGAGGACGAAGCTCTCGAGGGCGTCGTGACGGAGGAGGAGGTTGCCCTCCTGGCCGACGTGCCATCCGCGCTGCCCCGGACGATGCGCGACCCGGCCAGCCGGTGGCGGGAGGTGCTGTCGGACTGGGAGAACCACGGGGCCGGCGAGCCGGTCGGAGTCGACGTGTATGACGCGCGAGGCCTCCTAGGCGACGAGAGCCGGTCACCGCAGGTGACGGTGCAACTGGCCGCGCGAGTCATCGAAGCGGGCTGGAGCTTCTGCCTGACGTCGCACAAGTGGCTCGTAGAGGGCTCCGGCGCGCGGCACCGTCCGCACGGCGAAGCCCCGATGATGTTCGCCGCGGTCCCGCGTGGACTGGCGGCCGAACTGGGGGTCGCCCGTGAGATCCACCCCGCGTTCCTGGCCGACACCGACGAAGCCCGGTCGGTGCGGGAATGGCTCAACAAGCAAGGAGTGCTGCTTGACGACGACGGACCGGCGGCTGTGATCGAGCGTCTGGCGGGCTTCGGACCGCCCCGGAGCATGCCCTTGACAGACAGCCAGCTCGTGGCGTTGCGGGACGGCTTCGCGCACGTGCCGGAAGGCCGACGCGAGTCGTGGGGCAGAAGGGTCGGGCTGGTCGTACGGCTTGGGGGCTACCGCCACAACGTCGACGGACAACGGGAGGAGGTGCCGACCGCCCCCGCCGGGGCCTATCTCCCGGCCGGGCTCGACAGCGCTGAGCGCGACGAGAGCTTCGCCTTCGCGGCTGGTTCCGCTCCCGGGCCGGTGTGGCTGCGGCAGCGCTACGCCAAGGTGCTCCAGGGCGGCAGCATCGGGGCGATGAGGTTTCTCCGGCTACTCGGAGCTGAGACTACGCCGCGACCTCGTAGTCACCCCGGTCAGAGAGCGCGGTTCGAACGAGGTCCCGGGGGACTGCCTGCACGTCTCGTCGCGGGGCCGGACGCGCGGACGAAGGCCCTGGAGGCACTCCGGGCGACGTACACCCTCGACGACTACGACTGCCCGGACGTTTATGCCGCAGCTTGCGACATCGCGAAGGACACCGACCCGGTGCGTCGCCGGGGCAGGGCGGTCGCACTCCTGCACGTGCTCGGCCGCTCGTGGAGCCCCCGGTTCTCCGAACACGCCGAAGTCAGTGCGGCGTACGCTCGGTACAGCTGGCAGCACCAAGGGCGCACCGCCGCCTTCTGGCTCTGGCGGCTACGCGACGTGGCTTGGTTGGACGACTGGAACGGCACCCCGGCCAAACCGTCCCGGCTCCGTGTGCGCGCGCCTGGCACCGTGGCCGTGTACGGCGGCGAGGACCCGGACTTTCTGCACCCGGAGATCCAGGGGCAGGCGGGCAAGCGCGTCGAGGTGTTCAAGGCGCTGGAAGTCGTCAGGGAAGCGCGGACCACGGACCTCGTCGAGTGCTTGCGGCGCCTGCGCCGCGAGGGGGCGGAAGCGGGCGTCCCAAACGCCCCTGCCGCGCTGATCGTCTACGAGGCGCTGGCCGAGCGCGTATCCAGTAGGGGAGCGGTGGGCGGGGAAGCTCGAACGCCGCTCCACGAGGTGCACCGCGCGTTGAGCGCGGGCGAGGGGCTGGTCCTCACGGGCTCCGGCTGGCGAAGGCCGGGCGAGTGTCTGATTGGGAACCCGATCTTCGGGACCTTCCGGGCGTTCGCCCCTGCGTTCCCCGACAGCGAGGCGTTCTGGGCGCGGCTCGGGGCTCGCCGTCCGGCTGTTGACGACGCGGTCGAGGTGATCAAGGAGCTGGCGCAGCAAGACCGGAAGGAGCGCCGGGACGTGCCGGAGGGAACTTCGCAGTCGATCGTTCTGGAGACGCTGAAGATGCTCCGCGACCCGGTTGCCGTCCGGCCGGACGAGCTGACGGCCGGACGACTCGGGCGGCTTTCCCTGGTCACTAGTAAGGGCTGGTTGAGCAAGCGGCCGGTGTACGCGGTTGAGGATCCGATGGTCGCCGAGGCTCTGGGCCGCGAGTACCCCGTGTGGCGCCCTGGAGCGGAACTGGAGCAGTTCTGGCCGTTGGCCGGGGCGCTGCGCCTCACCTGGATCGGCGCGGAGCATCTCACCGTAACCAGTGCGGTCGTCGCGTCGCGCGACCCGGAGGCAACGGCACTGGTCCGTGAGGCCGTCAGCCATCTGCGCGAGGACCTGCAGCGAAACGCACCGGAGGTCGCCAGGAGCCTTGACCGTCCGTGGGACGAGCTCGCGGCGCTCGCGGTGAGCGTGGCACCCGACTTGGTCTGCCGGGTGGAACTGCCCACCGCTGTGGCGGAAGTGTGCGTCGATGCCACTGTCGACTGGAACTCCAGGACGCTGTACGTCTGCGATCCGTCGGTGGTGGACCGGCCCTCCGCGGGTGGTGCGGCGATCGCCGGCTGCTTCCCCGGGCATCGCCGGGAGGCAGCTCTCGCCTGGACCGCTGCGTGCGACCGGGCGGCGCAGGGCCGTACTGCCGTGGGCCTTGAGCTTGCGGAGGACCGGGTGCGCCGCGACCTGGAAGCTGCTGAAGCCGAACGCGGTCGCCGGCTCAGGGGGGTGGCGGACGAGGCGGTCCGGCGCAGTGGAGAGAACGGAGGTGGAAGGCGCCTGGCTCCGGCACACGTACCGGCGACAGCCAGCCAGAAACCCGCACCAGCCGTGACCGCGCCCGGCCGACTTCCCTCCCGCCCGGCTGCACAGTCGAAGGTCACGTTCCGCCGCTTGGTGGACCCCAGCAAGTTCCGTCTCGTCGCGGACCGGGGAAACCTCACGCCTGCTCAGTCCGGGTTCACCAGCGCCCTTTCGAAGAACGGCACCTCTGGCCTTCCGCAGCCCCGGTCCGGCTCAGCCATCCCCCAGCAGCGCACCTCTGCGCGTCCCTACACGACCGTGGAGCAGGAGAAAGTGGCGCTGGACCTCGTGCGCTCGGCACTGGCGTTGGACGAGACCGAACTGCGTGACCTGAGAGCCCAGCACGGCCTGGGCGCGGACGCGGTGGACGAGCTGGCCCGGTTCTACGAACTCAAGACGTACGGCGGTGCCGAGCCGGACACGATCCAGCTCACGCCCGCGGAGTTCCGGCGGGCGGTCGCGAGCGACGACTTCTTCCTCGTTGTCGTCTCCGGCCTGGAGGAGGGAACGGCGCCGGTCACCGTACGGATCATCCTGGAGCCGCTGAAGCACCTGCCCTACCGGCTGAGCGGCAACGTACTGGTCTCCGGCATCCGGGGTGCGCAGAGTCTCGTCTATCCGTTCGAAAGTATGGAGTAGCCCCACAATGACAGCCGCCACAGTGATGACAGCGAATCGAGGCCGGGCTTCGGATCCGCCCCCTACGGTGGAGTTCGCAGTGCCGCAGGGGTGGCGGAAGAGGAGGGTAGGTACGGGCATGCGCAGGGTTCCGCAGGCGATGTTCCGGTTCACCACGGGGGAGAAGGCCGATCTGAACGGGGCCGTGCTCGAGGCCTTCGGTGTGGCAGGCGAACACCTGGAGACCACGCTCGGGCTCGACGGCGTACGTGAGCGGCTCCGTACGGTGGGATGGATCGCCGACATCGAGGACGAGGAACTACACGAGGCGCTGAAGCGGCTGGTGGGGTGGAGACTCCTCGACGTGGTCCACAACCACGCCGAGAACTACCGCACGGCCGAGGAGTACGAGCGGCGGAACCTGCACTACTCACTGACCCGTGAGGGGGAGGCCGCGCTCGCCGGGGTGCGGCACGCCCTTGAGGTGTTGGCCTCGACGGGGGCGCTCCAGACCGCGGTGCTGGAGGCGATCACCGATCGGCTCGACGAGCTGACCGTGCTGTCCGGTGAACCCGCTGCGGCCGACCGACGGATCTTCAGCACCCTGCGGGAGCTGGAAAGTCATCTGGAGGCCCTGGTGGAGAACACCAAGGCCTTCAACGGTCAGCTTCAACGGCTCCTGCGCGCCGAGGGCGTGGACCTGGACGTGTTCCGTGAGGTCAAGGCCGCCACCGTCGCGTACCTACAGGAGTTCCTGGTCGATCTCGACCGGCGGGGCGAGACGGTCGCCGCCGCCGTGGCTCGCGTGGAGGAGCAGGGAATCGCGGTGCTGCGCGAGAGGGCCTTGTGCGGCGCCGAGCTGCCGCCGGTGCCGGGGGAGGACCCCGCAGCCGGGTGGCTGGAGGGTCGGCGGGCGCGCTGGGCAGGTTTGAGGGCCTGGTTCCTGCCGGATGACGGGTCGCGCCCCCGGATCGAGCAGCTGCACGACGTCGCCCGGCGCGCCATCGTCTCCCTCCTGCAGGTCCTGGAGCGGATCAACGAGTCCCGGCGCCGTTCCTCCAGCGTCGTACAGGACTTCCGGGAGCTGGCGCGCTGGTTTGCGGCGGCTCCCGATGAAGACGACCTGCACCGCCTGTGGTCGACGGCCTTCGGTCTTGGTCCGGCGCGCCACGCCCACCTCGCCCACCCCGATCCGGAACTGGTCCCTTCGTCCCATTCCTGGTCCGAGGCGCCGCCCGTGGAGGTGTCGGCGCTGCTGCGGACCAGCGGACGCACCGAGCGCTTCACACGCACCGGCAAGGTGCGGGACGTCGCAGCCGTGAGGGCCGAGCGCGCCGAGCGGGCACGTGCGGAGCGCTCGGAACTCACGCGCGCCTGGAAGGTGCTGGAGACGGACGGCCCAGTGCGGCTCTCCTCGTTCGGCACCTTGGATCCGGCGGTTCTCGACCGCCTGTTGGACCTGCTGGGCCGGGCCCTCGCCGCCCCGCCGGACGTGGGCGGTCGGCGGCGGGCCACCACCGGGGACGGCGGGGTGGAGGTCGTGCTGTCGCGGGCTCCCGATGTCCGTACCGCCCTACTGCACACCTCGAAAGGGACCCTGGCAGGCCCGGACTACGTCGTCCACATCATGGCCGCGGGTGGAGCGACCGCCTTCCCGGCAGGCCGCGCCGCCGCGGGACAGGAGGCGGCGGGATGAGCACGCTCGCCAACCAACTGGCCTCAGCGGAGCGGGAGGAGGTCGGCCGCGCCATTCGTCTCCTCCTGGCCCGTCCGCTGCTCACCGAGACGGCCGACCCGACCGGTTTCGAACTGGTGCGACGCCGTCGAGACCCACTGGCCCGCTGGTTCGACTACACGTGTGGCTGGAGCCTGGTCGTGGAGCCGCGCCGCGGGTATGCCCGCCTCACCAAGATTCGCGCGAGCCCCGACGGCTCCCGCCCGGCACGCAGGGCGAGGTCCGGCAGAGCCCCGTTCGACCGCCGGCGGTACGTCCTGCTCTGCGTCACCGCAGCCGAGCTGCTGTCCATGCCGATGACGACCATCGGCATGCTCGCCGACCGCGTCGTCCAGGCGACGGCGGCCGACAGGGCACTGCCGGCGTTCGACCCGGTCCACCGGCCGGAGCGAACGGCGTTCGTCGACGTCCTGAAGCTGTTGGAGTCGTACGACGTGCTGCGCGCCGTCGACGGGACGACCGAGGCGTACGTCGACTCCGCGGGGGCGAAGGTCCTGTATCGGGTGGACAACACACTTCTGATGCGGCTGCCGGCCGCGCCAGTCGGTGCCTCCCGGCTCGCCGCGCCCCCGGATGAGGTGCCCGCACGGTTCGAGGACCTCCTCGCCGGGTTGGTGCGGGAGCGCCGCTACGGCGGCGCGGCCGTCGATGGCTTGGCCGACGAGTCGTCGGGCGAGACCGCCACTACGGATGCCCAACGCAACCTGAGGCTGCGCCACTCGGTACTCCGCCGCCTCTTCGACGACCCCGTGCTGTACCGGGCGGACCTCGCCGAGGACGAGCTCTCGTACGCCTCCTCCCTGACCGGCCGCCAGATCCTGCGACGCTCGGTCGAACAGGCTGGCTTCCTCCTGGAGGAACGGGCCGAGGGCTTCCTCCTCGTCGACCCGGATGCCATCGCCACTGATGTCCGTTTCCCGGATGACACGTCCACCGCCCGCGTCGCCGCGCTGCTCCTCCTCGAACCGCTCTGTGCGGCTCCCGCAGGGATGTTGCCCGAGCAATTGGCCGGGGCCGGAGCCGATCAGCTGCGCCGCTTCCCGGGCTGGGCCAAGGCGTACCAGTCCGAGGACGGACCGGCGCGACTGGCCGACGACGCCGTAGGCGTCCTGCTCGACCTCGGCTTGGCCGGCAGAGCCAGGGGCCGCGTCGTCGCACGACCGGCCGCGTACCGCTACCGCTTGACAGAGACAACGAGTCCGGGACCGAAGAACGACCCGCAAGACACCACCGCTTCCAACGGCGTCGCCGCGCAAGGAGACATGCAGTGAGCGTGACGGAGTTCCCCCTCCAGCGACGGCCCGAGGAGATCGCCGAGCTGCCACCGCCCCGATGGGCGGACGCCGCCCGCAGCCGCTGGCAGCCCCACCGCGCGGGCATCCTCAACGTCTGGCGCTACTACGACGAGGCCTTCACCTTCCATCAGGGGCGCCTGCTGTTGCGCGGCCAGAACGGCTCCGGCAAGTCCAAGGCCCTGGAGCTGCTCCTCCCCTTCCTCTTCGACGCCAGCCTCCGCCCCAACCGCCTCTCCACCTTCGGCGGTTCGGAGCGGACCATGCACTGGAACCTGCTCGGCGCGGGAGCCTCGGGCAAGACGCGCGTCGGGTACGTGTGGATGGAGTTCCGCCGCGTCGGCGACGACGGCGCCGAACAGTGGTTCGGCTGCGGTGCTCGCCTGCACGCGAGCGCGCACACCAGCACGGCACACGCCGACTACTTCACCACCGAATCCCGGATCGCCCACCCCGACGGCGTATCCCTCGTCAACGAGGCGGCCCAGCCCCTGACCAAAGCCGCTCTCGCCGAGGCTCTCCGCGACCGAGGTGAGGTGCACTCGTCAGCCACCGACTACCGCACCGCTGTCCGGCGCGCACTTTTCGCCGGCATGGCGGAGCAGCGGTACGACTCGCTGGTCTCCGCGCTGCTCCAGCTGCGTCAGCCCAAGCTGTCCGAACGGCTCGACCCGTCCTTGCTGTCCACCCTGTTGTCCCGCGCGCTGCCGCCGCTCGGTGAGGGAGAGGTCACTGAACTCGCTGAGGGCTTCGAACGTCTGGACCGGCAGCGCGACCACCTCGACCGGCTCGACGCCGAAGTGACGGCGGCCGGGACCGTCGCTTCCCGGCAGCGTGCCTACGCACGCCGGGTCCTGCGCGCCGGCGCAGCCGGTCTGATCTCCGCGACGACCGACATGGACAACCTCACCCGTGCCGCACGGCAGAGTGCCGAGGATCTCGACGAGGCGCTCGCAGAAAGCGAATCGACGCAGAGCGTGCGCGACGAAGGGGAGCTGCGGGCACACGCACTGGACGAGACCGTCGAGGGTCTGCGTGAGAGCGACGCGTACCAGAAGGGTGAGGAACTCGATCGGCTCCGCCGCGACACCACAGGTCTGGTCGTGGCTGCCAAAGAGCGGAGCGCCTCCGCTCGGTCCGCCGAGGCCGAGGCTGAGAAGGTCCGAAAGATCGCCGATGAGACCGCGGGGCACGCCCGCACGTTCGACGAGCACGCACGTGACGCCGCTGACGTAGCAAACCGGTCGGCCCGGGCCGCGGGCATGGAGTCAGTTCACCAAGAGATGAGGGCGATCCTCGAGGTGGAACAGGCGGATTCCCTCACCGACGGCCAGGGGACCGGGACGAGCGGCCGACGGCCCAACGGCTCCGGTGTCCTCGCTCGTACAGTGGGTGAGGACGCGGCCCGCCGGGCCCGCGGACTGCTCCGGGGTGCGGTCACCGCCCGACGCGAGCAGGTCACGCACATGACGGAGGCGATCGAGGAGTACGACCGGGCGGTACGCGACCGGGGAGCCGCCGAGGCCCTGCTGGACGAAACACGCACCAGGCTCGGGGAGGCGATCGTCCACAGGGACGGAACCGCCCGAGCCTGGGACGACGCCGTTACCGCGCAGGCGGAACGGCTGTTGACATGGGCCGCGGGTTGCACGGAACTGCGCATCGCCGACCCCGGTGAACTGGCGGCCCGGGCGGCGGTCGAAGCGGAGGTACGGGCATTGGCCGATACCGCCGCACGACCGCTGGACCAGGAGATCACCACGGCGCGAGCCGGTGTCCGGGCCGCGTGCAGGAAATTGGGGGAGGAACGGGGCAAGCTCGACGAAGAGGTGCGCCGGCTCAGCGGCGAAGCCGACCTCCCGCCACTTGCTCCTCCCACCCGCACCACCGTTCGCACAATGGCGGCGGGAGCGCCGTTGTGGCGCCTGGTGGCCTTCCGCGAGGGCGTCCCGGTCGGCGTCCAGGCCGCGGTCGAAGCCGCGCTGGAGGCCTCGGGCCTCCTTGACGCGTGGGTCAGCCCCTCGGACGGAATCACGCTGCCGGGTCATGACATCCGTGTCGAGGCCGCCCTGGCCGCGACGGCGCCTGGCCCCAGCCTGCTCGACGTGCTGCGGGCCGAGGACGACATCCCCGTACCGGCCGACGCCGTGGCCCGCATCCTCGCCGGTGTCGCGTACGGCACCACTCTGCCCAGCGGCCACCCCGCGGCCGTCTCCGCCGAAGGAGCCTGGCGCCTCGCGCCGGTCACCGGGACCTGGAGCAAACCCGAACCCGCTTTCATCGGTGCTCTCGCCAGGCAGCGGTCCCGGCGACGCAGGATCGCCGAACTGACCGGGCACATCGAGGAGGCGGACGCCGCCCTCGGGGTCCTCGACGAGCAGCTCCACGAGCTCGACGCCCGTGCCGCCCGGTTGGAGGCCGATCGCGCCGCCCTGCCCGACCACCAGGAACTCGACGCCCGCCGACGAGACTGGGACCGGGCCGAGGACAGGGTGGCCGCCCGGGACGAGGTCGTACGTGACGCGACGGCCAACCTCGGCCGGCGCGAGACCGGCGTGGCGGACGCCCTGCGCACGCTGAGCCGCCGAGCCGCGGAACACGGACTGCCCACCGACCGCGACCGGTTGCGGACCCTCTCCGACGACGTCGAGCGGTTCCGCGACCGTGCCGACAGCTGGGTCGACGCCCGTCTCACCGCGGCCACCGCCACCGAGCGGGCTCGGCAGACGGCCGTGCAGGCGGACCAGTCCCGCCGCATCGCGGACGAGAGGGCCGGGGACGCGGCCACCGCCGAGGCGAAGGCTGCCGGGATGACGGCGCGTCTGGAGGCGGTGGAGGCGACCGTCGGAGAGGACTACCGGCAGATCGTCGCCCGCGTAGCGGAGGCGCGTGCCGAGCGGAACCGCTGCCGGGAGGACGTCCGGAGGGCGAACCGACTCCTCGTGGACCTGCAAGGTCGCATCGGGGAGCTCAAGGCCAGGAGCGGCCAGGACGTCGAGCGACGTGAGAGGGCAGTTGCGGCCCGGGACGGAGCGGCATACCGCTTCCGGCACCTGTGCCTCGTCGGCCTGGCCCAGGACGCCGGAATCGCACCGGAACTCGACGCCGGAGACGGCACGAAGGCCACCCTGGAGGCCGCCCGCACGACCGCGGCTCGGTGGCCCGACCTCCCGCACGCACCCCGGAACCTCGGCGACGCAGCGACCCGACTCTCCGAAGCCGTCCACGAGGCACGTGGACGCCTCGGAATCCGTGCGGACCTGGAACTGGAACCCGACGAAGACGTCCAGCTCTTCACCGCCACCCTGGACGGCGTACGCGTCGGCGCGACCGCCCTGCTCACCACGCTCACTCAGGAACGTGACCGCAGCCGTGGCGACATCAGCACCGGTGAGCGCCGGCTCTTCGACCAGATCCTCACGGGCGACATTCGACGCCATCTCGCCGCCCGAATCCGCCGGGCCGGCGAACTCGTCGATCACATGAACGCGCATCTGGAGCGGGTCCGTACCGCCTCCAAGGTTGCGGTCCAACTCGTCTGGAACGTCCGGCCCGACCTCCCAGACAGCACACGCACCGCCCGCCAGTTGCTTCTGAAGGACCCCAGCGGTGTCACCGAGTCCGACCGGGAAGCCCTGCACACCTTCTTCCGCGCCCGCATCGAGGACGCCAAGGGCAGTGACACGGCTGCGACCTGGGAGGAACACCTCGGCGAGGTGCTCGACTACACCGCTTGGCACAGTTTCACCGTCCAAGTCGACCGGGCGGACGGGAACGGCTGGCAGGCACTGACCAAGAGGCTGCACGGCGCGCTCTCCGGCGGGGAGAAGGCCATCGCCCTGCACCTGCCGTTGTTCGCCGCCGTCGCCGCCCACTACGAGGACGTGCCTCTGGCGCCCCGCCCGATCCTCCTCGACGAGGTCTTCGTCGGCGTCGACACGGTCAACCGCGGACAGGTGTTCGCCCTGCTCGCCGCACTGGACCTGGATCTCGTGATCACCTCCGACCACGAGTGGGGCACCTACCGCGAGCTGCCGGGCATCGCTGTTCACCAACTCCTCACCGACGGCGACGACGACGCCGTCACCAGCGCGCGCTTCGTCTGGAACGGCACTGGCATGGAGGCGGGATGACCACCATCCCCGCGGAGTCGGCCCCCGGTGACGACACCCTGCGCCGCCCCGAACTCCAGCCGCTCTGGCACATGGTCCACAGTCGACTCTCCTCCGGTCGCCCCGTCACGCGGGTGCGCCTCGGACCGCTCGACGACGGCCAGCGCGAGGCACTCGCCGACCTTCTCGGCCTGGACCGTCTGCCCGACCTCAGCCCCTCCATCCCCTTGCGCCGCCTTGAAGAGGCCGTCATCGACCTGTCCGCAGGCCGGACCGTGCGGGACATCGTCACCGAGCTCGTGGGCCCCATCGGTGACAGAGCGGGTGAGCGGCGCAGTCAGGAACGCGAACGAGCCGAGCTGTGGGCCTGGTTGACCGACCACGACATCGTGCGGGCCCAGCCGGTGCTCTCCGGATGGGCCGACTCCTGCCGCGCCGCCGGACTGGTGGGCGGCTCAGTGGAACACACCCGTGCCCAGCTCACGGACGGGCTCAAGGTGCTTGCCGAGCTGCCCGCCCAGGCCGAACCACTGCCCGTTTTCGCCGCCCGGGTTCTGAGCGGCCGTACCCACGAGCTCGACGACGGGACCTCTCTGTCCACCCTCGTCCTGCGTGCCCTGGCGGCCCTGTACGACACTGGTCCGCCGCAGTCCGCGGCGGACCGGCGGGGACTGTGGGCGCGCGCGGGCGTCGCCGACGACGAACTGTCCTCCACCGTCCTCGTCGGTGGACTACGTCCCCCCGGTGACGGCCTGCTCGCCCGCCTGACCCGTGCATGCACAGATGCCGGCCATGCCGCCAGCCTCACCCTCGCCCACGTCCGGTACCCGGGCGAGTTCGCCCTGCCCGCAGCTTCCGTACCCGTGGTCCACGTGGTGGAGAACCCCAGCATCCTCGCACTGGCCCTGCGCCGTTTCGGTGCCCACTGTCCTCCGCTCGTCTGTACCTCCGGTTGGCCCAACAGCGCTGCCATCCAGCTCCTGCGCCTGATCGCGAACCACGGCGCCGCTCTCCGCTACCACGGTGACTTCGATGGCGAAGGCATCCGTATCGCCGCATACGTCCTGGACAAGACATCGGCGCTCCCTTGGCGCATGACGGCTGCGGACTATCGTGCCGCAGTCGTCCGCAACCCGCGCGGTCCTCAGCCCGGGCGCATTACCGAAGCGCCGTGGGATGCCGAGCTGGCAGAGGCCATGGCAGACCACGGTACTGCCGTGGTCGAGGAGCTGGTGGCTGATGCGTTGTTAGAAGACCTCGGCCATCTGGTACAGCCGCAGTACACGCACCACAACGTCATTTCACCGGGGCGGAGTTGGTAGTCATCCGCGTCCATCCGGAAGGTCCTTGAACATGCCGGGCTCTCGCGGCCGAGAAATCCGTCGTCGTCGGTGGGGATGGCGACCTGGATCTCATAGGAGTCGATTTGGTGCCCGACGGCTCGGTCATCTTGTACCAAACGGACCTCACCGCTGTTCCACATGATTGGATTTGGGCTCTTCCCCCGACAAAACCAGTCCTACGGCCGCAGATCGTCCTTAGCGAAGGCGAGCAACCGAAACTTGTTCCGGACGATCGTGAGGGGCTCGCGGTCGCGGTTGAATCGGAGTCTGTTGGTGAGTAGGACGGCCCAGAGATCTTGGGCAGGGCCGATCCACATGCCGGTGCCGGTGAACCCGTAGTGGACCCAGATGTCTTGCTCGGGTGCAGTGCCGGGGGCGGGGTGCCAGAAGAGGCCGCGGGCGGGGACGAGGTCGCCGGTGTGGAGGCGGAGCGAATCCTTGATCCAGGTCGAGCCGAAGGCGGTCTGGGTGGGGGTGAGCATGTGGCGAAGGAAGCGGGCGAGGTCGTAGAGGACGGAGAAGGTGCCCGCGATGCCGCAGACGCCGCCGAGGAGGCGGGCGGAGAAGTCGTGGGCGGTGCCCTTGACGTAGGTGCTCGTGGCCTCGTCGTACTCGGTGGGGGCGCAACGGACCGCCTCGGCATCGGATAGCGGGCTGAAGCGGGTCTGCGTCATGCCCAGGGGGTGCCAGATGCGGTCGGTGGCGAGCTGGTCCAGGGGCTGGCCCGAGAGGTGCTCGGCGAGGTAGCCGAGGACGAGGGCGGCTCGGTCGGTGTATTCGACGGCTTCGCCTGGCGGGCGGTGGAGGGCCTCGTGGAGGACTCCGTCGCGGATGTCCTGGGGGTCGGTGCCGTAGAGGTTCTTCAGGTTGGCGCGCAGCGGCAGGCCGGAGGTGTGGGTGAGAAGGTGGTGGGCCGTGGCCCGGGCTAGGGGATGGCCCGCGACTTCGTCCCAGAAGGTGCCCAGCGGTGTGTGGAGCTGAAGTTTTCCCTCTTCGACCAGGGTGCCGATCGTGGACCAGACGGCGAGGATCTTGGTGAGGCTGGCGACGTCGAAGACGGTGTCCAGCCGCATCGGCTCGTCCGGGTGGTCGGGGTCCAGGAGGCCGACGGCTCCGCTGGCCTGGATGCCGTCGGCGTTCCCGACCGCCCACACTGCGCCGGGATAGACCTCGTCGCGTACGCCGGTTTGGAGGAGGTCTTCGATCCGGTCGATGGTGTGGGTCATGGTCTCCCGATCGTCGTGGGCCGCAGGTGGTCCGCTGGCCAGGTTAGTGACGCGGCCATCGACGCACCGCTCGGCATGGTGCCCGAGTACGTACCGGAAGGCCTGGTCACGGCGTGAACAACGGGTGGCACAGCACATGCTGTGCCCCCCGCTTTCATTGGCGCGCCCTATTTGGGCCCTGCTATGCCCGCTCGGCGCCATGGCAGGCGGGAACTCGCGGGGCGCAGCTTGAGGAGCTTGTCCAAGGGTCTGCCTTCGTGGGCCCAGTGCTCCAGTCGGTTGCGGTCGATCCAGAACACGCCGTGCCGGTCCCCCCAGGCCATGGCGTCGCGGGTGAACGTGCCGTTGGTGACGACGACCGCGTGGTGTGCTCCGTGCACCGGACCTGCCGTGCCCTTCACCTGGTACATCACCGACGAGCCGACTTTTCCGCCGACGCGAGTGTGCTTGGCCTGCAGGACGATCCGCCCGAGCGGCACCCTGTCGCCGATTACGTCGGCTGCCTGGTCCCCGCCTCCGCCCACTTTTCTGGCTACCCAGCCGTCGCGGACGAGGAGGTCGCGCAGCGCGTACTCGAACTCCTTGTCGCCCATCAGGTCGAACTCCAGTAGGGCGATGCGCAGGAGATCCATCCTTTCGCCATCCGCGCGACGCCGACGGGAAATCCGAACCTGGCGTCCGGCCACGACGGTGGCCAGCGAGACGGTGATCAACGCCAGTATCGGCCAGGCCACGGCAGGCCTGGCCAGCAGGTTCCATGCGGCCTGAGCCAAGGCGACCGCGAGCGCCAGAGCCACGGCTGCTGCACCCAGGAGGTCCACGGTGCTGCGCGGACGCCATCGCAGCTTTCGTCGGAATCGCGCCGTCACTGCCCGCCCACCGGCACGGAGGCAGCTGGAATCGGAGCGGGCTGCTGTTCCGTCGAGCTGTCGCCGAATCCGAAGATCTGCCCCCATAGCCACACGAGTGCGCAGACGCCGGCCACGGCCCAGAAGCTCATCCCTTTGGCGGACTTTGGCCCCGGCTTGCGGCGGTTGTGGCTGCGAACGTGCACGAATCCGTCCGGAACCTTAGGCATGCTGTGTCCCTCCCCATACGGTCGCCCTGTGCGGCCCTGGATCGGTTGTAGCCGTGACCACTGACAAAAACTGAGGCCTCGTCACGATGAGTGCAAGGCAAGGGTGCAAGTCAGCCATAGCGGTCGGCGGCGCGTATTGGCCCTCATGGTCGCGTGACCTGCACCGCTCGGTTCCGAGTGCTTGCCGTACCGCGCCTATGCCCGGGGTGCTGAATGGCCTGTTCACGCGGAGCGCGGTGAGGTGGGAACGCGCTGGGCGCCGCCCCAGGAAGCGTAGCCAAGGCGGCCGCTGGAGGGCCGTCTCCGCACTCGACGCCGACACTCTCGGTGACGATTGGTGGTCGGTGGGCTGAGGTTGCGGGCCCAAGGGGCGCGTGGCTGGGGTGGGGCCCCCTAAGGATCCGCTGATCCCTGTGCAGCGCATTCTCCCCAGATTCTCCCCAGGGCTCAGAGTTGACTTCTCAGTAGCGTTCGCTGCAGCGAAGTTAATCGGCAGATCGGCCTGCCGTCTACAGCCAGTCGCGTTTCTTGAAGATGACGTACAGGCTGACGCAGACCACCGCCATCAGCAGGATCGCGAAGGGGTAGCCGCCCGCCCACTTCAGCTCGGGCATGTCCTCGAAGTTCATCCCGTAGATGGTTCCCACCAACGTGGGGGCGAAGAGGATGGCGGCCCACGAGGAGATCTTCTTGATCTCCTCGTTCTGTTCGAAGCCGGCTTCGGCCAGGGCGCGCATTTCGGCGTTCTGTTGTTGGGAGACCAGGGTGGCGTTGACCGTCAGGATCTCGGTGAGGGCTTGGCGGAAGCCGTCCACGCGTTCGCTGGTGTGGGTGACGTGGTCGGCGACGTCCCGGAGGTAGCGCTGGAGTTCCTCGTCGGTGCCGTACTTGGCGAAGCCGGCCATCAGGCCGTGGAGCATGCCGACCAAGGGGCGGGTGGCGCGCTGGAACTCGACCATTTCGCGGGAGAGTTCGTAGATGCGGCGCGAGACCGCCGGGTCGCCGCGGAAGACCTCGGTCTCGATCTCGTCGATGTCGGTCTGGACGCCCGCGACGACCGGCGCGTAGCCGTCGACCACCGCGTCGAGGATCGCGTACAGGGCGGCTTCCGGGCCGAGGGAGAGGAGGGCGGGGTTCTCCTCCATGCGGCGGCGGACGGAGGAGAGGTCGGGGGCGCCGCCGTGTCGGACGGTGATCAGGAAGTCCGGGCCGACGAAGACGTGGAGTTCGCCGAACTCGACCTCCTCCAGGGCGTCCAGGTAGCGGGCCGCGCGCAGGACGACGAACAAGGTGTCGCCGTAGCGTTCCAGTTTGGGGCGCTGGTGGGCTTCCAGGGCGTCCTCGACGGCGAGTTCGTGGAGGTTGAACTCGTGCGCGAGGGAGTGCAGTTCGGTTTCAGTGGGTCGATGGAGTCCGATCCAGGCCATGCCGTCGGGTTGTTCGCGCAGCTGCCGGAAGGTGTCGGCGAGGGTGGCCGGGGAGGCGATGCGCACGCCGTCGCGGTAGACGGCGGAGTCGATCACGCTGCGGTGGTTCGGTGGGGCAGCCGCGGTGGCCTCCGGTCCGCCGTCGGTAGGGGCGGGCCCGGTCGGGGGAGTGGGGCCGTGGCCGGACGGGCGGAGCCGGCCCGGGCGCTTCGCAGGCGGGGTGGGGCGGCGGTCTGGTCGCTCCGACATCGCAGGTCTCAGCTCCCGGTTGAACAGACGGACGTTTACGGGCCAAAGGCAGGATATAGGGCGATATCGATAGATGCCGGGGCCGGTAGGGAGGGGAGAGCGGGGAGGGGAGGCGGCGGCGGGGTGGGCAGTGCTGGAGGGAGGGGATCCGGGCGGCAGCCCGGAGGGGGCGGGAGGGAAGCCCGGAGGGGCGGGGCGGAAGCCCGGAAGGGCCGGGGCGGAAGTTCGGGATTGCGGACAGAAATGGTCCGCAATCGCCGTTAGCGTGTGGGCATGGCCTCCAGGACGAAGACCCCCGACCGGAGTCCCCTGATCGGGACCCGTGCCCTGAACCGAGCGACCCTTGCCCGGCAGCTGCTGCTGAGCCGGGTCGGGATGCCCGCGAGGGACGCCGTCGCGCACCTCCTCGGGTTGCAGGCGCAGAACGTGAAGCCCCCCTACTTCCAGCTCCACGCCCGCCTCGCCGGGTTCCGGCCCGCCGAGCTGGCCGGGCTCATGGAGTCCCGGGAGGTGGTCCGGATGGTGACGATGCGCTCCACCATCCATACCCACACCGCGCACGACGCCCTCACCCTGCGGCCCCTCGTCCAGGCCGCCCGTGACCGTGAGGTCGCCTACTTCCGCAAGGGGCTCACGGGCGTGGACCTGGACCGGCTCGCCGAGCGGGCCCGGGCCTTCATCGCGGCGGAGCCCCGCACGATGGTGGAGATCCGCGAGGAGCTCCTCGTCCACTGGCCGACCGCGGACCCGCAGTCGCTGTCGGTCGCGGCCCGCTGTCTGCTCCCGCTCGTGCAGGTCACCCCCCGCGGCGTGTGGGGTCGCAGTGGGCAGGTCCGGCTGGCCACCGTCGAAAGCTGGCTCGGGGCGGAAGCCGCCGCGGCGCAGCCCGTGGACGAGGTGGTGTTGCGCTACCTCGGCGCCTTCGGCCCCGCTTCCGTCAAGGACATGCAGACCTGGGCCGGTCTCACCCGGCTGCGGGAGGCCTTCGAGCGGCTGAGGCCGCGCCTGATCACTTTCCGGGACGAGAACGGCACCGAGCTGTTCGACCTGCCCGACGCACCCCGCCCCGACGCCGACACGCCCGCCCCACCGCGTTTCCTGCCCGAGTTCGACAACCTGCTGCTCTCCCACGCCGACCGCACCCGTGTCGTCGCCCCCGAGATCAAGGGCCGCACCTGGACGGGGAACCAGGCCCACCGAACCCTCCTCGTCGACGGGTTCCTCGCCGGGCTCTGGCGCCTGGACGACGCCGGAAAAGAGGGCCCGGGGACGGGCCCCGTCCTCACCGTCGAGCTGTTCGACACGCAGTCCCGGGCACGGAAGGAGGAGATCGAGGCCGAGGGGCAGGTCCTGCTCACCGGGATGGCCGGCGGCCCCGGATCCGTCCGCTTCGGGTCAATCCTGGGCTGACGCCGCCCTGGTGGACGGTACGTCCGGCGCGGCACGATGCCTGTCATGACGGAGAACAGCGCCACCGACAGCTTCCTCGCCGCGCGGGACTTCCTGCTCGCGCACCGCGGGGACTACGACGCCGCCCACACCGGATTCACCTGGCCCCGCCCGGAGCGGTTCAACTGGGCACTCGACTGGTTCGACCGGATCGCGACCGACAACGCCGCCGACGCGCTGCGCATCGTGGAGGAGGACGGCACCGGCCGCAGCGTCTCGTTCGAGGACCTGAGCGCCCGCTCCGCGGCGGCCGCGAACTGGCTCCGGGCCCAGGGCGTGGAGGCCGGCGACCGGATCCTGGTCATGCTCGGCAACCAGGTCGAACTGTGGGAGGTGATGCTCGCCGCGATGAAGCTCCGCGCCGTCGTCATCCCCGCGACCCCCCTGCTCGGGCCGGCCGACCTGCGCGACCGGGTGGAGCGCGGAGCGGTCCGCCACGTCATCGCCCGCACCGAGGACACCCCCAAGTTCGACGAGGTGCCGGGCACCTACACCCGGATCGCCGCGGGGGAGGACGTGCCCACCGGGTGGCGGCGGCTGGAGGACATGCGCCGGGCCGACCGGGAGTTCCGTCCGGACGGCGAGACCCTAGCCACCGACCCGCTGATGCTGTACTTCACCTCGGGCACCACCGACCGCCCCAAGCTGGTCGAGCACACGCACGCCTCGTACCCGGTCGGGCACCTGTCGACCATGTACTGGCTCGGGCTGCGCCCCGGCGACGTGCACCTCAACATCGCCTCGCCCGGTTGGGCCAAGCACGCCTGGTCCAACCTCTTCGCGCCGTGGAACGCCGGCGCCACCGTCTTCGTCCACAACTACGCCCGCTTCGACGCGGAGCGGCTGATGGCCGAGATGGACCGGGGCGGCGTCACCACCTTCTGCGCACCGCCCACCGTCTGGCGGATGTTGATCCAGTCCGACCTCACCCGACTGCGGAAGCCGCCGCGCGAGGTCGTCGCGGCCGGCGAGCCGCTCAACCCCGAGGTCATCGAGCGGGTACGGGAGGCCTGGGGCGTCACCATCCGCGACGGCTTCGGCCAGACGGAGACCACGCTGCAGGTGGGCAACTTCCCCGGTGTCCCCGTCAAGCCCGGCTCCATGGGCCGGCCGGCGCCTGGCTACACGATCGTGCTGCTGGACGCCGTCACCGGTGAGCCGTCGCCCGACGAGGGCGAGCTCTGCGTCGACCTGCGCACCCGCCCTGCCGGGGTGATGACCGGCTACCGCGACGACCCGAGCCGCACCGCCGAGGCCATGGCGGACGGGCTCTACCGCACGGGTGACATCGCAGCCCGCGACGCGGACGGCTATCTGACCTACGTCGGGCGCGCCGACGACGTGTTCAAGGCCTCCGACTACAAGATCAGTCCGTTCGAGTTGGAGAGCGCCCTACTGGAACACGAGGCCGTCGTCGAGGCGGCCGTCGTACCGGCGCCGGACGAGCTGCGGCTCTCCGTCCCGAAGGCGTACATCACCCTCGCGGAGGGCTGGGAGCCGGACAAGGAGACCGCCCGGGTGCTCTTCGAGCACTCCCGGGCGGTCCTCTCCCCGTACAAGCGGATCCGCCGCATCGAGTTCGCCGAACTGCCCAAGACCGTGTCCGGCAAGATCCGGCGGGTGGAGTTGCGGGAGCTCACCGCGGCCGGCTCCGCGGGGGAGTACGACGAGGCCGACCTGCGCTGAGCGGACGTACGGGGGCCTGCGGCCTCAGGCCGGGAGCTGCGCCTCGATGGCGGCGATGACCTCGGGGGCCTCGGGCTCGGTGCGCGGGCGGAAGCGCGCGACGACCTCGCCGGCGGGGGAGATCAGGAACTTCTCGAAGTTCCACTGGATGTCCCCCGCCTCACCGTCGGCGTCCGGAGTCCGGACCAGCTCCTGGTAGAGCGGGTGCCGGTTCTCGCCGTTGACCTCGGTCTTCTCCAGCATCGGGAAGGTCACGCCGAAGCCGGCCGCGCAGAAGGTCTGGATGTCCTCGGCGTTGCCGGGCTCCTGGCCACCGAACTGGTTGCAGGGCACGCCGATGACGGTGAAGCCCTTCTCCTCGTACTTGAACTGCAGGCGGGCCAGACCCGAGTACTGGGGGGTGAGGCCGCACTGCGAGGCGGTGTTCACCAGCAGGATGGCCTTGCCCTTGTGGGCCGCGAGGCTCGTCGGTTCGTCGGCAAGGGTGGTCAGCGGGATGTCGTACAGGCTCATCGGGCTCTCCTCGGCGGGGCGGCAACAACAGCAACAACAGCAATAAAAGCAATGACAGGAACAACAGCGACAACAGTGGCAGCGGCAACACCGATGCCAATGCCTACGGTGTCGACGACAACGATCTCCGAGCCTAGGCCCCCGTCGCGACGAGTTCGTCCGCCGGGTCGTTGACCGGCTGCGGCATGCCGGTCAGGTCCATGACGAACAGCGGTATGCCCAGGTCGTCCGCCCGGCTGCGGGCGTCCTCCGTATACCCGGCGAGGGAGAAGTAGACGCTCGTCGCGGAGGCCGTCAGACCGTTCAGCCAGACGCACTCCACGGCCCGTAGTCCGGCCGGGGTCGTCGTCGGATCCACCTGCGCGACGACTCCGGGTGCCCGCAGGTCCACCGCGGCCGACGGGATGGGCAGCCCGTCCGGCCGGCGGACGTCCTGGAAGCCGAGCCACCGCAGGTACAGCGCGGCCGTCGCCACCGCGTCCCGGGCCGTGCGGATGGTCACCGGCCGGAACGCGGGCCGCGGCACCGGTGGCCTCCCGCCCGCACCCGCACCCGGGCCCCCACCCACGTCCGCCCCCGCACCCGCACCCGCGCCGGGGCGCCCGGGTGCCGGGGGTGCGGCGGATGGGGTGGCGGTCGGCGGCGTCGCACCACCGACCCGGTCGGCGTCGTCCGCGGGAGCGGCCCGCCGCGCCTCGGGCGGGTGGACCGGGATCAGCACCACCGTTCCGCACGATCCGCACCCCACCTCCGGGTGCGGCCATTCGCTGTCCCGCCCGCAGGCCCCGCACCGCACGGTCACCCAGCTCTGCGACCAGGTGCGGTGCGTGAGCGTGAGCGGTGGCGCGGTCAGGTCCAGCGCCGGTGTGACCGGGCTCCCGCAGGCGCAGGGGAAGACCGGTGAGGTGTAGCCGTTCTCGCGCATGCACTCCGGGCAGCGCACCGGTACCGCTTCCGCCATGTGAAAAGGACCCCCTCGTCGCTGTGCGTAGGTCCATGCTCCACCACCCGCGACCGAGGGGGCGTGCCGGCCCGCGGATTGCCCCGGAATCGAGCCGGCGGCCCGGTCATTTGTGCAACTCACCGAAACAGATGCGGCTTTTGGTGCGTTCCGGGGTGTCCTCCCGCCTTGACGTGCGACAAGCCGCCGCTTAGCTTGTTCCGTATAGCAGAACAAAACTTCCGGATTACGGAAAAGCCTGACCGTCGGACCCGCAGGAGAACTCGATGCCCCGTATGACAGCCGCCGCCGCTGCAGTGGAGATCCTCAAGCTTGAGGGCGTTTCGCAAGCCTTCGGCGTGCCCGGCGCAGCGATCAACCCGTTCTACCGCGAGCTCAAGAACGTGGGCGGCATCAGCCACACGCTCGCCCGCCACGTCGAGGGCGCCTCGCACATGGCCGAGGGGTACACGCGTGCCAAGGCCGGCAACATCGGTGTCTGCATCGGTACCTCCGGCCCCGCCGGCACCGACATGATCACCGGCCTGTACTCGGCGATCGCGGACTCCATCCCGATCCTGTGCATCACCGGTCAGGCCCCGGTCTCGAAGCTCCACAAGGAGGACTTCCAGGCCGTCGACATCGCCTCGATCGCCAAGCCCGTCACCAAGAAGGCCACGACCGTCCTGGAGGCCGCGCAGGTCCCGGGCGTGTTCCAGGAGGCCTTCCACCTGATGCGCTCCGGCCGTCCGGGCCCGGTCCTGATCGACCTCCCGATCGACGTCCAGCTGACCGAGATCGAGTTCGACCCGGAGACCTACGCGCCGCTGCCGGTCTACAAGCCGCAGGCCACCCGCGCCCAGGCCGCCAAGGCCCTGCAGTTCCTGCTGGAGTCGGAGCGCCCGCTGATCGTCGCCGGTGGCGGCATCATCAACGCCGACGCCTCCGACCTGCTGGTCGAGTTCGCCGAGCTGGTCAACGTTCCCGTCATCTCCACCCTGATGGGCTGGGGCACCATCCCGGACGACCACGAGCTGGCCGCCGGCATGGTCGGTGTCCAGACCGCGCACCGCTACGGCAACGCGACGTTCCTGGAGTCGGACTTCGTCTTCGGCATCGGCAACCGCTGGGCCAACCGTCACACCGGTTACAACCTGGACGCCTACACCAAGGGCCGCAAGTTCGTCCACGTCGACATCGAGCCCACGCAGCTCGGCAAGATCTTCGCCCCGGACTTCGGCATCGCCTCCGACGCCAAGGCCGCGCTGGAGCTCTTCATCGAGATCGCCAAGGAGCTCAAGGCCGAGGGCAAGCTGCCGGACTTCTCCGCCTGGACCGCCTCGGCGCAGGACCGCAAGGCGACCCTGCAGCGCCGTACGCACTTCGACAACATCCCCCTGAAGCCGCAGCGCGTCTACGAGGAGATGAACAAGGCGTTCGGTCCCGAGACCCGCTACGTCACCACCATCGGGCTCTCGCAGATCGCCGCCGCGCAGTTCCTGCACGTCTACCGCCCGCGCAACTGGATCAACTGCGGCCAGGCCGGCCCGCTCGGCTGGACCATCCCGGCCGCGATCGGTGCCGCCACCGCCGAGCCGGAGACCCCGATCGTCGCGCTCTCGGGCGACTACGACTTCCAGTTCATGATCGAGGAGCTGGCGGTCGCCGCCCAGCACAAGGTCCCCTACGTCCACGTCCTCGTGAACAACGCCTACCTGGGTCTGATCCGTCAGGCGCAGGGCGGCCTCGGCATCAACTTCGAGGTCAACCTCGAATTCGAGAACATCAACACCCCCGAGCTGGGCGTCTACGGCGTCGACCACGTCAAGGTCGCCGAGGGCCTGGGCGTCAAGGCCATCCGCGTCACCGACCCGGACAAGCTGGGCGAGGCCTTCGAGGAGGCCAAGAAGCTGGCCCAGGAGTTCCAGGTCCCGGTCGTCGTCGAGGCCATCCTGGAGCGCATCACCAACATCGCGATGAGCAAGACGGTCGACATGAGCGACGTCACCGAGTTCGAAGAGCTCGCGACCGAGCCGGGCCACGCCCCGACCGCGATCAAGGCCCTCCAGGTCTGATCACCCCGCACCACCCGCCGGCCCCCGTCACTCCACCAGGAGCGGCGGGGGCCGGCCGCGTCGCGGGGGGCAGGTGGTCTGCGGTCCGCGGCGCCCGTTCGGGGCCCGGCCGTGCGCGTCGGGCCCGCGGGTGCGGAACGCGGGCGGCCGCGGGGGCACACTGGCCGGGCCCCGGGCCCCCGACCCCAGGGCGCGGAGAGGCGGTGGCCGAGGTGGCACAGGCTCCTACGGGCGGACGGGACGGCGGCGCCCCCGACGGGCCCGGCGGCTACCGACAGGAACTGAAACGCACCCTCGGCTCGTTCCAGGTGTTCGCGATCTCGTTCGCGTTCATCTCGGTGGCGGTCGGGATCTTCGCGACGTACGACCAGGTGCTGCTGACCTCCGGGCCGGTCGGGATCTGGCTCTGGATCGTCGCGGCGGTGGGGCAGACCCTGGTCGCGCTGGTCGTCGCGCAGTTCGCGGCCCGCATCCCGCTGAGCGGCTCCTCCTACCAGTGGGCCTCACGGCTGGCGAGCCCGCGCACGGGCTGGTGGTTCGGCTGGCTGACCTTCTGCTACCTGGCGATCGCCGTGGTGGCCATGGACAGCGCCCTCGCCTCGCAGGCGTTCATGCCGCTCGTCGGCCTCGCGCCGGAAGAGGGCACGGCGCGCCTGATCACGGTGGTGGTGCTGGCCGTCCAGGCCCTGGTGGCCATCGCCTCGACGCGCCTGGTCAGTTGGATCAACTCGGTCGCGGTGGGACTCGAAGTGATCCTCGTGGTGCTGGTGGCCGCCGCCCTCGTCGTCGCCGTGCTCGTCGCGGGCGGGGGCTCGACCGGCAACCTCACCTCGCGGGGCGTCGCCGTCCACGCCCCGGACTACTTCGGCGTCGGGGGCGGGCTGATGCTCGCCATGATCATGGGGCTGGCGACCCTCGTCGGGTTCGACTCCGCGGCCAACCTGGCGGAGGAGGCCAAGGACCCCTACCGCAGCGTCCCGCGCGCCATCGTGGGGTCGGTCGTGGCGGCCGGGGTCCTCGGCATGCTCTTCCTGATCACGCTCACCGTCGCGATCGAGGACCTGCCGCGGATCAGCGCCGACCCCTCGCCCGTCGCGGCGATCCTGCGCGAGCGCCTCGGTCCGGCGGCGGAGAGCGGGCTGCTGGTCGCGATCTCGTTCGCGTTCTTCGGCGCCGGGGTCGTCGTGATGGTCGCCTGCTCGCGCCTCGTCTACGCGATGTCGCGCGACGGCCGGTTCCCCGCGTACCGCACGATGCGCCGGGTCAACCCGCGTACACGGACGCCGATCCCCGCGACCCTCCTGATCCTCGGGCTCGGTGTCGTCCTGATGGTCGGACTGCCCGGCGCCGCGCTGCTGGAGCTGATCACCGCGTCGACGATCCTCCCGGCCCTCATCTACGGCGCGACGATCGTCCTCTACATGGCTGTGCGCCGCCGGCTCGGCCGCCAGGAGGGCGCCTTCGGCCTCGGCCGTCTGGAGCTTCCCGTCGCGGTCTGCGCACTGGTGTGGACGCTCCTGGCGCTGTTCGTCCTGGTGGCGCCCGCGGAGGCACTGGTCTCCGTGGTGATCGTGGCCGGCCTGCTCCTGCTGGGAGGGCTGTTCTTCCTCGGCATGCTGATCTTCGACCGCGAGGCGCTGCGGAGGGCGCCCGGCGACGACGCACACGCGTCCGCCGACCGCGTCTGACCGGGCACCGGCACGGCGGACACCGCCCACCGGGCATCGCACACGACAAAGCGCCGAGTCACGGGACCGTCCGTGACTCGGCGCTCTGGTTTGGTACCGCCCGACGGGGCGAGGCTGGCGCGACAGGACGTTCGCACCGCCGGGCGGAGTGCCGGGGGGAGGTTGTCCTCTCCCGTAGGAGGGGGCTCTGTGCGTAGCCCCTCTTACGAGGAGGATGTGGCTGGGACCGTGGCGGGCGGGCGACGAGAACTCCGGCGTCGTCTCCCTCAGGTCAAGAGACGGGCCTCGGAACCCATTACCACCGCACTGGCTCGCACGCTCGCCACGGTCCTCGTCCTGCCCTCACCGCGTACCACCCCTCATCCGGGTCCACGGGTCGGGCTCAGCACCCGGGGCCTGACCTCCCGTCAGGCCCCCGGTACAGCTTTCAGGCTCAGGCGTCGCGCAGGGCGCGGACGGCCTCCTCGACGCGCTTGCCGTAGTCGGCGTCGGCGGCGTGGAAGTGAGCCAGGTTCTTCTCGATGACGTCCTCCAGGGTGACCTGGGAGAGACCGCCGGCGATGTTCGCCACCAGACGCTCCTTCTCGGCCTCCGACATCAGCCGGTACAGCTCGCCGGCCTGGAAGAAGTTGTCATCCTTGGTGTGGGCCGGGGCCTCGTGGGTGCCGGTCCAGCCGGAGACGGCCTTCGGGGCGCCGAGCGCGAGACCGGTCTCGGCCGGACCCTGGTACGAGTTGGGCTCGTAGTTCTTGTCGTGGCGCGAGCCGTTGCGCAGCGCCATGACGCCGTCGCGGCCGTAGTTGTCGGCCTTCGTCGCCTTCGGGGCGTTGACCGGCAGCACGGTGTGGTTCACACCGAGGCGGTAGCGCTGGGCGTCGGCGTAGGCGAAGAGGCGGCCCTGGAGCATCTTGTCCGGCGAGGCGGTGATGCCCGGGACGAAGTTGTTCGGGGAGAACGCCGACTGCTCGACCTCGGCGAAGACGTTGTCCGGGTTGCGGTCGAGGACCAGACGGCCCACGCGCTGCAGCGGGTAGTCGCTGTGCGGCCACACCTTGGTGAGGTCGAACGGGTTGAAGCGGTAGTCCGCGGCCTCGGCGGCGGGCATGATCTGGACGTAGAGGGTCCAGCTCGGGTTCACGCCGCGCTCGATCGCCTGGAGCAGGTCGGTCTGGTGCGAGTTGGCGTCCTTGCCTATGAGCTCGGCGGCCTGGTCGCCCGACAGGCAGCGGATGCCCTGGTTCGTCTTGAAGTGGTACTTGACGAAGAAGGACTCGCCCTGCTCGTTCGTCCACTGGTAGGTGTGCGAACCGTAGCCGTTCATGTGGCGGTAGGACGCCGGGATGCCGCGGTCACCCATCAGCCAGGTGATCTGGTGCGTCGCCTCGGGGGCGTGCGCCCAGAAGTCCCAGACGTTGTCCGGCTCCTGCTTGCCCGTGAAGGGGTCGCGCTTCTGGGAGTGGATGAAGTCGGGGAACTTGATCGGGTCCTTGATGAAGAACACCGGGGTGTTGTTGCCGACGAGGTCGTAGTTGCCCTCTTCGGTGTAGAACTTCAGCGCGAAGCCGCGCGGGTCGCGGACGGCGTCCGCGCCACCGAGGGAGTCCGCGACGGTGGAGAACCGCAGGAAGGTCTCGGTCTTCTTGCCGACCGTGTTCAGGAACGCGGCGCTGGTGTACGCGGTGACGTCGTCCGTCACCTCGAAGTGGCCGTACGCGGCGGAACCGCGGGCGTGCACCACGCGCTCCGGGATGCGCTCACGGTTGAAGCGGGCAAGCTTTTCGAGGAGCTGCTGGTCCTGGACCAGGAGCGGGCCACCGACGCCGGCGGTGGCGGAGTTCTGATTGTCGGCGACCGGGGCGCCGGACTCGGTCGTCAGCGTGCGCTTCGACATGGTGACCTTCCGTACGGATAACTGCTGACGGAATCGGTCTTCCGTCATGCGGAACAGCCTAAATTCGGCTCGAACGCGACGTCAACAGTTTGTTGAACAAAGATTGGAGGAGAGGAAATCCGGACGGTGCCGGTGCTTGGGCGCGACAGGACAGGTGTCAGCACCGGCACCATCCGGACACTCGGGGTCCCCGTGAGGGGAGGAGCGGCCCGCGGGGCGGGCCGCGGCGGGATCAGACCTGGTCGCCGGAGAGGCGCTCGACGGCGCGCAGCAGCGCGGAGTGGTCCAGGCCGCCGTCGCCCTGGGCGCGCAGCGAGGCGACCAGCTGGGCGACGACCGCGCCGACCGGAAGGGCCGCACCGACGTTGCGGGCGGCGTCGGTGACGATGCCCATGTCCTTGTGGTGCAGGTCGATCCGGAAACCGGGCTTGAAGTCGCGGTTCAGGAAGTTGTCCTTCTTGCGGGTCAGGACCGTGGAACCGGCCAGACCGCCGTTGAGGACGTCCAGGGCGGCCTGGAGGTTCACGCCCGACTTCTCAAGGAAGACGACGGCCTCGGCGCACGCCTGGATGTTCACCGCGACGATGAGCTGGTTGGCGGCCTTCACCGTCTGGCCGGAGCCGTGCGGACCGCACAGGACGATGGTCTTGCCGAGGGTCTCCAGGACCGGCAGGGCCTCGTCGAAGTCGGCCTGCTCGCCACCCACCATGATCGACAGGACGGCCTCGATGGCACCGGCCTCGCCACCGGACACCGGGGCGTCGATGACGCGGATGCCCTTCTCGGCGGCGTTCTTCGCGAGGTCGATCGAGGTCTGCGGGGTGATCGACGACATGTCGACGATCAGCGCACCGGACTTCGCGTTCTCCAGGATGCCGTTCTCACCGTAGGAGATGGCCTCGACCTGCGGGGAGGCGGGCACCATCGTGATGATGACGTCGGCGTCCTTGACGGCCTCGGCGATCGAGCCGGCCGCGCTGCCGCCGGCGGCGGCCAGGCGGTCCAGCTTGTCCTGCTCCAGCGTGAAGCCGGTGACCGTGTAGCCGGCCTTCAGGAGGTTCTCGGCCATGGGGGAGCCCATGATTCCGAGACCGATCCAGGCGATCTTGGGGAGGTTGCTCATGATGAGGGTCCTTCTCTTAATGCTTTGTACGAAAAGTGCGGGGGGTGCCTGGCTGATCGCCTGGACTTTGTCCGCCTATCGGGCGGCGCGGGCCTCGGCGGGCAGCCATGCGAAGGACGCGGCGGCGTCGGCCGCCTTGTACTCCAGGCCCACCCAGCCCTCGTATCCGGCCTTCTTCAGCTGGTCCAGGAGCGCCTCAAGAGGCAGCTCGCCGGTGCCGGGGGCGCCGCGTCCGGGCTTGTCCGCGATCTGGACGTGACCGGTCTTGGCGGCGTACTTTTCGATGACCTCGGAGAGGTCCTCATCGTTCATCGCCAGGTGGTACAGGTCGAGCAGGAACTTGGCGTTCCCGAGGCCGGTGGCCTCGTTGACCTTGTCCACGACCTCGATGCCGGCCGGCGCGCTCACCAAGGGGTAGAGCGGCGACTCGGGCTTGTTGAGGGTCTCGATCAGGAGGATCGCGCCGACGCGGTCGGCGGCACGGGCGGCCACGACCAGGTTCTTCAGCGCGAGCTCGTCCTGGACGGCCGGGTCCACGCCTTCGACGCGGTTGCCGTACAGGGCGTTCAGCGCCTTGCAACCCACCGAGGCGGCGAAGTCCGCCGCGACGTTGATGTTGGCGTTGAAGCGGTCCGACTCGTCACCGGGTACCGAAACCGCACCGCGGTCCGGGCCCGGCAGTTGGCCGGCGTAGAAGTTCAGGCCCACGAGCTGGGTGCCCGCGTCCTCAAGAGCCTTCTTGAGGGCGTCGAGCTCAGCCTGTGCGGGGGTGGGGGTCTCGATCCAGGGCCACCACAGCTCGACCGCCGTGAAGCCCGCCGCGGCGGCAGCCGCGGGACGCTCCAGGAGCGGGAGTTCCGTGAAGAGGATCGACAGGTTTACATCGAAGCGCTGGTCCGTGTATCCCATGAGGGGTGTGCGCTCCTTCCGTATTGCGGAAGTTATTTTCTGCTTGATGGAAGACTGCATGGGATTCTGCGCCGATGTCAAGTGCGGACTCCCGAAAAATCGTGACCGCGCAGTAGGTTGACCTGCGTGCGATTGAGAGTGGAGTTCACGACCGAGCCCTTCGATCTCGAAGAGGCCCCCGCCCATGCCGTGGCCGCTCGCGAGGTCATCCAGAAGGCCCAGCTGGACGCGGTGGACGTCGGCCCGTTCGGCAACACCGCCGAGGGCGAGGCCGACCGGGTGCTGGGCGCCGTGGCCGCGCTGCTGCGCGATTCCCTGGAGGCCGGCGCGACGCGCGTCTCGCTCCAGGTGAACGTGATCAGGGAGGAGACCTCGTGACCGAGCCCCGTGATCACCCCTTCGTCGCCGCGGTCAAGCCGCTGATCGACGCGATGGGCGGCGAGCTGATGGATCCGACCCTGGCCCAGCCCGACGACGTGGTGCTGAGTTGGGAGGGTCGGGAGCTGTTGGCGGTGCGCCTGCCCCAGCTGTCCGACTCGCTGGACCACATCCTGGCCGCCCTGGAGCGCCGGCACGGCGTACCGTTGGCGCAGTTGGACCGCAAGGCCAAGCAGGACGTGGTGCGGATACTGGAGGCGCGGGGCGCCTTCTCCGTGCGACACGGGGTGGAGACGGTCGCCGGAGCGCTGGGCGTGAGCCGCTTCACCGTCTACAACTACTTGAACCGGGATTCGGCCACTCCGAAAGGGCCCAAGAACAGCCAAGAGTGAACCCACGATCACCATTGGTCACGAGCCGCCGCCCAATTCACCCGGGCGGCGGCTTTTGTGTACGGGAAGTTTCAACAAAGTGTTGACGCCGTGTTGTCGAGGGCGTTAGCTATGCGCAGCCCGTCCAAGCAACAACAGGCCACGGAGGCCTACCGTGACTTCGAGTCCGACCCCGGGTCTCACCCGGTTCAACGCCTTGGCCGACAGCGAGGCCACGGCCGAGCTGCACGAGGTGTGCGCCAGCTCGGCGTGGGGCGACAAGCTCCTCGCCCAGCGCCCCTTCGCCACCGCCGACTCCCTGTTCGCCGCGAACGAATCCGCCATGGCGGAGCTCACCGCGGAGGACCTGGGCGAGGCGATGGGAGGCCACGCGCCGATCGGCCGGCCGAAGCCGGGGGACCCGACCTCCGCCCGCGAGCAGCGCGGCATGGCCGGCGCCTCGGAGGAGCTCAAGAACGAGCTCCTCGAACTGAACCTGGCCTACCAGGACAAGTTCGGCCACGTCTTCCTCATCTGCGCCACCGGTGCGACCGGTGAGTTCATGCGGGACGCGGTCAAGGTCCGGATCGACAACTCGCCGGAGCAGGAGCGGGAAATCGCCCGCGGCGAGCTCGTCAAGATCAACAAGATCCGCCTGACCCGACTCGTAGAAGGAGAGTGACCATGAGCACGGCAACCACCGCCTCGGTGTCCACTCACATCCTGGACACCAGCATCGGCAAGCCCGCCGAGGGCGTCGCCATCTCCCTGTCGGCCCGTACGGGTCTCGACGGCGAGTGGGCGGCCCTGGGCGGATCCGCCACCGATGCGGACGGACGCTGCAAGGACCTGCCGGCGCTGCCGGAGGGCACCACCCACGTGCGTCTCGACTTCGAGACCGAGACGTACTTCTCCAAGAAGCAAGCCGAGGCGCAGCAGGACGCCCCCCGCGTAAGGGACAGCGGTGCGTTCTTCCCCGAGGTCACCATCACCTTCGCGGTGAACCCGGGCGAGCACTACCACGTACCGCTGCTGCTCAACCCGTTCGGCTACTCCGTTTACCGAGGGAGCTAGCATGGCCACGATTCTGGGCCAGAACCAGTACGGCAAAGCAGAGAACCGCGTCGTCAAGATCACGCGGGACGGCGACACCCACCACATCAAGGACCTGAACGTCTCGGTCGCCCTCTCCGGCGACATGGACGACGTCCACTACTCCGGCTCGAATGCCAACGTCCTGCCGACGGACACCACCAAGAACACGGTGTACGCGTTCGCCAAGGAGTACGGCATCGAGTCCGCCGAGCAGTTCGGCATCCACCTGGCGCGCTGGTTCGTCAACAGCCAGGAGCCGATCCAGAAGGCCCGCATCCGGATCGAGGAGTACTCCTGGTCCCGGATCGCCACCTCGGACGCCAACTCCAAGTTCATCGGCTCCGACGAGGTGAACCACTCCTTCGTCCGCAACGGCGGCGAGACCCGCGTCACCCAGATCACGTACGACGGCAAGAACTGGGAGGTCATCTCCGGCCTCAAGGACCTCGTCGTCATGAACTCCACGAACTCCGAGTTCTGGGGTTACGTGAAGGACAAGTACACGACGCTGAAGGAGGCCTACGACCGCATCCTGGCCACCCAGGTGTCGGCCCGCTGGCGCTTCGCCTGGTCGGACGACGACCAGCGCATGCCCAACTGGGAGAAGTCCTACGCCGAGACCCGCAAGCACATGCTGCAGGCCTTCGCCGAGACCTACTCCCTGTCGCTCCAGCAGACCCTGTACCAGATGGGTTCGCGCATCATCAACCACCGTTCGGAGATCGACGAAGTCCGCTTCTCGCTCCCGAACAAGCACCACTTCCTCGTCGACCTGGAGCCCTTCGGCCTCAAGAACGACAACGAGGTGTACTTCGCCGCCGACCGCCCGTACGGGCTCATCGAGGCGACGGTCCTCCGCGACGGCGTTGACGCCCGTATCCCCGTGGACATGACCAACCTCTAGGGCGCGGCACGCGTTCCCCGGGGCTCCGCAGTGGCCCCGGGGTGCGCGACACCCCCACAACTTCCTGAATCGGCACCCGGACGCAACACACGGGGCGGCAGTACTGTCAGCTGCCAAGGCCCCCGGCTCCGGCACTCAAATCCCCTGGGTTTTGCCGTGCCCGCACCGCCACTGAAAGCACGAGGAAGTCCCATGGCAGCATCGGCAGCCCCTGACAGCGCCGTCGAGCGCATCGTCATCGAGAACTGTGCGATCGCGACGGTCGACGCGAACGACACCGAGTACGCCTCGGGTCACGTCGTCCTCGCCGGCAACAGGATCGAGTTCGTCGGCGCGGGCAAAGCCCCCGCGAACCTCGAAAACGTAGTCCGCCGCATCGACGGCACCGGGCACCTCGTGACTCCCGGTCTGGTCAACACGCACCACCACTTCTACCAGTGGATCACGCGTGGCCTGGCCACCGACCACAACCTCTTCAACTGGCTCGTCGCGCTGTACCCGACGTGGGCGCGCATCGACGAGCAGATGACGTACACGGCCGCGCAGGGCTCCCTCGCCGCGATGGCCAAGGGTGGTGTGACCACCGCGATGGACCACCACTACGTCTTCCCCGCGAACTCCGGCGACCTGTCCGGCTCGATCATCCGCGCCGCGTCCGAGATGGGTGTCCGCTTCACCCTCGCCCGCGGCTCGATGGACCGCAGCGAGAAGGACGGCGGCCTGCCGCCGGACCACGCCGTCGAGACCCTCGAAGGCGCGCTGGCCGACACCGAGGCGACCGTCAAGCGCTACCACGACGCCTCCTTCGACGCGATGACGCAGGTCGCCGTCGCCCCCTGCTCCCCCTTCTCCGTCTCCACCGAGCTGCTGAAGCAGGGCGCCGAGCTGGCTCGCCGGCTGGGTGTGCGCCTGCACACGCACGGCTCCGAGACCGTCGAGGAAGAGCAGTTCTGCAAGGAACTGTTCGGCATGGGCCCGACCGACTACTTCGAGTCGACCGGCTGGCTCGGCGAGGACGTGTGGATGGCGCACAGCGTCCACATGAACGACTCCGACATCGCCGCGTTCGCCCGCACCAAGACCGGTGTCGCGCACTGCCCGTCCTCCAACGCCCGTCTGGCCGCCGGCATCGCCCGCGTCCCGGACATGCTGGCCGCCGGCGTACCGGTCGGCCTCGGCGTGGACGGCACCGCCTCCAACGAGTCCGGTGAACTGCACACCGAGCTGCGCAACGCGCTGCTGATCAACCGCCTCAACCCGGTCCACCGCGAGCGGGCCCTCAACGCCCGCCAGGCCCTGCGCCTCGGCACCTACGGCGGTGCCCAGGTCCTCGGCCGCGCGGACAACATCGGTTCGCTGGAGGTCGGCAAGTGCGCCGACCTGGTCCTGTGGAACCTGAACACCCTCCTGCACTCCTCGATCGCCGACCCGGTCACCGCGCTGGTCTTCGGTGCGGCGGCCCCGGTGACGGCCTCGTTCGTCAACGGCAAGCAGATCGTCGAGAACAACCGACTGCTCTTCGCCGACGAGGACGCCATCGCGGTGTCCACGCGGCAAGAGGCCCAGCGCCTCGCGCGGATCTCCGCGCAGGCCTGATCCCCCGGAGTCCGGTCGGGGGGGACGGCCCCCGACCGGCGGTCGCGGACCCGAGCGGGGTCCGCGGCAGCCGTTCCCGGGAAGCGCCCGAGGAGAGATCCGAGGGCGCCCCCGGGGGCGGTGACTCGTGACAACCACCCGACCGCGGCACAGGCCCCGGGCCCGTGCCACGGCACCACCGGCCCCGGCGCGGGCCATC
The DNA here is from genome assembly GCF_055595445.1 of Streptomyces sp. NPDC040432. Lineage (NCBI taxonomy): Bacteria > Bacillati > Actinomycetota > Actinomycetes > Kitasatosporales > Streptomycetaceae > Streptomyces > Streptomyces sp. NPDC040432. The sequence continues at coordinate 86,247 of NZ_JBVIVP010000023.1, read as the reverse complement.
CGTGGAACCGATTTGGGCGAATCGTTTCCGCACCCCTTGGGACAAGCAGTCGAAGTGCCACCCACAACTGAAGACAGGCTCGACCAGCACGCTTTCGCACCACCTCCATGACACCCACGTCCCTGCCGACGTGTCTAACCGACCGGAGGAAGCCGTGGCCGCAACGCCCAGGTTTCGCAAAGATGCAGTCGTAGTACCGGAGGGGAAGCACCCGGTCGACGAGACCTTGCCTCCGCTGAAGATGTTCACCAGCGGCCTCCAGCACGTGGCCGCCATGTACGCGGGTGTCGTCGCCCCGCCCATGATCGTCGGCCCGGCCGTCGGACTCTCCGCCACCGAGACGGCCTTCCTGATGGGGGCCTCCCTCTTCACGGCGGGCCTCGCCACCCTCCTCCAGACCCTCGGGTTCTGGAAGATCGGCGCCAAACTCCCCTTCGTCAACGGCGTCTCGTTCGCCGGCGTGACCCCGATGATCGCCATCGGCAAGGGGGAGGGGGACAACGCCATCCCCATCATCTTCGGCGCGATCATCGTCGCCGGACTCGTCGGCTTCCTCGCCGCCCCCTACTTCGGGAAGCTCGTCCGCTTCTTCCCACCCGTGGTCACCGGCACCGTCATCACCCTGATCGGTGTCTCCCTGCTCCCGGTGGCCTTCAACTGGTCCCAGGGCGGGAACAGCGCCGCCCCCGACTACGGCTCGATGCAGAACATCGGCATGGCCGCCCTCACCCTGGCGATCGTCCTGCTGATGCGCAAGTTCCTGCGGGGCTTCCTCCAGCAGATCTCCATCCTGCTGGGCCTGATAGCGGGCACGCTCATCGCGATACCGCTGAACATGACCAACTTCGACGCCATCCGCAACGCGGACGTCGTCGGCTTCCCGACCCCCTTCCACTTCGGCGCACCGCAGTTCCAGGTCGCGGCCATCATCTCGATGTGCATCGTCATGCTCGTGTGCATGACCGAGTCCACCGCCGACATCCTCGCCCTCGGCAAGATCGTGGGCCGGCCCGCCGACGCGAAGACCATCGAGGGCGGCCTGCGCGCCGACACCCTGGGCAGCGCGATCAGCCCACTGTTCAACGGCTTCATGTGCAGCGCCTTCGCACAGAACATCGGCCTCGTGGCCATGACCAAGGTGCGCAGTCGGTTCGTCGTCGCCGCGGGCGGCGGCATCCTGATCCTGCTGGGCCTGTGCCCGATGGCCGCCTCCGTCATCGGAGTCGTCCCGCTGCCCGTCCTCGGCGGCGCCGGCGTGGTCCTCTTCGGCTCCGTCGCGGCCAGCGGCATCCAGACCCTGGCGGGCGCGGCCATGGAGAAGGGCGAGAACGCCCTCATCGTCGCCGCCTCCATCGGCATCGGCCTGATCCCGATCGCCGCGCCGCAGTTCTACCACGCCTTCCCGAAGGACCTCCTCGTCGTCCTCGACTCCGGCATCAGCACCGGCTGCGTGGTGGCGATCCTCCTCAACCTGGCCTTCAACCACCTCGGCGCCAAGAAGGGCGCAGCGTCCGAACCGGCCAAGGAACCGGCCTTCGTGCACTGACGCCCCCTCACCGACCGGCGTGCGGCGGTGTGTACGTCACCCACTGCGGGTGTGGCGTGCGCACCGCCGCACGCCTTTCGCGCGCCCCGCACGACCTGCCGGGCCCGGGCCGCGGCGCGCCCTCGACGCGTCCCCGCCTCCCCGCGTCCGGCCCCGTCGCGCGCCCGCCCGCACCCGCACGGCCGGCCTCCACACGGCGCACGCCCCCGGCGCCCGGACGCACCCGCGGCCGTCCTGGGACCCGTGCGCCCGGGAGGTGCGCACGGTGCTCCCGGGCCCGGAGTTCCGGGCCCGATCCCGCGTGCGCCGGATACGGCGCGGAAAGACATCGCATGAGCGCGCGGTACCCCTCACCGGGCCGCGCGCCGCCCGCTCGTCCCCACCCCTCTGAGCAGACAGGTGGCACAGCGATGGCAGATCTTCCGCAGCTCTGGATGCGCAACGAGACCCGCCCCACCGAACGGCGCGCGCCGCTGACCCCCGAGGACGCCGGACGGCTCGTCCGGCAGGGCGTACGGATCACCGTGGAGGACTCCGCGCACCGGGTCTTCCCCCTCGACGACTACCTCGCCGCCGGCTGCCGGGCGGCCCCGGCCGGATCCTGGGCCGAGGCCGCGCCGGCGGACGCGTACGTCCTCGGCCTGAAGGAACTCCCGCCCACGCCCGAGCGCCTCCACCACCGCCACGTCTACTTCGGGCACGCCTACAAGGGGCAGGCGCAGGCCTCCGGACTGTTGCGGCGGTTCGTCGCGGGCGGCGGAACCCTGCTCGACCTGGAGTACCTCGCCGACGCGCAGGGCCGCAGGCTGGCCGCCTTCGGCTACTGGGCGGGTTACGCGGGGGCCGCCCTGGCCGCGCTGCACGCCCGCGGCCGGCTCGCCGCCCCCCTCGTACCGCTGGCCCGCGAGGAACTCGACACCCGCCTGCGGACCCCCTCGCCCGACGGGTTGCGGGCCCTGGTGATCGGTGCCGGCGGCCGTAGCGGACGCGGCGCCTGCGACGCCCTCACCAGGGCGGGGATACCGGTCACCCGCTGGGGGCGCACCGCGACCGTCCGCCTGGACCGGGCCGCGCTGCTGGAGCACGACATCCTGATCAACGCGGTCCTCACCACCCGGCCCGTGCCGCCGCTCCTGACCCCGGCCGATCTGGAGACGGACTCCCGCAGGCTCTCGGTCATCGCCGACATCACCTGTGACACCGGGTCCGAGCTGCATCTGCTGCCCGTCTACGACCGGCTCACGGACTGGACGGTCCCGGCCCGGCGGCTGCGGGGCGGGGACCGGCCGCTCGACGTGATCGCCATCGACAACCTGCCGTCCCTGCTCCCCGCCGAGGCCGCCCGCGCCTTCTCGGCGGACCTGCTGCCCAAACTCGCCGATCTGCACACCACCACGGCGGACCCGGACTGGCTGCGCTGCCGCGCCGCCTTCACCACGGCCCTGGCCGGCCTGCCGCGGCAACCGGACGCGTCCCAGGGGAGGTTCGAGGGGGTGTCGACGTAGGACCGGCCGGGGTGCGTTCGGCGGCGAAGTGTGCATCGGGCGCGGTGCCGCCCGCCGGGCCGCCCCCACCCGCTGGAGTGGGTAGGCCCGCATCCACCCCTTGATATGCCACCTGACCTGCGTTTTCATCGCGGGGAGATGCGGGCCGGCGGGGCCCGGCGGAGAATCATCGGTGATGGGGGTCGAGCGGTGACGCGACCGCGCTCGCCGCTCCTTTGTCGGAAGAAGGAAGGTATCCCCATGGCTTCAGGATCCATACGGCGCAGGTGCACCATCGCGTGTGCGTCCTCGCTGCTCCTGTTCGCAGGAGCCGTAGGCACCGCCTCGGCCGCCGTAGCGGCGCCGACGGACACTCGGGCCGCTGCCCCGTCCGTGGCAGACCCGAACAAGATCCTCGACATGGTGAACCAGGCGCGTACGGCCGCTGGTTGCCAACCGCTCACGGTCGACCCGAAGCTCACCGCGGCGGCCCAGGAGTACGCGAACGACACGACCACCAGCCACACGGGGTCGGACGGCTCCACGGTTCCGGACCGGCTGAAGAAGGCCGGAGCGACGTTCACCTCCTCCGCGGAGAACATCGCCTGGGGCAACGTGGACGAGAAGACGCACGTGGACGGCTGGCTCAACAGCACGGGCCACGCGGGCAACATCAAGAACTGCAACTTCACGAAGACCGGCGTCGCGGCGTCCGGGGACAGGGTCGTGCAGGTCTTCACCAACTGACGGACCCGACACCCGCGCGTCGAGCGCGAGGAGGGGCTGCCGGAACGAGCGGGACGGGCTGCCACACGTGGTCGTGGCGGCCCGCCCCGTCTTCTTGCGGGCCGCCCGGGACGCGGCCCTTCGGCTCACCTGCCGTCCGGACTACGGCACGGGCGTCAGGTACATCCCCGTGTGGTCGCCCCCGGCCGTGTTCCGGCAACCGACGGCGGAGCCCGCGGGCTGGGCGACGGCCAGGGCCAGGCAGCGGCCGGCGGCCAACTGCCCGAAGTGGTTCGGGTGCATGGACTCCTGGATCAGGCCCTGCGACTCGTTGTTGTCGATCCAGCGGGCCCACTCGCTCGTCCTCGCCGAGGCGGGCACCGAGGAACCGACCTGCTTGCTGGCCTTCGCGCACACCTCGCGCCCCTGCATCATGTCCCGCAGGTCCAGGAACTGTGTCCCCTTCGCCGCGGCCACCGCCTTGAGACGGCCCGCGATCTGCGGCACGAGGGAGTCCCGCGCCCAGTCCGAGTCCCGGTTCCAGAAGGGGCAGCCGCCGGTGTTCAGGCGGCTCCAGTCGCTCTGGGTGTAGCGGTTCTCGGCGCCGCGCGGGATCGGCGACGGGTAGGACTGGAGCACGATGCGGTACGAGGAGTCCGTGTACCCGGCCGCGCTCATCACGGCCCGGATCTCGTCGACGGACTTGCCGACGTTCGCCATGACCCCGTCGATCTTCCGGTCCACGCCCGCCTGTTGGTCGTCGTAGCAGTACGAGTTCCAGATGACGAAGTCGAGCGCGCAGTCCTTGATGATGTCGGCGAAGCCCAGGTCGTTCCCGCCGACGGAGAGGGCGATGACCTTCACGTTCCGGCTCGCGGCCACCGCCGCGAGCTGATCGGCCTGCGGGGCCTCTCCCTTGAAGGCGACGCCGCCGTTGGAGGCCCGGAACACGTTCGCCGAGACGGCGCCGGAGCAGGCCAGGTTGACGGCCGTCTCGGCGATGGGGCCGGCGCTGAACACCTCGGCCGAGTCCGACCGGTGACAGCCGCCCGCGGTGGCGCCGTACACCTTGCCCGGATCGTAGGAGCTGGCGCCGGTCCAGGCCCGGTCGGTCCCGTTCCTGCTGCCGCTGTTCGTCAGGCTGTTGCCCTTCCAGCGTCCGGCCTCACCGGAGATGTAGCTGTCGCCCATGGACACCACGGCCGTGGGTCCCGTGCCCGGGCCGGGGCGCGGGACGGCCGTGGAGGTGCCGGCGCCGACGGTCATCAGCGCTCCGGCGGCGGCGGAGAGGGCCACGACCGTCCTGGCGGACCGTCGCACCCGGCCGCCCGTCCTGCTCCTGCTGGCGTTGCGGAATCCGATCACTGCGGAACTCCTGCGGTAGGCCACGCCGGAGACGGCAAGAACTCCGGTGTGTGGCTGGGGAAGTGGGGGTACCGCCGGCCGGTGGCTTTCGGAAAGGTGACACGCCAACGGTTGTTACCGCTAGGTAGCCGCAGATCACGATGGAGTAACGACCGATCGGTCGTTCGGGGCATGCGGATTCCGCTTGTTCGGCCGAACCGGGCGCCGGGGAGGCCGTGTTCGCGGCGGTCCGAAAACGGCTCCGCCCCCGTCGCCTCGGGGGCGACGGGGGCGGAGCCGGTGATTCGACTGCTGTGCGTGACAGCCGAAGCGGTGGTCAGCCGATGAGCTGGTCGTACGCGGGGAGGGTGAGGAAGTCCGCGTAGTCGGCGTCCAGGGAGACCTGCAGGAGCAGGTCGTGGGCCTGCTGCCACTTGCCGGCCGCGAAGGCCTCCTCGCCGACCTCGGCGCGGATGGCGGCCAGTTCCTCGGCGGCGATCTCGCGGGTGAGCTCGGCCGTGGCGGTCCTGCCGTTCTCGAAGACGACTCCGGCGTTGATCCACTGCCAGATCTGCGAGCGGGAGATCTCGGCGGTGGCCGCGTCCTCCATGAGCCCGAAGATGCCGACGGCGCCGAGGCCGCGCAGCCACGCCTCGATGTAGCGGGTGCCGACCTGGACCGCGTTGCGCAGGCCCTCGTAGGTCGGCTTCGCGTCCAGGGAGTCGATCGCGATCAGTTCGCCGGGGGCGACCGAGACGTCCTCGCGGAGGCGGTCCTTCTGGTTCGGCTTGTCGCCGAGGACGGCGTCGAAGGAGGCCATCGCGATCGGGACCAGGTCGGGGTGGGCGACCCAGGAGCCGTCGAAGCCGTCGCCGGCCTCGCGGTCCTTGTCCGCCTTGACCTTCTCGAAGGCCACCTTGTTGACCTCGGCGTCCTTGCGGGACGGGATGAAGGCCGCCATGCCGCCGATCGCGTGCGCGCCGCGCTTGTGGCAGGTGCGGACCAGCAGTTCGGTGTACGCCCGCATGAAGGGGGCGGTCATCGTCACCGCGTTGCGGTCCGGCAGGACGAACTTCGCGCCGCCGTCGCGGAAGTTCTTCACGATGGAGAACAGGTAGTCCCAGCGGCCCGCGTTCAGGCCCGCCGCGTGGTCCTTGAGCTCGAAGAGGATCTCTTCCATCTCGTAGGCGGCGGTGATGGTCTCGATGAGGACGGTCGCGCGGACCGTGCCCTGCGGGATCCCGACGTAGTCCTGGGCGAAGACGAAGATCTCGTTCCAGAGGCGCGCCTCCAGGTGGGACTCGGTCTTCGGCAGGTAGAAGTACGGGCCCTTGCCGAGGTCGATCAGGCGCTGGGCGTTGTGGAAGAAGTAGAGGCCGAAGTCGACGAGGGAACCGGAGGCGGGGCCTCCCTCGAAGCGGAGGTGGCGCTCCTCCAGGTGCCAGCCGCGCGGCCGCATGACGACGGTCGCGAGCTGGTCGGCGGGCTTCAGCGCGTACGCCTTGCCCGTGCGCGGGTCGGTGAAGTCGATGCGGCGCTCGTAGGCGTCGATGAGGTTCAGCTGGCCGAGGACGACGTTCTCCCAGGTGGGAGCCGAGGCGTCCTCGAAGTCGGCGAGCCAGACCTTGGCGCCCGAGTTCAGGGCGTTGATGGTCATCTTGCGGTCCGTCGGACCGGTGATCTCCACGCGGCGGTCGTTCAGCGCGGCCGGGGCCGGCGCGACCTTCCAGTCGCCCTCGCGGACCTGTGCGGTGTCCGGGAGGAAGTCGAGGGTGGAGGTCCGGGCGATCTCGGCGCGCCGCTCGCCGCGTCGGGCGAGGAGCTCGGCGCGGCGGGGGGCGAACCGCCGGTGGAGCTCGGCCACGAAGGCGAGGGCCGCTTCGGTGAGGACTTCGTCCTGCCGGGGCAGGGGCTCGGCGTCGACGATGGCCAGCGGGGACGGCGCTGGTGCGGACATATCTGTCACTCCTTCAGCGGCGGTGCCTGGCGGCCGCGGGGGAATGCTCGCGCTGGACGGCACGCAGTGCCGTCGGGTGTGGAGAGTTCCGGGATACGGTCGCGGGCGCCGTCTGGGGGTTCAGGGCGCTTCTGACCAGTGGATAGTAATTTCCTCATGGTGGAAGTTCAATGGTTTGTTGATATCGAGATTCTCCGAGTCGACAGATTCCGTCTTGTGGTGGCCCTCGGTGCCACGACGGTCACGCCCCGCGCAGGCCGCCCTCCGGCCCGGGCGGGTCGAGACGGGCCAGGTCGGGTGGGGTGTCGATGTCGTAGTCCTGCGCGATGTCCCCGCACTCCACCAGCATGACCTCCTTCGCGTGTTCCCTCAGATGGACGCGTGCACCCCGGTCACCCGTGGCGGACCTCACGATGTCCGCCCAACGGTCCGCCCCGAACAGCACCGGATGCCCGCGCTCCCCGTCGTACGCCGCTGCCACCAGGCTCGTCGGGGAGCGGTACGCCTCCCGGACCCGGGTCACGGCCGCCGCCCCGATGCCGGGCTGGTCCACGAGGGAGACCAGGGCCGCGCCGGCCCCCGAGCCGGCCAGGGAGTCGAGGCCGACCCGCAGGGAGGAGCCCATGCCCTCCTCCCAGTCCGGGTTGTCCACCACGACGCAGCCCGTCAGGTCGGCGCGCTCGCGGACCTCGGCCGCCGAGGCCCCGAGCACCACGTGGATCGGACCGCAGCCCGCCTCGCGCAACACCCGCACCGCGTTCTCGACGAGCGGGCGGCCCCGGTGCGGCAGCAGGGCCTTGGGGCGTCCGCCGAGCCGCCGCCCGCCGCCGGCGGCGAGCAGCAGCCCCGCGACGGCCGCCCCTCCTTCGGTCGGCGCCCCTTCGGTCGGGTCGGCTACTGCGGCAGTGGGCGACTCGGCGGGGCGCCCGGTGAGGTGTTCGGCTGCTGACATGGCACCGATTCTCGCCCCTTCCCCGCACGGGGCGAGCGCCGCGCCACCGCGCGTCGTACGGCCGCGAGCGCGGCACCGATCCGCAGCGGCTCGGAGATCCGGTTCTCGGTCGCGGCCGCCAGGGCCCGCTCGTCACGATCGGTGAGCGTGGAGGTGTACATCGAGGGTTCTCCTTGCCAATCGGGGTCCAATAAGGCGAGTCTGGACCCGGATTGGCCTGGCAGGCAGAGCCAATCGGGGGAGGTTGGCATGGCAAACGGGCGAGTGGTCCACACGGCGGACAGAATGATCGGCAGCCGGCAGCTCGCGGCGCTGCTGCCCGCGGAGGTCCTGGCCCGCCCCGGCTACCGGGCCCTCGCCGACGCGCTCCGCACCCTGATCCTCGACGGCCGGATCGCCCTGCACGTCCGCCTCCCCGCCGAACGCGAGCTCGCCGAGGCCGTCGGCGCCGCCCGGGCCACCGTCACGGGCGCCTACGACCTGCTCCGCGAGAGCGGCTACGTACGCAGCCGCCGAGGCTCCGGCACCTGGACCGAACTACCCGACGGCCACCGCCCCGTCGGCGCGCACGCCCTCGTCGGAGGCATCGGCGGCCGCGCCGACGACGAACCGGGCATCGACCTCGCCATCGCCGCGATGGGAGCCCCCGACGGCAGCCTCACGGAAGCCCTGGCCTGGGCGGCGCCCCGGCTTCCCGAACTGGCCCGCACCCCCGGCTACCATCCCTTCGGGCTTCCCGACCTGCGCGCCGCCGTCGCCGAACGGTTCACCCGGCGCGGGCTCCCCACCATCCCCGAGCAGATCCTGGTCACCGCCGGCGCCCAGCAGGCCTTCGCCCTGGTCGTCAGCCTGCTCTGCCGGCCGGGGGACCGGGTCGTCACCGAGAACCCCACCTACGCCAACGCCCTCGACGCCCTGCGTCACGCCCGGCTGCGGACCGGCTCCATCGCCGTCTCCGACGCGGGCTGGGACCTGGAGATCGCCGAGTCCACGCTGCGCCAGACCGTCCCGCGCCTCGCCTACGTGATCCCCGACTTCCACAACCCCACGGGCGCGCTGATGCCGCCGGAGCAGCGGCTGCGCCTCCTCGCCGCCACCCGGGCCACCGGCACCTGGCTGGTCGTCGACGAGACCATCGCCGACATCGCCCTGGACGTGCCGGCGCCCGCGCCACTGGCCTCGCTGGCCCCGCGCGGCGGCGCCGACCACGTCATCACCATCGGCTCGCTCAGCAAGACGCACTGGGGCGGCCTGCGCGTCGGCTGGGTCCGGGCCACCGCGAAGATGATCACCGAGCTGACGGCCGTACGGGTCTCGGCGGACATGACCGGCTCCGTGCTCGACCAGGTCGTGGCGCTCCCCCTGATGGACGCCCTCGACCGGACCCTGCCCGAGCGCCTGGACCAGCTGCGCGACCGGCGCGACGCCCTCGTCGCCTCCCTCCAGCGGCACACGCCCGAGTGGTCCTGGCAGTTGCCCCCGGGGGGCCTCTCCCTCTGGGTGGACCTCGGCGAACCGGTCAGCTCCGCACTCGCGGAACGGGCGGCGGCCGTCGGCGTGCACATCGGGCGCGGAGCCCGCTTCGGGGTCGACCCGGGCACCTTCGAACACCGCCTGCGGATCCCGTACACCCTGCCCGCGGACCGCCTGGACGAGGGCGTACGGCTCCTCGCGGAAGCCTTCCACGACGGCGTGCCCCTGGCTCCGGCGGTGGAGCGCCCGCACTGGGTGGCGTAGCTCCCGGCGGTCAGCGGCGGGAGCGGAAGTACGCGTTCGCCGCCGGCCGGAACATCAGCACCACCGCCGTCAGGACGGCCGCCAGGTGGAGGGTTCGGCTCGCGCCGAAGACCAGGTCCAGGAAGTCGGCCCGGCCGAGCGCGTCGCCGAGCCCGCCGCCGTCGAGCAGGTACCCGATCGGCCCGACGACCAACGAGGCGGTGCCGAGCACTCCGAGTCCGACGGCCAGCGCGATCCGGGCCCAACCGGCGCCCGAGCGCATCCTGAAGGCGACGACGACGGCGACGGTGAACACGGCGAACCGTAACAACAGGCCCGCTCCCGCGTCGCCCGGCGTCCGTCCGACCATGAGCGCGGTCTCGAAGACGCCTGCCCCCACGGCCGTGAGCCACAGGAGCCAGGAGGTACGGACGACCGCGGGCGGACCGGCGACGGAGGCGTCCGCGGCCGGCCCGGGCGGGCGGGAACCAGGGGCGCGGGTACCGATCCTGGGGGCACGGGCTGTGGTTGGGTCGGGTGAGGCGGGTCGGAACTCGGCGGACACGGGCACTCGCTCTCGGGTCGGGGACGCGACCCCCCGATGCTCCTGCCACCGGGGGCCCGCACGCCCGCCGGCCTGCCGGTGTCCCGGCAGGGGGGCGGGCCCCACCCCGGCCGGACTACGGGGCGCGGCGGATCAGTCGGCGGGAGCCGGCCACCGCGACGGCCGCCGTCCGGGAGTCGACACCGAGCTTCGCGTAGACGTGTACCAGGTGTGACTTGACGGTGGCCTGGCTGAGGAAGAGCCGCTTGGAGATCTGCTGGTTCGACAGGCCGTCGGCGACCAACTGGAGCACCTCCAGTTCCCGCTTCGTCAACGCCTCGGCGGGCGTCCGCATCCGGTCCATGAGCCGCAGCGCCACCGCCGGGGCCAGCGCCGACTGGCCGGCGGCCGCCGTGCGGACGGCCGCCGCCAGCTCCTCCGGCGGGGCGTCCTTCAGCAGGTAGCCGGCGGCGCCGGCCTCCACCGCCGCCAGGATGTCCGCGTCGGTGTCGTAGGTGGTCAGCACCAGCACCCGGGGGGAGCCCGCGCGCGCGGTGATCGCGGCGGTGGCCGCCGAGCCGTGCATGCCTGCCCCGAACTGGAGGTCCATCAGGACCACGTCCACCGGCTCGGACGCCGCCAGTTCCACCGCCCGCTCGGCCGTCGCGGCCTCCGCGACCACCTCGAAGTCCGGTTCGGTGTCGAGGACCGCGCGCAGCCCGGCCCGCACCACGGGGTGGTCGTCGGCGAGCAGCAGCCGGATCGTCATCAGGACGCCTCCAGGGGCAGGGGCAGGGTGACGGCCACGGCGGTGCCCTGGCCCGGGTCGGACTCGACGGTGAACAGCCCGCCGAGGGTCTCGGCCCGCGCGCGCATCGCGGGCAGGCCGAAGCCGCCCCCGCCCGCCGGGGTCGACGGGGCGGCGGCGGGGTCGAAGCCCCGGCCGTCGTCAACGATGTCCAGCGTCACCGAGGTGTCCATGAAGGTCAGGGTGATCTCGGCGCGCCCGGCCCGCGCGTGCCGTACCACGTTGGCCAGCGCCGACTGGGCGATCCGCAGCAACGCCACCTCGTACGGGGTGGGCAGGACGCGCGGGTCGCCGCTCACGGAGAACCGCACGCGCGGACCGGGTACCCCCGAGCACAGCCGCTCCAGGGCCCCGGCGAGCGAACCGTGCTCCAGGTCCGGAGGCGTCAGGGCCCGTACGAACCGCCGCGCCTCGGCGAGGTTCTCCTGCGCGGCCTCCCGGGCCCGGGCGATGTGCTCGGCGGCCGGCGCGTCGGCCGGCAGGGCGCGTTCGGCCGCGCGCAGCAGCAGTTGGATCGAGGACAGGCCCTGGGCCAGGGTGTCGTGGATCTCCCGGGCCAGGCGTTCGCGTTCGGCGAGGATGCCCGCGCTCCGCTCGGCGGCGGCCAGTTCGGCCCGGGTGGCCATGAGCTCCTCGATGAGCTCGCGACGGCGTTCGCTCTCGCGGTAGAGGGCCTGGTAGCCGAGGACCGTGGCGACGGCGACCGCCCCGCCCAGCAGCGGTCCCAGGAAGGCCCCGGGGGTCACCGCGCCGCTGTGGGCGAGGAACCCGCCGATCGCCGCGCAGGCGGTGACGGCGACGGCCGTGATGCCCCAGCGCAGCCGCAGCAGGTGCAGTTCCAGGAAGTACAGGGGGAAGGCGATCCACAGCCCGTCGGGGGAGACCACCAGCAGCGCGGCCCAGGCCGCCCCGACGCCGGCCAACCACACGGCCGCGGCGCGCGGGGAGCTCTGCACGGCCGGGGCCAGGACGCCGGCCACGTAGACGGCGGCCAGCAGCGCGCAGGCCGCCGCCACCGCCCCGGAGTGCGGGGCGGATCCGGCGACGGCCCGGCCGGCGGCGAGGGCGAGCAGCCCGAAGAGCAGCGCGTGCAGGCACAGGCGCAGGACGCGGGAGACGGGGGTGAGGGGGCGCGGGCGCGGGGTGTCGGACATGGCCCGACCAGCGTAAGTCGCTGGCCGGGGCCACCGGTCAACCAAAAGTTCGATGTCGGGAGCCCTCTTTCGATACGAGGATCTCCACTGTGGCGCGATGTCCCGTGCCCACACGGAAGACCAAGGTGGGGACATGTTCGTCGCATGGAGAGACCTACGGTTCGCCAAGGGCCGGTTCGCGCTCATGGGTTCCGTCGTCCTGCTGATCACGCTGTTGGTCGGCCTGCTGTCGGGACTCACCTCCGGACTGGCCCGGGAGAACATCTCGGCCATCACGGGGCTGCCCGCGACCCGACTGGCCTTCGCCGCGCCCGCGGGGGACCAGAAGGTGTCCTTCACCAGCTCCCTGGTGCCCGAGGGCGCGTGGCGGGCCTGGCACGAGCGGCCGGGGGTGAAGGCGGTGGAGCCGATCGGGATCCGCACCACCAACGCCGTCTCGGGTGAGCGCACGGCGGCCGTGTCCCTGTTCGGCGTCGAGTCGGCGGGCGCCCTCGCCCCCGCCGGGGCCGGGCTCACCCAGGGACAGGTGGTCCTCAGCGAGAAGGCCGCCGCCGAGCTCGGCGGGCTCGTCGCGGGGGGCCGGTTGAAGGCGGGTCCGCTGGAGCTGACGGTGGCCGCCGTCGCCGGTACGGCCTCCTACAGCCACACCCCGGTGGTGTGGATGGACATCAACGACTGGCAGCGCGTCGGCAACCCGGGCACGTCCCTGGAGTCCCTCGCCACCGTCCTGGCGCTGACGGGTGACGGGTCCGTGGACTGGGCCGCCGGCGACCGGGCCGCCTCGACCAGCGCCCTGACCGTCGAGGACGCCCTCGGCGCCATAGGGTCCTACCAGGCGGAGAACGGCTCGCTCCAGCTGATGCGCGGGTTCCTGTTCGCCATCTCGGCCCTGGTCATAGGGGCCTTCTTCACGGTGTGGACGATCCAGCGCAGTGGCGACATCGCCGTCCTGAAGGCGCTCGGCGCCTCCACCCCGTACCTGCTGAAGGACGCGCTCGGGCAGGCCGTGGTGATGCTCGCCATCGGTACGGGGGCCGGTACCGGCCTGGCCGTCGCCGCGGGCGCGCTGATCAGCGGTGGTGACGTGCCCTTCGTCCTCGACGCGGCCACGGTGCTGGTCCCGGCCGCGATCATGATCGTGCTGGGCGTGCTGGGCGCCGCCCTGTCCATCCGGCGGATCACCGCCGTCGACCCGCTGACCGCCCTCGGGAGCGCCCGATGACCCTGCTCGTCCACGACGTCACGCTCACCTACCCCGACGGGGACGGCCGCCTCACCGCCCTGGACGCGGTGTCCCTGGAGGTGCCCGCGGGCACCATGACCGCGGTCATAGGCCCGTCCGGCTCCGGGAAGTCCAGCCTGCTGGCCGTCGCCGCCACCCTGGTCACCCCCGATTCCGGTCGGGTCGTCGTCGCGGGCCGCGACACCGCGACGCTCGGCGCCGCGCAGAAGTCGGCGCTGCGGCGGGAGGAGATCGGCATCGTCTTCCAGCAGCCGAACCTGCTGGCGTCACTGACCGCGCTGGAGCAGCTCCAGGTGATGAGCCACATCTCCGGCCGACCGGCCCGGCTGCTGCGCCGGCGCGCGGTGGAGCTGCTGGAGGCGGTCGGCCTGGCCGACAAGGCGAACAAGCGCCCGCACGAGTTGTCCGGCGGCCAGCGCCAGCGCGTGAACATGGCCCGCGCCCTGATGAACGAGCCGTCCGTGCTGCTCGTCGACGAACCCACCAGCGCCCTCGACCACGAGCGGGGCGCGGCCGTGCTCGACCTGCTGGTCGCCCTCACGCGCGAGCGTTCCACGGCCACGGTGCTCGTCACCCACGACCACGCCCACCTGGAGCGCGCGGACCGGACGGTGACGATGACCGACGGCCGTCTCGCCGCGGCGGCGCCGTCCCTGCCGACGGCCTGAGCCCGCCCGGGAGCGGCCGTTCCGCCCACGACGTACGGAGGCCTCCGCCGCCCCTCTCCCGAGGGGTGGCGGAGGCCTCCGTACGAGGGTGATCAGGCCGGGTTCTGGCTCTGGAGGGCCACCGACAGTTCGGCGGCCACGCCCTGGAGGATCGGGACGAAGGACTCGGCGACGGCCTCGGTGACCCGGCCCGCGGGTCCCGAGATGGAGATCGCGGCGGCGGTCGGCGAGTTCGGCACCGACACGGCCAGGCAGCGGACTCCTATTTCCTGCTCGTTGTCGTCCACCGCGTAGCCTGCCTTGCGGACCTTCTCCAGCGCCTCCAGGAAGCCGTCGGGCGTGGTGATGGTCTTCTCGGTCGCGGCCGGCATCCCGGTGCGGGAGAGCAGCGCGCGGACCTCGTCGGCGGGGGTGTGTGCGAGCAGGGCCTTGCCCACGCCCGTCGAGTGCGGCAGCACGCGGCGGCCGACCTCGGTGAACATGCGCATGGAGTGCTTGGACGGCACCTGCGCGACGTAGACGATCTCGTCGCCGTCGAGGAGGGCCATGTTCGCCGTCTCGCCGGTCTCCTCGACCAGGCGGGCGAGGTAGGGGCGGGCCCAGGTGCCCAGCAGGCGCGAGGCGGACTCGCCGAGGCGGATCAGCCGGGGACCGAGGGAGTACCGTCGATTGGGCTGCTGCCGGACGTAGCCGCACGCCACGAGGGTGCGCATCAGCCGGTGGATGGTGGGCAGCGGCAGACCGCTGGCGGCGGAGAGTTCGCTGAGTCCTACCTCGCCGCCGGCATCGGCCATGCGTTCGAGCAGATCGAAGGCGCGCTCAAGGGACTGGACGCCCCCGCCGGCGGCGGTGGGCTTGGCGGAAGCGTCGGTGGTGCTGGCGCTGGACGTCGGCACGGCGCGGTCCTTTCGGTGCTGGCAGGCAAGGGAGCAGCCTACCGGTCGGTCGGCGCCGGCCCTAGAGCCGGGCCCTTGCCGTACCCGCCGGTCAGAGGGGGTTTGTCCTGGTGGCGGACGTCCTCGGGAAGTTACCCGTCCAGTTCCTGGTGGTGGTAGCTACATTCTGGATAGTGAAATCTTAATTCCATCCTGTGGAAACATCCAATTGCGGCCCCGGTGGGTCAGCGGTCCGTCCGGTCGCTCTTGACGGGGTCCGGATCGGGGTGAAGACTCCGTCAACAGAACGTTGAATTTCGCTCTGTGGAAGTAGATGGGGAGGTTCCGGTGGCCGACGTGGCTGTGGAACTGGTACTGCGCTCGACGCGCGTCATCACCCCCGAAGGGACGCGCGCCGCCTCGGTGGCCGTCGCCGACGGGAAGATCACGGCCGTGCTGGCGTACGAGGCCGAGGTACCGGCCGGAGCCCGGCTGGAGGACTTCGGCGACGACGTCCTGCTCCCCGGCCTGGTCGACACCCACGTCCACGTGAACGACCCGGGCCGCACCGAGTGGGAAGGCTTCTGGACGGCCACCCGCGCCGCCGCGGCCGGTGGCATCACCACCATCCTCGACATGCCGCTCAACTCCCTGCCGCCGACCACCACGGTCGACCACCTGCGCGTCAAGCAGGAGGTCGCACGGACCAAGGCGCACGTGGACGTCGGCTTCTGGGGCGGCGCGCTGCCGGACAACGTCAAGGACCTGCGCCCGCTGCACGACGCCGGCGTCTACGGCTTCAAGTGCTTCCTGTCCCCCTCGGGCGTGGACGAGTTCCCCCAGCTCGACCAGGAGCAACTGGCCTCCTCCCTCGCCGAGATCACCGGCTTCGGCGGCCTGATGATCGTGCACGCCGAGGACCCGCACCACCTGGAGTCCGCACCGCAGAACCCGGGCCCCAAGTACGCCGACTTCCTCGCCTCCCGTCCCAAGGACGCCGAGAACACCGCGATCCAGAACCTGATCGACCAGGCGCGCCGGCTGAACGCCCGTGTCCACGTGCTGCACCTGTCCTCCTCCGACGCGCTGCCACTGATCGCCGCCGCCAAGGCCGAGGGCGTACGGATCACCGTCGAGTCCTGCCCGCACTTCCTCACCCTCACGGCCGAGGAAGTCCCGGACGGCGCGACCGAGTTCAAGTGCTGCCCGCCCATCCGCGAGTCCGCCAACCAGGACATCCTGTGGGACGCGCTGGCCGACGGCACCATCGACTGCATCGTCTCCGACCACTCGCCCTCCACCGCGGACCTGAAGACCGGCGACTTCGCCACCGCGTGGGGCGGCATCTCCTCCCTCCAGCTGGGCCTCCCGGCGATCTGGACCGAGGCGCGCAAGCGAGGCCGCGGCCTGGAGGACGTCGTCCGCTGGATGTCCACCGCCCCGGCGGCCCTCGCCGGACTGGCGCAGAAGGGCGCGATCGAGGTCGGCCGCGACGCCGACTTCGCCGTCCTGGCACCCGAAGAGACCTTCACCGTGGACCCCGCGGAACTGCACCACCGCAACCAGGTCACGGCGTACGCGGGCAAGACCCTGCACGGCGTCGTGAAGTCCACCTGGCTGCGCGGCGCGCAGATCGCCGACCACGGCACCCCGACCGAGCCCAAGGGCCTCCTCCTCGAAAGGCAGAACTGACAGTGGCGATTGAATCCTTCACCGGCAACGCGAACCCGTACGGGGGCGGCGACCCGTACGCGGACTACCGCACCGCGGACTTCCCGTTCACCCAGTACGCGAACCTCGCCGCCCGTGAGCTGGGCGCCGGTGTCACCTTCGCCAACGACGAGTTCTTCGCCATGCGGGAGAACCTCCTCATCGCCGAGGCCGCGCACTTCGACCCCGAGCACTTCGGTCACAAGGGCAAGGTCATGGACGGCTGGGAGACCCGCCGCCGCCGCGGCGTCTCCGCGACCCAGCCGTGGCCGACCCCCGAGGACCACGACTACGCCCTGGTGCGCCTCGGCGCCCCCGGCGTGATCCGCGGCATCGTCGTCGACACCGCCCACTTCCGCGGCAACATGCCGCAGGCCGTCTCCATCGAGGGCACCAACTGGGAAGGCGCCCTCGCGCCGACCCCGGAGGAGCTCCTCGGCGAGGACGTCAAGTGGACCGTGCTCGTCCCGCGCACCGCGGTCGGCGGCCACGCGGCCAACGGCTACGAGGTCACCGCCGAGCAGCGCTTCACGCACCTGCGCGTCAACCAGCACCCCGACGGCGGCATCGCCCGCCTGCGGGTCTACGGCGAGGTCGTCCCGGACCCGCGGTGGCTGGCCACGCTCGGCACCTTCGACGTGGTCGCCCTGGAGAACGGCGGCTCGGTCCAGGACGCGTCCAACCGCTTCTACTCCCCGCCGACCAACACCATCAACCCGGGCCGCTCCCGCAAGATGGACGACGGCTGGGAGACCGCCCGCCGCCGCGACAACGGCAACGACTGGATCCGCTACCAGCTCGTCGCCGAGTCCGAGATCCGCGCCGTCGAGATCGACACCGCGTACCTCAAGGGCAACTCGGCCGGCTGGGCCTCGCTGTCCATCAGGACGGGCGAGGACGGCGAGTGGACCGAGTTCCTGCCGCGCACCCGCCTCCAGCCCGACACCAACCACCGCTTCGTCCTGGACGTCCCGGCGGTCGGCACGCACGTGCGGATCGACATCTTCCCGGACGGCGGCTTCTCCCGCCTGCGCCTGTTCGGCTCGCTGACGGAGGCGGGCGCGGCCGCGCACGCCGCCCGTCACCAGGAGCTGGGCGGCTGACGCAGCCCCTCCCGACGACTGCCCCGGGGGCCGACACCCCCGGGGCGCGGGCCCTGCCCGACGGGGCGCACCGCGACGCGGTGCGCCCCTTCGGCGTGTCCGGCCGAAGCGCCGTCCCCCGAGCCCGGCGCCCGGCGCGCTACGCCGCGTACCCGCCGTCCACGGAGAACTCGCCGCCCGTGACGTAGGCGGCATCCGGCCCGGCCAGGAAGGACACCATCGAGGCGACCTCGTCCGGTGCGCCGAACCGGCCGAGGGCCGTCATCGCGGCCCGCGGCCCGGCGTTCGGCCCGTCGGCCGGGTTCATGTCGGTGTCCACCGGGCCGGGGTGCACCAGGTTCGCGGTGATGCCGCGGTCGCCGAGTTCCCGGGCCAGTGCCCTGGTCAGGACCGTCAGCGAGGCCTTGCTCATCGCGTACAGGGTCCCGCCGGGCTCCTGCACCCGCTGGGTCATGCAGCTGCCGACGGTGATGATCCGTCCGCCGCGCGTCATCCGCCCGACCGCGGCCCGAGAGGTCAGGAGGACGCCCCGCACGTTGACGTCGAGGACCCGGTCCACGTCCGCCGGGCTGAGGGACTCCAACGGGCCGAGGACGCCGACGCCCGCGTTGTTGACGACCACGTCGATGCGGCCGAACGCGCGCACCGTCTCCTCGACGGCCGCTTCCGGTCCGTCGGGGCTGCCCGCGTCGGACCGTACGGCCAGGGCCCGCCGGCCCAAGGCCTGTATCCCGCCGACGACCCCGGCGGCGGCCCCCGCGTCCCGGGCGTAGGTGATCGCTACGTCCATGCCGTCCCGCGCCAGGCGCAGGGCGGTGGCCGCCCCGATGCCGCGGCTGCCTCCGGTCACCAGGGCCACCGTGTTGGCACCGTTCATCGTGCTTCCTCCCGTCAAGGGGCCTCGCGCCCCATAAATCGTTGCGGGTTCAATGAAATGGGAGGCGGGAGGTCGGGCGCCGGCGGGAATCGGACACGGCGTTCACGCGCGCCGCACCGATGAGTTCCGGTCGGCCGGGGAGTCTGAAGCGGTGTACGGGGTACCCGAAGCGGACCGATCCAAGGAGCGCAGAGCCATGGGCAAGCTGACCCTCACCACCTTCCTCACCCTCGACGGCGTGATGCAGGCCCCCGGAGGGCCGCAGGAGGACACCACCGGCGAGTTCGAGTACGGCGGCTGGCTGGCCCCCTTCGCCGACGAGGGCATGGGGGAGTTCATGACCGAGGTGTTCGACCGCGCAGGGGCCTTCCTCCTCGGGCGCAGGACGTACGAGATCTTCGCCGGGTACTGGCCGAAGCAGACCGACCCCACCGACCCGATCGCGGGCCCGCTGAACGCCCTGCCGAAGTACGTGGCCTCCACGACGCTCAAGGAACCCGCCTGGCCGGGCACCACGGTCGTGGACGGGGAGCACCTCCAGGCGGAGGTGGTGCGCGCCAAGGACGCGACGGACGGCGAGCTCCAGGTGCACGGCAGCGGACAGCTGGCGCAGTGGCTGCTCGCGCGGGACCTCGTCGACGAGCTGAACCTGCTGACCTTCCCGGTCTTCCTCGGCGGGGGCCGCCGACTGTTCCCCACCGGCGGCCTGCCGACCGCCTTCGAGCTGACGGCCTCCCGCACCACCACGAGCGGCACGTCCATCCACACCTACCGGCCCACGGGCCGCGCCGGGTTCGGCACGATCGGCGAATAGGGGGCGCCCCCGGGGCGCCGGCCGACGGGCGGCGAGGGGGCCGGGGCGGCCGGTGCGGGGGCCGGTGGCCGCCGCCCACGGGCCCGGCCGCGGTGCCCGAAACCCGGTCGACCGGGAAGATCGACTCGGCTACCGTGGGCCCGCACCCGTGCGAGCCGCCGAAGTCTCCACCCCTTCCCACCGTTGGAGACGCCCCGGTGACCACCCTCGCCGCCGCCTCGCCCGCCCTCGCCCCCCGCCGGGCCTGGCTCGCCGACCTCCCCGTGCTGCTCGTCGCCGTCGTCTGGGGCGGCAGCTACCTCGCGGCCAAGGGCATCACCACCACCCACACCGTGATCGCGGTGCTCGTGCTGCGCTTCGCGCTCGTGCTGCCCGTCCTCGTCATCGCCGGCTGGTCGCGGCTGCGCGCGCTGAACGCCGCCCAGCTGCGCGGGGCGGGCGTGCTGGGCCTGGTGCTCGGCGGGATCTTCCTGCTGGAGACGTACGGGGTGGTCCACACCTCCGCCACCAACGCCGGGCTGATCATCAGCCTGACGATGATCTTCACGCCGCTCGCCGAATCGGCCGTCCGCCGCACCGCCCCCTCGCCCGCCTTCCTCGGCGCGGCGGCCGTGTCCGTCGCGGGGGTCGTGCTGCTCACCCAGGGCGCCGGGTTCACCGCCCCCGGCCTCGGTGACCTGCTCATCCTCGGAGCGGCCCTGGCCCGCACCGTCCACGTGCTGCTGATGGCCCGGATCAAGGCCGTCCAGGACGCGGACCCGCTCTCCCTGACCACCGTTCAGCTCGGCGGTTCCGTCCTGGTGTTCGCCGTGCTCGCGGCGCTGCCCGGTACGGGCGCCTCCCCGTGGTCGGCCGCGGCCGACTTCGGCGTCGCCCAGTGGGTCGGACTCGCCTTCCTCTCGGTCTTCTGCACCCTCTTCGCCTTCTTCGTGCAGATGTGGGCCGTACGTCGCACCTCCCCCTCCCGGGTCAGCCTGCTGCTCGGCACCGAACCCCTCTGGGCGGCCGCGGCCGGCATCGCCATCGGCGGGGAGCACCTCGGCGCCGTCGGCCTGGCCGGCGTCGTCCTCGTACTGGTCGGTACCGCGTGGGGCCGGCGCACGGCAGGCTGAACGATTGTCCGAAAGTAGCTCCTGGTCGCTTGATCGTCGGGCCTACTGTGGCCGTCATGCCCGTTCTCGACATCAGTTCGATCGCCGAAGACTTCAACGAAGACCCGTACCCGCACTACGCGCGGATGAGGGAAGAGGGACCCGTCCACCGGGTCAAGGCGACGGACGGCACGGAAATCTGTCTCATCGTCGGGGACGAGGCGGCGCGGCAGGCCCTCGTCCACCCCGCCATCTCGAAGAACTGGCTGACCTCCGGCCGCAGCTACGCGGACCGCGAGACCACCGACGCGAGTGACAACATGCACCGCGCCGACCCGCCGCACCACACGCGGCTGCGCCGGCTGGTCTCCCGCCCCTTCACCTCGCGCCGGGTCGAGGACCTGCGCCCCCGCGTCGAACAGATCACGAACGACCTGCTCGACGCGATGGAGGCGGACCCCTCCCGCGGCGCGGACCTGGTCACGTCGTTCGCGCACCCGCTGCCGATGACCGTGATCTGCGAGCTCCTCGGCGTGCCCGACGCCGAACGCGAGCCCTTCGGTGCCTGGTCCGTCGAGATCGTCTCGCCCACCGGCCAGGCGGCCGAGGACGCCGCCCTGCGGGAGATGACCGCCTACCTCACCGAACTCACCGACGCCAAGCGCGCCGACCCCGGCGAGGACCTGCTCAGCGCCTGGACCCTGAGCCGTGACGACGACGGCGACCGCCTCACCCCGCGGGAACTCGTCGCCATGGCGTTCCTGCTGATGATCGGCGGCTTCGAGACCACCAGCCACCTCATCACCAACGGGGTACGGGCGCTGCTCGCCCACCCCGAGCAGCTCGCTGCGCTGCGCGCCGACTTCGACGGGCTGATCGACGGGGCGGTCGAGGAGATCCTGCGCTACGACGGCCCGGTGGAGACCTCCACCTTCCGCTTCGCCCGCGAGGACCTGGAGATCGGCGGGACCTTCATCGAGGAGGGCTCGGCGGTACTGATCTCCCTGGCCGGCGCCGACCGCGACCCGTCCCGCTTCGCGGAGCCCGACGTCTTCGACATCCGCCGCCGGGGCCCGGGCCACATGGCCTTCGGCCACGGCATCCACTTCTGCCTGGGCGCCCCGCTGGCCCGCATGGAGGGCCGCATCGCCCTGCGCGCCCTGCTGGAGCGCTTCCCGGACCTCGCGGAGGTGCCCGGACAGCGCGAATGGATCAGCGGCGCGCTCGTCCGCGGCGTCAAGCAGTACCCGGTGCGCTGGTAGGCGCCGCGCCGTGAACGCCCGTCACCGGGCCCGCTCACAGATCCGGGAGCTCCGCCGGCCGCACCGGCCGGCGTTCCCGCCGGGACAGCTCGCACGCCTCCGCGATCCGGAAGGCGGCGAGCGCCTCCCGGCCGTCGCACGGATTGGGGCCCTCGCCCCGGACCAGCCGGACGAAGGCCGCCAGTTCGGCCTCGTACGCCGACCCGAAGCGTTCCAGGAACCCGCCCCAGGGCTTGCTCGCCGCGGGCGGGCCCTGCGGCTCGGTGGAGGCGATCGGCGTACGGTCGTCCAGCCCGGCCGAAACCTGGTCCCGTTCGCCGGCCAGCTCCATCCGGACGTCGTACCCGGCACCGTTGCACCGGGTCCCGGAGCATGTGACGAGCGTCCCGTCGTCCAGGGTCAGGAGGGCCGCGGCGGTGTCGACGTCGCCGCTCTCGCGGAACTGCGGCGGCCCCGCGTCCGAGGCGGCCGCGTACACCTCGACGACCTCGTGCCCGGTCACCCAGCGGACCGTGTCGAAGTCGTGGACCAGGCAGTCCCGGTACAGGCCCCCCGAGGTCGCCAGGTACCCGGCGGCCGGCGGAGCCGGATCGGACGTCATCGTCCGTACCGTGTGCAGCCGGCCCAGCGCGCCCGAACGGACCAGGTCCCGCGCGGCGGTCAGCCCCGCGTCGAAGCGCCGCATGAAGCCCATCTGCAGCACCCCGCCGACGGCCGTCACCTCCCGCAACACCGTGAGGCCGCGTGCCAGGTCCGGGGCCATCGGCTTCTCGCAGAACACCGGCAGCCCGGCGCGCACCGCCCGCAGCACCAGCTCGGCGTGCCCCTGCGTCGAGCAGGCCACGACCAGGGCGTCCACCCCCCAGGTGAAGACCTGGTCCACGCTCGGCGCGGCGGTGGCCCCCAGCCGGTCCGCGAGCCGTGCGGCCCGACCGGCATCGACGTCGGCGAGCAGCAGCGAGCCGGCGTCCGGGTGGCGGGCCAGTGTGGCCGCGTGGAACGAACCGATGCGGCCGGTTCCGATGAGCCCGATGCGCATGCACTCAACCTGACCCCGTACGGGGGACCTGTCAATCTGCCCGCGCATGCCCCGATGGCCCTTCATGGTCCACTGTGGCGGATACTGGGCGGCTGGAACCGGAATGACCGATTGATGGCGGACGAGGGAAGGGCGCGGCGACGTGGCTAGGGTTCGGACAGGGGTACGCGTCGTGGGCGCGGTGCTCGCGGTGGTACTGGGAGCCTCCCTCGCGGGCTGCAGCAGCACCGGCGGCAAGCGCGCCGAGGAGCGGGCGAAGGCCGATGCGGGCCGACCGGCCGTGTCCACACCGCGCTGGACCTTCGCGATGGTCACCCACGCGGGCGACGGGGACACCTTCTGGGACATCGTGCAGAAGGGCGCCAAGGAGGCCTCGGCGAAGGACAACATCAACTTCGTCTACTCCCATGACGACCAGGCGCAGCAGCAGGCCCAGTTCGTGCAGAACGCCATCGACCAGAAGGTCGACGGGATCATCGTCAGCCTCGCCAAGCCCGACGCCCTCAAGGACGTCATCGGCAAGGCGGTCAAGGCCGGCATCCCGGTGATCACGGTCAACTCGGGATCCGCCCAGTCCGCCGCCTACGGGGCCCTCACCCACATCGGGCAGGACGAGGAGATCGCGGGTGAGGCGGTCGGCACCGAGCTCACCAAGCGCGGCAGGAAGAAGGCCGTCTGCATCCTGCACGAGCAGGGCAACGTCGGCCACGAGCAGCGCTGCGCCGGAGCCAAGAAGACCTTCGGCGGGACGATGGAGAACCTGTACGTCGAGGGCACGAACATGCCGTCCGTGCAGGCGGCCATCCAGGCGAAGCTCCAGGCGGACCCGTCCGTCGACGCGCTCGTCACGCTGGGCGCCCCGTTCGCCCCGACCGCGGTCAAGGCGAAGGACGCGGCGGGCAGCAAGGCCGAGGTGGACACCTTCGACCTCAACGAATCCGTCGCCCGGGACCTGAAGTCCGGCGCCCTCGGCTTCGCCGTCGACCAGCAGCCCTACCTCCAGGGCTACCAGGCCGTGGACCTGCTGTGGCTCTACCGCTACAACGCGGACGTCCTCGGCGGCGGCCGCCCGGTGCTCACCGGGCCGCAGATCGTCACCGGGACCGAGGCCGCCGAGCTGGAGAAGTACATCGAGCGGGGCACCCGGTGAGCGCCGCCGCCCCCACCGCGGACGAGCGCCTCGCACCGGCCTCGCTGCTGCGCCGCCTCCTCGCCCGGCCCGAGCTGGGCGCGGTCGTCGGAGCGGTCGCCGTGTTCGTCTTCTTCTCCTTCGCGGCCGACAGCTTCCTGCGGGCCTCCAGCCTGAGCACGATCCTGTACTCGGCCTCCACCATCGGGATCATGGCGGTGCCGGTCGCGATGCTCATGATCGGCGGGGAGTTCGACCTCTCCGCGGGCGTCATGGTCACCACGTCGGCCCTGTTCAGCTCGATGTTCAGCTATCAGATGACGGCCAACGTCTGGGTCGGCGTACTCGTGTCGCTGCTGGTCACCCTCGCGATCGGCTTCTTCAACGGGTTCATGCTGACCCGCACGAAACTGCCGAGCTTCATCATCACGCTCGGCACCTTCCTGATGCTGACCGGCCTGAACCTCGGCTTCACCAAACTGATCAGCGGCTCCGTCTCCACCAAGAGCATCGCCGACATGGAGGGCTTCTCCTCCGCCCGGGCGCTCTTCGCGTCCCAGTGGAACGTCGGCTCCGTCACCCTCAAGGTCACCATCCTGTGGTGGCTGGTCCTCGTCGCCGTCGCCACCTGGATCCTGCTGCGCACCCGCGCCGGCAACTGGATCTTCGCCGTGGGCGGCGGCGCCGACGCGGCCCGCGCGACCGGCGTGCCCGTGGTCAAGACCCGCATCGGCCTCTACATGGGCGTCGCGCTGTGCGCCTGGATCTCCGGGCAGCACATCTTGTTCTCCTTCGACGTCGTCCAGTCGGGCGAGGGCGTCGGCAACGAGTTCCTGTACATCATCGCGGCCGTCATCGGCGGCTGTCTGATGACCGGCGGCTACGGCTCGGCGATCGGCTCGGCCGTCGGCGCCTTCATCTTCGGCATGACCAGCAACGGCATCGTCTACGCCCAGTGGAACCCGGACTGGTTCAAGTTCTTCCTCGGCGGGATGCTGCTGCTGGCCACGCTGCTCAACGCGTGGGTGCGCAAGCGGGCGGAGGCGAGCAAGTGAGCGCGAGGAGCGAGTCCGCGGCGGGCGCCGCGGCCGGTGAGGCCCTGGTGCGGCTGACGGACGTCAGCAAGTACTACGGCAACATCCGCGCCCTCCAGGGAGTCTCCCTGGAGGTCTCGGCCGGCGAGATCACCTGCGTGCTCGGCGACAACGGCGCCGGCAAGTCCACCCTCATCAAGATCATCGCGGGGCTGCACCGGCACGACGCCGGCACCTTCGAGATCGAGGGCGAGGAAACCGTCCTCGCCAACCCCCGGGCGGCCCTCGACCACGGCATCGCCACCGTCTACCAGGACCTGGCCGTCGTCCCCCTCATGCCCGTCTGGCGCAACTTCTTCCTCGGCTCCGAGCCGACGAAGGGCCGCGGCCCGTTCCGCCGCCTCGACGTGGACCTGATGCGCCGCACCACCCGCGCCGAGCTGCTGCGCATGGGCATCGACCTGCGCGACGTGGACCAGCCCATCGGTACCCTGTCCGGCGGCGAGCGCCAGTGCGTGGCCATCGCCCGGGCCGTGTACTTCGGCGCGAAGGTGCTCGTCCTGGACGAGCCGACCGCCGCCCTCGGCGTGAAGCAGTCCGGGGTCGTCCTCAAGTACGTCGCCGCCGCCCGCGACGCGGGCCTGGGCGTCGTCCTCATCACCCACAACCCGCACCACGCGTACCTGGTGGGGGACCGTTTCGTGCTCCTCAAGCGCGGCACGATGGCAGGCAGCCACACCCGTGAATCGATCACCCTGGACGAGCTCACCCGCCAGATGGCGGGCGGCTCCGAGCTGGACGAGCTGAGCCACGAGCTGGAGCGGGTGGCAGAATCAGGACCGGACGCCGCACCCGGCGCCGCACCGGGCACCACCGCACACTGAGGGACGACACGACTCGATGAGCACGTACCGGGACTTCACGCTCGCCCACCGGGGGGCGGCGCGGGGCACCGTCCTGCGGACCGTCGGGACCCGTGAGCGCAGGTCGCTGCTGACCGCCCCGCGCGTTCCGACCGTCGGCATCGACATCGGCGGCACCAAGGTGATGGCCGGTGTCGTGGACGCCGACGGGGTCATCCTGGAGAAGATCCGCGCCGAGACCCCCGACAAGTCCAAGAGCCCCAAGGTCGTCGAGGACACCATCGTCGAGCTGGTGCTGGACCTGTCCGACCGGCACGACGTCCACGCCGTGGGCATCGGGGCGGCCGGCTGGGTCGACGCCGACCGCTCGCGGGTCCTGTTCGCCCCCCACCTGGCCTGGCGCGACGAGCCGCTGCGCGACGCCCTCCAGTCGCGGCTCGCGGTCCCGGTCATGGTCGACAACGATGCCAACACGGCGGCCTGGGCCGAATGGCGCTTCGGCGCCGGCCGCGGCGAGGACCACCTCGTCATGATCACACTGGGTACCGGCATCGGCGGCGCGATCCTCGAAGGCGGCCAGGTCAAACGCGGCCGCTACGGGGTCGCCGGCGAGTTCGGCCACATGCAGGTCGTGCCCGGCGGGCACCGCTGCCCCTGCGGCAACCGCGGCTGCTGGGAGCAGTACAGCTCCGGCAACGCCCTGGTCCGCGAGGCCCGCGAACTCGCCGCCGCCGACTCCCCGGTCGCCTACAACATCATCGCCCGCGTCGGTGGCAACGTCGCCGAGATCACCGGCCCGCTCATCACCGAGCTGGCCCGCGAGGGCGACGCCATGTGCGTCGAGCTCCTCCAGGACATCGGCCAGTGGCTCGGCGTCGGCATCGCCAACCTCGCCGCCGCCCTCGACCCCTCCTGCTTCGTCATCGGCGGCGGCGTCAGCGCCGCCGACGACCTGCTCATCGGCCCCGCCCGGGACGCCTTCCGGCGCCACCTCACCGGTCGCGGCTACCGCCCCGAGGCCCGCATCGCCAAGGCCCAGCTCGGACCCGAGGCCGGCATGGTCGGGGCCGCGGACCTGGCCCGGCTCGTCGCCCGCCGCTTCCGGCGCGCCACCCGCCGCCGCGTCGAGCGCCACGAACGCTACGCGCAGCTCGGCCGGCGCGCCGCCACCGGCTCCTCCGACGCCCCGGACGCCAAGGACACAGGACAGCAGTGACCCCGCCCTCCCTGCCCCGCCAGGCCCCGCCCCCCGGAGCCGGCGGCACGCCCGCGCCCACCGCCGAGGACCGCAGACACGTCGTCCGACGCCGTTGGATCACCGCGATCATCATCCTGCTGCTCGTCGGGGTCCCGGCGGGCTACCTCGCCGTCTCCGCCCAGCAGAGCCGGCAGAGCGGCCGCGACAAGGCCGCGAAGGTCGGCGCGGTCAAGGTGCGCGAGGCCTGGCCGTCCAAGGTGCAGCGCAGCATCTACGAGGTGCCCATCCCACTGCTGGCCTCACGCGTCGGCTACCTGGAGACCAACAACTGGCGCACCAGCCGCCTCTACGTCCAGTTCGGGGTCACGCCCGCGCAGTTCGACGCCTTCCTCGCCGACATCGGCACCGACCGGGAGGCGCTCACCCCCGGGGTGTCGATCTCCGCGCACGACGCAGGCGTCGCCGGCTGGAGCTGGAGCCCCAAGCACCGGTGGTACGGGGTCACCCTGGACGCGAAGGACCCGCGCCCCACCCGGGACGTCACGGTCGACCTCACCAACCCGGCCAACCCCAGGGTCTACGTGGTCTCCACCACCGTTCCGTAGGGGACAGGGGCAGCCCTTAGCCTGGGATCATGAAGCTCACCAAGCGGCTCCACTCCTGCGTCCAGTTGGAGAAGGACGGGCGCACGCTCGTCATCGACCCGGGCGCCTTCAGCGAACCCGACGCGGGCCTCGGGGCGGACGCCCTCCTGGTCACGCACGAGCACCCCGACCACTTCGAGGAGGGCCGGCTGCGTGCCGCGCTCGACGCGAACCCGGCCGCCCGGCTGTGGACGCTGCGCTCCGTCGCGGAAAGGCTCGCCCCCGCCTACCCGGGTCGCGTGCACACCGTGGGCCACGGCGACGCCTTCGAGGCGGCCGGGTTCGAGGTCCGGGCGTACGGCGAACTGCACGCGGTGATCCACCCCGACATCCCGCGCGTCACCAACGTCGGCTACCTCGTGGACGGCTCGCTCTTCCACCCCGGGGACGCGCTGACGGTGCCCGAGCAGCCCGTCGAGACGCTGATGATCCCGGTGCACGCCCCCTGGAACAAGGTGGCCGAGGTGATCGACTACGTCCGTGAGGTCAAGCCGAACCGGACCATCGACATCCACGACGCCTACCTCTCGGACATCGCCCGCCCCGTCTACGACACGGCCCTGAACGCCCTGTCCGGCGCACCCCACGGCCGACTCACCGCCGGCGACCACACCGACCTGTGACTGTCGGTGCGGGGCGGTAGGTTGGGACGCATGCGCATCGCCACGTACAACGTCAACTCGATCACCGCCCGGCTGCCGCGGCTGCTCGCCTGGCTGGAGAGCTCCGGCACGGACGTGCTCTGCATCCAGGAGACCAAGTGCTCGGCGGAGCAGTTCCCGGCCGCCGAGCTGCGCGAGCTGGGCTACGAGTCCGTCGTCAACGCCACCGGCCGGTGGAACGGCGTCGCCCTCCTCTCCAAGGTCGGCCTGGAGGACGTGGTGACGGGCCTGCCCGACGGGCCCGACTACGAGGGCGTCCAGGAGCCCCGCGCCATCTCCGCCACCTGCGGCGGCGTGCGCGTCTGGTCGGTCTACGTGCCCAACGGCCGCGAGGTCGAGCACGACCACTACGGCTACAAGCTGAACTGGTTCGGCGCCCTCACGACCGCCATCGCGGAGGACGCGAAGGGATCACGACCGTTCGCGGTGCTCGGCGACTTCAACGTGGCGCCGACCGACGAGGACGTCTACGACCCGGCGGTCTTCGCGGGGCTCACGCACGTCACCCCGGCGGAGCGGGCCGCCCTGGAGGCACTGCGCGCCGCCGGCCTGTCCGACGTCTTCCCGCGGGCGCTCAAGTACGACCGGCCGTACACCTTCTGGGACTACCGGATGCTCGCGTTCCCCAAGAACCGGGGCATGCGCATCGACCTCGTCTACGGGAACGAGCCCTTCGTGAAGGCGGTCAAGGACGCGTACGTCGACCGCGAGGAACGCAAGGGCAAGGGCGCCTCCGACCACGCGCCGGTCGTCGTCGACCTGGAGGTCTGAGGACCCCGGCCGGGATTCCGGGATCCCGGCCGGACAGGCGCGCCCTGTGGCCGGCGGCGCTTCCTGGTGCCACGCTGGGCTGCATGCACATCCCTTTCCTGGCCAACTGGCTGAACCGGCACGAAACGGAACAGGGTGCGGGACTCGCCGTCGCCCTCGCGGACGATCCTGAGGGCATCGCCGAACTGTTCTCGGAATGCGAGATGCTGCGGGCCCAGGCGAGATCGGCCGGTCTCGAACTCGACCAGACCCCGGGCTCGTTGGAGGCCCTCGACCAACTGATGCCGCGCTGGCGGCGGGACCCCGAGGCCGTGCCCTGGTTGGGCAACGACGCCGGCTTCTACCTCGGGACGGTGGTCGTCCGGACCGTCCCGGGAGCCGCCTGGCAGGTCTGGCCGAACGGCCGCCCGATGATCCGGCTGGAATCGGGGCGGGAGCTCGACGTACTCGCGTCGGGGGTCTCCTGGGCGATGACCGGCTCCCCCGAACTCAGCCAGGCCCACGCCGAGGCCTCCGAGGCCTGACCCCGCCGCCCACACCCGCCCGGTACCCGCGACGCACCCGGTGTGCTTTATGCGCCTTTCAGGCGTGTCGGGGGGAAGTCGCCTTCGGCGGCTGGATAGTTTGCGCTGACCTCGACACACCGACAAGTGGGCAGGGCAGCGTATGGCCGTCGATCCGTTGATCGAGCTGCGGGACGTCAACAAGCACTACGGGACGTTGCACGTCCTCCAGGACATCAACCTCACCGTCGGCCGCGGGGAGGTGGTGGTGATCATCGGCCCTTCCGGATCCGGGAAATCCACCCTCTGCCGGACGATCAACCGGCTGGAGACCGTCGAGTCGGGCACGATCACCCTCGACGGCCGGCCGCTCCCCGAGGAGGGCAAGGACCTCGCCGGGCTGCGGGCCGAGGTCGGCATGGTCTTCCAGTCCTTCAACCTCTTCGCGCACAAGACCGTCCTCGCCAACGTCTCGCTCGCGCAGATCAAGGTCAGGAAGCGAAAGAAGGACGAGGCGGACAAGCGCTCCCGGGAGCTGTTGGACCGGGTGGGCCTCGCCGACCAGGCGGACAAGTACCCCGCCCAACTCTCCGGAGGCCAGCAGCAGCGCGTGGCCATCGCCCGCGCCCTGGCCATGAGCCCGAAGGCACTGCTCTTCGACGAGCCCACCTCGGCACTCGACCCGGAGATGATCAACGAGGTGCTGGAGGTCATGCAGCAGCTCGCCTCCGAGGGCATGACGATGGTCGTCGTCACCCACGAGATGGGCTTCGCCCGCTCCGCGGCCAACCGGGTCGTCTTCATGGCCGACGGCAGGATCGTCGAGGACCGCACCCCGGAGGAGTTCTTCACCGCCCCCGAGAGCGAGCGGGCCAGGGACTTCCTCTCCAAGATCCTCAAGCACTGAGGGGCCCCGATGAAACACACCCGCGCACTGGGCGCCCTCCTGCTCGTCCTGCTCCTCGCCGTCGCCGGCTGCGGCAAACCCGGCAGCCCCTCCGTCAAGGGACCGCAGCCCGAGGACCTCCCCGTCTACAAGGTCGCCACCGGCTTCCGGCTGCCGCAGTCGCCGACCTGGGAGAGGGCCAGGAAACGCGGCCACCTGGTGGTCGGCGTCAAGGAGGACCAGCCGTACATGGGGGAGAAGGACCCCGCGAGCGGCCGGTACTCCGGCTTCGACGTCGAGATCGCCAAGATGATGTCGGCGGCCCTCGGCTTCGATCCCAAGACGATCGAGTACAAGACCATCGCCTCCGCCAACCGCGAGACCGCCCTGCAGAACGGCCAGATCGACTACTACGTCGGCACCTACACGATCAACGACAACCGCAAGAAGCAGGTCGGCTTCGCCGGGCCCTACTTCATGGCCGGTCAGTCGCTCCTGGTCCGCAAGGACGAGGAGGACATCAAGGGCCCCGACGACCTGGCCGGCAAGAAGGTCTGCTCGGCCGCCGGATCCACCCCCTACCAGCGGCTCCAGAAGGAGTACCCGAAGGCCGTCCTGGTCGCCTACGACACCTACTCCGTCTGCGTGGACAACCTGCTGACCTACCAGGTCGACGCCGTCTCCACCGACGACTCCATCCTGCTGGGCTACGCGGCCAAGGTCCCCGAGGAGCTCAAGGTGGTCGGCGACCGCTTCTCCAACGAGCCCTACGGCATCGGCGTACCGCGCTCGGACAACGCCCTGCGCTTCGCCCTCGACGACGCGCTGGAGGAGAACGAGAAGAACGGCAACTGGCAGAAGGCCTACGAGGCCACCCTCGGCCTGTCCGGCGAGCCGGCCCCGACACCGCCCGCCATCGACCGCTACCCGGCGGGCTGAGGGGAGAGCGCACCACCATGGACGTACTCACCGACAACTTCGCCCTCTACGGGGAGGGCTTCCTCGGCACCGTGGAGCTGACCGTCTACGCGAGCCTGCTGGCCCTGGTCCTGGGCTTCCTGATGGCCTCCTTCCGGGTCGCGCCCGTCGGCTCCTTCCGTGTCTTCGGCACGGTCTGGGTGACCGTGCTGCGCAACACCCCCCTCACCCTGCTCTTCTTCGCCGTGCTGCTGGGCCTGCCCCGCTTCGGGATCGTGCTGCCCTTCCAGCTCTTCGCCGTCCTCGCCCTGGGCTGCTACACGTCCGCCTTCATCTGCGAGGTGCTGCGCTCGGGCATCAACACCGTGCCCAAGGGGCAGGGCGAGGCGGCCCGCAGCCTCGGCATGTCCTTCGAGCAGAACCTCGGGTCGGTGATCCTCCCGCAGGCCTTCCGCTCCGTCATCCCGCCGATCGGCTCCACGCTGATCGCCCTCGCCAAGAACTCCGCGATCGCCGGCGCCTTCAGCGTCACCGAGCTGCTGGGCACCTACAAGACCCTCAACGAACTCGGCTACAGCATCATCTGGACCTTCGTCTGGATCGCCGTGGGGTACCTGATCATCACCCTGTCCATCAGCCTGCTCTTCCACGTGCTGGAGAAGCGCTTCGGAGTCGCCCGATGACCGCGCACGGGCTGCACGGGGACCTGGGGTCCTCCGCCCTCTACGACATCCCGGGCCCGCGGGCCCGACGTCGGCACCTGTTCTACGGGATCGGCTCCACGGTGCTGATCCTCGGGCTGCTGGCCTGGATCCTCTACCTGCTGTTCGACACCGAGCAGTTCACCGCCGCCAAGTGGAGCCCCTTCACCTACGAGGGGATCCAGGAGCTGCTGCTCAGGGGGCTGTGGAACACCCTCAAGGCCTTCGTCTACGCCTCGGTGCTCTCGCTCCTGCTCGGCGCGGTCCTCGCATGCGGTCGGCTCTCCGTCCACCGTCCCGTGCGCTGGCTGGCGACGCTCTTCGTCGAGTTCTTCCGGGCCATGCCGGTGCTGGTGATGATCTTCTTCATCTTCGTGGCGCTGAAGGTCCAGCCGCTGCCCGCCCTGGTCGCCGGGCTGACCCTGTACAACGGGTCGGTCCTGGCCGAGGTCTTCCGCACGGGCATCAACGCCGTGGAGAAGGGGCAGCGCGAGGCGGCGTACGCGCTGGGCATGCGCAAGACGCAGGTCATGACGTACGTGCTCGCCCCGCAGGCCGTGCGGGCGATGCTGCCGACGATCATCAGCCAGCTCGTGGTGGCCCTGAAGGACACCTCGCTGGGCTACTTGATCACCTACGAGGAGTTCCTGCACGCGGGCAAGCTGATCGCCTCCAACCTGGACTACGACCTGCCGTTCATCCCCGTCGTGATGATCATCTCGCCGATCTACATCGGCATGTGCATGTTGCTGTCCTGGTTCGCGACCTGGGTGGCCCGGCGCGAGCGGGGCAACCCGAAGACCGAGGCGGTGGCCGTCCCGGACGCCGGCCCCGGCGGGCTGCTGCCGGGGAGGTAGCGGCGCGCGGGCGCCCCCACCGCCCGGCAGCAGCCGTGGATCACTGCTCGCGCAGCGGCACGGAGACCCAACTCGGATCGGTGCGCGGCGAGGAGAAGGTCAGCTGCGCGCCGGTCGGATTGTGCTCGATGTAGAGCGGGTCGACGGTGTCCACGACGACGGCGAGCCGGTGGCCCTCGGGCACGTCGTAGGCGGTGGAGAAGAGCTCCAGGTCCACCCCGAAGGCCTGTCCGGGGGTCTTGCCGTGGAAGGTGTACGGGGCGTTGCTGACCAGCTTGCCGAGGCCGAGCGGGCCGACGTCGTAGAGGTAGGCGACGAAGGTGCCGTCGCCCTTGGTGGGCGTCACGGTGGTGTGGAGCTTGACGGTGCCCCGGATGCGGCGCTCGGCGTCGTAGCGCTGCGACTGCCAGACCGCGGCGAAGGACCGGGGCAGGAGGGGGATCGAGGCGACCGGGGGAGTCCTGAGGAACTGGTCGAGGAGGTTGGAGAGCATGACGATGCCGCCGTTGGCGCCGGAGTCGACGTTGGCGAAGACGTGCTCGCTGTCGGAGAGGGCGATCCGCTCGGTGCCGCCGGAGCCGACGGACTTCCAGTCGGCGTAGCCCTCGTAGCCGCCGGTGCCGCGGGACTTGATCTGCACCGGGGCCTCGGTGTCCACCCCGTTGCGCTCGCCCTTGAGGTAGCGGTCGAACCAGCGGTGGGCGTTGGTCCAGGTGTCGTTGGGCAGCCCGAGCAGGCCGGTGGCCTCGGCG
Source organism: Streptomyces sp. NPDC040432 (assembly GCF_055595445.1). Classification (NCBI taxonomy): domain Bacteria; kingdom Bacillati; phylum Actinomycetota; class Actinomycetes; order Kitasatosporales; family Streptomycetaceae; genus Streptomyces; species Streptomyces sp. NPDC040432. The sequence goes on along the minus strand of NZ_JBVIVP010000023.1, from coordinate 52,416 downwards.
GTGGCGTGGTCGCCGGGGCGGAACTCCAGGCGCTTGGGGCCGGTGAGCTTCTCGAAGAAGGCGGCGTACTGGTTGGGCGGGAAGATGGTGTCGCCCCAGGCGTTGCCGAGCATGATGGCGGCGCCGTTGGCGTTGATCCGGTCGACCTTCTCGGCGGGGGACCGCTTGCGGCCCCAGTCGATCATCGCCTGTTCCTTGTCCAGCCTGGAGCCGAGGAAGTCGCCCAGGATCTGCCGCAGTTCCGGGCCCGGCCGGCCGGTGATGGCGCCGGCGGCGCCGAGCAGGCCGGCCGCCTGGAGGTGCTGGGTGCGGCCGGAGTAGATGGAGTCGATGAGGTCGGCCCATCCGCTGAGCGCGACCACGGCCTTGATCCGCGGGTCGTGCGCGGAGGCCAGCAGGCTGATGCCGGCGCCGTAGGAGACCCCGCCGAGGCCGATGCGGGCGGGATCGGCCGGTGTGGTGGCGAGGGCCCAGTCGATGACGGCGGAGACGTCGGCGACGTCCGCGGGGCCGGCCGTCTCGATCTCGCCGCCGGAGAGCCAGAAGCCGCGGGAGGTGTAACCGACCACGACGTAGCCGGAGTCGGCGAGCTTGCGGGCCTGGGCGATGTATTCGATCTGCGGCATGCCCCAGCTGGTGGGGAGCACGATCAGCGGGTAGGTGCGGCCGGGCGTCGCGCCCGCGGGGGTGAAGACGTTGCCCTTGAGGGTGATGCCGCCGGAGCCGGGGATGTCGTGGAAACGCAGCTCCGGCTGAGCGGCGACGGCCGAGGTGGGCACGCTCGCGGTCGCCGCCTGGGCCTGGTGGGGGGCCAGGCCCAGGGCGGCGGCGGCGAGCATGCCCGCCACGGCTGCTGCGGTGGTGGTGCGGACTGGCATCGGTCGCTCCTCACGTGCGCCGGTGTCAAAGTGACCCGACGGTAACGGGAGGGGCTTACTCGGGGTAACCCATGAGTAAGTTACGTGGTGGTAACAATTGACCAATAGTCAATACGCGGGAGGCGGGCGGTGGCCTCCGCCGGGGTCAGCCGTTCTGCGCGCCGGTGCCCAGCGCGCTCTTGGTCTTCCACTCGTCCCAGGACAGGTTCCACTCGCCGTAGCCGTTGCCGAGCTCGGCGTTGCCCTTCGAGCCCTTGCCGACGACCTCGAAGGGGTCGCCGACCTGCACCTGCCCGTAGAAGGTCTTCGCGTTGGCGTCGCTCATGCCCACACATCCGGAACTCGTGTTGGCATTGCCGAAGTTGGCGGTGTTCCACGGGGCCGCGTGCGCGTACATGCCCGACCACGTCAGCCGCATCGAATAGTCGACCATCTTGTCGTAGGAGTCGCCCAGGCCCACCGTCTGGGAATCCATCCGGATGGTGCCCTCCTTCGCCATCAGCACCATCTTCCCGGACCAGGAGGCCTTCTGGCCGCCGGGAGTGCCCGCCGATACGGGGATGGTGCTGACCACCTGACCGCCCTCGGTCATCGACAGCTTCTTCGTGTCGAGGCTGACCTCGATCCGCCGATCCTTGCCGATCTTGAACTCGGTGTTGTAGTCACGGGCGAAGAGTCCGCCGCCCTGCCCGGAGTCCACACCGTTCAGGTTCATCTCGACCTTCACGTCCGTGCCGGACTTCCAGTACTCCTTGGGCCGCCAGTCCACCCGGTCCTTGCCGGAGTAGTCCTTGAACCAGCCCCACGAACCCTCGGTGTTGTCCGAAGTCGTCACCTTCAGCTGCTTCTCCACCTCGGCCTTGTTCTTCACCGGGTTGTCGAAGACGAGCGAGACGGGCATCGCGACACCCACCGTGCTGCCCTTGGAGATGTTGATCGAGACCTTGTTCACCTTGTCCGCGGCCGAGGTCTTGAACTGGGTGTTCGCGCTCTGGCTGTCGGTGTTCTGCGCCTCCACCTTGTACTCGGTACCCGGCGAGGCGTTGCGCTCGGAGGTCCAGCTCTTCCCGTCGGCGGATATCCGCCCGGGCAGTTCGCCGCCCTTGCCGTCCGTCACCTTCACCTGCGCGAGCTTGCCCTCGGCCACCGTCACCGTGACGGGCTCGCCCGCCTTGACCTGGTCGCCCGTCAGGTTCACCGAGACCGCCATGGCCGGCTTCTGCTTCATCTCGGCCTTGCCGTCCCCACCGGCGTCCGAACCGCCCCCGCAGGCGGTCAGTGCGGCGGCCAGGAGTGCGGTGCCCGCCAACGTGGCGTGGCGGCCCCGACGGCGCGGCAGTGCGGTACGGCGTGTGCGGCTCAACGAAAACCCCTCCGAAAGTATCGATCGTCCGTAAGCAAGGAGCGCACGGGGCGCCTTCGGGTTGCGCGTTTTGCGGAAAATATCCGGACGATCTCCTCCGGACCCGCCCGAGGCCCCTCTCGCCCCCATCCCGACCCCCTGCCCGGGACCATCGCCGCGAAAGCAGGGTCGAAAGTCCCTATCCGGGAGGAGAACCCCCCACGAGGGCGGAGGCCCCTCACGAAGACCTGCCTCGGGAGCGTGCCGGACGGGCGGATACGCTCCGACTTCCGCCCGCCCGACGACGCCCCGTCGAGGCGTCACCGACCTGGAGGCCGCGATGACCGCCACCGGAACGAGTCCGGCCGCGGCCCCCGCCGGCCCCACCGCCACGCAGGACCCCGTCAGGGGCGGCGGCTCGCTCATGCGCAGCGGCGCCGTCATGGCCGCCGGCTCGATCGTCTCCCGCGCCACCGGCTTCGTCCGTTCCGCGGTCGTCGTCGCGGCCCTCGGCGTCCTGTGGCTCGGCGACTCCTACGCCGTCGCCAACACCGTCCCCAACATCCTGTACATGCTGCTCGTCGGCGGAGCCCTCAACGCCGTCTTCGTCCCCGAGCTGGTGCGCGCGGCCAGGGAACACGCCGACGGCGGCGCCGCCTACACCGACCGGCTGCTGACCGCCTGCACCGCGGCCCTCGTCGTGCTCACCGCCGCCGCCGTGTTCGCCGCCCCCGCCATCATCGGCGCGTACACCCCCTACGCCGGCGACCGGCTGGACACCACCGTCGCCCTGGCCCGGTTCTGTCTCCCCCAGATCCTCTTCTACGGCCTGTTCACCCTGCTCGGCCAAGTGCTCAACGCCCGCGGTCGCTTCGGCGCCATGATGTGGACCCCGGTCCTCAACAACCTCGTCGTCATCGGCGTCTTCGGCCTCTTCCTCGTCCTCTCGCACGACGCCCCCGACGGTCTCACCGCCGCCGAGACCCGCCTCCTGGGCATCGGCACCACCGCCGGCATCGTCATCCAGGCCCTGGCGCTGATCCCCTCCCTGCGCGCCGCCCGCTTCCGCTGGCGCCCCCGCTTCGACTGGCGCGGCAGCGGCCTCGCCCGCCCGCTGCGCAACGCCGGCTGGCTCGTCCTGCTGGTCCTCACCAACCAGATCGCCTACTGGGTCATCACCCGCCTCTCCACCACCGCCGGGGACGTCGGCGACCGGGCGGGCCTCGCGGCCGGCGTCGGCTACACCGCCTACAGCAACGCCTACCAGCTGTGGGTCGTCCCGCAGGGCATCATCACCGTCTCCCTCGTCACCGCCCTCACCCCCCGCATGGCCGCCGCCGCCACCGACGGCGACCTCGCCGCCGTCCGCCGCGACGTCTCGTACGCGCTGCGCTCCAGCGCCGCACTCGTGGTGCCCGCGGCCACGGTCTTCGCCGTCCTCGCCCCCTGGGTGATCGGCGGCGTCTTCGGCCACGGAGCCACCACCCCCGCCGACGTCGAGGTCATGGCCGGCATCCTGGTCGCCTTCGCGCCCGGCCTGATCGCCTTCTCCGGCCAGTACGTCCTCTCCCGCGCCTACTACGCCCTCTCCGACACCCGGACCCCCTTCTTCCTCAACCTGGTCATCGCCGGGCTGAACGCCGCCCTGTCGGCCGCCGCGTACTTCCTGCTCCCCACCCGCTGGGCGGTCACCGGCATGGCCGCGGCCACCACCGTCGCCTTCACCGCGGGCGCCGCCGTCACCGCGTACGCCCTCGCCCGACGGCTCGGCCCCCGCCCCACGACCGGGGTCGGTACCGTGCGGGCCGCCGACACCGCCGTACGGACCCACCTGCGGCTGCTCGCCGCCTGCCTGCCGGCGGGCGCCGTCGGGTACGCCGCCGCCCGCGGCGCCGACCGGTTCGGCGACATCGCCGCCGCCGGCGCGGGAACCACGGCGATCGTGATCGTCGTCGTTGTCCTCGCCGGGCCGCTGCGCCTGACGGAGATCACCGCCCTGCTGAACTCCCTGCGGCGCAGGATCGGCCGTTAGCGGGAGGAAAGCCACCGACCTTCTGGGGATACTGACCGGATGCCACGCGTACTGCTGATCGAGGACGACCCTTCCATCCGGGAAGGCGTCGCACTCGGGCTGCGCCGCCGCGGTCACGAGGTGGGCGCCGCGGAGACCGGCGAGGAGGGCCTCGCCCTCATGGCGGGTTTCCACCCCGAACTCGTCCTGCTCGACCTCATGCTGCCCGGCATCAACGGCGTCCAGGTCTGCCGCCGGATCCGTGAGACCAGCGAGGTCCCGATCATCATGCTCACCGCGCGCGGCGACGACTTCGACATAGTCGTCGGCCTCGAAGCCGGCGCCGACGACTACGTCGTCAAACCCGTCCGCACCGAAATCATCGAGGCCCGCATCAAGGCGGTCCTGCGCCGACTCGGCGACGCCACCGTCCGCCAGGGCATCGAGCACCACGCCGAGCTCGCCGTCGACCGCGCCGGACTGACCGTCGCGAAGAACGGGGAGCGCGTCCCCCTCGCCCCCAGCGAGATCAAACTGCTGCTGCACCTCAGCGCCTCGCCCGAGCAGGTCTTCTCCCGGCAGCAACTGCTGGAGTACGTGTGGGAGCACAGCTACCACGCCGACGCCCGGCTCGTGGACGCCTGCGTGCGCCGGCTCCGCAACAAGATCGAGGACCCCGACGGCAGCCCCCGCTACATACAGACCGTGCGGGGCTTCGGCTACCGCTTCGGACCGCTGTAGCCGACCGTGCGCAACCTCGCTCCCCCCGGCCTGCGCACCCGCCTCATCGCGGCGTTCCTCCTCGTCGCCGCGATCAGCGCGGTGAGCACTGCCGCACTCACCTACCAGCGAGCCCGCACGGCGATCCTCACCCAGAGCCAGGACACCGCCGTCAGCACCCTGCGGGACCAACTGGAGGGCCAGACCCTCGCGCTGCCGATGGAACAGCACCAACTGCAACGCCTCGTCACCGACATCGGCAAACGCGGCAAACCGCACCCCTGGGTGGTCTTCGGCGAGTACGGCACCCTGCGCGCCTCCTCCAACGTCACCCCCGCGACCTCCGCCGTCCTCACCGACCGGCTCCGCCGCCAGGTCGCCGCCAACCCGCACGGCGCCTTCCAACGCGTCGACGACGGCCGCGGCGAGTCCTACCTCACCATCGGCATGCCCGCCGTCATGGACTCGGCCGACGGCTCCGCCCGCCCCACCGGCGTCGTCCTCTACGCCGTCATGCCGCTCGGCGCCGAGGAACAGACCGTCGACGCCATGGTCGAAGCCGCCCGCCAGGGCGCCGTCCCCGGCCTCGCCATCGCGGTCATCCCCGCCCTGCTCGCCGCCCGCAGCGTCCTGCGGCCCGTACGGGACATGCGGCGCGCCGCCACCCACCTGGGCCGCGGCAGGCTCGACACCCGCATCGAGGTACGGGGCTCCGACGAACTCGCCGGCCTCGCCCGCACCTTCAACGAGACCGCACGCGCCCTGGAGGAATCCGTCGCCGAGCTCCGCGAGGCCGAGGTCCGGGCCCGCCGCTTCGCCTCCGACGTCTCCCACGAACTGCGCACCCCCCTCGCCGGCATGCTCGCCGTCACCGAAGTGCTCGACGAGGACGCCGACGCCGAACACCTCGACCCCGACACCGCCAAGGCCCTGCGCCTGATCAGCTCCGAAACCGGGAAGCTGGCCGTGCTCGTGGAGGACCTGATGGAGATCTCCCGCTTCGACGCCCGCGCCGCCGAACTCAACCTCGACGACGTCGACATCGCCGAAGCCGTCGGAAAGACCCTCGAACTGCGCCACTGGGACGACGACCGGGTGACCGCCGACCTTCCCCGGGAGATCCGGGCCCGCCTCGACCCCCGCCGCTTCGACGTCATCCTCGCCAACCTCGTCGGCAACGCCCTGCGGCACGGCGCCGCCCCCGTACGGATCGGCGTCCGCACCCAGCCCCACCCCGACGGGGAACGCCTGCTGATCGAGGTCACCGACAGCGGACCCGGCATCGCCCCCGACGTGCTCCCGCACATCTTCGACCGGTTCTTCAAGGCCGACGCCGCCCGCACCCGCTCCGCCGGCAGCGGCCTCGGCCTCGCCATCACCCTGGAGAACGTCCGCCTCCACGGCGGCACCCTGCGCGCCGCCAACGCCCTCGCCGCCGGCGCCGTGTTCACCGTCGACATGCCGCTGGAGGCCGTCGCGTGACCCGCACGCCCGCCCCCGGCCGCCGCACCACCGCCCTCGCCGGCATGGCCCTCGCCGGCCCCCTGCTGCTCACCGCCTGCGGGATCGCCCCCACCGGCGTCATCGAGAGCGGCGCTCCCGCACGGGTCGCCGTCGCCTCGCCCGCCCGCGGCCCGCTCGCCTTCTTCATCGGCCCCGACGGACGGCTGGTCCCCTCACCGCAGCCCCGCAGCGCGACGAGCGGCCCGCTGAGCGGCGTCCTCGGGCTGCTGCGCGGCCCGGGCCGCGCCGAACTCCGGGCCGGCCTCGGCACCCGACTGCCCGCCGTCGAGGGCCCCGACATCGCCGCCGTGTCCGTCGTCCCCGTCGCCGACGACGGCCTGGACGTCCGCCTGCCCTTCCCCGTCTCCGGCCTCGACGCCGTGGCCCGCGGCCAGCTCGTGTGCAGCGCCACCTCCACCCTCGGCTCCGACCACGAGGTCTTCCTGCACGGCACCGACACCGCCCTGGACCCCGAACGCTGCCGGCCGGACCACTGAAGGCCGCCGCCCCGGCCTCCCGCGCGGCCCCCTTGCGGACGCCCCGCCCGCCCGCCACCGTGTGGACCATGCAACGCGCCGCCGACGTCCCCGACGTCTTCGACCCCCGCGTCTACGCCGAAGGCGTCCCGCACGCGCGCTACCGGACCCTGCGCGACCGGCACCCCGTCTCCTGGCAGGCCGAGCCCGAGATCCTGGGGTGGCCCGCCGGCCCCGGATTCTGGGCCGTCACCCGGCACGCCGACGTCGTGCACGTGCTCCGCGACCACGCCACGTACTCCTCCTGGGCGGGCGCCACCCAGATCCGCGACCCGGACCCGGCCGACCTGCCGTTCCTGCGGAGCACCATGCTCAACCAGGATCCCCCCGGGCACGGCCGGCTCCGCCGCCTCGTCGCCCGTGCCTTCACCCCCGCCCGCGTCGACGCCTTCGCCGACCGGGCCCGCGACCGCGCCCGTACGCTCCTCACCGCCGCCCGGGACCGCGCCGAGGACGGCAGCACCGATGTCGTGGCCGCCGTCACCGACGAGTACGCGCTGCTGAACCTCACGGACCTGCTGGGCGTCCCGCCCGCCGACCGGGCCCTGCTGCTGGAGTGGACCGTACGGATCATCGGCTACCAGGACCCCGAGGACGCACCCGAGCCCGTCACCGGTCCGGACGGAACACCGCTGAACCCCCGCTCCCCGGCCCTGCTCGGCGAGATGTTCGCGTACGCGCGGGAACTGGCCGCGCACAAACGGGCCCATCCCGGGGAGGACGTCATGACCGCCCTCGCCCAGGCCGGGCTGGACCCCGCCGAACTGGAGATGTTCTTCTTCCTGCTGACCGTCGCGGGCAACGACACCGTGCGCAGCGCCGCCCCCGGCGGGCTCCTCGCCCTGGCCCGCCACCCCGACGCCTACCGCCGCCTCGCGGACGGCAGCGCGCCCGTGGACCGGGCGGTCGACGAACTCCTGCGCGTCCACCCGCCCGTGCTCAGCTTCCGCCGCACCGCCACCCGCGACACCGTCCTCGCGGGCGCCCGGATCCGGGCGGGGGACAAGGTGGTGGTGTTCCACGCCTCCGCCAACCACGACGAACGCGTCTTCACCGACCCGCACCGCCTCGACCCGACCCGCTCGCCCAACCCGCACGTCTCCTTCGGCGACGGCCCGCACGTCTGCCTCGGGGCGCACTTCGCCCGCCTCCAGCTCCGCGTCCTCCACGAGGAATGGCGCGCGTCGCTACCCGCCCCCGAACTGACGGGACCGCCGCGCCGGTTGGTGTCGAACTTCATCAACGGGATCACCCGCCTCCCGCTCCGGGTGTCCGGGCCGCCCGCCTGACGGCGCCGCCCGCCGAACCCCGCCGAGGGCGCCGGCCGGCGGTCCGGGGACAATGGTGCGCACGTCGTCGTTCACGCGGCCGGGGACGGACAGCCACCCGGGGCGGGGACCGCACGGGGACGGGGTCCGCCCCGCCCCCCGCGGCGACGTCGACGCACCGACCCGTGGAGAAAGAGCCGTGAACATGTCTGACGCACCGACCGGGGACCGGCCGGACTGGGGAACCGCCTTCCGTTCCATCGCCGACGACTGGCTCTTCGCCGACGTCGACGGCCCGCTGCCGGCCGAGGCGGTCCTGCCCCTGGAGAACCCCGACCTCTACGACTCCGGTGTGTGGGACAAGCACCTGAAGATCGTGGAGCGCTACCGCACGGTCTCCATCGGCGTGTACGCGGGCCGGCGCATCGCCGTCCTCAACGCCAAGCTCGGCGCTCCCGCCGCCGCGATGGCCATCCAGGCGGCGGCCGGCCGCGGCGTGCGCAGCCTGGTCGGCGTGGGCTACTGCGGGGCCGTCGCCGACGACCTGCGCTGCGGCGACCTCCTCGTCCCGACCGGCGCGGTATCCGCCGACGGGACCAGCGCCGCCCTGTGCCCCGGACGCTACCCGGCGGTCGCCGACCACCAGCTCGTACGGGCCCTGCACGACACCGCCCCGGGCACCCTGCGCGACGGCCTGGTGCACACCCTGGACGCCGTCTACACGCAGGACTCGGCGCTCGTCGAGGAATGCCGGCGCACCGGCGTGTCCGGCATCGACATGGAGACCGCGGCGGTCCTCACCGCGGCCCGGCTCTCCGGGATGCGGGCCGCCACCCTCCTCGTCGCCAGCGACCACCCCGGCCTCGGCCTGCCCACCGACGGAGCCCTCATCGGCGCCGGCTTCGACCGGGCGATGGGGCTGGCCCTGGAGGCACTGACCGCCGGGAGCGTCGACCAGGGCGTGGTGTGACCGTCCCGCCCGATCCACGGCGTCGGGGCCGGTCCCGGGCCGTGGGGTCCGGCACCGGCCCCGAGCGGCCGGCCGGTCCCCTGACGCGGCGGCGGGGCGACCGCTAGGCTCTGCGGACGTTGTCGACCGGAGGTCCGCCATGCACCGTCCTGCCGCACGTTCGTTACCACTGCTCGCCCTGGTCGGAGCGCTCGTCTCCACCGGCGCGGCCGCCCCGCCGTCGTCCCCCGGGGCCCCGCCGAAGGTGCCCGTCGCCGCCGGGTACGGCGGGGCCGTCGCCAGCGTCGACCCGGACGCCTCCGCCGCCGGGATCGCCGTACTGCGCGCCGGCGGAAACGCCGTGGACGCGGCCGTCGCCACCGCCGCCGCGCTCGGTGTCACCGAGCCCTATTCGGCGGGCATCGGCGGGGGCGGCTACTTCGTGTACTACGACGCCCGCACCCGCCGCGTGCACACCATCGACGGCCGCGAGACCGCCCCCGCCACGGCCACCGACACCCTCTTCCAGGAGAACGGCGTCCCGATCCCCTTCGCCGAGGGACAGACCAGCGGGCGCGGCGTCGGAGTGCCCGGCACCCCCGCCACCTGGAAGAGCGCCCTGGACTCCTGGGGCAGCCGGCCGCTGCGCCAACTCATGAGGCCCGCCGAGAAACTGGCCCGCGACGGGTTCACCGTCGACGCCACCTTCCGGGCCCAGACGGCCGCGAACGAGGAGCGGTTCAGGGACTTCCCGGACACCCGCGCACTGTTCCTGCCGGGTGGGGCACTGCCCGTCGTCGGCTCCACGTTCAAGAACCCCGACCTGGCCGACACGTACGCCGAACTCGGACGCAAGGGGACCGGAGCCCTCTACCGGGGCCCGATCGCGGACGACATCGTCCGGACCGTCCGCAAGCCCCCGGTCGACCCGGCGGCCACCCGCATCGTCCGCCCCGGTGACCTGACCGCCGCGGATCTGCGCTCGTACGCGACGAAGCGGCAGGAACCCACCCGGGTGGGGTACCGCGGCCTGGACGTGTACGGCATGGCGCCCTCCTCCTCCGGCGGCACCACCGTCGGCGAGGCCCTGAACATCCTGGAGCGCTCCGACGTCCGCGAGCTCTCCGAGAGCCAGTACCTGCACCGTTTCATCGAGGCCTCGCGGATCTCCTTCGCCGACCGGGGCCGCTGGGTGGGCGACCCCGCCGCCGTGGACGTCCCCACCCGTGACCTGCTCTCGCAGCGCTTCGCCGACTCCCGCGCCTGCCTGATCCGGCCCGACCGGGCGCTGACCAGCCCGCTGGCACCCGGCGACCCGCGCCGGCCCGTGCCCTGCGCCACCACCGGGCAGGCGGCGCCGACCACGTACGAGGGGGAGAACACCACGCACCTGACGGTCGCCGACCGCTGGGGCAACGTCGTGTCGTACACCCTGACCATCGAGTCCACCGGCGGCAGCGGGATCACCGTCCCGGGGCGGGGCTTCCTGCTGAACAACGAGCTGACCGACTTCTCCTTCGCGCCGGCCGCCCCCGGCGTCCCGGACCCGAACCTGCCCGGCCCCGGCAAGCGGCCGCGCTCCTCGATGTCCCCGACCATCGTGCTGGACGACGGGCGTCCGGTATTGGCGGTCGGCTCCCCGGGCGGCGCCACGATCATCACCACCGTCCTCCAGACCCTGCTCGGCCACCTGGACCGGGGGCTGCCGCTCGTCGACGCCATCGCGGCGCCGCGCGCCAGCCAGCGCAACCAGACCACCACCGAACTGGAACCGGGCCTGTGGAACAGCCCGTTGCGGGCCGAACTGGAAGCCCTCGGCCAGGGTTTCCGGCAGAATCCCGAGATCGGCGCCGCCACCGGGGTCCAACGCCTCCCGGACGGCCGCTGGCTCGCGGCCGCCGAGACCTCCCGCCGCGGCGGCGGGTCCGCGATGGTCGTCCACCCGCACGGCAAGCCGTAGACACCGCCTCGTCGGCGGCCCCGGGACCTACGGAGCGGTGAGGATCCTGGGGCCGTCGGTGGTGACCGCGACCGTGTGCTCCGCGTGCGCGGCGCGGCTGCCGTCCACGGTGCGCAGGGTCCAGCCGTCGGCGTCACAGGTGTAGTCGTCGGTGCCGCCGGCGGTCAGCATCGGCTCGATGGCGAGGACCATGCCGGCGCGCAGCCTCATCCCGCGCCCGGCCGGGCCCTCGTTGGGGACGCCCGGGTCCTCGTGCATGCTGCGGCCGATGCCGTGACCGCCGAAACCGTCGGGAATGCCGTAGCCGGCGGCGCGGCAGACGCTGCCGACCGCGTACGCGATGTCGCCGATCCGGTTGCCCGGACGGGCGGCGGCGATGCCGGCGGCGAGCGCCTCCTCGGCCGTGGCGATCAGCCGCAGGTCGGCCGGGCGGGCCCGACCGACCGTGAAGCTGATCGCCGAGTCACCGGCCCAGCCGCCGAGCTGTGCCCCGCAGTCGATGCTGACCAGGTCACCGTCGCGCAGCCGGTAGTCGTCGGGGATGCCGTGCACGATGGCGTCGTTGACCGAGGCGCACACCACCGCCGGGAAGGGCACCGGGGCGAACTGCGGCCGGTAGCCGAGGAAGGGCGAGGACGCACCGGCCTCGTCCAGCACCTCGCGCGCCGTACGGTCCAGTTCCAGCAGGGACACCCCGACCGCGGCCGCGTTCCGAACGGCGGCCAGGGCGTGCGCGACGACCCGGCCGGCCTCGCGCATCTCGTCGATCTCGGGGTTCGTCTTCAGTTTCACCATGCCAATAACTATACCGGTATAACTTTACCGGGATAGTAATCGGGGTCCGGGGTATGCTGGCCCCATGGTCCGTACCCCGTTGACACCCGAAGAGCGTGAACGCGGCGAGCGCCTGGGCGCCCTGCTGCGCGAGGCCCGCGGCACCCGCAGCATGGTCGAGGTCGCGGCGGGGGCCGGACTCTCGGCCGAAACCCTCCGCAAGATCGAGACCGGCCGGGCCCCGACCCCCGCCTTCTTCACGGTCGCCGCGCTCGCGGGAGCCCTCGGGCTGTCCCTGGACGACGTGATGCGGCGCTGCGCCCTCGTACCGGCCTGACATCGGGCGCCCGGCTCCCGGCGCTCCACGGGGGACGTGCGATGTGTGACGTGTGACGTCGGGTGTGCACGCCGGGCGTTCCCGGGTGGTGGGGTCCGTCAGCCTCCGCACCCGATGGGCGGCCGACCCGCGTGGTCCGTCCACTGCGTGCGGTCGCCGGTGCACGGGCACGGGCTGCCGTGCCCCGCGCAACGGCCCGCAGCGTGCTCCTCGAAGCCGTGCAGGCAGCCCGCGCGCGGAGGAGGGTCGGCGCGACGCGGGACGGTGGCGACGGTGAGGCCGATCGCGAACAGGGCGAGCGGCGCCGTGGCGAAGGCCGGCGGGAACCGGTCGCCCCCGCTCACCGACCCCGCCGCCTCATCCGCCGCACGGCGCGAACGGCGACCGCTGCCGCTCCCACCAGGACTCGCACCGGCACACCCCGAACGGCGACCGGCACTCCGCGCACGGCGGCTCGGCGGGCTCCGTCGGCTCCTGCCGCGCGGCTTCGGGCTCGTCCACGCGCCGGAACAGTCGGCAGTCGCAGGGCGGCCCGCCCGCGACGCCCAGGCACCGGCCCAACGAGGGCACGTGGACACCCCTCCCGTGCGCGCAGTCACGGCATATGTGCGCCGCCCTCCCGGCCATCGTGACTCCTTCCGGCGCAACGCCGACCCCGATCGGCGGGGACCGGGCGCCGCGCCCGGACACCGTACGCCGCCGGTGGGATGATCCGACAGGGTGCGGGTCCGGGCCGCCGCCCGGGGAGAGTCCGACGGCCGATCAGCCCAATCGGTGAGGGACCGCCCGGTCGCGGGGGAAACGTGAGGGCGTGTCAGCAACGAACGCAACGAAGGCAACGCACGCCGCCAACGCAACGAACGCAGCCGGCGCACCCACCGCGGCCGGCGCCCTCACCGCTGCCCCCGCCGTGGCAGCCCCGACCACGTCCGCCCCCACCGGGGCGGTCCCGATCGCCGAACTCCGCACGTCCCTTCCGGTCCACGTCCTCGACCTCGCTCCATCCGTCCACGCCCTGAACGCGGCCAACGCGTCGAAGCGGCTCGGCCTCGGGCTCCTCGGAGCCCTCCTCGCGGGCGGACTGCTCCTCGCCGCCTGTACCGTCCCGGACGACCGGCCCCCCGCCCCCGACCCGGGCGACGTCGTCCTTCCGCACCGGGGTGGACCCCGGGAGTAGCTCCCGCCGGGCCCGGGCGGCGCATTCGACATCCCGGGCCCCACCGGCGCGACGACCCGGCGAACCGGTCCGCAGGGGGACTGGTCCGGGGGAGTTCGACGACAGGTCCTAGGCTCACCCCCATGTCCCTTGAACAACTGGGCCGGGCCCGGTACGTGAGCCTCACCACCTTCCGCAAGGACGGCACCCCCGTCGCCACCCCCGTGTGGGCCGTCGCCGACGGCGGCGAACTCTACGTGTGGACGCGCAGCGACTCCTGGAAGGTCAAGCGCATCCGCAACGACAGCAGGGTCACGGTCGTGGCCTGTGACGTGCGCGGACGCATCATCGCGGGAGCCCCCGTGCTGGACGGGCAGGCGCGCCTGTTGGAGGAGGAGGGCCTCAAGCGCGTGCGCCGGCTGATGAGGCGCAAGTACACGTGGCAGTTCTGGATGGTGGACGTACCCGCCGCGCTGGCGCGGGGCGGCAAGCGGCCGCACACCGGGATCGCCGTCAAGCTTTGAGACTCCCGTAGCCCGCCCGTAACACGGGTGGGATCCAATGCGGTCATGGAGACGCCGACTTCACTGGTGATCGAACAACTCGCGGACTGGTTGCGGGGTTTGACCCGCAGGCTGGATCCCGGGGCGGGCTGGTACGGGGAGTTCCTGCGGCGGGACCCCGAGGGGATGCGGGCCTGTCTGGAGGGTGCCGCGGTGCCGCCGTGGGACGTGGTGGAATCCCTGCTCGCCGATCTCGCGGGGCGTGCCGGAGCCGCCGGCGCCGGGGCGGTGGCGCGCGAGGCCGAGTACGGCGCCCGGCTGCGGGCGGCGGCGGTCGCCGCCCGGGACGCCGACCCGGACGGGGCGCGGGAGTTGCCGGCGCTGCTCGCGGCCGCCGTCGAGCAGCGGGCCGTTTCGGAGGCGGCGGTACGGAACCTGACCGAGCGGCTCGGGGCGGGGGTCGACCCGGCGGAGGCGGCCGCGCTCGCGCGGGAGCTGTCCTGGAGCCGGGACGACGCCGCCCGCGCGGCCGCGCGGCACGCCGACCTGACGGCCCGCGTGTACGCGCCGGCCCCCCTGCGCGCACCGGACTCCCACCCCCGGCCCGTCCGGCCGGCCCCCGCCCCGGGGGCGCCGTGGTTCGCGGAACCCGGCGACCGTGCCCCCGCCGACCACGTGCCCGTGGACCACGTGTCCGTGGGCCGCGCGTCGGCCGGTCGCGCTCCGGTCGACCACGCCCCCGCCGACCGCGCTCCGGTCGACCACGCCCCCGTGGGCCGTGCTCCCGGCGAGCCGCTGCCCGCCGTACCCCGCCCGCGGGCGGCCCACGCCCGCCCCGAGGAGTCCGCGCCACCCGTCGCCCCCGCCGCGGCGGGGCGGGCCGAGGGACGGTGGCCGCGCGGCGGGTCGCGGCGTACCGGCGGAGCCCGGTACGCGGGGGCGGCGAGCGTGCGGCCCCCGACCTTCGCCCCGCCGCCGGGGCAGCCGGAGGGTCCCGACGCGCCCGCTCCGGACGGGGCCCTCCCGGCGCCCCGCGGCGCCCGCTACGGCGCCCCGCACACCCCACCGCAGACTCCGGTCCCGCAGGCCGGCGCCGCATCCGGAGCACCGGCCCCGGCCGTAGGAGCACCGGCCCCGGCCGAGGGGGCGGCCCCCGGGCCGGCGCGGGCCCCCGTGGCGGTCTTCGTGGCGAGACTCCTCGATCTGCGGGCCCGGGGTCGGGGAGGCGAGGCGCACGCCCTGCTGTGCGAGGCCGCGGGCTGGCCCGCGCCACTGCTGCCCGCCCTCGCCACCGGGCTCGGCCGGGCCGGTCTCGCCTCCGACTGGGCGACCCTGCTGTGGGAGGCCGCCTCGCTGCCGCCCGCCCGACTCGCCGAGGTCGCCGCCGCGCTCGGGGACGCGGGCCGCGGGACCGACAGCGGCCGGCTGTTGCGTCAGGGCGTCGCCCGTCCCGCCGCCGAAGTGGCGGACGTCGCGCTCGCCCTGGGGGTCGCGGGCCGGGAGGGCGAGGTCCACGCCCTGCTCGGGGCGTTCGTGGGACTGCGCACCGCCGAGGAGGCCGCCGCCCTGGCCCGTCGGGACCCGGGCTGGTTCGTGCCGCGGCTGCTGCACGCGGCCCGCTCCCAGCCCGGCACCCGGCACCGGGACCTCGCGCACGCCCTGCGGGTCGCCGGACTTCCCGATGCCTGAACCGCCCGACTGTCGACCGTAATCGACCGCGTGGTGACGTAACTTGATCGACTACTCCAACTGCGCACGGCGGTCTTGCCCCGGGCTGGGACGCGGCCTACCTTCGACTCCCTACGCACCCCGTCTACGTGCGTAGAAGTCGGCGTTCCCGTCGCGAGGAGCAGCTCATGGCCCAAGTCGTCCGCGCCGCACTCGTCCAGGCCACCTGGACCGGCGACACCGAGTCGATGATCGCCAAGCATGAGGAGCACGCCCGGGCGGCGGCTGCCCAGGGCGCGCGGATCATCGGCTTCCAGGAGGTGTTCAACGCCCCCTACTTCTGCCAGGTGCAGGAGCCCGAGCACTACCGTTGGGCCGAGGCCGTCCCCGACGGCCCCACCGTCCGCCGGATGCAGGACCTGGCCCGCGAGACCGGCATGGTGATCGTCGTACCCGTCTTCGAGCTGGAGTCCGAGGGCTTCTACTACAACACCGCCGCCGTCATCGACGCCGACGGCAGCTACCTCGGCAAGTACCGAAAGCACCACATCCCCCAGGTCAAGGGCTTCTGGGAGAAGTACTACTTCCGCCCGGGCAACCTCGGCTGGCCCGTCTTCGACACGGCCGTCGGCCGGGTGGGCGTCTACATCTGCTACGACCGGCACTTCCCCGAGGGATGGCGCCAGCTGGGCCTGGCCGGAGCCCAGTTGGTGTACAACCCGTCCGCCACCCACCGAGGCCTCTCCGCGCACCTGTGGCAGCTGGAACAGCCCGCCTCCGCCGTCGCCAACGAGTACTTCGTCGCCGCGATCAACCGAGTCGGCCGCGAGGAGTACGGCGACAACGACTTCTACGGGACGAGCTACTTCGTCGACCCGCGGGGCAAGTTCGTCGGCGACGTCGCCAGCGACAAGGACGAGGAACTCCTCGTCCGCGACCTCGACTTCGATCTGATCAAGGAGGTCCGCGACCAGTGGGCCTTCTACCGCGACCGTCGCCCCGACGCCTACGGAGGGCTCGTACAGCCGTGACCAACCCCATCCCCCTGCACAGCCGCCACCGCACCGTCATGCCCGACTGGCTCGCGCTGTACTACGACCGGCCGATCGAGCTCACGCACGGCGAGGGCCGCCACGTCTGGGACGCCGACGGCAACCGCTACCTCGACTTCTTCGGCGGCATCCTCACCACGATGACCGCGCACGCCCTGCCCGAGGTGACCAAGGCCGTCTCCGAACAGGCCGGTCGGATCATCCACTCGTCGACGCTGTACCTCAACCGGCCGATGATCGAACTGGCCGAACGGGTCGCCGCCCTGTCCGGCATCCCCGACGCCCGGGTCTTCTTCACCACCTCCGGCACCGAGGCCAACGACGCCGCCCTGCTGCTCGCGACGACGTACCGCCGCTCCAACCAGATCCTGGCCATGCGCAACAGCTACCACGGCCGGTCCTTCTCCACCGTCTCGATCACCGGCAACCGCGGCTGGTCCCCGACGAGCCTCTCGCCGCTCCAGACGTACTACGTGCACGGCGCCGTCCGCTCCCGGGGCCCCTTCGCGGCGCTGCCCGACGCCGAGTTCACCGCGGCGGCCGTCGCCGACCTGGAGGACGTGCTCGGACAGGCCCGCGGGGGAGTGGCCGCGCTCATCGCGGAGCCCATCCAGGGCGTCGGCGGCTTCACCTCCCCGCCCGACGGGCTGTACGGGGCGTTCCGCGAGGTCCTCGACCGGCACGGCATCCTGTGGATCAGCGACGAGGTCCAGACCGGCTGGGGCCGCACCGGCGAACACTTCTGGGGCTGGCAGGCCCACGGCCGGAACGGGCCGCCGGACATCCTCACCTTCGCCAAGGGCATCGGCAACGGCATGTCCATCGGCGGCGTCGTCGCCCGCGCCGAGGTGATGAACTGCCTCGACGCCAACTCGATCTCCACCTTCGGCGGCTCCCCGATCACCATGGCCGCCGGCCTCGCCAACCTCTCCTACCTGCTGGAACACGACCTCCAGGGCAATGCCCGCCGGGTCGGAGGCCTGCTCCTGGAACGGCTGCGCGCCATCGCCGCCCACGTGCCGGCCGTACGGGAGGTCCGCGGCCGGGGCCTGATGGCCGCACTGGAACTGACCGTACCCGGCACCGACCGGGCCGCCCCGGAAGCCGCCACGGCCGTCCTGGAGGCCGCCCGCGCGGCCGGCCTGCTGCTCGGCAAGGGCGGCGGCCACGACACCAGCGTGCTGCGCATCGCACCGCCGCTGACCCTCACCGTCGCCGAGGCGGAAGAGGGCGCCGCCATCCTCGAACAGGCGCTCCGCAGCATCACGTAGGGGGATTCACATGAGCATCCGCACCCTGATCCGCGGCGGGCTGGTCGTCACCGCCGCCGACGAGCTCCACGCGGACGTCCTGATCGAGGACGGTCGGGTGGCGGCCCTCGCCGCACACGGCTCGGACGCCGCCCGGGCCTGGACGGCCGACCGCACGATCGACGCCTCCGGCAAGTACGTCATCCCGGGCGGCGTCGACGCGCACACCCACATGGAACTCCCCTTCGGCGGCACCGCCGCCTCGGACACCTTCGAGACCGGCACCCGGGCCGCGGCCTGGGGCGGCACCACCACCATCGTCGACTTCGCCGTGCAGAGCGTGGGCCGCTCCCTGCGCGAGGGGCTCGACACCTGGTACGCCAAGGCCGACGGCAACTGCGCGATCGACTACGCCTTCCACATGATCCTCTCGGACGTCAACGAGAGCACCCTCAAGGAGATGGACCTCCTCGTCGAGGAGGGCGTCAGCTCGTTCAAGCTGTTCATGGCGTACCCCGGCGTCTTCTACTCCGACGACGGGCAGATCCTGCGGGCCATGCAGCGGGCCTCCGGCAACGGCGGGCTGATCATGATGCACGCCGAGAACGGCATCGCCATCGACGTGCTCGTCGAACAGGCCCTGGCGCGCGGGGAGACCGACCCCCGCCACCACGGCGAGGTCCGCAAGGTCCTCCTCGAAGCCGAGGCCACCCACCGGGCGATCCAGCTCGCCCGGGTGGCCGGCGCCCCGCTGTACGTGGTGCACGTCTCGGCGGCGGAGGCCGTCGCGGAGCTGGCCGCGGCCCGTGACAAGGACCTGCCCGTCTTCGGGGAGACCTGCCCGCAGTACCTGTTCCTGTCCACCGACAACCTCGCGGAGCCCGACTTCCAGGGCGCCAAGTACGTCTGCTCCACCCCGCTCAGGCCGCGCGAGCACCAGGCCGCACTGTGGCGGGGGCTGCGCACGAACGACCTCCAGGTGGTGTCCACCGACCACTGCCC
Organism: Streptomyces sp. NPDC040432; assembly: GCF_055595445.1. NCBI lineage: Bacteria > Bacillati > Actinomycetota > Actinomycetes > Kitasatosporales > Streptomycetaceae > Streptomyces > Streptomyces sp. NPDC040432. The sequence goes on along the minus strand of NZ_JBVIVP010000023.1, from coordinate 33,507 downwards.
GTTCTGCTTCCGGGGCCAGAAGGAGCTGGGCCGCGGGGACTTCTCGAAGATCCCGAACGGGCTGCCGGGGGTGGAGAACCGCATGGACCTCCTCCACCAGGCCGTCCTGGACGGGCACATCAGCCGCCGACGCTGGATCGAGATCGCCTGCGCGACCCCGGCCCGGATGTTCGGCCTCTACCCGCGCAAGGGCACCATCGCACCGGGCGCCGACGCCGACATCGTCCTCTACGATCCGCACGCCGAGCAGGTCATCTCCGCCGAGACGCACCACATGAACGTGGACTACTCGGCGTACGAGGGCAGGCGGATCACCGGACGCGTCGACACGGTCCTCTCACGCGGCGAACTCGTCATCGACCGGCGCGAGTACACCGGCCGGGCCGGTCACGGGGCCTTCGTCCACCGCTCCACCTGCCAGTACCTGTAAGGAGAGTCCCGCCATGGACTTCGGCCTCGTCCTGCAAACCGACCCGCCCGCCTCCCAGGTCGTCAGCCTGATGAAGCGCGCCGAACGCAACGGGTTCCGCTACGGCTGGACCTTCGACTCGGCCGTGCTGTGGCAGGAACCGTTCGTCATCTACAGCCAGATCCTCGCCAACACGCAGCGGCTCCACGTGGGGCCCATGGTCACCAACCCGGGTACCCGTACCTGGGAGGTGACCGCCTCCACCTTCGCCACCCTCAACGACATGTACGGCAACCGCACGGTCTGCGGCATCGGTCGCGGCGACTCCGCGATGCGGGTCGCCGGCCGGGCGCCGAACACCCTGGCCCGGCTCGGCGAGGCCATCGACGTGATCCGCGACCTCGCCGAGGGCCGCGAGGCGCAGGTGGACGGGAAGCCGCTGCGCATCCCCTGGATCCGGGAGGGGAGGCTGCCCGTCTGGATGGCCGCGTACGGGCCCAAGGCGCTCGCGCTGGCCGGGCAGAAGGCGGACGGTTTCATCCTCCAACTGGCCGACCCCTACCTCACCGAGTGGATGGTGAAGTCGGTCCGCGAGGCCGCCGTCGCCGCCGGCCGGGACCCGGACGCGATCACCATGTGCGTGGCCGCGCCCGCGTACGTGACCGCCGACGACTCGCCCGCGGCGCTCGCCCATGCCCGCGACCAGTGCCGTTGGTTCGGCGGCATGGTCGGCAACCACGTCGCCGACCTCGTCTCCCGCTACGGCGAGCACTCCTCGATGGTCCCCGAGGAACTCACCGAGTACGTCAAGTCCCGCCAGGGCTACGACTACAGCCACCACGGCCGGGCCGGGAACCCGTCGGCCGACTTCGTCCCCGACGAGATCGTCGACCGGTTCTGCCTGCTCGGCCCGGCCGAGGCCCACGTCGAAAAGCTCCGCGCCCTGCGTGACCTGGGCGTCGACCAGTTCGCCGTGTACGACATGCACGACGCGCGGGAGGCGACCATCGACGCGTACGGCTCCGACATCATCCCGCTGTTCGGCTGACCCCCGGGGCCCGTCGTGGAACGGACCCGTATTCAGTGGATCCCCCCGATGATCAGCCCGTGCAGGTGATGGAGAAAGGCACCGGGTTGGAGGTGGTGCGGGTGGGGCTCTGGAGTTCCACGGCCATACCGGTGGTCAGGTTGCCCGCCTTCGCCCACGTCGTCAGGCGCACGGTGTCGTGGCCCGTCGGGTCGTCCTTCGACCCGATCGACATGGTGCGCCAGTGCGGATCCACCACCGAGCCGTCACCGGACACCCAGCGGTAGGAGATCAGGGTCGGCTCGGAGGCGGTGAACGTCGCGGTGAAGGCCGGGGCCCGGCCCTCGGGGGAGGGGCAGTCACCGGTGTAGGTGGTGTTCGCGCCGACCACCGACATCCGCACGCCCGAACCGGAGGCCGCGTCCCCGCCGGCGCCGTTCAACGCGATGGCCACGCCGCCGGCGATCAGCACGCACGCGGTCGCGCCGGCCCCGACGAGGACCGCCGTACGGCGCTTGCGGGGCGGGGACGCGGGGGGCACGACCGGGGCCTCGGCCGTGGCCGGCAGGACCGGCGCGGTCGCCGCGGGCTGCGGCGCGGGCTCGGGCGCGGGCGTCGGCGCCATGGCGGGTTCCGGCGCCGGGGCGGGCGTCGGCAGGATACGGGCGGCGGCCGTGGTGGCGTCCGGCTCGTGCGCGATGTCCCGCAGGGCCTCCGTGACGCGGGCGGCGGGGGGCCGGTCGGCGGGCTCCTTGCGGAGCAGCCCGGCGATGACCGGGGCGAGCGGGCCGGCCCGGACCGGCGCGGGCGGTTCCTCGTCCACGACGGCCCGCAGGGTGCTCAGCGCGGTGTCCTGCCGGAACGGGGAAACCCCCTCCACGGCCGCGTACAGCAGCACACCGAGGGACCACAGGTCCGACTCGGGTCCCGAGGGGCGGCCGAGCGCCCGCTCCGGCGGCAGGTACTCGGGAGAGCCGACCACCTCACCGGTCATCGTCAGCGCGGTGCTGCCCTCGACCACCGCGATGCCGAAGTCGCTGAGCACCACCCGGCCGTCCTCGGCGAGCAGCACGTTCGCCGGCTTCACGTCCCGGTGCTCCACCCCGACGGCGTGCGCGGCGCGCAGCGCGCCCAGCACCTCCGCGCCGATGTGCGCGGCGTGCCGCGGTGTGAGCGGCCCCTCGGCGCGGAGCAGATCGGCCAGCGACCGTCCGCGGATCAGTTCCATCACGATCCAGGGCCGGTCGTCCTCCGTGACCACGTCGTGGACCGTCACCACGTTGCGGTCGGGTATGCGGGCCGCCGCCCACGCCTCCCGTTCCAGCCGGCTGTACATCCGCGCGATGGCATCGGCCAACAGGCCTGCGGGGGCCCGGACTTCCTTGACGGCGACCTCCCGTTGCAGGGTCTCGTCACGGGCGCGCCACACGGTGCCCATGCCGCCCTCGCCGAGCCGGGACAGCAGCCGGTAGCGGCCCGCGATGAGCCGGTCCCCGCCCGCCGCGGCCGTTGCGCCCGCCGTGGCCGCGGCGCCCGACGTACCCTCCGCGCCCGATGCGACGGCCGTGGTGGTGACCCCGGTGGTGGACGTGAGCGCGGTCTCCGCCACGGTCGCGGTATCGGATTCATCGTTGTGCATGGGGGCAGTTCTCCCTTTGGTCGCCGGCCGACGCGAGACATCACGTACGGACCGGGGCCCCCGGTTCAACGGTGCGCGAAAATTTCCAAGGATTGGTTGAACCGAACACCTTCGCGGGGGCGTGTTGCTGTCGTACGAGGTCAGCAGGCGTCTTTCTCAAGGGGTGTGGAGTGCCATCGGTCATCGTCGGGCGCACGGGTCCGTTCACCGGGCAGAGCGTGGTCCTGGGCAGCGAGCCCCTCAGCTTCGGGCGCAAGAGCGACAACGGCGTCGTGATCGTCAGCCCCAGTGCCTCGCGGCTGCACGCCGAGATCCTCGTGGAGGACGCCGGGTTCGTCCTCCACGACCGGGACAGCCGCAACGGCACGTTCGTCAACGACCAACGGGTCAAGCGGCACGTCCTGCGCCCGAGCGACTGCATCCGGATCGGTGACGAAACGTTTCTCTACGAGGCGCAGGACGCCCTGGAAACGGTCATGGACCTCTCCCTCCTGGACGTCCCCCGGGCGAGCGCGGCGGACCCCGGAACGCTACGGGTCACCATCACGGGCGGCGGCCCGGTGGGCCTGGCCTTCGCCCTGGCGCTCGACGGGATGCTGCCCGGGCGCACGGCCATCACCCTCTACGACGGCCGCTGGACCAGGAAGGGTTCCGAGGTCGTCTGGAAGGACGAGACCCAGGGCAACTTCCGTCGGCAGCAGGTGGTGACCGTCCAGAGCCGGCAGTACCTCGCCCTGCCCGACGAGGCGCTCTCCGCACTGTTCGACGACGAGGGTCAGTACTCCGAGATGTGGCCCGTCGGCCCGGATTCGGTCGACGGTCGCCCGCCCCGCAACATCCGGATCGCCCACATCGAGGACCGACTGCTGGACCTGGCGAACCGCGCACCGGCCATCCGGCTCGTCCCGAAGCGCTTCGACGCGGCGGAGCAACGGAACCGACTCACGCAGGAGCACGTCCTGGTGGTCTGCGAGGGCGGTCGCTCCCGCACCCGTGAGCACTACGCCGACCGGTTCGGCGCGGCCGACACCTCGATCTACTCCCTCGACGGCGAGCACCTCCAGGACGTCGTCCTGGGGCTGCGCGTCAAGTCGAGGCTGCCCGACCCGATGAGCGTGCTGCTCACGGTGTCCCAGAACCGCTTCCTCCTCAACTCGCTGCGCGGCGAGGGCTTCCTGAACATGCGGCTCACCCGGGAGGAGGCGAGGAACGTCATCGGCATCGACCCGGTGCGCCACGTCTTCGAGGAGTGCATCGCCGCCCGACCCTGCCTGATGAGCCGGCAGGAGGAGGACAGCGAGTTCCGCTGCCCCACCCACGGCACCCTCTTCCTCCCCGCCCTGCTGCGCGGCTCCCCGCTGTGGAAGGAGATCCGGCAGGGGCTGCGCCTGTTCGGGGTGGCCGAGGACGACCTGTCGGCGATCACCTCCTTCCGGCTGGACATGGTGCAACGTCCGCGCTTCACCGCGCAGTTGCACCGGCCGACCGCGACCAGCCCCGGTACCTACGGCTTCCTGCTGGGCGACGCGGCCAACGCGATCCACTTCTGGCCCGGTCGGGGTCTCAACAGCGGTCTGGGGTCCGCCACTTCGCTGGCCCGCTCGCTGAGCCGCGCCTGGCGGGGCAAGCCGTTGCGGGACGCCGACTTCATCCGCCACGAGGCGGCGATGTCCATGCTCCAGTACCGGCACAAGAGCCGGGCGTGGAACGCCATGGTGACCACGGACGAGCAGGGCGTCACCCGTGCCATCAGGGACATCATCGCGCGCGCCGCCGAGCCGGTGGTCGGCGGCGCGGTGGTCGGCGCGGAGGGGGAGGACCTGGAGGCGTTGCTGGACCGGATGGTCGGGATCCGCGAACGGCTGGCCCCGCGGATGCCCGGCCTGCCGACGGACGCGGAGTTGCGCGCCCACCTCGCCGGGATCGCCCCCGCGACCCTCCGCACGCTGCGCGAGAGCGGTGCCTGGGACACGCTGATCGTCGGTGGCGAGGAGGCCGACATCGACCTCTTCTACCAGTCCGAGTCCCCGGTCTTCGTGCCGCGCCCGGCCGACCCCCGCAGCCCGTCCCCGGTCGGAGGGTAGCCGGCGCGGCCCGCCGGCGGAAAAATCTCGGCCGGGGATGAACCCTTTCCGGGCCTCGCCGTCTCTCATGTGTGTGCCGGTCGAACGGGTCGGCCCACACAACCGGGAGGAACGTCAATGATGGTCACTGCCATCGTGGTGGTCGCAGTCCTGCTCGTCGGCGCGTGCGTCCGCCACCTGCTGCGGCGCTACGGACGTCGGGCCTGAGGACATGAAGCAACGTTTTCGCTGGCCGGACGAACGGCTGATCAGAGCCGCCCAGGACGGTGACGTCGCCTCGCTCGGCGCCGTCGTCATGGAATCGCAGCCCCATGTCCGCAAGTTCGCCTTCTCGCTCTGTGCCTCGCCGCAGGACGCCGAGGACGCGGCGCAGGAAGCGCTGATCATCCTGTACCGGAAGATCGGCACCCTGCGGGCGACGGGCGCGCTCGCCTCGTGGATGTTCCGGATCGTGCGCAACGAGTGCCTCCGGCAGGTACGGGTCCTCGTCTCGCGGAAGGAGGAGGCGGCATCGACCGCGCCGCAGGCGTGCGTCGAGCCGTCCGCGGAGGAGGAGGTGCTGCACGGACTGGAGGTGGCGCGGATCGCGGCCGCGGTCGGCGCCCTTCCCCGCGACCAGCGCCAGGTCCTGGTCATGCGGGACCTCCAGGGCCTGCCGGGCAGGGTCGTCGCCCGCTCGCTCGGTCTGAGTGACGCCGCGATGAAGTCGCGGCTGCACAGGGCGCGCGCGGCGGTGCGGCACTCACTGGCGGCGACCGAACGGGAGACCGGAAAGGCTGCCTCCGGCGACGACGGGGCCTGTCGATCGATCGACCCGCACGACGCGGGAAAGGCAAGGGGATGAACATCGTGAAGCGGCCCGAGCGGCCCGAGCTGTCCGTGACGGTTCCGGCCACCGGCCGTGCCGGGCCGACCGGGCCGGATTTCGCCAGCAGGTCCGTCCCGCGCCACCTGGTGCGCGGCGCCATCGGCTTCGGGTTGATCGGTGGATCGATCGCCCTGGTGCCCTTCGCCGGCCCGGTCTCCCTGCTCGCCGCGCCGCTGGCCCTGATCGCCTTCCGGGGCTGCCCCACCTGCTGGATGGTCGGATTGGCCCAGACCATTTCCCGCGGTCGACTGGAACGACAATGCGGGGACGAATCCGGCACGTGCACCCTCGTACCGGCGCGACCGGCTACCGGGAAGGTCATTCCGTGATCAACAGTTGAATTGCGAACGGTTTCGGCCTCCGGGGGAGCGCGGCAGGCGATTTTCAGCCGCTATAGGGGTCGAGGCCGTTTCAAACCTAGGGGTACTGGCGAGATTGGCTCTCTGCTAGACATGGAGCAACGGAACGCGTGTGCGGAAGTCGCAAAGGGACTCGACTCATCGAGTTCATGTGCTGCTTCCGGACTGGAACACGGAGTTTTCATCCCTTGATCGACAAGCAGAATGCCGACGGCTGGATCCGCCGCTATCACGCCGCGGACGAAAGCCCGATCCGACTGGTTTGCCTCCCGCACGCCGGTGGATCCGCCTCCTTCTACTTCCCCATGTCCCAGGCCCTGGCCCCGGGGGTGGACGTCCTGAGCGTCCAGTACCCCGGACGTCAGGACCGCCGGCACGAGCCGGGGATCACCGACATCGGCGTCTACGCCGACGCCCTGACCAGGGCGCTCCTGCCCTGGACCGACCGGCCGGTGGCGTTCTTCGGCCACAGCATGGGCGCCGTCCTGGCCTTCGAGGTGACCCGCCGGCTGGAACGCGACCATGGCGTGGACCCCGTACGCATCTTCGCCTCCGGACGCCGCTCACCGTCGAGTTTCCGCCATGAATCCGTTCACCTCCGCGATGACGACGGCATCGTGGCCGAAATGCGTGAGCTCAGTGGAACGAACTCGGCCATTCTCGGCGACGAGGAGATCCTGCGGATGGTGCTTCCCGCCATTCGGAGCGACTACACGGCGATCGAGAACTACCGCGCCGAACCCGGGGAAACGGTGAAGGCCCCCATCACCGTGCTGACCGGTGAGTCCGACCCGCGCACCAGCGCGGAGGAGGCGGACGCCTGGGAAGGCCACACCGGCGGAGAATTCGACATCCACCGTTTTCCCGGTGGCCATTTCTTTCTCGCCAACCACCAGGCGCGGGTTCTGAAGATAATTTCCGACGAGCTCGCAGCGGCCCCCATCCGGAAGGGCTGAGCCGCACGCCGGGCCGGCCGCACGACCGGCGGCCCACCCGGCGGCGCACGGACCAAAGGCACCCGGGCCGGACCGGCCGCCCTCCCCGCACGGAGGACGAGCCCGATCCGGCCCGCGGTGCCCGCAACCACCCCGCCCGCCCGGCGGGGGTGCGAGGAGGCACGACGCAGTGCAGTGCAGGGCAATCTCAGGTGCTCCGGGGGAAGGGAACGAGGCCGTGGCGGCAAGGCTGGTCGAGCGCGAACACGAGTGGGAGACGCTGAACGACCTGTTCGGCAGCGCCCGCCGGGGTCGCGGGCGCGTCGCCGTCATCAGTGGGCCCATCGCCGGCGGAAAGACGACCCTGCTGGAGTGTTTCACCGAGCAAGCCCTGTCCGAGGGGGCGTTGGTCCTGGAAGCGGCCGGCTCCCGCGCCGAGCGCTACCTCCCCTTCGGGATCCTGCGCCGGATCCTCGACAGCGCCGCACCACTGGACCCGGCCGTCCACGCCGAGACCACCGCGCTCCTCGACGGCGTGAGCGCCGAGGCCGAGAGCGCCCGGGACGCGGCGGGCGCGGTCGAGGCCGGCATGCGCGTCCTGCCCCACGTCTGCGCCTCGCTCCTGCGGATCGCCCGCGGCCGGACCGTCGTCATCGCCGTCGACGACGTCCACCACGGCGACGAACTCTCCCGCGCGTTCCTCCTCTGCCTCGCACGCCGGGTCCGGCAGGCGGGTGTCCTCATCGTGCTGACCGAGGCGGTCCGGCTGCTGCCCGCGCAACTCGACTTCCACGCCGAACTCAAGCGCCAACCCAACTGCACCAGCATCCGGCTGCCGCTGCTCAGCGCGGACGGGACCGGCCGCCTCCTGGCCGGGCACTTCTCCACCGCCGCCGCCCAGCGCCTGTCCGCCGACTGCCAGGAGGCCACCGGCGGGAACCCGCTGCTGGTCAAGGCCCTGCTGGAGGACGGCCTGGCCACCCTCGGCGACAGCGAGCCGTTCCAGCCGTTCGTCCCCGCCGAGACCTTCGAACGTGCGGTGCTCGACTGCCTCCACCGCGGCGACCCCGAGATGCCGGCCGTCGCGCGCGGTGTCGCCGTGCTCGGTGACGCCTGCCCGCCCGCCCTGCTCAGCCGCATCACCGACGTCCACGTCAAGACCGCCGAGCTGGCACTCCAGGACCTCGGCCGGTGCGGGATCCTGCGCGACGGGGCGTTCCGCGAGGCCGCGACCCGCCACGCCGTACTCACCGCGACCCCGCCCGGGGCCCTCTCCGCGCTCCACCAGCGCGCCGCGCGACTGCTGCACCAGGAAGGGGCGCCCGCCCTCGACGTCGCCCGGCACCTCCTCGCCGCCCGCAAGCCGGTGGAGGGATGGGCGATCCCCGTCCTCCAGGAGGCCGCCGAGTACGCCCTCGTCGAGGACGACCCCCAACTCGCCCTGCGCTGCGGGGAACTGGCCGTCGACTCGTGCCCGGAGGGCTCCCGTCGCACGGCCCTGAAGTCCCGCCTCGTCAGCATCGTCTGGCGCAGCAGCCCGGCAGCCGCCGAGGGCCACCTGCGGCAGTTGTCCCGGGAGTTCTGCGCCGGCCGCCTCACCGACCGGGACCTCCTGCACGCCGTGTCCTGCCTGGCCTGGATGGGAGAGGCCCGCCAGGCCGCCGAGGCGATACAGGGCCTGCGGACCGCCGCCGACCGGGCCCGTGGCGCCGGCCTGCCCTTCGCCTACGAACCCGACACCCTCGCCGCCGCGCAGAACTGGCTGTCCCTGATCAGCCCTCCGGTGCGGGACGTGTTCGCGCCCTCCGCGGCCCCCGGCACCACCGCGCCCGCGACCGGCCGGGCCGCGTCCCACGACATGCCCGACGACGCCCACGTCCCGGCCGCCGAGGCGATGCGGACCGCGCTGCGCGGCGGCCAGGGGGAGGCGGCCGTCGCCGAGGCCACCCGGGTCCTGCAGCGCTACCACCTCAGCGACCGCACCCTCACCTCCCTCGTCCTCGCCGTACTCGCCCTCGTCTACGCGGGCCGCCTCGACCTCGCCCTGACCTGGATCGACCGGCTGCTCGGCGAGTGCGCCACCAGCAACGCGCCGACCTGGCAGGCGGCCCTCGGCGCCGTCCGGGCCGAGATCGCGCTGCGCCAGGGCGACCTGCCGGGCGCCGCCACCCAGGCCCGCCAGGCCATGTCCCTGATATCCGTGCCGTGCTGGGGCGTGGGCATCGCCCTGCCGCTGGGTGTGCTCATCGAGGCCGAGACCCGGATGGGAAACCTCGAAGAGGCGATGGCCCTGCTGGAGCAGCCCGTGCCCGAGACGATGCTGGAAACCCGGACGGGTCTGCACTACCTGCGCGCCCGAGGCCGCTGCCACCTCGCCACCGGCCGCTACCACGCCGCCCTGCGCGACTTCCTCACCTGTGGCGAGCTGATGCAGGCCTGGGGCATGGAAGCCGCGGAGCCGGTGCCGTGGCGGCTGGACGCCGCCGAGGCGTGGCTGGCCATCGGCAACGTGCCGCGGGCCCGGGAGTACGTCGAGCAGCAGCGGCAGCGCGAGACGGGCCCGGCCGGCAGCCGGCCGCGAGGACCCCTGCTGTTCGCGCTCGCCCGCACCAGCGGCGACCTCGGCTACCGGCTCAAGCGGCTCACCGAGGCCGTGGAAGTCCTGGAACAAGGCGATGACCGGCTTCAACTGGCGCGAACCCTGGGCGAGTTGGGCAGCGCCTATCGGGCGGCCGGGGACTTCAACCGGGCCCGGATGCTCGTCCGCAAGGCCTGGCACGTGGCCAAGTCCTGCGGGGCGCAACCACTGTGCCAGGAGTTCACACCGGGACAGGGCGACGGCGAGCCCGTCCCCGCCGCCGGACGCGAGGCGGAGCCGCCGAGCGAGGCCGAGGTGCTGTCCGAGGCGGAGGCCCGGGTGGCGCTCCTCGCGGCGCGCGGACACACCAACCGGGAGATCGCCACCAAGCTGTACGTGACCGTCTCGACGGTCGAGCAGCACCTGACCCGGATCTACCGCAAGCTCCAGGTCAAACGGCGTCGGGACCTACCCGCCCGGCTGTGGGACCTGAGCCTGCCCGGCATCGCCTGAGGGCCGGGCGCCCGGGTCGGGCCCCGTGCGGGGGACCCGACCCGGGAAGCGGTCGGACACCCGGGGCAGTGCGACCCCGGGTGCCCGACCCCCGCAGCATGCGGCCGACGCCCACGACAACCCCCGGGACGGTCGGCCTCCCGCCCGACGGCCCGCCCGTCAGGACAGCAGACCCCGCTCCAGGGCGGCCATCACCGCCGCCGTGCGGTCCGACACCGACAACTTCTTGAACGACCGCAGCAGGTGCGTCTTGACCGTCGCCTCACTGATGAACAGCCGGCGCCCGATGTCCGCGTTGGTCCGGCCCTGCCTGACCAGTTGCAACACCTCGCGCTCCCGCTCCGACAGCACCGGCGGCTCCACCACCCGCGCCCGGAACAGCTTCGGCGCCAACGACGGCGTCAGCACCGTCTCGCCGCGGGCCGCCGCCTTCACCGCCTGCACCAGCTCGTCCCGGGAACTGCCCTTGAGCAGGTATCCCGCCGCGCCCGCCTCCACCGCGCGCAGGATGTCGGCGTCGTCCTCGTACGTGGTCACGATGACCACCTTGGTCCGCGGTGACTCGCGCAGGATGTGGCCCGTCGCCGCGACGCCGTCCATCGCGCCCATCCGCAGGTCCAGCAGGACGATGTCCGGCCTCAACCGGCCGGCCTGGAGCACCGCCTCCTCACCCGAACCGGCCTGGCCCACGACCCGGATGCCCTCGTCGAGCTCCAGCATCGCGGACAGGCCCTCCCGGACCACGGGATGGTCGTCGACGAGCAACACCCCGATCGGCTCGCGCTCACTCATCGTCCGGCTCCTCTCCCACCGGGCCCAGCGGCACCGTCATCTCGATGGTCGTGCCCGCTCCGGGGCTGCTGTCGACCTGCACCATGCCGCCGATCTCCCTCACCCGGGCCCGCATCCCGCGCAACCCGAAACCGCCCCGCGCGTCACCCTCGGAGTCGGCCGCGGGCAGGGCGTCGAGCCGGCCCCGCGCGTCGAAGCCCGCGCCGTCGTCGCGGACGACGAGCCGTACCGCCTCCGGCGCGTACGCCACCAGTACGTCCACCCTACGGGCCTCCCCGGCGTGCTTGCGCACGTTGGCGAACGCCTCCTGCGCCGAGCGCAGCAGCACCACGCTGACGGCCATCGGCAGCGGCTGCTCCTCGCCCCGGGCCGTGCACCGCACCGTCAGGCCCGTCTCCTCCATCAGCAGGTCCGCCTGCCGGCGCACGGCCTGCATCAGCGAGCTCTCCCGCAGGGCCGGCGGGGTCAACTTGGAGACGAAACCGCGGGCCTCGTCCAAACTGTCCCGGGCGACCCGTCCGGCCAGCCCGAGCCGGGACCGCGCCCGCTCGGGATTGACCGCGACCTCGGACTCCGCAGCCTGAACCAGACTGATGATGCTGGTCAGGCTCTGCGCCAGGGTGTCGTGGATCTCCCGGGCGAGGCGTTCCCGCTCGGCGGAGATGCCCGCCTGGTGCGACAGGTGCGCCTCCCGCTCCCGGCTGCGCCGCAACTCGTCGATCAACACGGCGCGTTCCGAGCTCTGCTGCACCACCCGGGTGATCCACACCCCGAGCAGCACCGACAGGGCAGTGCCGAGCAGCGAGATGGGCAGCACCGAGAGGATGTGCGGATCGAACTGCCCGCCCCGCAACCACACCACCGTCACCGGCCACAGGTTGGCCAGGACGACCAACACGATCGCGGGCGGCATCGGCAGGCTCATCATGAGCATGGGAACCACCGCGAACAGCGCGAAGGACCCGCCCAGGTCGAGGGTGCTGGAGGACGCGAACAGCAGGAACAGGCCGGCCGCGAACACGAGGTTGCGCCGGCCGTGCGTCCGCCGGATCATCGCTCTCCGGCCGAGGCCCGCGTACCAGGGCACCATCAGCGTCAGCGCGCCGATGGCGAGGGCCCGGTGGGCCTGGTCCTCGTCCGAGGTGAACAGCAGAACGACCGTGACGAGGTAGGAAACGGCGAAATAGCCGTCCCACAGACCGAACCAGCGGACCCCCGAGTCCGGCCCTCGTTCCCGAACGCCCCGCGGTACGTCCTCCTGCGTGTACATGTGCACGGAACCAGTCCTACCACGACGCCGACCGGTGTCCGTCGATCGGTTGACAGCCGGTCCCACCGATCAGTCGGCACCGGGCCCGCGCGCCCCGCCCTACGTTGGGGACAGCGGAAGGGATCCGCGACGACGGGTCGTCGCGGACATCGGGAAGGACGAGGTTGTACACGTGGGCCAGTTCACGACGGCGCTCCTCACCTGCGGGACGATCCTGGCCGCCGTCCTCGCGTCCGACTGCGGCAACCGGCGCGTCACCCGGGTGAGGATCGCCGGCCCCGCACTCGTGGCCGTCCTCGTCATCGCTGCCTGCGTACACTCCTTCCCGACGGCGGGCAACGACACGTCGCTGCATCTCGCCGGCATCGGGGTGGGAGCCATCTGCGGACTCGCGGCCGGTGCCCTGCTCCCGGCCCACCGGGCCCTCGCGGGAGACATCCGCAGCACCGGCGGCGCGGGCTACGCTGCGGTCTGGATCCTCCTCACCGGTGTCCAGCTCCTCTTCGCCTACGGCTGCGAGCACTGGTTCGGGCCGCGGACGGCCCGCTTGACCACCGAATACCAACTCAGCGGCAGCGAAGTGCTCGTGAGCGCGCTCGCGCTGATGTCGCTGTCGGCGGTCGCGGCCCGGACGGCGGTCCTGCTGTCCCGGCTGCGGACCGTACGGGCCGCCACGGCAACGGACACCGACCGATCGACATCGTTCCAGGAACAAGGGTGACGCAGTGCTGCACAACGAAGAACTGAGGCTCCGGCCTCCCCGCAACCGGGTCGAGACCCGCGCCATCGGCTGGTGGACCCTCCAGTCGTCCCTCTTCGCCCTGCCGCTCCCGATCGTCTTCGGCGTGCTGTGGCTCACCATCGCGCCCGCACGCTTCGTGTTCGGTCCGCTCTTCCTCGTCGCGCTCGTCCCCGGCCTCCTGTACATGGGCGTCATGCCGATGTGGCGCTACCGCGTGCACCGTTGGGAGATGACCGAGGAAGCCGTCTACGCCGCCTCGGGGTGGCTGTGGCAGAGGTGGCGGGTCGTTCCGCTCTCCCGCGTCCAGACCGTCGACATGCTCCGCGGGCCGCTCCAGCAGATGTTCGGGCTCTCGGGGATCACCGTCACCAGCGCCTCCTCCGCGGGCGCCGTGAAGATCAAGGGGATCGACCACCGGACGGCCACCGAACTCGTGGAGCAGCTGACCACGTCCACCCAGGCCGTACCGGGAGACGCCACGTGACACCGGACACCGCAGTGCGACAGCAGGATCACGCCGAGAGCGACGGTTGGGGGCGGCTCAACCCCCGACTGTTCCTCGTCAACCTCAGCGTCGTGGCCACACCGCTGGCCACCTTCGCCGCCACCACCGTCATCACCGGCGAGATCACCCTCCAGGTCCTGATCACCTTCGCCTCGTTCCTCATCACCTGCCTCGTCATCTCCGGCATCAGCATGATGCGCCTGCTCACCACCCGCTACCGCGTCACCGAGGACCGGGTGGAGCTCCACAAGGGACGGTTCTTCCGCAGCGAACGCTCGATCCCCGTCGACCGGATCCGTAGCGTCGACCTGACCGCCAACCCCCTCCACCGGATCTTCGGCCTCACCTCCCTGAAGATCGCCACCGGCGACCAGGCCACCTCCGGCGGCGGCCTGTCCCTGGACGGCCTCAGCACCCACGACGCCGAGGCCCTGCGCGGCCGGCTCAGCGAGCTCCGCCACGCCCGCCAGGGCCTGGAGACCGCCGACCCCGACACCGACGCCACCCTCGCCGCGCTCGACTGGGCCTGGCTGCGGTACGCGCCGCTGACCCTGTGGGGCGTCGGCGGTGTCTTCATCGCCGTCGGTACCGTGTACCGCACGCTGCACGAGATGAAGATCGACCCGCTGGAACTCGGCATCGTCAAGGACATCGAGGAGCGCTTCGGCTCCGTACCCCTCTGGTACGGCCTCCTCGTGGCCTTCGCCGTCATCGTCCTGATCGGCGTCGCCGGCTCGACGGCCACCTTCATAGAGGGCTGGGGCGGCTACCACCTGGACCGCCCCGAGACCGGCATGCTCCGCGTCCGCCGCGGCCTGCTCATCACCCGCTCCGTCAGCATCGAGGAGCAGCGCCTGCGCGGTGCGGAGGTGGCCGAACCACTGCTGCTGCGCTGGGCCGGAGGAGCCCGCGTCAAGGCCGTCGCGAGCGGCCTCGGCGACGAGGACGAGAACAGCAGCCGCAGCCGCCTCACCCCGCCCGTGCCGCTCGCGCTGGCCCGGGGCATCGCCGCCGACGTCCTCGGCGAGAGCGTCTCCCCGACCACCGCGGCGGAACTCGCTGCGCACCCCCGGGCCGCCCTGCGGCGCAGGATCAACCGCGCCCTGATCTGGTCCGTACTGATCGCCGCGCCCTTCGTGGGGCTCGGCCTCTGGCTCACCCCCGTGCTCGTGCACACCGGCTGGATCACCGCCCTGGCCGTGTTCTCCGTCGGCCTGGCCTTCGCCTTCGACGCCTACCGCAACCTCGGCCACGCCCTCCACGGCCCCTACCTGGTCACCCGCTCCGGAACCTTCACCCGCCGCACCGCGGCCCTCCAGCGCGACGGGATCATCGGCTGGTCCATCACCCGCTCCGCCTTCCAGCGCCGGGCCGGCCTGCTCACCCTGGGAGCGGCCACGGCAGCGGGCAACGGCGTGTACAAGGTGCGCGACGTGGCCGTCTCCGACGGCCTCGCCTTCGCGGAGGACGCCGTGCCCGGCCTGCTGGCCCCGTTCATCGAACGGGTCCCGGAGGGGGCCGGCGGGCGGTAGTCCGACACGCCTCGGCCCGACGGGAGTCGGGCGCGCGAGGGGGAGGGGTGGTCCCAGGTGACCGCCCCTCCCCCTTTTTTTGCGTGGCGATACCTTCTTGTGGCAGCACCGGCGTTCTCTTTATTCTTGCTTTACCTCAGCCCCTCTGACCATGAACTTCCTTTACCTCGACTTGCCTTGCTCTTTGCGATAGGGGCTCGTAGGGGATGTGGCCCGCCGTGGTCCGGACCTAGCGTCGGGGCCGACAGGCGCGTCCGTCGGGCGTCGAGAGGAAGCGCCGCGAGACTGAGGAGCACCACATGTGCGGCATAGCCGGCTGGATCGCCTACGACCGGGATCTGGCCCAGGAGTCCACGACCCTGGACCACATGGTCCGGACCCTGACCGGGCGCGGGCCCGACGCCGGAGGCAGGTGGATCGAAGGCCCCGCCGCACTCGGCCACCGCCGGCTCGCCGTCATCGACCTGGCCGGCGGCGTACAACCCATGCACGCCACCACCCCCGACGGCCGTGTCGCCCTCACCTACAGCGGCGAGGTGTACAACTTCGTCGAACTGCGCCAGGAACTACGCGGACGCGGCCACCACTTCCGCACCGCCAGTGACACCGAGGTCGTGCTCAACGCCTACCTGGAATGGGGCGAGGCCATGGCACCCAAACTCAACGGCATGTACGCCTTCGCGATCTGGGACGCCCGCACCCGCAAACTGGTCCTGATCCGCGACCGGATGGGCGTCAAACCGCTCTTCTACCACCCCACCACCGACGGGGTGCTCTTCGCCTCCGAACCCAAAGCGATCTTCGCCAACCCCCTGGCCAAGCCCGTCGTCAGCGCCCGCGGCCTGCGCGAGTTCGTCGCCTTCAACCGACCGCCCGGCGAAACCATCTGGGACGGCGTACACGAAGTGGTACCGGGCACCGTCGTCACCGTCGACCGGGCCGGCATCCGCAGCCACACCTACTGGCGGCTGGAAAGCCACGAACACACCGACGACCTCGACACCACCATCGACCACGTCCGCGAACTCCTCGACGACAGCGTCGCCCGCCAACTCGTCGCCGACGTCCCCACCTGCGTCCTGCTCTCCGGCGGCCTCGACTCCAGCGCCGTCACCGGCATCGCCGCCGAACACCGCGCCACCCAGGGACTACCCCTGCACACCTTCGCCGTGGACTTCAGCGGCGAGTCCGACGACTTCGTCCCCACCGGCGTCCACGGCAGCCACGACGCCGACTTCGCCACCGCGATGGCCCGCCACGCCGGCACCGAACACACCGACATCGTGCTCAGCCCGGCCTCCGTCGCCGACCCCGAAGTACGCCGCCAGGTCGTCATCGCCCGCGACAGCCCGGCGGGCCTCGGCGACATGGACGTCTCCCTCTACCTCCTGTTCAAAGCCATCCGCGAACGCTCCACCGTCGCCCTGTCCGGCGAGGCCGCCGACGAGGTCTTCGGCGGTTACGGCTGGCTCCACAACCCCACCGTCCAGGAAAGCGACACCTTCCCCTGGATCACCGCCGGCATGATCGGCGCCACCCCCAACACCCAACCCGTCGAGATGTACAACCTCGACACCCTCATCGCGCTCAACCCGCTCGAAACCGTCGCCGACAACTACGCCACCGCCCTCGCCGAGATCGGCCGCATCGACTCCGAAACCCCCCACGAACAGCGCATGCGCGTCATGTCGTACCTGCACCTCACCCGCTTCCTGCGGATGATGCTCGACCGCAAGGACCGCATGAGCATGTCCGTCGGACTCGAAGTCCGCGTGCCCTTCTGCGACCACCGCCTCGTCGAATACGTCTACAACACCCCCTGGTCCATGAAGACCTACGACGGCAGGGAGAAGAGCCTCCTGCGCGGCGCCACCAAGAACCTCCTCCCGCGGTCCGTGATCGAACGCACCAAGAGCCCCTACCCCGTCATCCAGGACTGGCGCTACGCCGAGGCACTCCAACAGAACGCCAAGGAACTCCTCGGCGACGACGGCCCCGTCTTCCAGATCGTCAGCCGCGACTGGCTCGGCGAAACGGTCCTGGCACCCCCCGAGAGCCTCACCCCGGCCGCCCGCAACGGACTGGAACGCGCCCTCGACACCGCGATCTGGCTGGACGTCCACCGCCCCGAGATCCGCATGTAGCACCAACCGCGCCACGGGCCGACAGGGGCAACACCCCTGCCGGCCCGCACCCATTTCCACCGGACACGGAAAACCATCCCCGGAATTCTTGCCATCACCCCCACTCCGAGGGCATTATGATCCGGTCGCACACACATATTCATCGCGCAATCCGCAGCGCCACCGCATAGGGGCCCCTAGGGGCCTGTTAGGGGTTTCTGCGGCACCTCTCCCGTGCCAGGGTCATAACCGGTCTTAGGTTTCTCTGCACGGAGTGATGGAGCGCGCGATGTTGAACGAATCCCAGGATTTCGCGGACGAAATCGACGGCGCCCCCCAGGCCGGCGGAACCCAGGACGTCAGCAGCGGCGACAGCCCCGAACAGTGGCGCGAACACCTCGCCGGCCTCACCGAGGGCGAACAGCACACCACCCTCCTCGACTGGGTCTCGACCCTGGTGATCGCCTCGCTCCGCGACAACGCACCCACCACGCTCGACGCCCACCGCTCCTTCCTGGACCTCGGCTTCGACTCCCTCGCCGCCGTCGACCTGCACGCCCGCCTCGTCGCCGGCACCGGCCTCCGGCTGCCCGTCACCCTGGCCTTCGACCACCCCACCCCCGCCCACCTCGCCCGCCGGATCCACACCCTCCTCCTGGGCCTGACCACCCCCACCGAAACCCCCGTCGCGGCGGCCATCAGCAGCGACGAACCCATCGCCATCGTCGGCATCGGCTGCCGATTCCCCGGCGACGTCGATTCCCCCGAAGCGCTCTGGAACCTCGTCGCCGACGGCACCGACGCCATTTCCGAATTCCCCACCGGGCGCGGCTGGAACCTCGACTCCCTCTACGACCCGAACCCCGACAGCCCCGGCACCACCTATGCCCGCGAAGGCGGATTCCTCCACGACGCCGACCAATTCGACGCCGCATTCTTCGGAATATCCCCCCGCGAAGCCACGGCCATGGACCCGCAGCAACGCCTGCTGCTGGAAACCTCCTGGGAAGCCTTCGACCGGGCGGGCGTCGACCCCGCCCAGCTCCGCGGCGGCCAGGTCGGCGTCTTCGTCGGCGCCGAAACCCAGGAATACGGCCCCCGCCTGGAGGACGCCGCCGACGGATACGAGGGCTACCTCCTCACCGGCAACGCGGCGAGCGTCGCCTCCGGCCGCATCGCCTACACCTTCGGCTTCGAAGGCCCCACCGTCACCGTCGACACCGCCTGCTCCTCCTCACTCGCCGCCCTGCACCTCGCCGTCCAGGCCCTGCGCACCGGCGAATGCTCGATCGCACTCGCCGGCGGCGTCGCCGTCATGGCGAGCCCCGGCTCGTTCGTCTCCTTCAGCCGCCAGCGCGGCCTCGCCCCCGACGGCCGCTGCAAGCCCTTCGCGGCCGCCGCCGACGGAACGGCATGGGGCGAAGGCGCCGGCATGCTCCTCGTGGAACGCCTCTCCGACGCACGCGCCAACGGCCACCGCGTCCTGGCCGTCGTCCGTGGCACCGCCATCAACCAGGACGGCGCCAGCAACGGCCTGACCGCACCCAGCGGCCCCGCACAGCAGCGCGTCATCCGACAGGCCCTCGCCAACGCCGGCCTGTCGGCCGCGGAAGTCGACGCCGTCGAAGCGCACGGCACCGGCACGACCCTCGGCGACCCGATCGAAGCCCAAGCCCTCCTCGCCACCTACGGCCAGGACCGCCCCGCGGACCGACCCCTGTGGCTGGGCTCCCTCAAGTCGAACATCGGCCACACCCAGGCCGCCGCCGGCGTCGCCGGCGTCATCAAGATGGTCATGGCGATGCGGCACGGCGTACTGCCCCGCACCCTCCACATCGACGAGCCGACCCCGCACGTCGACTGGGAG
The DNA here is from genome assembly GCF_055595445.1 of Streptomyces sp. NPDC040432. Classification (NCBI taxonomy): domain Bacteria; kingdom Bacillati; phylum Actinomycetota; class Actinomycetes; order Kitasatosporales; family Streptomycetaceae; genus Streptomyces; species Streptomyces sp. NPDC040432. The sequence continues at coordinate 14,264 of NZ_JBVIVP010000023.1, read as the reverse complement.
GCCGGAGCCGTCAACCTGCTGACCCGACCCGTCGACTGGCCCACCACCGACACCCCGCGCCGCGCCGGCGTCTCCTCCTTCGGCATGAGCGGCACCAACGCGCACGCCATCATCGAAGAACCGCCGGCCGAGGACCGCGACGACCGGACGCCAACGGCCCACGACCCGATCGACCACCCGGCGCCCGACCCGGCCGTCGAGCCGGTCGCCCCCACCGTCGAAGGCCCGCTGCCCTGGATCCTGTCCGCCAAGACCACCGAAGCCCTGCGCGCCGCCGCCGGACGCCTCGGCGACTGGCTCGACACCCGCCCCGAGACCGACCCCCTCGACATCGGCCACTCCCTCGCCGCCACCCGCGGCCGCTTCGACCGTCGGGCCGTGATCCTCGGCGACGACCGCACCGCACTCACGCACGGCCTGCGGGCCCTCGCCGACGCGACCGACACACCCTCCGTCGTCCACGGCGACCCCGCCACCGGACGCCTCGCCGTCCTCTTCACCGGCCAGGGCAGCCAGCGCCCGGGCATGGGCCGCGAACTGTACGACACCTACCCGGTGTTCGCCGACGCCCTCGACGACACCTGCTGGTACCTCGATGAACAACTCGAACACCCCCTCCTCGACGTCCTGTTCGCCGAGGAAGGCACCCCCGAAGCCGCCCTCCTCCACCAGACCGGGTACACCCAGCCGGCGTTGTTCGCGGTCGAGGTGGCGTTGTACCGGCTCGTCGCATCCTGGGGCGTCAAGCCCGACTTCGTGGCAGGCCACTCGATCGGCGAGATCGCCGCCGCGCACGTCGCGGGCGTGTTCTCCCTGGAGGACGCCTGCGCGCTGGTGGCGGCGCGTGGCCGGTTGATGCAGGCGCTCCCGGGCGGTGGCGTGATGATCGCCGTTCAGGCGTCGGAGGCGGAGGTTCTGCCGCTGCTGACCGACCGGGTGAGCATCGCGGCGGTCAACGGTCCGCAGTCGGTCGTCATCGCCGGTGACGAGGACGCCGCTGTCGCGGTGGTGGAGTCCCTCGGTGAGCGCAAGAGCAAGCGGCTCACCGTCAGCCACGCGTTCCACTCGCCGCACATGGACGGCATGCTCGACGAGTTCCGCCGCATCGCCCAGGTCATCGACTACGCCGCACCCACCCTCCCCGTCGTCTCCCTCCTCACCGGAACCACGGCCACCGCCACCGAACTGGCCGACCCCGAACACTGGGTCCGCCACGTCCGCGAATCCGTCCGCTTCCTCGACGGCGTACACACCCTCCGGACACGAGGCGCCGACTCCTTCCTGGAACTCGGCCCCGACCCCGTCCTCACCACCCTGGCCCAGGACTGCCTGCCCACCGACCCGCAGCAGCCCACCACCCCGACCTTCGCCGCAGCCCTGCGCTCCGGCCGCGACGAAGCCGCCACCCTGCTCGACGCCGTCGCCCGCATCTTCGTACGAGGCACCGACGTCGACTGGGCCGCGCTCTACACCGGCAGCGGCGCCCGCACCGTCGAACTCCCGACGTACGCCTTCCAGCGACAGCGCTACTGGATGGACGCCCGCACCCCCACCGACGGGCCTGCCACGGCCCCCGCCCACCGGACCGACCCGGCCGACAGCGCGTTCTGGGACGCCGTCGAACTCCAGGACGTGGCCGCGCTCGCCGCCACCCTCGAACTCGACGCGGACGGCGAGCAACCGCTGAGCGACGTCGTCCCCGCCCTGTCCGCCTGGCGCCGCCGCGTACGGACCCGGTCCACGGTGGACGGCTGGCGGTACCGCGACGCCTGGAAGCCGCTGGTCGATGCCGGGACCCGTGGGTACCCGTCCGGGACCTGGCTGCTGCTGGTACCCGCCGGTGCCGTCGACGACGAGCCCGTCGCGAACGCGCTCGTCGGGCGAGGCGCCGAGGTGCGTCGGGTCGTGGTCGAGGCCGGCACCGGTCGGGAGGGCCTGGCCGATCTGCTGTCGGACGTCGGGGCTGTGGCCGGCGTGGTGTCGCTGCTCGCGCTGGACGAGTCCGCCGGAGTCGTCGCCACGGCTGTTCTGGTGCAGGCGTTGGGTGATGCCGGGGTGGGGGCGCCGTTGTGGTGCGTGACCCGGGGTGCGGTGAGTGTGGGTCGTTCGGATCGACTCGTGTCGCCGGTTCAGGCGCAGGTGTGGGGTCTGGGTCGGGTCGCGGCCCTGGAGGCGCCCGAGCGTTGGGGTGGTCTGGTTGATCTTCCCGAGGTGTGGGACGAGCGGGCCATGGGCCGGCTGGTGGGTGTCCTGGCCGGTGGCGCCACCGGTGAGGACCAGGTCGCGGTTCGTTCCTCCGGTGTGTTCGGGCGTCGTCTGGTCCGGGCTGCCGCCGTTCAGGGCGAATCCTCCTGGGTTCCTTCCGGGACGGTTTTGGTGACCGGTGGTACGGGTGCTCTGGGTGGTCGGGTTGCCCGGTGGTTGGCCGACGCGGGTGCGGAGCGCCTGGTGCTGACGAGTCGGCGGGGTGCGGATGCTCCTGGCGCCGGTGAGTTGGTGGCGGAGTTGTCGGGGTTGGGTGTGGAGGTTTCGGTGGTGGCGTGTGATGCCGCCGACCGGGACGCGCTGCGTGCCCTCCTCGCGGCGGAGGCGGAGACGCTGACCGCGGTGATCCACACGGCGGGGATTCTGGACGATGGCGTTCTGGACGCGTTGACGCCGGAGCGGTTCGAGAGCGTACTGCGGGCCAAGGCCACGTCCGCGTTCAACCTGCACGAGTTGACGGTCGAGCTCGGTATCGAGCTGTCGGCGTTCGTTCTGTTCTCCTCGATGAGCGGGACCGTCGGTGCTGCCGGACAGGGCAATTACGCCGCTGCGAACGCGTACCTGGATGCTTTGGCCGAGCAGCGTCGTGCTTCCGGTCTGGTGGCGACGTCCCTGGCCTGGGGTCCCTGGGCCGACGGCGGTATGGCCGCCGACGAGGCGATGGACGCCCGGATGCGACGCGAGGGCGTACCGCCCATGGCGCCGGACGCCGCGATAGCAGCTCTGGCACAGGCCGTGGGCGCCGGTGAGAGCACCCTGACCGTCGCCGACATCGACTGGGACCGCTTCGCGGTCGCCGTGGCCGCCGTACGACCCAACCCGCTTGTTCTCGACCTCCTCACCGCCAAGGCCACGGGCGAAGCCGCGATCACTGGCCACGGCACCGTCGTCACGGGCGCCGACGTCGCAGGAGCCGCGTTCGCGAAGCTCGGCGAGCTGCCCCGAGCCGAGCAGGACCGGGAGCTCCTCGCCCTGGTCCGTTCACAGGTCGCCGCCGTGCTCGGGCACGAGGGCGCGGACGCCGTCGGCGCCGAACGCGCCTTCAAGGAGCTCGGGTTCGACTCCCTGACCGCCGTGGACCTGCGCAACCGCCTGGGCGCGGCCACCGGCCTGAAGCTTCCCACCACCCTCGTCTACGACTACCCGACCTCGTCGACACTCGCCGAGTACCTGCGGGGCGAACTCGGGGGCGGCAGCGGAGCGCCCGTCGCGGACTCCGCACTGCCGACGGCCACCCCGACAGACGGTGATCCGATCGCGATCGTCGCGATGAGCTGCCGATTCCCCGGCGGTGTACGTACCCCCGAAGACCTCTGGCGACTGCTCGCCCACGGCACGGACGCCGTCGCCGAATTCCCCGCCGACCGCGGCTGGGACCTCGACGCGCTCTACGACGCCGACCCGAGCACGCAGGGCACCTCGTACACCCGCGAGGGCGGATTCCTTTACGACGTCGCGGACTTCGACGCCGACTTCTTCGGGATCTCGCCGCGCGAGGCCACGGCGATGGACCCGCAGCAGCGCCTGCTGCTGGAAACGTCGTGGGAGGCCTTCGAGCGCGCCGGCATCGACCCCGCTGTGCTCAAGGGCAGCCGGGCGGGCGTCTTCGTCGGCACCAACGGCCAGGACTACCTCTCCCTGGTCGCGGGCGAGGCCGACGGGCTTGAGGGCCACGTCGGCACGGGCAACGCCGCAAGCGTCGTCTCCGGTCGCCTCTCCTACGTGTTCGGGCTGGAAGGACCGGCCATCACGGTCGACACCGCCTGCTCGTCCTCCCTCGTCGCCCTGCACCTGGCGGTTCAGGCCCTGCGTCAGGGCGAGTGCTCCATGGCGCTCGCCGGTGGCGTCACCGTGATGTCCACCCCCGATGCCTTCATCGATTTCAGTCGTCAGCGTGGGCTTGCGGCGGATGGTCGGATCAAGGCGTTCGCGGCGGGTGCGGACGGTACCGGTTGGGGTGAAGGCGTCGGCATGCTGCTCGTGGAGCGGCTGTCGGACGCCCGCCGCAACGGACACCCCGTCCTCGCGGTGGTCCGTGGTTCGGCGATCAACCAGGACGGTGCGAGCAACGGTCTGACCGCGCCGAACGGCCCGTCGCAGCAGCGGGTGATCCGGCAGGCGTTGGCCAGTGCGGGTCTGTCGGCGGCGGACGTGGACGCGGTGGAGGCGCACGGTACGGGTACGAAGCTCGGGGACCCGATCGAGGCGCAGGCGCTCCTTGCCACGTACGGGCAGGAGCGTGCCGAGGGGCGGCCGTTGCTGCTGGGTTCGATCAAGTCGAACATCGGGCACACGCAGGCCGCCGCCGGTGTCGCCGGCGTCATCAAGATGGTCATGGCGATGCGCCACGGTGTCCTGCCCCGGACCCTGCACGTCGACGCGCCCACCCCGCACGTCGACTGGACGACCGGCGACGTCGAGATCCTCACCCAGGATCGGGAGTGGCCGGCAACCGGCCGCCCGCGCCGGGCAGGCGTCTCCTCGTTCGGCCTGAGCGGCACCAACGCCCACACCATCATCGAAGAAGCCCCGGTCCCGGCCGAGCCCACTGCCGCCGAACAGCACGCCGGTGGCACCACTCCGGCCCTTCCGTACATCATCACCGGTAAGAACCCCGACGTCCTGCGCGCCCAGGCCGGCCGGCTCGCGTCGTGGCTGGCCGGCAACCCGCAGGCCGTCGCCCTGGACACCGCGTACTCCCTCGCCGTCGAGCGGACGAAGTTCGACACCCGGGCCGTCCTGGTCTCGGCCCCCGCCGACCGCGAAACGCTGACGGCCGGCCTTCGCCGGCTCGCTGCGGGCGAGCCCGCGCAGGGCCTCGTCCAGGGCACGGTGTCGGGTGGCTCGCGAGCCTTCCTCTTCACCGGCCAGGGGAGTCAGCGGCTGGGGATGGGGCGCGAACTGTACGACGTCCAGCCCGTGTTCGCCGACGCGCTGGACGCGGTGTGCGCCCGCTTCGACTCGCGCCTCGACGTGCCGTTGAAGGACGTGCTGTTCGGGTCCGAAGCAGAACCCCTGGACCGCACCGAGTACACCCAGCCGGCGTTGTTCGCGGTCGAGGTGGCGTTGTTCCGGCTCCTCGAATCGTGGGGTGTGCGGCCGGACTTCGTGTCCGGGCATTCGATCGGTGAGATCGCCGCCGCGCATGTGGCGGGTGTGCTGTCGTTGGACGACGCGTGCGCGCTGGTAGCGGCGCGTGGCCGGTTGATGCAGGCGCTGCCGGCGGGCGGGGTGATGATCGCGGTGCAGGCGTCGGAGGCGGAGGTTCTGCCGCTGCTGACGGATCGGGTGAGCATCGCTGCGGTCAACGGTCCGCAGTCGGTGGTGATCGCCGGTGACGAGGATGCCGCTGTCGCGGTGGTGGAGTCTCTCGGTGAGCGCAAGAGCAAGCGGCTCACGGTGAGCCACGCGTTCCACTCGCCGCACATGGACGGCATGCTCGACGACTTCCGCCAGGTGGCCGCAGGGCTGACGTACGAGGCCCCGCGGATCCCGCTGGTATCGAACCTCACCGGCGCTCTCGTCACCGACGAGATGAACTCGGCCGAATTCTGGGTCCGGCACGTGCGGGAAGCCGTTCGCTTCGCCGATGGTGTGCGGGCCCTGGAGGCGGCGGGCGTCTCGACGTACGTCGAGATCGGCCCCGACGGAGTGCTGTCCGCACTGGCCCAGGACTGCCTGACCGGCGACGCCGACGCAGCGTTCGTACCGGTCCTGCGCGCGGGTCGAGCGGAGTCGGAGTCCGTGGTCACGGCCGTGGCCGAGGCACACGTCCGGGGCATGGAGGTGGACTGGGCCGCCTTCTTCGGCGGTACGGGCGCCGTACGGGGCGAGCTGCCGACGTACGCGTTCCAGCGACAGCGATTCTGGCCCGAGACGACCGCGCCGAGCGGCGCACCCGCACCCGGCCCGGCGGTCGACGGAGTGGACGCAAGGTTCTGGGAGGCCGTGGAACGCGGCGACCTCGCCTCTCTCCTGTCCGAACTGGAGGTCGCCGACGACGCCAGCTTCAGCGACTTCGTCCCTGCTCTGTCGGCCTGGCGTCGACAGGGTCTGGAACAGGCACAGGTCGACGGCTGGCGGTACCGGGCGTCGTGGAAGCCCCTCACGGCTCCGGCGCTCACCTCGGCGGCGCCCGGGGGGCAGTGGCTCGTCGTCGCTTCCGCCGCGACCGAGGACGAATCCTCGACCACGGCCGTCGCGGACGCCCTGACCGGCCGGGGAACCGAGGTCCACCGGGTACTGGTCGAAGCCGGCTCGGATCGGGCAGCGCTGGCCCAGCGGCTGTCCGACGTGGCCCCCGGACCCGTCACGGGTGTGGTGTCGCTGCTGGCCCTGGACGGGGCGGCGGGTGTGATGGACACGGCTGTTCTGGTGCAGGCGTTGGGTGATTCCGGGGTGGGGGCGCCGTTGTGGTGCGTGACCCGTGGTGCGGTGAGTGTGGGTCGTTCGGATCGGCTTGTTTCGCCGGTTCAGGCGCAGGTGTGGGGTCTGGGTCGGGTTGCGGCGCTGGAGGTCCCTGAGCGTTGGGGTGGTCTGGTCGATCTTCCCGAGGTGTGGGACGAGCGGGCCATGGCCCGCCTGGCCGGCGCGTTGGCCGGTGGCGCCACCGGTGAGGACCAGCTCGCCGTTCGTTCCTCCGGTGTGTTCGGGCGTCGCCTGGTCCGTGCTGCCGCCGTTCAGGGCGACCCCTCCTGGGTTCCGTCCGGGACGGTTTTGGTGACCGGTGGTACGGGTGCTCTGGGTGGCCGGGTCGCTCGGTGGTTGGCCGGTGCGGGTGCGGCACGTCTGGTGCTGACGAGCCGGCGGGGCGCGGATGCGCCCGGTGCGGCCGAGTTGGTGGCGGAGTTGTCGGGGTTGGGTGTGGAGGTTTCGGTGGTGGCGTGTGATGCCGCCGACCGGGACGCGTTGCGTGCGGTCCTGGCCGCCGAGGCGGAGACGCTGACCGCGGTGATCCACACCGCCGGGATTCTGGACGATGGCGTTCTGGATGCGTTGACGCCGGAGCGGTTCGAGAGCGTGCTGCGGGCCAAGGCCACGTCCGCGTTCAACCTGCACGAGTTGACGGTCGAGCTCGGTATCGAGCTGTCGGCGTTCGTTCTGTTCTCCTCGATGAGCGGGACCGTCGGTGCTGCCGGGCAGGGCAATTACGCCGCTGCCAACGCGTACCTGGATGCTCTGGCAGAGCAGCGTCGCGCTTCCGGTCTGGTGGCGACGTCGATCGCGTGGGGTCCGTGGGCCGACGGCGGCATGGCCGCCGACGAGGCCCTTGAGGCCCGGATGCGCCGGGACGGCGTACCGCCCATGGACGCCGATCGGGCGATCCGAGCTCTTGGGCAGGCCGTCGGTTCCCGGGACGCCGCCGTCACGGTGGCCGACGTCGCATGGGACCGGTACCTCTCCCAGCACACCGCCGTACGCCGCAGCGAACTGTTCGGCGACCTCCCTGAAGTACGCGCGACCCGCGCGGCGGCGCAGGCGGGGACCGACGCCCACGGACGGGCCGACATGCACGCCGGCCTGCCGCGCACCCTGTCCGGCAGGCTCGCCGTCCTCACGCCCGCCGAGCAGGAGCGAGAGCTCCTCACTCTGGTCCGCACGCACGTCGCCGCCGTCCTCGGCCACGACGGCTCCGAAGCAGTGGGTGCTGAACGCGCCTTCAAGGAACTCGGGTTCGACTCGCTCACGGCCATCGAGCTGCGAAACCGCCTCGGAGCGGCGACGGAACTGCGGCTTCCCGCCACGCTCATCTACGACTACCCCACGTCCGCGGCCCTGGCCGACCACCTTCGTGCCGAACTCGTGGGTGGCGTCCCCGTCTCCGGCGCGCTGCTGCCCGTCGCCTCGGCCGTCGACGGCGATCCGATCGCGATCGTCGCGATGAGCTGCCGATTCCCCGGCGGCGTGCGCACCCCCGAAGACCTCTGGCAGCTCCTCGCCCAGGGCACGGACGCGGTGGCCGGTTTCCCGGCCGACCGCGGTTGGAACCTGGAGCGGCTCTACAGCCCCGACCCCGACCGGGCGGGTACGTCGTACACGCGTGAGGGCGGGTTCCTTGCCGACGCGACGGACTTCGACGCCGACTTCTTCGGGATCTCGCCGCGCGAGGCCACGGCGATGGACCCGCAGCAGCGCCTGCTGCTGGAAACGTCGTGGGAGGCGTTCGAGCGCGCCGGCATCGACGCCGGGACACTGCGCGGCAGCCGGGCGGGCGTCTTCATCGGTACCAACGGCCAGGACTACCTCTCCCTGGTCGCACGCGAACAGGACGGTCTGGAAGGCCACGTCGGCACCGGCAACGCCGGCAGCGTCATGTCCGGTCGCGTCTCCTACGTGTTCGGGCTCGAAGGCCCCGCCGTCACCGTCGACACCGCCTGCTCGTCCTCCCTCGTCGCCCTGCACTGGGCCGTCCAGGCGCTGCGACAGGGGGAGTGCACCCTGGCCCTCGCCGGTGGCGTGACGGTCATGTCGACGCCCGAGAACTTCATCGATTTCAGTCGCCAGCGTGGGCTTGCGGCGGATGGTCGGATCAAGGCGTTCGCGGCGGGTGCGGACGGTACCGGTTGGGGTGAAGGCATCGGCATGCTGCTCGTGGAGCGGCTGTCGGACGCCCGCCGCAACGGACACCCCGTCCTCGCGGTGGTCCGTGGTTCGGCGATCAACCAGGACGGTGCGAGCAACGGTCTGACCGCCCCGAACGGGCCGTCGCAGCAGCGGGTGATCCGGCAGGCGTTGGCCAGTGCGGGTCTGTCGGCGGCGGACGTTGACGCGGTGGAGGCGCACGGTACGGGTACGAAGCTCGGGGACCCGATCGAGGCGCAGGCGCTCCTTGCCACGTACGGGCAGGAGCGTGCCGAGGGGCGGCCGTTGCTGCTGGGGTCGGTGAAGTCGAACATCGGGCACACGCAGGCCGCCGCCGGTGTCGCCGGCGTCATCAAGATGGTCATGGCGATGCGGCACGGTGTCCTGCCCCGGACCCTCCACGTCGACGCGCCCACCCCGCACGTCGACTGGACGACCGGCGACGTCGAGCTGCTGACCGAGTCCGTGCAGTGGCCCGAGACGGGCCGCCCGCGCCGGGCCGGCGTCTCCTCGTTCGGCATCAGCGGCACCAACGCCCACACCATCATCGAGCAGGCGCCGGAATCCGAGCCGTCCACGAACAGCCCCGCGCTGCCCGCCGCACGACCGGCACGCATCGTTCCCTACCTCCTGTCCGGGAAGACGAAGGAAGCCCTGCGGGCCCAGGCGGCGGCCCTCACCGCACACCTGGACGCCGCCGCACGCATCGAGGGAGCGGCCGCCACGGTCGCCCTCGACGTGGCCTACTCGCTGGCCACCAGCCGCGCCCACCTCGACCACCGCGCCGCCACCCTCCTGACCATCGGTGAGGACACGGACCTGCGGACCGCCCTGAAGGACCTCGCCGACGGCGAGACCTCGGCCCGACTCACCACGGCCACGGCCACGGCCCGTGACGGCGGGCGCACCGCCTTCCTGTTCACCGGCCAGGGCAGCCAGCGCCTCGGGATGGGACGTGAACTGTACGACGCCTTCCCGGAGTTCGCGGACGTCCTGGACGCGGTCTGCGCCCACATGGATGACCGGCTGGAACTGCCGCTGAAGGAGGTGCTGTTCGGGTCGGACGTGGAGTTGCTGGATCGGACCGCGTTCACGCAGCCGGCGTTGTTCGCGGTCGAGGTGGCGTTGTTCCGGCTCGTCGAGTCGTGGGGTGTGAAGCCGGACTTCCTGTCCGGGCACTCCATTGGCGAGATCGCTGCCGCGCATGTGGCGGGCGTGTTCTCCCTGGAGGACGCGTGCACACTGGTGGCGGCGCGTGGTCGCCTGATGCAGGCGCTGCCGGCGGGTGGCGTGATGATCGCCGTGCAGGCGTCGGAGGATGAAGTCCTTCCGCTGCTGACGGACCGGGTGAGCATCGCGGCGGTGAACGGTCCGCAGTCGGTCGTGATCGCCGGTGACGAGGACGCGGCGGCCGTGGTCGTGGCGGCCCTCCCGGACCGGAAGACCAAGCGGCTCACGGTGAGCCACGCGTTCCACTCGCCGCACATGGATGCCATGCTCGACGACTTCCGCCGGGTCGTGGAGGGGCTGTCCTTCGGCGCCCCGCACACTCCGATCGTCTCCAACCTGACCGGTGCCCTGGTCACCGAAGGGGAGATGGGTACGGCGGAGTTCTGGGTCCGGCACGTCCGCGAAGCCGTCCGCTTCCTCGACGGCATGCGCGCCCTGGAAGCCGCAGGTGCGACGGCATACGTCGAGCTGGGACCGGACGGCGTGCTGTCGGCACTGGCGCAGGAGTGCGTGACGGAGGAGGATGCTTCCCCCCTCGTTCTGCCCGTGCTGCGCAAGGGCCGCTCCGAGGTCGAGAGCCTCGTCGACGCTGTCGCCCAGGCTCACGTTCACGGTGTGGCCGTCGACTGGGCCGCGTTCTTCGCCGGTAGCGGTGCCCGCCGGGTCGACCTGCCGACGTACGCCTTCCAGCGCCGGCGGTACTGGCCCCACGCGGCGGCGTTCGTGGGCGGGGACCCCGAGGCGATCGGTCTCGGCGACGCCGAGCACCCGCTGCTGGGTGCGACCGTCGCGCTCGCCGACTCCGAAGGCGCGATCCTGGCGGGCCGCCTGTCCCTCGACACCCACCCCTGGCTCGCCGACCACACGATCCACGGTGGTGTGCTGCTGCCGGGCACGGCCTTCGTCGAGCTGGCCGTTCGCGCCGGTGACCAGGTCGGATGCGACGTGGTCGAGGAACTGACGCTGGAAGCCCCGCTCGTCCTGCCCGAGCGCGGCGGCGTACAGCTCCAGCTCGTGGTCGAGGCACCGGTCGCAGGAGGCGGACGCCCCTTCGCCGTCTACTCCCGACGCCAGGACGGGGCCACGGAAGACCTGTGGACGCGCCACGGGTCCGGCGTGCTGGCCGTTGGTGCCCGGTCGGAGGCGGCAGCCGGCTTCGACGCGCCGGCGGTATGGCCGCCCGTCGATGCCGTCGCCGTCGACGTGAGCGGACTGTACGAGGAACTCGCCGAGAGCGGTGTCACCTACGGGCCGCTGTTCCAGGGTTTGAAGGCGGCCTGGCGGCGTGGTGGTGAGCTGTTCACCGAGGTGGTGCTGCCGGAGGACGGGCGTCGTGACGCGGCGCGGTTCGGTCTGCACCCGGCCCTGCTCGATGCCGGTCTGCACGCCATCGGCCACGGCGACCCCGCCACGGCCGCCGAGGGTGCCTTGTTGCCGTTCTCGTGGGCCGGGGTGTCGCTGTTCGCAGCGGGTGCTTCGGCGTTGCGGATGCGGTTGACGCCGGTGTCCGCGGATGATCCGCACACGCTGGCGTTGTTGGTCGCGGACGAGTCGGGTCGGGCGGTGGCGGCGGTGGAGTCGCTGACGCTGCGGCCGGCTTCGGCCGAGCAGGTCAACGCCGCCGCGGGCAGCCACGTGGACTCCCTCTTCCGCGTCGAATGGGTGCCCGCGCCCGCCGCCGCAGCCGAGGCCGTGGGCCTCCGGTGGGCCGTGCTCGGCGACGACCGGGTCGGTCTGGGAACCACGGATGCGCAGGTCACCGAATACGCCGATGCCGCCGCCCTGGGCGCGGCCCTGGACGCCGGGGCTCCGGCCCCCGACGCCGTCTTCGTACTGCCGGATGTCTTCTCGGACCCCGCCGACACGGTCGGTTCTGTGCACGCGGCGGTGCACGCGGCTCTGGAGACGGTGCGGGGTTGGTTGGCGGACGATCGGTTCGCGGGGACGCGGCTGGTGTGGTTGACGTCGGGTGCGGTGGCCGTCGGTGCCGGTGAGGGTGTGCGGGACCTGGCGGCCGGTGCGGTGCGCGGCCTGCTGCGTTCGGCACAGTCGGAAAACCCCGGCCAGCTCGTCATGCTGGACCTGGACCCCCAGGGTGCGTCGGCGGCGGCCGTACCCGCCGCGCTGGCCACCGGCGAACCGGAACTCGCGGTCCGGGGCGGCGCCGTCAGCGTGCCGCGCCTGGTGCGCGTACCGTCCTCGGACAGCGTCTCGGGCAACGATTCCGACGGCATCACCGAGATGCCGTCCGGGTTCGGAGCCGGATCCGGCACGGTGCTCGTCACCGGTGCCACGGGCAGCCTGGGTCGGTTGTTCGCCCGTCATCTCGTGACCGCGTACGGGGTGCGGCGTCTGCTGCTCACCAGCCGTCGGGGTCCCGACGCCGAGGGTGCCGACGAGCTGGTGGCGGAGCTCGCAGGGTTGGGTGCCCAGGTGGATCTTGTGGCCTGTGACATCGCCGACCGTGACGCGCTCGCCGCCCTGTTGGACCTCGTACCGGCCGAGCACCCGCTGACGGCCGTGGTGCACACCGCAGGAGTCCTGGACGACGGCGTACTCTCCTCGCTCACCCCCGAACGCGTGACCACCGTGCTGCGCCCGAAGGTCGACGCAGCGTGGAACCTCCACGAACTCACCCGCGAACTCGACCTCTCGGCCTTCGTCCTGTTCTCGGGTGCGGCTGCCGCGTTCGGTGCGGCCGGTCAGGCCAACTACGCGGCGGCGAACGCCTTCCTGGAGGCCCTGGCCGAGCAGCGTCGGGCAGCGGGTCTGCCGGCAACTGCGCTGGCCTGGGGCCTGTGGGCCCCGCAAGCGGGCAGTGACAGCGGCATGGCATCGACCCTCGACGAGGTCGACCTGCGCCGCATCGCACGGGACGGCGTCGCCGCCCTCGCGGCAGACGAGGGGCTTGCGCTCTTCGACGTCGCGATGGTGATGGGTGCGGCGGTGTTGGTGCCGATGCATCTGGATGTGGCGGTGTTGCGGGCGCAGGCGGTGTCGGCGGGTTCGGTGCCGGCGTTGTTGCGTGCGCTGGTGCGGGTTCCGGCGCGGCGGATGGTGGAGCGGCGTGGTGGTGGTGCGGCGGATCCGGGTTCGTCCGTGCTGGTGTCGCGTCTGCTCGGGCTGCCGGTGGCGGAGCACGAGGGTGTGTTGCTGGAGCTGGTGTGCGGTCGTGTGGCGGCCGTTCTGGGTCATGGGGGTGCCGAGGCGGTCGACGCCGAGCGTGCCTTCCGGGACCTGGGCTTCGACTCGCTGACGGCTGTGGAGCTGCGCAACGTTCTGAAGGCGGAGACCGGTCTGCGGCTCCCGCCGACGCTGATCTTCGACTACCCGACGCCGCACGCTCTGGCCCGCCACCTGCTGGACGAACTCGCTGTGACCGATGCTTCCGGTCCGCGAGGTGAGCACGGCCTGCGGACACCAGTACGGAACTCCGTGGGCGTCGCCGACGATCCGATCGTGATCGTGGGTATGGGGTGCCGTTTCCCGGGTGGGGTGCGGACGCCGGAGGATCTGTGGCAGTTGGTGTCGTCGGGTGGGGACGGTATTACCGGGTTCCCGACGGATCGTGGTTGGAACGTGGAAGGGCTGTATCACCCGGATCCGGATCATGCGGGTACGTCGTACACGCGTGAGGGCGGGTTCCTGCATGATGCGGCGGAGTTCGATCCGGCGTTCTTCGGTATTTCGCCGCGTGAGGCTCTTGCGATGGATCCGCAGCAGCGGTTGCTGTTGGAGACCTCGTGGGAGGCGTTCGAGCGGGCGGGTATCGACCCGACCTCGATGCGTGGCAGCCGCACCGGTGTCTTCGCCGGCGTCATGTACCACGACTACGTCACCGGAATAGGCATGGGCGACGGCGCCGGCGGTGCCGACGAACTACCCGAGGGAGTCGAGGGCTACCTCGGCACCGGCAACGCGGGCAGCATCGCCTCCGGACGCATCGCCTACACCTTCGGGCTTGAGGGTCCGGCGGTGACGGTGGACACGGCGTGCTCGTCGTCGTTGGTGGCGTTGCACTGGGCGATTCAGGCGTTGCGGCAGGGTGAGTGCGACATGGCGCTCGCCGGTGGTGTGGCGATCATGGCGACACCGGAGACGTTCATCGATTTCAGTCGTCAGCGTGGTCTTGCCGCGGATGGTCGGTGCAAGTCGTTCGCGGAGGGTGCGGACGGGACGGGTTGGGC